>JAUNQN010000053.1 GCA_030536145.1 Akkermansia sp.
TCGGCTTGTTTCAGCCGCCCGTCTTTCTTTCGGGCTGCCCTGTAGCAGGGCGTGAGGTCAGTATACATGAACGCAGCCCGAACGTCAAGCTCATTTTTTGAAATTTCTGCATTTTTTTGCAAAAAAGTTTACAAGGCATTGAAAAACAAAGGCCGCGCCGATGGAGAAAATTCCACTGGCGCGGTTGCGAAGCAGAAAAAGCGCAGAAACGGTCAATGATAACGCCGCTTGGGATTCATCCCGGCAGGCAGGGTACGGGCAGAGTCCTGCTGCGCATCCACCTCCTTGCGGCAGAAAGAGAACACGGCACTAGGATTGTCCGGCTGCTCTGCAAGACGTGCGAGCACACTTGCGCGCGCACGCAAAGCAGCCTGGAGAGCAGCCTCCTCACCGCCATATACCTTATCCGAGAAGTAGCGGGTGAAATGCCGCTGGTTACGGCAAAGCGTAACACGCCACCCCTGGAACGAGGTATTCTCATACGTGAATCGGGTGATGTTGCGGAAAGTCTTCATACGGGAGAACTTTAGCACCAACGTGACCGCACCGCGAGCAAAAAATCCGTTAATCCTGCTAATTGTTAGAGTTGTCATACAGTCTAACAGAACGCTCACTCCTAGCAAACACTAAGGCAGGGGAGCGCTTATCCACCTTGTTTTTACGCACATGTACGCGTGTATGATACACTTTTTGCTTTTCAAAATACGAACACGGGTGTATAAAGGGCGGGTCCGGGCGGCATTGCCTACCCGGCGGGGCCAGATTTCCCTGTCCCGAAGCACTAACAACCAGAAACGAGAAACCATGAGTACATCCTTCCTTCCCGCGCAGTACGCACACCCGTACGAAATCGACCCGAAGTACGGCAAGTCCGTTGCCTACTTCTGCATGGAATACGCCATTGACAACGTCTTCAAGATCTACTCCGGCGGCCTGGGCTACCTGGCCGGCTCCCACATGCGCTCCGCCGGCGCACTCCGCCAGAACCTGGTGGGCGTGGGCATCCTGTGGTCCTACGGCTACTACAACCAGATCCGTGCAGAAGACGGCTCCATGGCCGTGCAGTACCGCCGCAAGGAGTACAGCTTCCTGGAGGACCACAACATCAAGTTCCTCATCCACATCTGCAATTCCCCGGTTTGGGTGAAGGCCTACTTCCTGCGCCCGGAGACCTTCGGCACCGCTCCCATGTTCTTCCTGAGCACGGACCTGCCGGAGAACGACGACATGAGCCGCTCCATCACGCAGCGCCTGTATGATTCCAACCCGATGACGCGTATCTCCCAGTACATTGTGCTGGGCCAGGGCGGTGCCCGCCTGTTCCAGGAGCTGGGCGTGGAGCCGGAAGTGTACCACATGAACGAGGCCCACGCCATCGGCGCCGCCTTCAACATGCTGGCCCACAACGGCTGCAACGTGGACGAGGTGCGCAAGCGCTTTGTGTTCACCACGCACACCCCGGAGGAAGCCGGCAACGAGAAGATGGACATCAACCTGATGGCCAACTTCTCCTTCTTCGACGGCCTGTCCCTGGACCAGGTGCGTTCCGTGCTGAAGCTGGACCCGAACGAGCAGACCTTCAACTACACGCTGGCCGCCCTGCGCCTGAGCCGCATGGCCAACGGCGTGTCCGAGCTGCACGGCGAGGTATCCCGCCAGATGTGGCAGGGCTACAGCGACATCTGCCCCATCACGCACGTGACGAACGCGCAGAACCGCGACTACTGGCAGGACCCGGAGCTTGCAGAGGCCTTTGCCGCCAAGGACAAGGAGGCATTCCGCAACCGCAAGCGCGCCCTGAAGAAGGAGCTCTTCAGCATAGTGGGTGAGCAGACGGGGCACCTCTTCGACCCGAACACGCTGACCATCGTGTGGTCCCGCCGCTTTGCAGCGTACAAGCGCCCGGCGCTTATCACGGAGAACCCGGTGATGTTTGAGCGCATGCTGCAGCGCACCAACCGCCCGGTGCAGATGATTTGGGCCGGCAAGCCGTATCCGACGGACTTCACGGCGGTGGACATCTTCAACAAGCTGAACCGCCTGAGCGAGAAGTACCCGCGCTGCGCGGTGCTCACGGGCTACGAGCTGGGCCTGAGCCGCCTGCTGAAGAACGGTTCCGACCTGTGGCTGAACAACCCCGTGGTGACCCGCGAGGCCTCCGGCACCTCCGGCATGTCCGCCACCATGAACGGTTCCATCACCATCTCCACGAACGACGGCTGGGTGCGCGAGTTCGAGAAGGACGGCGAGAACTGCTTCATCATCCCGGAAGCCAAGCCCGGCCTGCCCCCCGAGGCCCGCGACCGCTCCGACCGCGACAACTTCTACAACCTGCTGGAGAGCAAGGTACTGCCCACGTACTACGACAACAACGACGCCTGGCTCGACCTGGTGTTCAACGCCATGCACGACATCTGCCCGATGTTCGACTCCGACCGCATGGCCGCCGAGTACTACGACAAGGTGTACAACGCCTGAGAGCAGGCAAAAAACTGACAGTGCCCCGCGGCACTACATGCAGGACCGGTCCGGCGCCAAGCCGGGCCGGTTCTCCTTTTGCGCGGGCAGGATGGCTCAAATTAGGCTTGATTTTGGGGTGGCAGTATATTATATTCGCGCGCAACATGTCAGAACGCAAGAATCCGTATCCGTTTGATGTATTCGAGCCCAAGTGGCAGGCCACGTGGGACGCAGAGAAAACCTTCAAGGTACACAACCCCGGCGAGGCCGGGTTTGATGCCGGCAAGCCCAAGTGCTATATCCTGGACATGTTCCCCTACCCCAGCGGCGCGGGCCTGCATGTGGGCCACCCGGAGGGCTACACCGCCACGGATATCGTGAGCCGCTACAAGCGCATGAACGGCTTCAACGTGCTGCACCCCATGGGCTGGGATTCCTTCGGCCTTCCGGCGGAGCAGTACGCCATCAAGACCGGGCAGCACCCCTCCATCACCACCTACGCCAACATCGACAACTTCCGCCGCCAGCTCAAGATGCTGGGCTTCTCCTACGACTGGGACCGCGAGATAGCCACCACGGACCCGCACTACGTGCGCTGGACGCAGTGGATATTCCTGCGCCTGTACAACTCCTACTACAACACGGAGCTGAAGAAGGCCTGCCCGGTGAGCGAGCTGGAGGAAAAGGGCTGGAGCCGTGAGCAGATAGACGCCGTGCGCCTGGCCTACGTGGCAGACGGCATGGTGAACTGGAGCCCGGACATGGGCACCGTGCTGGCCAACGAGGAGGCGGAGGAGTGGAAGAGCAAGGGCTTTACCGTGGAGCGCCGCAAGCTCCGCCAGTGGATGCTGCGCATCACCGCATACGCGGAGCGCCTCATCGACGACCTGGACGGCTTGGACTGGCCGGAGAGCATCAAGCTCCTGCAGCGCAACTGGATCGGCAAGTCCACGGGTGCGGAAGTGAACTTCGACTGCGGCGGCAAGACCATCACGGTGTACACCACCCGCCCGGACACCCTTTTCGGCGCCACCTACATGGTGCTCTCCCCGGAGCATGAGCTGGTGGCAGAAATTACCACCGCAGAGCAGAAGGAGGCCGTGGAGGCCTACCAGAAGGCCTGCGCCGCCAAGAGCGACCTGGAGCGCACGGACCTGGCGAAGGAGAAGACGGGCGTGTTCACCGGTGCCTACGCCACCAACCCCGTGAACGGCAGGCAGATTCCCATCTGGATTGCAGACTACGTGCTGACCGGCTACGGCACCGGCGCCATCATGGCCGTGCCCGCGCACGACAGCCGCGACTACGACTTTGCCGTGAAGTTCGGCTTGCCCATCATCCAGGTGGTTCAGCCGGACAACGCCGACACCCCCTGGCAGGACTTCTGCGGGTATGACGGCACCATGGTGAACTCCGAGCATTTCAACGGCCTGAGCGTGACGGAAGCCAAGAAGCAGATGATAGCCTGGCTGGAGGAGAAGCAGTACGGCCACGGCCAGGTGAACTACAAGCTGCGCGACTGGCTGTTCAGCCGCCAGCGCTACTGGGGAGAGCCCTTCCCCATCGTGTGGGGAGAGGACGGCCACCACTACGCCATACCGGAGACGGAGCTGCCCCTGCTCCAGCCGGAGATGGAGGACTTCAAGCCCAGCGGCGACCCCCGCGGCCCGCTGGTGAAGGCCAAGGAGTGGATCCACTACTCCGACACCTTCACGCGAGAGACCAACACCATGCCCCAGTGGGCAGGTTCCTGCTGGTACTACCTGCGCTACATCGACCCCACGAACGAAACCGCCTTCATCGGCAAGGAGGCCGAGGAATACTGGATGGGCGGCAACGGTAAGCCCGGCGGCGTGGACCTGTACGTGGGCGGCACGGAGCACGCCGTGCTCCACCTGCTGTACGCCCGTTTCTGGCACAAGGTGCTGTTCGACTACGGCCTGGTTTCCCAGCCGGAGCCCTTCAACAAGCTCGTGAACCAGGGCCTCATCCTGGGCGAGGACGGCCAGAAGATGTCCAAGAGCCGCGGCAACGTGGTGAACCCGGACGACATTGTGCGCGACTACGGCGCAGACGCCATCCGCCTGTACGAGATGTTCATGGGCCCGCTGAAGGAAGTGAAGCCCTGGGCCACCAAGGGCGTGGAGGGCATCAGCCGTTTCCTGGCCCGCGTGTGGCGCGTGGCCATGGCAGAGAACCAGGAGGGCGCATGGGTGCTCTCCGGCAAGGTGACGGATGCCGACGAGACCACGCTCACCCCCGTGCGCAAGGAACTGCACAAGACCATCAAGAAGGTCACGGAGGACATCGAAGCCATGAGCTTCAACACCGCCATCTCCAAGATGATGGAGTGCACCAACGCCATGACCCAGGCGGAGAGCGTGAGCCTGCAGGACTACACCACCCTGCTCCACCTGCTCAATCCCTTTGCCCCGCACATCACGGAGGAGCTGTACAGCATCCTGCGCACGGCATTCCCCGCCCTGCCCGCCACCCAGCTCTGCGCCATCACCTGGCCCGCCTACAACCCGGAGTACCTGGTGGAGAACACCAAGGAAATCGTGGTGCAGGTGAACGGCAAGCTGCGTGACAAGCTCACCGTGCCCGCAGACATTGCCAAGGAGGACCTGGAGCAGCAGGCCCTGGCCTCTGCCCGCGTGCAGGAGTTCACCGCCGGCAAGACCGTCCGCAAGGTCATCGTGGTTCCCGGCCGCCTGGTGAACATTGTGGCAAACTAAGCCCCGCTTTTCCATCCCCGGCGCCGCTCCCGCAGCCGCGCCGGGGATTTTTCTTTTCCCAGCCTACCGCCATGCCGTACCTGTGCCGCACCGCCGCCATCCTGCTGGCCGCCGCCCTGGCAGCCTGCCGGGAGGACCCGCGCGAGCTGGTGCTGGGGGACTGGCAGGACAGCGCCGACGGCCTGAGCGCCGCCGTGGACCCCGGGCGCGTGGAATGCGTGGCGGCAGGCCGCCGCGGCAAGGCCGCATACGAGTGGCTGCAGGCGGAGGAGGAGCCGTACCAAATCCGTTTCACCCGCAGCGGCCAGGTATACACCGCCACCATCAGCTTCCGTGGCAGGGACGAGGCCGTGCTGGAGTTTCCCCTCTCCCAATTCCCCGCAGAGGCGCGCCCGCTCATACGCCGCCAGAACAAGGCCCGCGGCCTGCCCCAGGACTCCCTGCGCCTGCGCTTCACCCGCCGCAAGGCGGACTAACACCCCGCCCGGCGGCGGAAACAGGGGCGGAAAGCGGGAGAATAGCGTATTTTTCGGGCTTTTTGCGCTCTTTCCGCTTGAAATGAAGCGGGGCTTGCGCTATGATGGAGGGCGTTAACCAAAACATTCCCCAATATGGAAACTTCTCTTAAACTCCACGGACTCGTTGCCGCCTCCCATACTCCCATGAACGCAGACGGCACCTGCAACCCGAACGCAGTGGAATCCCAGGTGGCTTTCCTGGCATCCCAGGGTATCAAACTTGCCTTCATCACCGGCTCCACGGGTGAATCCGCCCACATGCAGCTCACGGAACGCAAGGAAAACATGGCCGCCTGGGGTGAGGCCGCCAAGAAGCACGGCATGCAGTTTGTGGTGCATACCGGCGGCAACAGCGTGTACGACGGCCGTGAGCTGGCCGAGTACGCCGCCAAGTGCGGCGCCGCCGCCACCGCCAGCAACTCCCCCTGCTATTTCAAGCCGGGCAGCATCGATTCCCTGGTGGACTGCCTCGCCTTCGAGGCATCCGGTGCCCCGGAGCTGCCGTACTACTTCTACGACATTCCCGCGCTCACGCACGTGGCCTTCAACCCGGTGAAGATGATCCAGGCCTGCGCCGCCAAGATTCCCAACTTCTGCGGCGTGAAGTTCACCAACCCGGACATGGCGCTGTACATGGACGCCCTGAACTGCGACGGCGGCAAGTGGGACGTGCCGTGGGGCGTGGACGAGTGGTTCCTGGCAGCCCTGGCCACCGGTGCCAAGGGCGGCGTGGGTTCCTCCTACAACTATGCTCCCAAGCTGTACCAGGACATCATCAAGGCTTTCGAGGCCGGCGACATGAAGGAAGCCCAGCACCTGCAGCAGCTTTCCGTGAGCATGATCAACATCATTGCCTCCAAGGGCTACATGGGCTGCTGCAAGGCCATCATGGGCTGGTGGGGCGTGGATATGGGCCCGGCACGCCTTCCCATGGGCAACCCGGATGCCGCCACCCTGAAGCAGCTCAAGGATGAGCTGACCGCCATCGGCTTCTTCGACTGGGCCATCAACAAGTAAGCACCCCTGCCCCCCCCCGCACACCATGGATACGAAAGCGCTCGGCGAGTTCTACAAGGATAAGCTCCTGAACGAGATTGTGCCCTTCTGGTTCCCGCGCATACACGACACGGAACACGGCGGCCTGTACCACTGCCTGGAGGCAGACGGCAGCATGGCAGACACGGACAAGAACGTGTGGGCCCAGGGCCGCATGGCCTGGATGCTGCTCACCTGCTACAACAGCGTGGAGCAGCGCCCGGAGTGGCTGCAGTACGCGGAAAGCGCCCTGAAGTTTGTGGAGGAGAAATGCGTGGACCCGGCAGACGGGCGCATGTATTTCCTGGTGGCGGAGGACGGCACACCGCTGCGCAAGCGCCGCTATGCGTACAGCGAGTGCTTTACCGCCATTGCCTGGGCCGCGCACTACGGTGCCACGGGAGACGCCCGCAGCGCCGAGCGCGCCCGGCATTGGTTCGACATCTTTGCAGACGTGTTCTTCACCCCCGGCAGGATGGTGCCCAAGAGCACGGGCAAGCGCCCCACGGAGAACCTGGGCGCCCGCATGATCATGCTGGTGACCGCCCAGGAGCTGCGCCAGTACCTGGGGGATGCAGAGGGCTACTACACCGGCTGGATTGACCGCTGCGTCAAGGACCTCAAGACCCTGTTCCTGCATGAGGATATCAAGGCCGTGATGGAGAACGTGGCCCCGGACGGCTCCGTGGTCAACCACTTCGACGAGCGCACGCTGAACCCCGGCCACGCCATAGAGGGCGGCTGGTTCATCCTGAACGAGGCCAAGTACCGCGGCGGGGACAAGGAGCTCATCGAAATCGGCTGCAAGATGATTGACTGGTCCCTGGAGCGCGGCTGGGACAAGCAGTACGGCGGCCTGCTGTACTACACCGACGTGTACGGCGGCTCCGTGCAGGAGTACTGGCACAACATGAAATTCTGGTGGCCGCACGACGAGGCACTCATCGGCACCTGCCTGGCCTACGTGATGACGGGCGACGAGAAGTACGCGGAGTGGCACCAGCGCATCCACGACTGGTCCTTCGAGCACCTGCAGGACAAGGAGCACGGCGAGTGGTACGGCTACTGCGAGCGCGACGGCTCCCCCGCCAACACGCTCAAGGGCTCCGTGTGGAAATCCTTCTTCCACCACCCGCGCGCCATGTGGTCCTGCGCCCATTTCCTGGGAGCCATCCCGGCCCCCTGCTCCAAGTGAGAAACACGCTAATTACCAACCAAAACACGCATTCCCTCCATGATTATCGGTATCCTGAACTCCGGCGGCGACTGCCCCGGCATCAACGCCGTCATTGAAGGCTACGTGGCAGCGGCCTACAGCCGCGGCTGGCGAGTCATCGGCTTCCACGACGGATTCGAAGGCCTGCTCCCCGTGGACGGCGGCCGCCGCTACGAGGTGCTCAACCTGAACAAGACGCACAAGATCCGCAGCATTGGCGGCACCATCCTGGGCACCACCAACACGGGCAACTTCAACGTGCACATGAACAAGGTGGGCCGCTACTCCATCAGCCCGGATATTATGGCCAAGGCCAAGAAGACCATCACCGCCCTGGGCCTGCAGGCCCTCACGGTGATTGGCGGCGGCGGCTCCGCCAAGACCGCCAAGCTCCTTTCAGAGGAGGGCCTGCCCGTCATCTCCATTCCCAAGACCATCAACAACGACCTCTGCAGCGCCTCCGACTACACCTTCGGTTTCCAGAGCGCGGTGGAGGTGGTTTCCGAGTCCATCGACCGTATCCGCACCACGGCAAACGCCCACCAGCGTATCATGGTCATCGAGGTCATGGGCGACCTCTCTGGCTGGATTGCCCTGCACAGCGGCATCTCCTCCTCTGCGGACGTGGTGCTTATCCCGGAAATCGAGTTCGACCTTCAGAACGTGGTGGACTGCGTGAAGCAGCGCAAGGCCACGGGCCAGCGTGAAATCATCGTGGTGGTGGCAGAAGGCTGCCGCCTGAACGGCGACATCATCACCATCCACAACAAGGACAAGGGCGACGAGCGCCTGGGCGGCATCGGCAACCGCCTGTGCCACCTGCTGGAGGAGATGACCGGCATCGAGACCCGCTACTGCGTGCTGGGCCACACCCAGCGCGGCGGCTCCCCCTGCGCGTTCGACCGCATCCTCGGCGTCCGCTTCGGCGTGGAGGCCGTCAAGCTCATCGAGCGCAAGGAGTTCGGCACCTCCGTGGTGCTCAAGGGCCCGAAAGTGGGCACTGTCTCCATCGACGAGGCCGTGGCCAAGCCACGCTTTGTGCAGCCGGACAGCCAGATTGTGCAGACCGCGCGGGACCTGGGCATCATCTTCGGCGATTGCCCGCCCAAGCCCGCCGCCACAGCCGCTGCGGAAACGGCACCTGCCCAAGCGCCCGCCAAGGCAACCAAGTGCAAGAAGAAGTCCAAGGCATAATCCAGCAACCCTCGCAACAAAAACGACACATGAAGAACACACTTAAAGCCTGCACAGCCGCCGCGGCCCTGGTAGCCGGCGCGCTGCTGAGCTCCTGTTCCCAGAACATGTTTGAAACCCAGGCCCCCAGCTCCCCCAGCTACGTGGCATTGGAGGCCAACACCGGCCGCATCCTCTTCTCTGAGAACAGCAACGCCAAGCGCCCCATCGGCATGCTGGCCAACCTGGCAAACGCCGCCGTGGCCATGGACTGGATCCAGTCACAGAACGTGGACATGAACCGCATGGTCACCGTGCCGCAGGAAGCCACACAGTGGCAGCACACCAACCTGCTGGGCCTGCAAGCCGGCGACAGCATCTCCATCCGCGATGCCCTGTACGCCACCGTGCTCACGGATGACAGCGCCGCCGCCACCACCCTGGCATACGCCTGCGGCTCCGCCCTGGGCAGCAGTGATCCCGTGAGCGCCTTTGTGGCCCAGATGAACAGGATGGCCAAGTCCCTCACCATGTACTCCACGTACTTCAAGGGCTGCCACGGTGCCGTGGTCTCCCAGTCCTCCGCGCGTGATATGGCACTGCTCTCCATGTACGTGGCCAACAATCCCTCCCTGCTGGCCATCTGCTCCATGCACCATGCCACCGTGCACGTGAACGGCACACGCGCCGTGCAGCTCACCAACGGCAACAGGCTGCTCTCCGACTCCGTGGACGGCCTGAAGGTAGCCAGCTCCAAGAGCGCCGGCTCCTGCATCATGGCCACCTCCCGCCGCAGCTCCGTGCGCCGCATGAATCCCACCATCGGCACCCAGAGCGTGTATGCCCAGCGCCTTGTGGCCGTCATCCTCGGCATGCCCAGCTCCCAGGAGCGCTACAACACCGCCGCCAAGTTCCTGCGCGACGGCTGGAACGCATGGGAACAGTGGGTTACCACCTATGACCTGAAAGACCAGACCAAATTCCTCACCCTCCCCAAGCACTAAAGAGCCATGAACATCGGTATTCTCAACTCCGGCGGCGACTGCCCCGGCCTGAACGCAGTGATTGAAGGTGCCGTGGCCGCCGCCACCGCCCGCGGTTGGAAAGTCTACGGCTTCTTCGACGGCTTCGAGGGCCTGCTCTCCACCCCGGATAACGAGCGCTGGAAGATTCTCACCCCGGAAAACTGCCACAACATCCGCTCCATGGGCGGCACCATCCTCGGTACCGTCAACAAGGGCAACTTCACCGTGAAGAGCGGTGTGGACGGCCGCGCCCAGATTGCCCAGGACGTGCTGGACCGCAGCAAGGCCACCGTGGAGCGCCTCGGCCTCTCCGCCCTCATCGTGGTGGGTGGCGACGGCTCCCAGACCATCGGTCTGGAGCTCCGCCAAATCGGCCTGCCCATCGTGGGCGTGCCCAAGACCATCGACAACGACCTGGGCGCCACGGACTACACCTTCGGTTTCTGGACCGCCGTTTCCGTGGTCAGCATGAACCTGGACCGCCTGCGCACCACGGCCTACTCCCACCAGCGCATGATGGTGGTGGAGGTCATGGGCCGCCACGCCGGCTGGATTGCCCTGTACGGCGGCATTGCCGGCGGTGCAGATGTCATCCTCATCCCGGAAATCGAGTTCACCCTGGAGGACATCGTCCGCAAGGTGGAGCTGCTCAAGGCCCTGGGCCAGCGTGAAATCATCGTGGTGGTGAGTGAGGGCGCACGCATCGGCGGCCGCCTGCTCACGCTGGACGAGGAGACGAAGGGCGAGGTCCGCCTCGGCGGCATCGCGGCTTTCCTCTCCACCAAGCTGGAGACCATCACCGGCATCGAGACCCGCTACTGCGTGCTGGGCCACACCCAGCGCGGCGGCTCCCCCATCCCGTTTGACCGCGTCCTCGGCGTGCGCTGCGGTGCCAAGGCCATCTCCCTCATCGAGGAAGGCAAGTTCGGCCACACCGTCGCCCTCAACCGCATCGACATGGTCTCCATGCCCATCGAGGAAGCCGTCCGCTCCCTCCACCTCGTCGGCACGGACAGCCAGCTGGTGGATGCTGCCAAGGAAATGGGAATCTCCTTCGGTGATGCCCAGGAACGCACCCTCTAACCCCGCCCGCGGCGGTTCCCGCAAGGCGGCACGCACAGCGTGCCGCCTTGCTCTGCTTATACTGGCCGCCCTGCTGCTCTCATCCTGCGGCCTGCCCTTCAAGCTGGGAGAAACCAGCTTTTGATGGGGGTAGGTTGATTTAGTATTGGAATTTCCACTTTGATACGGGAAATTGCCGCGCCCGCCGCGCAGCAGTCCATGAAAAAGGCGGGGCGGCATGGTTGCCGCCCCGCCTTTTCGGCAAGCGCATGGCTCAGCGCATATCCAGCACGGGAACCAGCAGGGGTTCATCGGGGCCGGTGTAGCTGGAAAGGGGGCGGAAGAGGGTGTTGTCCTCCAGCTGCTCCAGAATCTGGGCCACCCAGCCGGCCACGCGGGCTATGGCAAACACGGTGGTGAACAGGCGGGTGGGAATGCCCAGGCTGTAATATACCGTGGCGGAGTAGAAATCCACGTTGGCGTTCAGGCCCTTGCGGGCGCGCATCATCTTGGCAATCATATCGCTCATGCGGATCCACTTGGGCTCACCGATGGTCTGGGTGAGACGGATGGCGATACGGCGCAGCTGCGGGGCGCGGGGGTCCAGCGTCTTGTACACGCGGTGGCCCATGCCGAAGATTTTCTCCTTGCGGGCCAGCTTGTCGTTCACGTAGGCCTCCACGTTGTCCTCGTCGCCAATCTCCTTGAGCATCTCGATAACGGCCTCGTTTGCGCCGCCGTGCAGCGGGCCCTTCAGGGTGCCGAGCGCGGTGGTGATGGAGGAATACATATCGGAAAGCGTGGAGGCGGTGACGCGGGAGGCGAAGGTGGAGGCGTTCATGCCGTGGTCCGCATGCAGGATGTAGGCCACATCCATGATATGGGCCTCGTTCGGGTCCGGCTCCTTGCCCTTCAGCAGCCACAGGAAATGCTCTGCCTCACCCAGGTCCGTGCGGATGGGGGGCAGCTCCTGGCCCTGGCAGATGCGGTAGTAGTACGCGGCCATGACCGGCAGCTTGGCAATGAGGGAGAGCCCGATCTCCTTCATCTGGCTGGGGTCCTTGGTGCGGTCGTCGTACATGCCCAGCATGGATACGGCGGTGCGCAGCGCGCTCATGGGGCGGGCGGTCTTGGTGGCCGTCTTGAAGAAGTCCAGGATGGGCTGGGGCAGCTCACGGTCATGGCGCAGGCGCTGCTGCAGGCCGTCCAGCTCCTCGCGGTTCGGCAGGCGCTTGTTGAGCAGCAGGTAGATGATTTCCGTAAAGCTGCAGAGGTCCACCAGGTCCTCGATTTCATACCCGCAGTACAGCAGGCGTCCTTCTTCGCCGCGCACGTCGCTCAGCCCGGTCTCATTGGCAATCACGCCCTTGAGCCCCTTGGCCAGCACCGGCTTCTTGTCCGGAGTGGGGTCACTCATGGTGGCAGTATGGGGGAAGTGCCGCAGGCTCAGCCGCGGGCGTACCAAGCGTCCTCCAGCTCACCGAAGCTCTTGAGCTCCACGTCCTCGCGGGCCTCCAGCCACGCCTTCACGGCGGCACGCTGGGCCTCGCTGGTCTGCTTGGGGTCCGTGGCACGGGCGGAGATGTTGCAGCCATTGTCCGCGAAGCAGCCCTCGCAGTTCAGGTCGTTGGCCTCAATGCACTCCTCCACGAAGCTATGCAGGAACTTCTCACACTCAGGTGATTCCACATCACCCTTGTATTCAAAAGAAAACTCGAAGCAGAGTTCCTGGAACTCACCGACACGGAATTTCTTGCGCAGTCTCTTTTTCATATCGCGCGTACTCTACAAAATGAATCTCAAAATGTCAACCAAAAACTGCGCCGACGACACACCTGTTTTGAAAAAGGGGGCAGAAACGCGGGTACGGGCGGATAAAGCATTGACCCGGCTGGGGGATGGGCGTATACTGCACAGCGTATGAAAGAAACCCTTATCGACCTGAAGGAACGCCGCAGCTGCCGCAAGTATGAGCAGCGCCAGGTGGCGGACGACGCGCTGGAAGCCGTGCTGGAGGCCGGCACCTACGCCCCCACCGGGCACGGCACCCAATCCCCCGTGATGGTGGTGGTGCAGGACCCGCAGATGATGGCCCGCCTGTCTGCCGTCAACGGCGCAATCATGGATGCCAAGCGAGACCCGTTCTACGGTGCGCCCACGGCAGTCATCGTGTTTGCGGACACGGCAGAGAAAACAGGCCGGCAGGATGCCTGCCTGGTGATGGGCAACCTGATGAACGCCGCCCAGGCGGTGGGGCTGGGTTCCTGCTGGATCAACCGCGCCAAGGAGATGTTCCGGATGCCGGAGCTGGCAGACCTGCGCGCCAAGTGGGGCCTGGCAGACAGCATGGAGGGCATGGGCATCTGCGTGCTGGGGTATGAGGCGCAGGGCGGCTGCGTGCGCCCCGCCAAGACCCGCAAGCCCGGCTACATTGTGCGCGACTAAGCGCAGCGCCATTCCAATTCACCAGCGGTCCGGCCCGGCAGCCGGACCGCTTTTTCGTTTTGCTCGGCCCGCACGGCGCGGCATTCTCACTTCTTCTTGCCCAAGAGTTTCCCCAGGCAGGTAAAAAACCGCTGCGGGAGTTTCACGTTGAACAGGTAGGCGCATAAATCCTGCAAGCATTTGCCTAGTGTAACCTTCCCCGTGCGGCGGCGGCCCGCACGGCGCACGGGGGTACGGCGACGCGTGGCGGTACTGCCGCTGCGGCGGCGCACGCCCAGGCTCTCATCCGGCTCTTGGGGGGTAGGCATGGCTGTGGTGAAAGGCGGTTATTTCTCCTGTACGCCCTCGGAAAAATCGAACACGGGCAGGCTCTCCAGCGCAGCCTGCAGCTTGGCAGAGCCGTAGCAGCGGGGCTGCTGCTCCAGGGGCTGTACCGCCTTGAGCAGCAGCACGGCCGTCTCGCGGAACTCCTTGCCCGTCATCTGCTTGATGGTGCAGCGCTGTTCATAGGGAATCAGCTTGTCCATAAGCTCATCCAGCGCCACGGCCTCCGTGAGCAGCGTCTCCACCTGCCCTGCGGCGGCATCCGCCCCGGCACAGTCCTTCACACCCGCCAGCAGGTTGGCGGCCTGCATGAGCTTCCCCAGGAATTCCTCTGAAAGGTCCATGCCGCGGAACAGCGCAGACTCGCCATCCCACAGGTACACGCCTGCCTCCAGGTAGGTGGAGCCGTAAAACGCCTGCGGCAGGTTCTCCAGGCGGGAAAATTCCCCGTACAGGGGCAGCAGCCTGGCCTCGAAGGCGGCGCGCTCTTCCTCCGTGAACATGTAGCGCAGGCGGTCCAGCGCCTCCATGGCCGCAGCCTGGTCATGCAGCAGCTTCTCCAGCTTGGCACCGGCCACATCTGCGCTGTGGCGGTCCGTGGCAGACTTGAGCACGGCTATCTGCTCATCCACGCAGTCCAGCAGCTGCTGCATGAGCTCTTGCGGCGTGGCTGCGCGCCCTGCCGGTGCGGGGGCAGGCTCCGGCTGCACGGCGGGTGCCGTGTGCTGGGCAGAGGCCCCGAATCCCAATGCGGCCATGGCCGCCACTGCTGCGATGGTGCTGTTTTTCATAACAGGAAGGAAGTATGGTAAAGGTTTAGGTTCCTATTAGTCTAGCACGCACCGGGGCGGAAAGTCAAGACAACATTTCAAGTCCGAACAAGAAACATAATGCGCGGAAACGCATGCGCAAGGCCGGGGACAGCCTGCCGGGGAGCAGGAAAGGGCATTACTCCCCATTGACTGTCTGCACCTTGCATTCCTGTTACACTTTTGTAACACTTCTTTTTCTTGCAAGGAACAGGATTCCTGTGGTAGCATGGGCAATAAATACAGGAAGCACACCATACCCACCCTTACACCCGACCACAAGAAATGAGACACTTCAACATTACATTACCGCTGTGGATAGCCGGCGCCGCAGCTGCACCATGCACGGCCGCCGAGCTTCCCGCCGCGCCCTGCCCCTTTGTCATGGATGCCCTCTGCACGCAGGACGGCTCCCTGTGGATTGCCACGGAGGGCAAGGGGCTCTGGATGCTCCCGCCC
>JAUNQN010000013.1:0-33924 GCA_030536145.1 Akkermansia sp.
TTGGAATCCCTGGATCCGAACGGCTGGGCTGCCACCTTCATCCTGGCGGAGAAGCGGTATGCCGCGCAGGAGGAAGGGCAGGGAGAACCCGCGCCCTGCATCCACCTCACCATCCACCGCCGCTGGGATGACCAGACCACGGCAGAGCCCCTGCCGCTGGATATTCAGGAGATTGAGGCGGTGCAGCTCTTCGACTGGCTCACGGCAGACACGTAAACCCGTGAACCGTGCAAGCCGCCTGTTCATGCTTGAACAGGCGGCTTTTTGTGCTATAATGGCGGCAGATGAAACGTTCCATTCTCATCACCGGCGGCGCAGGCTTCATTGGTTCCCATGTGGTACGGCTCTTTGTGAACAAGTACCCGGATTACCGCATCGTGAACCTGGATGCCCTGACATACGCCGGGAACCTGGCCAACCTGAAGGATATCGAGCACGCGCCCAACTACACCTTTGTGCGCGCGGATATCTGTGATTTTGATGCCGTGTGCCGCATCTTTGCAGAGCACGCCATCGACGGTGTGATTCACCTGGCCGCGGAATCCCACGTGGACCGCTCCATCAAGGACCCCTTCACCTTTGCCCGCACCAACGTGCTGGGCACGCTCTCCCTGCTGCAGGCTGCCCGCCATGCCTGGAACGGTGACTGGGCCGGCAAGCTCTTCTACCACATCTCCACGGATGAGGTGTACGGCGCCCTGCCCATGGATTCCTCCCTGTTCACGGAGGATACCAAGTACGCCCCCCACAGCCCGTACAGCGCCTCCAAGGCCTCCAGCGACCACTTTGTGCGCGCCTTCCATGATACCTACGGCATGCCCGCCCTGGTCACCAACTGCTCCAACAACTACGGCCCCTACCAGTTCCCGGAGAAGCTCATCCCCCTCTTCATCAACAATATCCGCCACGGCAAGCCCCTGCCCGTGTACGGAAAGGGGGAGAACGTGCGCGATTGGCTCTACGTGGAGGACCACGCCCGCGCCATAGACACCATCTTCCACCGCGGCACACCCGGACGCACCTACAACATCGGCGGGTTCAACGAGTGGAAGAACATCGACATCGTGAAGCTCCTCATCAAGGTTACGGACCGCCTGCTGGGCCACGCCCCCGGCACCAGCGACCACCTGATAACCTATGTGGCAGACCGCCCCGGCCATGACCTGCGCTACGCCATAGATTCCACCCGCCTGAAAACGGAGCTGGGCTGGGAGCCCTCCCTCCAGTTTGAGGAAGGCATAGAGAAAACCGTGCGCTGGTACCTGGACCATCAGGAGTGGATGGACAATATCACCAGCGGGGAGTATGAGAAATACTACGAGGAGATGTACCAAAACCGCTAACCCCCGCACCCGCGCATGAAAGGAATAGTACTGGCCGGCGGCAGCGGCACGCGCCTGCACCCCATGACCGGGGCCGTGAGCAAGCAGATGCTGCCCATCTACGACAAGCCGATGATCTACTACCCCATCAGCATTCTCATGCTGGCGGGCATACGGGAGATTCTCATCATCTCCACCCCGCGGGACCTGCCGCACTTCCGCGCCCTGCTGGGGGACGGCTCCCGCTTCGGCGTGCAGTTCACGTATGCGGAGCAGCCGCGGCCGGAGGGGCTGGCCCAGGCCTTCATCATCGGCGCAGATTTCATCGGCTCGGATTCCGTGGCCATGGTGCTGGGGGACAATGTGTTCTACGGCGGCGGCCTGACCGGCATGCTCCAGCGGGCAGCTGCCCGGCTGGATGGCGCCACCATCTTCGGCAAGACCGTGGCAGACCCGGAGCGCTTCGGCGTGGTGGAGCTGGATGCGCAGGGCAGGGCGGTCTCCATAGAGGAGAAACCCGCCCGCCCCCGCAGCGATATTGCCGCTACAGGCCTGTACTTCTTTGACAATGAGGTGGTATCCATAGCCCGCAGCGTGCAGCCCAGCCCGCGCGGTGAGCTGGAGATTACCTCCGTGCTGCAAGAATACCTGAACCGCGGCAAGCTGCACGTGAACGTGATGACCCGCGGATACACCTGGCTGGATACCGGCACATTCGACAGCCTGCTGGAGGCCGCGGAGCTGGTGCGTACCCTGCAGAAGCACCAGGGCGTCATGATTGCCTGCCTGGAGGAAATTGCCTACAGCTACCGCTGGATTACCCGTGAGCAGCTGCTGGAATCCGCCGCCACCCTGCGCAACAGCTACGGAGACTACCTCCGCCAACTGGTAGACTGACACCTGATTCTCACACACACATGGACATAGAGCCGGACACCATCACCGTTACCTCCCCCCTCCTGCCGGACCTGGATGAATTCACCCCCTTGCTCCGGGATATATGGCAGCGCAAGTGGATTACCAACAACGGCCACTACCACCGGGAGCTGGAACAGGCCCTGGCGGACTACCTGGGCGTGCCCTATATCAGCGTGTTCACAAACGGCACCCTGCCGCTGCTCACCGCCCTGCAGGCGCTCGGCCTGCGCTCCGGGGAGGTCATCACCACCCCCTTCTCCTTTGTGGCCACCACCCACTCCCTGTGGTGGAACGGCCTTACCCCCGTCTTTGCAGATGTGGATCCCGTGACCGGCAACCTGGACCCCGCCGCCGTGGAGGCCGCCGTCACGGACCGCACCGTGGCCATCATGCCCGTGCACGTGTACGGCACCCCGTGTGATACTGCCGCCCTGCAGGCCATTGCAGACCGCCACGGCCTGCGCGTCATCTATGATGCCGCCCACGCCTTCGGCGTGCGCGCGGGCGGGCAGAGCGTGCTCCGCGCCGGGGACATGTCCACACTCTCCTTCCACGCCACCAAGGTGTACAACACCGTGGAGGGCGGCGCCCTCGTCTGCAACTCCGCAGAAATGAAACAGCGCATAGACCACCTCAAGAACTTCGGCTTTACCGGGGAGACGGAGGTGGTGGCCCACGGCATCAACTCCAAGATGGACGAGATACGCGCCGCATACGGCCTGCTGGCCCTGCGCAGCGTGGATTCCGCCATAGCCGCCCGCCGCACCGCGGCAGAAACCTACCGCGCCGCCCTGGCCGCCGTGCCCGGCATACGCTGCCTGCAGGATGTGCCCGGCGTGCAGCACAACTATGCCTACTTCCCCATCTTCATAGACCCCGCCGCGTATGGCCGCACGCGGGATGAGCTCTTTGCCCTGCTGAAGGAGCACCGCATCCTGGCCCGCCGCTACTTCTACCCCCTCATCCCGGATTTCGCCGCCTACAGGGACACCCTCTCCGCCCGTGCCGCCCACATCCCCGTGGCCCGCGCCCTAGCGGATTCCGTACTCTGCCTCCCCATGCACCACAACCTCTCCCCCGCAGACCTGCAGCGTATCATCGCCGTGGTGGCAAGGTAGGAATGAAGTCCTCCCCGTTGGCCTCCTGGGGACGGTGTGTAATGTGTCGTCTGTTGAAGATAAATGCTATACGCTGCATCGGAACGCACTTGGCGTATCTACAGTTTTGCCAATGCTGTAGGCAAGCTCAAAGTTTGAAATACGAGCGGGAATCTGTGCTGAGGAATAACGGAGACAATTCCACGACAGTCAAGTGAAAGTGAAAAAACAATGAAATAAAATGATTATAAGGGGCTAGCAGAGCTGGGCAAGTATACAGCATTGGCAATGCTGTAGGCTTGGGGCATGGAAACCCTCATCTTCCTTGTCTGCCTGGCTGCCTTTGTCTTGGGAAAACCCAGGCTGCGCTATTCCTTGCCCCTTGATGGCTCCCATGTGGCTCATGAGCGTACTCTGATGATAAACGGTTTCTTTATGGTGCTGATGCTGCTGCGCCACATCTCCATCTTCTGCTGCCCAATACAGCCGGAGGACGAGTGGTATTACGCTCATATAGATGCGCCGCTGGTGCAGTGCATTGTTTGCACCTACTTCTTCTATTCCGGGTATGGTATTATGCTCTCCTTGCAGAAAAAGGGGCGGCTCTACCTCCGCCAGTTGCTTACTAGGCGTTTTGCCGGCCTGTATGTCCGTTTCGGATTTGCGGCGGCTGCGGTATGCATGATGGAGGCCCTGATATGGGGGAATTTCCTGGAACGGGGGCTCAAGTTCCTGTATACCATGGTAGGGTGCGGCAGCTGGTGGTTTATCGTCATGTCGCTCGTGCTCTATCTCCTCACTTGGCTGTCATTCTCCGTGGTCGGGTTTTCGCCGGAGCGTCCGCGGCGCAGCCTGGTGGCAATACTGATTCTTTCTATCCTGGTGGCCGTGGTTGTATCCCTCATGTTCCCGTATAAACCTACCTGGTGGCTGGATACGGAATGGTGTTTCCCTGCCGGTATGCTCTATGCCCTGTATGGACACCGGTTGGAATTTTTGCTGAACAAATCACGTCTTCCTGCACTGGTGTGGGGGCTTCTCCTGGTGTCGGCGTCTCTCTGGGCACTTCATCACTTCCGGCTGTTTGCCAAGTTCTTTGGCTGGCTTAGCGGTATCGCGTTAGGCGGATGGGCCGGTATCCACTATACCTCGGCCCTGGCGTGCTTCTTTGCCCTGGGGGTAACCTGGATCTTTGCCTCTGTCACCTGGTCCCGTGTTCCGCGTCCCCTAGTATGGCTGGGGCAAAATGCCTTCTACCTTTTCCTCTTCCAGTATGTACCTATGAAGCTTTTCCGCGATTTCGGTATATCTGCCAGTCATCCCCGCCTGTCTATCCTGCTTGCCTTTATCCTGGCCATCGGTCTGGCTGCGCTCATGAAATGGGTGTTTTTATATGCTGAGCATCGTTGCACCAAGACTATGCAGTGATGATTGCGGAGGCTAGGTGAGGAACAGCCGGACTATTCCGCTTTCCGCTTTCAGCCCCAAGCCGCTGCTTGACACAGGCTGCCCGGTATGGTATAGGAGAACGTATCCACCCTGCGTGCTTGTGAAAGACAGGTTCCCCGGGACCGGCACCGGGCGGCAGCACAGCCCCCTTAACAGATATGGAGAAGATGAAGGTATTGTTTGTCATAGACATCTATTTGTCCAACGGCGGGGCCTCCCTTGCCTTGAGATACTTGATTGAAGGCAACGCCGCGCTGGAAGCGCCCGTGGTCTTTTGCCGGAAACGCTACAAGGCGGATTCTGATACGTTGGACGTGCGGGAGAACACCGGGGAGGAGCTTCTGGACTACTACCTGAAACACGGCTACCAGTGTGTGCATTTCTTCCATGCAGACGGTTGGACGCTTTTCGAACAGCTGCTGAAGGCGGCAGCCGCACGGAAACTCCGCATCCCGGTGGTCACCACCGTGTGCCAGAAACCCTCCTTCCTCCAGTTCATGCTGCAGCCGTTTGAAATCCGGCATTCAGACATACTGGTTTTCATAGACAAGGCCGCTTACGACGATCCACTGTACTCCTTTATCCCGGAGGAGAGCAAGGAGATGAACTATTTCGGCCGCTCACGGGCAGAATACGACAGGACGGTGCAGATAGCGGAGGCCGCCAGGAAAGACCATGCCCCGCTGGTGGTAGGCAGGGCCTCCACGCTCAACAAGTGCCCTGCGGACATGTTTGATGTCTTTGACCGGGTGGACAATCCCAAGAAGGTGCTTATCATTGGAGGCGAGCATAATGAAACCCATGCCATGATAGAGAGGCAGGCTGCGGAGCGCAGCGCGCAGTATGAGGTGGAGGTAACAGGCCTGCTCCCGGTGGAAGAGTACCTGGCCCGCATGCCGGAGATGGATATCTACCTGTACCATCTCAAGCCGGATGCCTATTCCTCCATAGATGGCACGCTGGGTACCGCCATGGTGATGGGCAAGCCCTGCGTGTACATGGGGCCGCCCGCTCCCGCAGAGCGTCTGGAGCATGGGGTGAACGGATTTGTGGCCAAGACTGCGGATGAACTGGTTCAGTACGCGAATCTCCTGATGCATGACCCGGAATTGCGTGAGCGCATCGGCAGGAACGCCCGGGAGAGCATCTACCGCAATTTTCAGCTGGAGAAAACGGTGGAGAACTACAACCGGATATACCGCCGCGTGGCCTCCGCCCCTGCTCCCGGAAAGGTGCACATTCCCTTGTCTTTCTACAGGTATTACCTGGACGTGTTTGTCATGCCCCGCGTGAATGCTGAGCTGCAGGCAGCATACGGCAGCTCAGACTCCCTCAAGCTCCTGCCCCGGAAAGCGGCTGCCGTCTACAGGATGGTGCGGCCTGTTCCGTGATGCTGGCTGCGCGGAACATCATAGACTCAGGGGCTGGGGTGAGAGAAAATCAGGAGCTGCGGGCTTGCCGATGGGATTATTTCCCAACAGGTTGCCCGTTTTCCACCTCCACAATATCACTGATACGGCAGTCTGCAAAGGGTACAATTGCTGTCCCCCAAGCCATTCCCATGCCGAATGCGCTCAGCATCAGCTTCTTCTTGCCTTGCAGCCTGTCTTTGAGCTCGCTGACAATGGTGAGAGGTACGGACACACTGGATGTGTTGCCGTATTTCTGAATCGTCCAGGGTATCTTGTCTGGATCCAGTTTCAGTTTCTTTGCAACGTGTTTGTTGATGAATGCATTGGCTTGGTGGAAGACATAGTAGTCCATGGCCTGTATGTCCTCATTTGCCTCTTTCATCAGGCGCTTGATGTCCTTCGGCACCTCTATTATCACAAAATTGAATACGTCTTCTCCCTTCATGTAGCCGTGTTCCTCGCTGCGCATGTTGCCGTACTCGTCAACCACGCGTTCCTGCACAGTATCAGCAGAACTCATTTTGCGGTATCCGCCAGCCGGAGCCATTATCAAGTCCGCACGGGAGCCATCAGAATTCATGGAGAACCAACTCTCACGAAACTGTTCTCCACGCTCCACCAGCGTAGCCGTTCCCGCATCCGCAAAGATAAAGGCCACCCGGCGGTCCTTGCGGCTGTATGCACGAGAGCCAGTCTCGCCGTTTAACAGCAGCGCCTTTCTGAGCCCGTGGTTCTGCATCATGGCATAGACCACGCCTAGTGCGTATTCGTAACCCGCGCAGCCAAGATTGATATCAAAGGACATGCAGGTCTTCGGGAGCCCCAACCTGTCCTGCAACAGGTAAGCAGTTGCAGGCATGCGGTAGTCAGGCGTATGGGATAGAAAGACCAGCAGGTCTATTTCGTTGCGGTCAATTCCGTTGTCTTGGAGCAGTTTTTCCGCTGCCGCATAGCAAAGGTCTGACGAACACGTGTTTTCATCGGCAAAGCGCCGTTCATACACCCCTATCTTGTCCACGACCTTACGGACATCCTCTTCTGGAAATATGTCCAGGTTGTACTTGTAGTTGTCTATAATCCTCGCGGGGATGGCCGCAGCCATGGCAGTGATGCCTACGTGATTGAAGTGGAGAATTGCCATATAAATGCTTGGTGCTTGCCTAATTCTTAGATTGTTAGGCCTCCGTCGACAAAAAGGCTTGTGCCTGTCGTCCAGGTGGAGGCGTCGGACAGATAGTAGATTGCTGCCCACGCAATTTCTTCGGGCCTTCCATATCTTCCCAGTGGGTAGCGGGCAATATCATTTTTCAAGTCTTCTTGGGAATATGCTTCGTCGCGAATCATCTGCGTATCCACCATTCCCGGGTGGATGGCATTGACTCGAATCTGTTTGCCGGCAAGTTCCCTTGCGCAGTATTTCATGTAGGCGGCGAGAGCAGCCTTTGATGAGCCGTATATGCCGTTGCCGTAGTCGGACCGCACAGATGCAGCCGAGGAGATGAACACTATGGAGGCGTGTTTCTGAACTTTCTTTTTTTTCAACAGGTGGCGGTTTAACAACATGGGAGCAAATGCATTTGAAGAAAATACAGTATCTAACATCTCTTGGGAATAAAAAGCCACCGGACTGTTTTTGAGAATTCCAGCATTGTGGACAACTCCGTCCAAAGGAGGACACGAATCGGCAAGGCTTTGAATGTCGGACTGTACTGTCAAATCTGCTGTCACCACAGTATGTTCATCCCCTTCCAGCATAGAAAGCGTAGATTGCAAACGGTCCTTATTGCGGGCTGTAATAGTTAGGTTCGCTCCCAATTTGGAACATTCGATTGCAATTCTCTGACCAATGCCAGATGATGCACCGGTTACCAAAACACTTTTTCCTTGAAGTGTGAAAGGATTATACATGGATTAATGGCTGGATTGCTCTGCTGCTGGCAAGTGATGTTAGCCTCGCCGTTCTTTTACGATGTTGAATAGGTCCTCTACAGTAATGGCACGGCGAATGTCATCCCCCTTGAGAGTCACTTCGTATTGCTCGTCTATCATGGCGATAATGGACAGCGCCGTAAGGGAAGAGAACTCATCCAAATTATGAAATGCTGTGGTGGCGGATATTTCGGAGGCCGGGGTCTCGTCGAATAATTCGCTGAAATGTGAGATGAAGATGTCAAGGTTCATGGATGTTGTATCTAAGTTGCTGAATGTTAATTGTATTGTTTTGTGTGAACGGGTGTATTGCCTGTTTTGTGTGGAAATATCGTCTTTATTGAATCTTTCTCTTGTTCCTCAGAGTACTTGCGGTTATTTTTAATAAATTGGCTAAGACAATGTCTGCGCTATACGCCCCTTCTTCCTTTAAATGCTGGTATTCCTTGCGAAGGACGGATGTGCAGATGATATTGTGGAAACGGCCATCACGATAGATGGCTTCGCGCTGAATCCCTTCGGTGGAGAAATGCATGGCCTGGGCCATCATGATTGTGAGTTGCTGGCTGTCCAGGCTGCTCCCCGTTAACCTGTTGAGCATTAGTATGTCAAAGGCGTATTTGAAGATAAAGAGGTATGATTCGATCCAAGCAGAGGTATCCCGGTAATCAGGGTCGCCTATGAGGATTCCGTGGAAATGGGCTGACCGGTTTGTTTTGTCTATTTGGGAGAGACTTATCCACCCAACGATACGCTGCTCATCATCATTGGTGCATATTGCCCAGTACTTGTAGGTGGGGTGTTCTCCCATGCACCCATGTACCCAGCGGAGAGCTTCCTCCCGGCTCATAGGCTTGAAGCCGCCTACTGTGAGGGAATTCAGTTTTTTGTCGTTTTTGCATTTGAATACGAAATCGACATCCCGTTCTTCAAAATCTCGAAAGGCTACTGTGTTCATGATGGTAAAACGGAGCGTGCCTCACATGTCTGGTGAAGCCACGACATGCTAAGCGGTGAATCTCCTTTCCCCAATAGTTGGCGATGTGTGATTTTTCTCTGTATCCGAATGCTGTCACGTTGTTCTGTCTAAACCATGTTGCGGTTAGGTCTGCCCATAGCGGGAACTCTGCTCCATCCAGCGAATGGTTTCTGATAGGTAGTGTACAGTTTTTGAAATGCTGTATGCTTAAACAGCTTGCAAGTTATTGAAAATAAAACACATTCACCAATGATGCGCGTTTCAACGCTTGCCATTATTTTCGAAGTCACAGACTCAAAGTCTGTGCAAAATGCCATTTAGCGCAACTTTGCACTTGATACAGCATTTCAAATGCTGTATGCTCGCGTTCGGCTTCGAATCCCCCTCCATACTGGGAATTAGGGCAAGAAGCACAAAAGAAGGATAACCTGACTATGATACTGAGTAGCGAACGATTGGTGCTTCGTCCCATAGAGGAGCGTGATTTGGAGTCTATCCGGGAGTTGATCAACAATCCCGTGGTGGAGGATACCGTAGTGGGGTGGGTCTTGCCGCTCTCTTCCAAAGATGAGCTGGATTGGTTCCGGGGATATCACAACAGCAACAAGGAAATCCGCTTTGTCATAGAGACTAGGCAGGGCGATTTGGCCGGACTTACGGGTTTGGCCTCCATGGATTGGAAGAATGGTGTATGCAAGACGGCAGGAATCCGCATTGCCCCCGGGTTGCAGAATATGGGCTATGCATCAGAGGCATATTGCTTGATGCTGGATTACGCGTTCAATCAGCTGCGCTTCCACCGGGTGACAGATGGTGTGCTGGTACGCAATGCAGCCTCCCGCCGTTTCTTGGAGAAAGTGGGATTCGTGCAGGAGGGGGTGCTCAGGGAGCATGTCTACAAGAACGGCAGGTATGAGGATGTCGTTGCCGTGGCTATACTGGACCGTGATTTCAATATGAGGTGGCATGCAGACTCCGCTCACCCCTGAATGAGGGAGAGGATCCTGTCCATATCCTCCCCGTTGTACCGCTGGTCGATGGGGAGGCAGACGACGTGTTCGGCCAGCTTGTACTCCTCATCACCAGGCTGGCACCAGTCAAACACATTCGGCCAGTAGGTGGCCACAAAGACCTGTTCTGAGATAAGCTGGGATTTTAAGGCCGTATCATCTGTGTAGTACGGGTATACAAGAGGCGCGGCAAACGCAGACATATCCGGTATGTTCAGCCGGTTGCTGCGGGCCAGTACCGCATGCAGCCGTGAGAAATTGGCGCGGCGGATGCCTTTCACTGCCTCGAAATCTATGCCGGTAAGCATTTTCCTGGTCTCCGGTGACATTTGGAGAACTGGTTGCCCCGCTAGTTTTTTGCTGTTTGCCTTGAATGCAGCGTACCCGGCTTGTGGCCCGTATTGCTTGCGCAGGTATAGGTGCTCCATGCGGTCTGCTGATGCATCTGCTGCCAGCGCGGCTACTTTTTCCTCCCGGTTCGGGTAGGCTAGGCCACCATCTGGAATCCCCACGAATTTCCTAGGGCTGTATGCCATCATGCAGCCCGGGATAGGCGGCATGAGCAGGGCTTGTGCATTATCCACGATGAGCCTGTTGCCATAGCGTGCATACAGCTCCTGTATATAGGTGTCCTTGATGCCGTAGTAGTTGGTGTAGAGCAGGTATTCGCCGTCTGCCAATGGTAGCGGGGCCGACAGTTCCAGCCCCCAGTTGAGGCGGTAGCGCTCATACGGCACCCCCTGCTTTTCAAACGGCTCCAAGACCACATCACAGGTGAAATAGGGGATATACACCTTGCGGATAGGCCCCAGGATTGCAAAAATATACTCCAGTGCATTACGGCCTGTGTTCAGGTGCGCGGCAGCCTGGTGGGGGTAGCCCCGCCCTTCCCGGGCGGCAGGTTCCAATTCAAAATAACCTCCGATTGCGGTATTCATGCCTGTATGGTATCTTGTTTCAGGATGACTCTGGCGTCCCCCTTTATCCGGGCCAGGACGGTGCAGGGGAAATCCCGGGAATCGTAGCGGATAATCAGGTGGCCTATGACATCGTTCGCTCCACGGAATGCCCGTACCATGTCACCGGGTTTCACCAGCAGGCTCTCTTCCACCACATGCGCGCGGAGTTCCGGGGAAATCTCCAAGTGGTCAAAGACACCGTCCTGCTCGGCATGCAGGGCAATGATGGCCCATGAACCGTCAAAGCCTTTTTGCGTTATGCCCTCTGTGGGCATACCCATGGCAGCCCGTACAGAGTTTGCAATCAGGTCTACCCCGGTACCCATGCGTATGACTTCCGCCAAGCGGTTGCCGCCGCCGCGCGGGGATACCTCCATGATGTACGCCTTGCCATCCGTTCCCACACGGGCCTCTATATTGAAAATACTGGTCCGGATACCCAACAGCGTGATGAGACGCTGCAGCTCGCAGTCGAGCCCGGTGCCTGCATTGTCCGGAATATTGGCCGGCCATATCTCTGCCCCGGGGGTGTACGGATTGGGGCATTCCTGGTCAAACCATTGGTCGTAATAGCCGTTGAATACCAGTTTGCCGTCTATGGCAAAACTGTCGCTCCCAAAGGAATCCCCGGATTTTTCTATGAATTCCTCAATGATGATGTGGCCACCTAGCGATTTGGAGAATGCCTCCTTGATGGCTGCCGGAAGCTCCTCCTGTGACTCCACTCGGCTCACCCCCTTGCTGCCGGCGGAATCCGTGGGCTTGACAATGGCCGGGTAGGTGAATTGCGGGGCTGCGGCCATGGCCTCAGGCATGGAAGAAAAGCCGAAGGACCAGGGGCAGTTGAAGCCGTGCTCCCGCAGGAAATCACGGAAACGGGCCTTGTCCTGCAGGATGCATACGGACTCGTACGGGCAACCGGGCAGGCCCATTTCCTGCTGCACATAGGCGGCGGTGACCACGCCGGGATCCACGGCAAAGGACATGATGCCGTCTATCTGCAGTTCCTGTGCCAGCCTGAGCACGGCCTCCTTGTCGATGATGCTTACGTTGTGGTACTCGTCGGAATACTTGTGGGCAATGTTGTCTGGCAGATAGTCGCAGGTGATGACGTGCAGTCCCAGTTCATGGGCGGCATCAATGACGGGGAGCAGGTAGCGCAGCCCGCCCAGGAGCATGAGTTTCTTTTTCTTGCCCGTGTTGCTCATATCAATCGTATTGTACCTGAGACAGCGGCGTAGTCAAGCCCAGTTTCATGCCTGCCATGAGAGCCGACGGAGCAAGGCCGCCAGGTGGCGCTGCTTGCACCGGTCCTGCAACAGGCGGAGGAGCTGGGCCAGGCTCTCGTTCCTGAACATGCGCAGCAGCCCGAAGTACAGCACAAGGGATGAGAGGCCGCCGCAAACGAGCTTGAGGCTGTAGTGGACCGGCAGCATTTCTGCCAGGGTGCCGGGTACCCATGTGCAGACTGCTGCCAGGAGGCTGAGCGGCAGGTAGTCTGCCAGTTGCTGCCAGATGGTGAGCTTGATAAGCTCTTTACTGTAGTAGGAGTTGATGAAGATGCTGGCAGTAGAGGTAAATAATGCACCGTAACAGATAGCCATAACCCCCAAGGGGATGGTGATGGCCAGGATGATGGTCACCATCATTTTCTTGATAATCTCCAGGCGGAGGAAGAGGTCTGACCTGCCCTTGACCTGGAGCAGGTTCAGGTTGATGACCTGGATATGCCAGAGTGCGTATGAGAAGCAGAGGATGCGGGCGTACGGCACGGCCTGGCCCCACTGGGGGCCGCTCATGAGGCGGATCCAGGAATCCGCCATGGCGGCCATGAGCATGCTGCCCCATACGATGACCAGGGTGAACAGGCGCAGGTACTGGCGGTAGACCTGTTTCAGGCGCTCGTTGTCATTCTGCAGGGTGGCCAGGATGGGGAAGGTGACACCGCCGATCATACCGCAGGCGGTCTGCGGACCGACGGCGGCCAGGTGCTGGCCACGGTTGTAGTAGGCGAGCTGGGCGGGGGAGTACACCTTGCCGATGAAGAAGGTGCGCAGGTCGTTGTAAGCCGTGTCCAGCAGGGCGGAGGCGGCCAGCTTGCTGCCGTAGCTGAAGAGCTCCCGGAAGGATTGGCGGGAGAAAGTGAAGCGAGGTTTCCAGGGGGATATAATCCAGACGGTGGCCAGGGAGAGCAGGCTGGTGACGATGTTCTGGGTCATGAGCGCCCACACGCCCCAGCCGCGGTAGGCCAGGTACAGGGTGACGGGCAGGGAGACCAGGGTGATGCAGACATTGATGACGGCGGGTGTCTTGAAATCCCTGCGGGCAGAGTACAAGACCCAGTGCACGCCGGCGCTGCTGGAAAGGAACATGAGGACGGCGGACACGCGGGTGAGCCACAGCAGCTCCGGCTGGTGGAAGTATTCCACAAACCAGGGGGCCAGCAGGAAGAGGATGGTGGAGAGGATGAGGCTCATGCCCATGTTGAACCAGAACACGGTGGAGCAGTCCTCCTCTGTGCGGTCTATTTTGCGGATGAGCGCGGAGCCGAATCCGGAGTCCTTCAGCGTGGAGGCTATGGCAAAGAAGATGCCGGTGAGCCCCACGATGCCCATCTCCGTGGGTGTGAGCAGGCGCGCCAGCACCATGCCGTACACCAGCTGCACCGGGTAGAGGGTGAGCTTGTTGAGCAGGGACCATTTCAATCCCTTGGCTGTTTCCTGTGCCACGCGTCCCATGGGGCGGAGAGTATAGGGAAAAGCCGGCGGCATGTCAAGCGCAATCCCGCCTTGACTCCGCAGGGTGCGCATGCTAACATAGCCTGGCACGTTATGCCTGAAAATCCCCTAGTTGTCATCCGCAGCCTAGTCTACAACCATGAGCCGTACCTGCGCCAGTGCCTGGACGGTTTTGTGATGCAGCAGACCACGTTCCCCTTTGTGGCCGTGGTGCATGACGACTGCTCCACGGACGGCTCTGCAGCCATCCTCCGCGAATATGCGGAGAAGTACCCGGACATCATCAAGCCCATTTACGAGGATGAGAACCAGTATTCCAAGCGGGATGGTTCCTTGAACCGGATTATGTCCGAGGCTTGCGGGAAGTACGGCGCCAAATACATAGCCCTGTGCGAGGGCGACGACTGCTGGACAGACCCGCACAAGCTGCAGAAGCAGGTGGATTTTCTGGAGGCTCACCCGGAGTATACCATGGCGTGCAGTAATGCGGTGGTGATGACTCCCAGGGGTGAGATGAGTAGCGATGACTTGCAGCGCCGGGGCTGGCCCACATATGCAGGCGATTGTGATATACCTGTGGAAGATACCATTACCAAGGGGGGATGGTTGATACATACCGCTAGTATTGTATACCGCTGCGGCCTGAAAGACGACTATCCGGAAGCGTGCGTGAGGCGTTTGATTGGTGGGGATACCCAGTTGCAGATATTTGCCGCGCTGAAAGGGAAAATCCGCTATTTCCATAAGAAGATGGTGGTGTATCGCCTGAACTCTAGTCCCGTGTCGTGGACGGCATCTGTGACACAGAAGCGGGATTCTAGGGCAATCCAGGTGTGGGAATCTGATGTGGCCATGTATGAGAGCCTGGATGCGTACAGCGGTGGCAGGTATGAGAAGGAATTCCATTTGGGAGCCATGAAAGAGATAGGGTGGCAGATGAATCTTAACCGCCACCTGCTGCCGGAGGCCATGCCACGCGTCGGGTATGTGTTTATGTATTCCTATCTTGCACCCTATTATCAGGAGCGGTTGGGCAAGGGGGTATGGGCATACCTGAAGCACCGTTTTCTGAAATGGTGTTATTACCCGTATTACCCGCAGCCGGAGTTTGATTTCCTGCTTCGTCCTCTGCTGCGTCCGTTTTTCAAGTCAACTGGAGCCAAATGGAGTTATTGCATAGCGGGGCATCCGGTTCTTACTGTAGTGGAATGCCTGGGTAAAAAACGTGTTTTCCTATGCGGTGTCCGCGTGAGGTGAAGGTATTCCCTAGATTATTTTTCCTAGCAGGGGGATGCGCTTGATGATGCAACCTGAGACCAGGGCTGCAGCCGCCACAAGGAGCGCTCCCAGGCAAGTGGCGGGGTAGCTGTGGCCCATGTGGGCGTACAGGACCGGGAGCAGGAAATGCCGCCAGATGTTTTCCGTTACAATGCCGGCAAATACGCCGGAGGCGCACAGGAATACGGCTTTCTGTATCACTGGTCTCTGCTTGCCCGTTCCTGCTTGATTTCGCAATGCCAGGAAGACGAAGCCCGCAGGCAGCATCAGGAAGCTTTTGATGAAAGGGTTCTGGTCTATGTCGTTCCCCAGGGGCAGGTGGACGGCAAAGACTCCCGCCGCAAGGGAGAGGGCGGCGGCGATTCCAAGCGCGGCAAGTTTTTTTGGGGCAGTTTTTGGGGAGTCCTGTGTTCTAGGAAATAGCCCAGGAGGGCATAGCAGAGGCAGTGGCTCCAGCAGAAGGGCGGGTAGGTTGCGTCAGCAAAGGGCAGGAATTTTGCCAGCATAGTGCCAGGGGTTCCGGTGACGGCCAGGGCTGCACCGGGAAGGACGATGAGGCATGCCGCCTGCAGGGCCATGAGCAGGTAGAAACTGCTGTTCCGCATGTGCTGCGCCAGGCAGCGCAGCATGGGCAGCAGGAGCAGCATGCCCAGGTAGGCGTACAGAAACCAGACAGCGTGTGCGGCGGTGATGTGGTTGAAGGTGTTTCCGATAAGGCAGCCGGAGATATAGGCCTTCCAGCTCCACCCCATATCTGTGATGATGGTGGCAAACAGCTGCTGCCCGGCCACAAAGAGCAGGATGAGCAGGATGAAGCGCAGAATGCGTTTCCGGAACAGGGGGGCGAGAGGTTCCTCCCTGTGCAGCAGTACGGCACCGCTTACCATGAAGAAGAGTGGTACGGCGAGCTTGCAGCACTCGTCTGCCAGCAGGATGAGCCAGTACACGGCGCTCCCGCTGCAGCCCCGTGCCGGGGTGATGAGTGCCGTGTGGTTGAATACCACGAGGAAAAGCGCCAGGATGCGCAGCAGGTCCAGGTGTGCCTTACGGTTCATGCGGTGGGGATATGGTGGCTCAGTTCCTTGGCCGCGGAATCCAGTGCGGAGCGGATGACAGCATCCATGTCATAGTACCTGTACTCAGCCAAGCGGCCGCCGAAGATGGTGCGGGGCTCTGCGGCGGCAAGTTCCCGGTACTTGGCGTACAGGGCGGCGTTGCGTGCATCGTTCACGGGGTAGTATGGCTCGTCCCCCGGGTGCCATTCAGAGCTGCATTCCCGGCTGATGACGGTTTGGGGCTGGGTCCCGAACTCAAAGTGCTTGTGCTCGATGATGCGGGTCCAGGGAGTTTCCGCATCCGTATAGTTCATGGCGGCCACGCCCTGATAGTTGGGGATGTCCAGCAGCTCTGTCTCAAAGCGCACGGAGCGGTACTGGAGCGTGCCCAGGGAGTAGCGGAAGTAGGCGTCTACGGGTCCGGTGTACACCACTTTCTTTGCCAGGGAATTCAGCTCTGCGCGGTGCTCCAGGTAGTCCACCCCGGTGCGCACCTGTATGCCATGGAGCATGCGCTGCACCATGGCGGTGTATCCGCCGGTGGGAATGCCCTGGTGCAGGGCGTTGAAGTAGTTGTTGTCATAGGTGAGGCGTACGGGCAGGCGCTTGATGATGAAGGCGGGCAGTTCCGTGCAGGGGCGGCCCCACTGCTTTTCCGTGTAGCCCTTGATGAGTTTCTCGTAGATATCCCTGCCGACGAGGCTGATGGCTTGTTCCTCCAGGTTCTGCGGGGTTGTGATGCCTGCCTCCGCCCGCTGCTGTTCAATTTTTTCCGCCGCCTGCTGCGGTGTGGTGACTCCCCACATCTTGTTGAAGGTGTACATATTGAAGGGCAGGGAGTAGAGCTCCCCGCGGTAGTTTGCCACGGGGCTGTTGGTAAAGCGGTTGAAAGTGGCAAAGCGGGTGATGTACTGCCACACGCCCTCGTCGTTCGTATGGAAGATGTGGGCACCGTAGCGGTGTACCTGGATCCCGGCCTGTTCCTCCGTGTACACGTTTCCGCCCACATGGGGGCGCTTGTCCACTACCAGCACCTTCTTGCCGGCAGCGTATGCCTGCTGCGCAAACACAGTACCGAAGAGGCCGGCTCCCACTACTAGGTAATCGTATGTACAGGGTGAGGTATTCATCTATACGCCGAGTCTATGCCCTTTTCCCGTTGGTGTCAATGGTTATCTTGGGGCACATGAGTGGAAAACGCCCGAGAAACGGGCTACATTATCCTTGTGAACAGGGAACAATGATGGTACGATATGCACATGGATATGATGATGCCCCTACAACGGCAGGTGATAAATGCCCGCTGGCGCTTGCTGGTGCAGTGGTGTGCCTATGTGCTGCTCTACCTGTGCATATACGGGTTAACGATTTTCCGCTTCGGCATGGATTGGGATGAGGTGAACTGCTTTGGCCTTCCGGCTAATGTGGAGTACCTGCTCAACGGGCGCTGGGGCCTGTACCTGTATCGCGTAGTGATGGGCGGGGGCACCCTGCCTTTTGTGGGGGGGCTGGTGGCCGGTTTCTACATGGCGGCAGCCTTGGTGCTGCAAACCCGCTTGTTTGGCCTTCAGCGTTTGTGGCAGCAGCTGGTGTACGGGGTAATGTACCTGGGCTGCCTGCAGTGGGCATATCAGCTGCGCTATTCCGTGCAGAGCGATGCGGTGGCGCTGGGATTCCTGCTGCTCAGCGGTGCTGCGTGCCTGCTGGCCCGCCCCGGTGTGTGGCGGACTGCCGGGGCGGCGGTGGCTGTGACTTTGGCCCTGTCCGTGTACCAGTCCATAGGCCTGTACTGGGTGGTGCTGCTGGGCGGGTGGATAGCTGCGGATACCATGCGGCGGGGAGTGTTGCCCGGCCGGCGGTGGTGGGTGCGTGCGGCACTTGTCACCCTTTGCGCCATAGTCTTGTATTTTTGCATTGCCGGAGTGGTGGCATCTTGCGCGGATGCACCGGCGGAATACAAGGAAGATATGGCGCAATCTGTGACTGGGCGCTACCCGCAATGGATGACCCAGGCCCGGGGAGCCAAGGAGCTTGTGGTGGCATTCTTGCATTATGCGCTGAAAGCACCTGTGGATTTGTTCTTCAATGGCAATACTGAATATCACAACCACTGGGTGTGCTATACGGCTGTTGTTCCTGTTGCGGGAGTGTTGTTCCTGTCATGGCGCAGGCTTCCGCGCATTTCTGCTGCAGTTGTGAGCGCCGTGGCGGTGGCTCTTCCGTTCCTGCCGTATGAGACCCTGCGCTATTTCCCCACGCGTGTGTATGTGGCAGAGCCGCTGGCCCTTGCCTGTGCCTGGGGGCTGTTGCTGTCTGCCTGGCCGCAGGGGATTTCCCGGTGCTGGCGGCGGGGCCTCCTGTTGCTGGCAGGTTTTGTGGCGCTCAAATCCATGTACCGGGGGGCTCTTATGGCCCGTGACGAGGCGTATTATTTCCAGCAGGGGCTGGTAGAGCTCCAGAATATGCATGAGCGCGGGCGCCAGGTTGCCCTGGCTCAGGGGCTGAAGGATTGCACCATTGTCCTCTTCGGCGCGGCAGACCGCCCCAAGGGGGATTTGTACTCCATGGAGCAGCACGGGAGCTACCCTGATTCCGCCTTGCCGGAGTTCAATTTCTTCGGCTCTACCAATTATGCCAAGTACATGCGCCTGCGCAATCTGCGCCAGGCTGCCAAGGGTGAGGAGAAGCTGCATGCCGCCGCCCTGCAGGATATGCCCTGCTGGCCTGCCGATGACAGTATCCGCGTGGATCGGGATATTGTCATCATCAAGATTAACGACAAATAACACAGGCCGCCATGAGTACCCCAGATTCCCGTTCCCCACTCGTTTCCGTTGTGGTTCCCATCTACAAGGTGGAGCGCTACCTGCGCCAGTGTGTGGATTCCATATTGGCCCAGACCCTGCGGGAGATAGAGGTTATCCTGGTGGATGACGGCTCCCCGGACAATTGCCCCGCCATGGTGGATGAATACGCGGCGCGCGACCCGCGCGTGGTGGCCGTGCACCAGCCCAACGGCGGGTACGGCAAGGCGGTGAATGCTGGTATTGCCCGTGCCACAGCTCCCTACATCGGTGTGATTGAGAGCGACGACTGGATTGAGCCCACCATGTATGAGAAGCTCTACAAGCGGGCATGCGAGACCGGGGCGGACCTGGTGAAATGCCGCTTCTGGCGCTATGATTCCACTGCCCCTGCCGGGCAGCAGGATGTGGAGGAACTGAAGGTGCTTGACGGCGCGCCGGAGGGGGTGTTCCACCCGCTGGAGTGGGACCCGCTCATCATGATCCACGTATCCCTGTGGAGCTACTTGTACAAGGCGGAGCTGGCCAAGCAGGTGAAGGTGCTGGAGAGCGCCTCCGCCGCCTATCAGGATGGTCCCTTTGTCTTTGAAATCCTGGCGCGTGCGCAGAGTATCAGCATAGTCAAGGAGCCGCTGGTCCATTACCGGAGTGAGGCCGGGCAGGGGAATTCCGGCCAGCAGACGGGGCGCCGGGCCTTGCAGGCACCTGCTACCGTGGCTGTGGCGCGGGATGCCCTGGCCCGCCTGGGTAAGCTGGAGTGTATCCGGGAGTCCTTCTACTACTGGGGCTACGGCATGTGCCGCATTTTCATGGAGAACCTGCAGCCGGAGCTGCGTGGTGAGTACTGCGCATTGTATCGCGCCGCCTTTGCCCCGCTGAAGGGGGATAAGTCATTTGCCTACAAGTATTTCTCCGCCTGGCAGGAGGATGACGTGCGCTGGCTGCTGGCCGGGCATGACCTGCCCAAGACCAGGTGGCACAATGCCTGGTTCATGCTGCGCTACAAGCTGAGGCGCATGTTCGGCGGCAAGCGGTAGGGATGGGCGGCGGTGTCAGCAGCATGCCTTGGCGTTTCTCAGCACGGTGCGCAGCCCGTCACGCTGCATGGCATAGCGCTTGCGCCGCTCCCCCGTGAACAGGTAGGAAGCCACCGTGTACTTGATGAGCTGTTTGCGCAGTTCCCCTATGTACTGTTTGATGGGGGTGTTCGGCTGGATGAAACGGGAAGGGGAAAGGGAACCTATGCGCGGCGAATACGGCATGTAGCCGCGCCATGCTGATTGTTTCCAGAAATCGATAAACTGCTGTTCCAGCGGGTAGCGCGCTCCTTCCAGCACGCGCGGTTTCTGCCCTGCAAAGTGGATGATGGCAGGAGATGTCAAGGCTAGTGCCAGTTCCTCCTTGGTGTATTTGCATGTAGACGGGTAGTATTCTTCTCCGGAATAGAATTTGCCGTACAGGGGAATGGCCCCGTAACTCACAGGCAGGGGCGCGGTGTGCCCCCAACACACATAGTTGAGAACGTCTTGGTCCAGAAGCGGTGCTTTCTCCAGGGTGATTTGTTCACACTCATCCAGGCAGCGCCTGGCAAAGCCTTTGTTTTCAAATTCTGTGATATCCAGCAGTATGGTGCCTGCATTGATGTATAGCCCGTCTGTAGATGTGGTGTCAACGCCGAACCTCTGGCTCCAGCGTTCAACGTAACTGATATGTGCGCCGGTATCAGGTATGTGGATGACGGGTGGAAGGCAATTGAGTTCCTGCACGCCGGCTACCACACAACCTTTCATATCCGTGTCGTAGACCGGAGCAATGTCCCGTGTAAAGAATACATCGGCATCTGAATAGAATATGCGCCGGTGTGGCGTGCCTGCAAAAATGGAGGGAAGCATGAACCTTGCATACGTCACTTTCGGGAAATAATAGGTGGTTGGTAAATTGCACGCAATTTCGGAAACATCATGGAATGTGACAGAATAGTTGAAGCGGTTCTCCAAGCTCACCAGGTAATCCTTGGTCATGTCGGAAATGCCGTCATCCATTACATGTACCTCATACCTGGAGGTCGGGGCTGCGACCTTGAGCAGGGATTCTACAGCCAACAGCAAAGGTATAGAGAACCTCTCATTGGCGGCAAATACGATTGGATATGTTCGGTGCGTCCCATTCATGTCTTTGCTGATTATAGCTTTTCTTTAAGCTCGTGACAAGCGCTTATTTATGGCCTCTATCTTGTCAAAATCTCTTGACCGCGCGGGGGGCTGCGGCTACAATGCGGGGCATGCAGGAACTGGAGATTATGGCCCCTGCGGGGTCTTACGAATCCCTGGCGGCGGCGCTGCGCGCCGGGGCGGACAGCGTGTACTTTGGCGTGGGCATGTACAACATGCGCGCACGCTCTACCGTGAACTTTACGGAGGACGACCTGCCCAAGGTGGTGCGCCTGTGCCACGCTTGCGGCGCAAAGGCGTATTTGACCTGCAACATCATCGTGTATGATGATGAGGTGGCCGGCATGGAACAGCTGCTGCAGCGCGCCAAGGCTGCCGGGGTGGATGCGGTCATCGCCGCGGACCTGGCGGTCATCTCATACGCCCGCGGCATAGGGCTGGAGGTGCATATATCCGTGCAGGCAAACGTGTGCAATGTGCCCGCCGTGCGCTTCTTTGCACAGTATGCGGATGTGATGGTGCTGGCGCGCGAGCTCAAGCTCTCCCAGATACGCCACATTATCGACACCATCCGCGCAGAGAACATCTGCGGCCCCGGCGGCAAGCCCGTGCGTATAGAGATATTTGCCCACGGCGCCCTCTGCATCGGCATTTCCGGCAAGTGCGGCATGAGCCTGGCCGCGTACAACCACAGCGCCAACCGCGGCCAGTGTTTCCAGCTCTGCCGCCGCAAGTACCGGGTCACGGATACGGAGACCGGGTTTGAGATGGATGTGGACAACCAGTACATCATGTCTCCCAAGGATATCTGCACCATCCGCGTGATAGACCAGCTGGTGGAGGCCGGGGTCTCCGTGTACAAGCTGGAGGGCCGCGGGCGGTCGGAGGCGTACGTATCCACCGTGACCGCCGTGTACAAGGAGGCCGTGCAGGCCTGCGCCGCCGGGCAGTGGGGGCCGGGGAAGGTGGCCGCGTGGGAGGAGCGGCTCCTGCAGGTGTTCAACCGCAAGTTCTGGCACGGCGGCTACTACCTGGGTGAGGAGTGGGATACATGGAGCGGCTGCTCAAACAGCCTGGCGCTGGAGCAGCGCCGCCACATGGGCCGCGTGGTGCGCTGGTACCCCAAGGCCAGGGTGGCGGAGATCCGCCTGGAGGCGGAGCCCCTTTCCCCCGGTGACAAGATTGAGATTACGGGCTGCACCACCGGCATTGTGCGCGTGAACGTGCAGGAGGTGCGCTGTGACGACGCCGAGGGCGTGACCCGCACGGTGCCCACCGCGCCCAAGGGCGCCATAGCCATGGTGGCGGTGGATACCAAGCTGCGCCACGGCGACAAGGTGTACCTGGTAACCCGCCGCAAGCTGTCATGAGCACGCAGCCGCACATACGCCCCCTGTTCACGGAGCGGGAGATACGCGCCGCGCTGGAGCGCGTGGCCGCGCAGGTGCTGGAGCGTTTCGGCACGCAGGAGCCCGTGCAGGTGCTGGCCGTGCTGAACGGCGGCCTGTGGTTTGCCGCAGACCTGCTGCGCCTGCTGCCGCCCAATTTCCTGCTGGATACCGTGCGCATCTCCAGCTACGGGGATGCTCAGCACAGCAGCGGCACGCTCTCATGGCTCAGCCGCCCGGCAGACTGCCGCGGCATGCGCGTGCTGGTGCTGGATGACGTGCTGGATACCGGCACCACCCTGCAGGGGGTGGTGGCGGAGCTGCGCGCCATGGGCGCGGCAGAGGTGTGCACCGCCGTGGCCGTGGACAAGCGGGAGCGCCGCTCCTGCCCCTTCTCCGCGGATTTTGCCGCCCTGCAGGTGCAGTCCGGCTTCCTGGTGGGCTACGGGCTGGATTTTGCAGGCCGCTACCGCAATCTCCCCTTCATCGGCGTGCTGGAACAGGCATGAATTCTGCATGAAATGGAAAATTCTCAACCTTTGTGCTTGACTTTCCCTCCCGCTCGTGCTAACTTGTCGTCCCGCCTTGGTGGCTCCGCGTAAGCGCTGCCCCTGCGGCTCATATCAAAACAACCTCCAAACAACTTATCAAATATGGTAGCAATTCGTCTTAACCGCCAGGGTTCCAAGGACCGTCCTTTCTACAAGATCGTTGTCGTCGACAGCCGTGACCGCCGCGATGGCGACTTCATCGAGCAGATTGGCACCTACAATCCCATGGCTGAGGGTGTCAACTACACCATCGACGTCGAGAAGGCTGACAAGTGGATCTCCAACGGTGCCCAGCCCTCCGAGACCGTCGCATCCATCATCAAGAAGGCTCGCGCCGCCAAGTAAACCCTTTCAACCAAGGTTGTTTTTCGGCACACCATGCCCGTGGCATGGTGTGCTGGCGTTTTTTTGTGGTTTTGTTTGAACACACGCGCCTCATCCGGAGTCTAACAGGCTGGTATGACGCTCCCTCAACTTTTCCCCCTGCTGGCGGCGGGCCTGTGCCTGCCGGGATTGGCCGCTGATGCTGCGGCCACCGCACCTGCTGCTGCCCCTGCCGAGGCGGGGCTGAACCTGGCTTGCGTGGCCCGCGCGGAGCTGCCGGGTGATGGGCAGGACTTTGCGCGTGCCGTGGGGCTTTTTACGCTGAAAGACAAGGGCTATACCACGCCTGTGGGGTACCTGATGCTGGAGTACGGTGAGGGGGAGGAATCGTTCGGCTGGGTGCCGGCGGCTGTTTTCCATTGGTTTGAGCAAGACAGTGAGCCTGCCCTGCAGCTGCGCGACCTGGACCATGACGGCACGCCGGAGATTGTGGTGACGGGTACCACCATCACGGACAGCTGTTACCAGATGCGCATTTTCCGCCTGAAGCACGGTGCCTGGTACATGGAGGCCGCCAGGGAGCCCCTGCAGCAGCTGGAGCCCGTGCTCTTCGGCAAGGATGAACTGGCCCACGCCAGCCGCGTGCGCTGGGATGCCAACGGCTTTACCGTCTTTGCCCCGGCGGTGGATGATTGCCCGTTCCCGCCCGCCTCCACCGTGTACCTGTACAGCGGCGGCAAGGCCCAAGCGCTGCCGCCTGTGCAGCAGGCCACTTGTCCCCCCGGCTGGCAGGAGAAGGACTACTGGGCCGTGCGGGCGGACGGTGCCGCCCTGGTGCGGCTGAAGGTGGCCCTGGGCCCCTGTGATGCCGTGAAGCGCAGAGGCTATGGTTTGGGCGAGGTTCCGCCGGAGCTGCTGCCGGAGGGTACCGCTGCCGATGAGGCGGAGCCGGCCTACTGCTTTGCCTCTACCGGGTACATGCCGCCCAACCGCCGGATTTATGACAGCCCGCACGGCGTGTTTGCCCCGCTGCTGCCCTACCGCTGCAGCCGGGAGAAGGAGCTGCACGGCACCACCCTGCGCGCCTGTGCGCCGGAGGCACGGGAGGGGCGCCTGCCTGTCATCACGCGCGACAACCGCCTGCTGCTGGTGGGGGAAGAGTACCCCACCGATGTGGCGCAGGAGCTCCCCGCGCCGTTCCGCATGGCACCCCGCTCCCCGGAGACCATCGCCTGGGTCACGGACCGCTGCTTTGTAGTGATGGCCTGGCAGAAGGAGGAAAACGGCCCGCGCTACCTGGCCTGGCAGGCATACACCGCCGGGGAGAACGGCAAGTTTGCCCCCGCCGCCTCCGGCCGCCTGGTGGATTACCTGCATCTCCCCGCCATCCATGATTCCGCCCTCTGGATGGGGGAGGAGTGCATCTACCGCCCGGAGTAGGGGGAGCGGTGATGGTGGGTGTGCCGGGAGTATGGGTGGTGCGGGCGTGTAGTTGAACCACCCATGCGCCCTTACCAACCCACCCGCGCCCGCTCTGCGGGGTGGTTCCCTGCATCACCGCCTCACCAACCCGGTAACCCCGCCGAACGGCGCGTACCAATCCATGCAGGATAAACTCCAATTATTTCAAATTTTGCAACCGTTTCACCACATGGTCGGGCAGGGCGGCGCGCTGCTCCGGGGTGTCTATATTGGCGCGGTAGGTCACCTTGCCCGCCTTGTCGAACAGCTCCACTGTGAGCAGGTTGTTGGAGCCGCGCAGCATCACGCTGCCTTGGTCGTCCTTGAAACTCACGGAGGCCTCGCCCGCGCGGCCCTCCATCCAGCCCTTGCCGTCCGGGTTGGCATCCCGCGCCAGGTCGCGGATATCCTGCAGGGTATCCGTCACCTTCTCCGGGGCGATGCCGTGGGGCAGGGCGGCCAGCTGGGCGCACAGGCTGCGGCGCAGCTCCGCCAGTTTCTCGCGTATCTCCTGCGGCACGGCCAGGGGGCGCATCACGCGGTCCCCGCCCACGGCGGAATCCAGGCTGTTCATGGCGGTTGCCGCCGGGTTGGGGGAGCGCATGAGCAGCAGGGAAACCGCCTGGCGGTGCCCCTGGCGCACCAGCTCCACGCGCACGCGCTCACCGGGTGTGCGGCCGGCCAGCATGGCGGCCAGCGTGGCGCGGTCTCGCACGGGCTTGCCGTCCAGCATCACAATCACATCCCCCTCCAGAATCCCTGCCTGCGCCGCCGGGCCGCCCGGCAGCAGGGAGACCACCCGCACCCCGGAATCCGGGGCCGTGGGGGCGGCGGCAGCGCCTGCGGCATCCTCTCCCACCATGCCCATGGCACAGCGGTTCGGCGCGGCGGCAGCCACAGCCCCGCACAGGAGCAGGGCTGCCAGAAATGTTGTCTGGAAGGAGTGAAATTTCATAAAAGGGTAAATCAAAGCATCTCCGCGGGCACCGTCACCGTCGTGCGGTTCGGCACGCGCACCGTCACCGTCATGCCGTCGTCGCCATCCAGCACAAAGGTGTCCTCATACGTCACCTCGTAACTGCGCACCGGGGTGGAATCCGCATTCCACTGCACGGATTCCCCGCCGCGGGAAAGGATGACACTGCGGCTCACCAGTCCCTGCGGGGCAGCATCCGCCACCGCCGTGCCGTGGAAGGCCAGCCCGCCCGCCGCGCAGCACACCAAGGCCGCCGCAGCAGCGGCGCAGCGGCGCAGCCAGGGGCGGCCCGCCGTGCTGCGCCCGCCGCGCGCCTGTGCCGCCGCCACGTACATACCCATGCCCATCTGCCCCATCAGGTGCAGCGGCATCTCCGCCGGGGCCAGGCGGCGCAGCATAGCCTCTGTGCGGCGCAGCTCCGTCTCCTCTGCAGAGGCCGCCTGCATGGCGGCCAGAAAACGGCCCGCCAGCGCATCCGGCAGGGGAGCGGCACCCAGGGTGTCCAGGTTTGTCTGTTCCGTATCCATGGTCTCTTGTAAGGGTTTAATTATCTATGGGGTTGGCCTCCAGCTCCTTGCGCATGGCCTGCATGGCATAGCGGTAGCGGGAGGTAATGGTGGCCAGCTTGGCCCCGGTCATGTCGGCAATCTCCTGGAAAGTGTGTTCACCCCATATCTTGAGCACCACCACCTCCGCATAATCCGCCGGCAGGTTCCGCAGCAGCTTCTCCACCCGGGCGCGCAGATACTCGTCATCCGCCGCGCAGGAAAGCCAGGGCTCGTCCGCCTCCCCCTCCTGCATCCCGTCCTGCTCCCGGCGGGCATACTCCTTGCGCACCTCCTCCCGCCGCCCGCGGTCCATGGCGCGGTGGCGTATGGTGGTGTACACGTAGCCGGGCCACTGGGCCCGCCCGCCCTGGAACTCCCCGGAATCCACCGCACGCACCAGCTGCACCAGCGCCTCCTGCATCACGTCCTCGGCATCCGCCTCCGTCCGTGTCTGCTGGCGCGCATACAGCAGCAGCCTGGCTCCATACTCCCGCAGCCACGCCGCCCAGTCCACAGACCCGGCGCGCTCCTTCCCGGCAGCTTCTGATGACTCCTTACCCATCGTCCGTTCATTATATAGGCGCACCACGCGCCCGGTTTTGTGTATATTATTTCCCGTCCAAACCGTCATTCTGCCGCGCCAGCCACCGTTCCGGCAGCTCCACCGCCGCCGGATTCCCCATCTCCGCCGCCCTGCGGTACCATAACTCCCGGTGCCGCAGGCTTGTGTTCATACAGGCACCGTCCTTCCGGATGGTCTGGGGGCGGCAGGTACTCATGCTCCATGATTGTCAGATTGCAATGCGTGCGGCCTCTGCAAGTAGTTTGAAATCAATAAATAAAAAAGGCGCAGCCGCAAGAGGTGCGGCTGCGCCGGGGTGTAGATGGTTGCTGCCGCCTTATGCCTGGGGCTGGTTGGCGGCCTCTGCGGCGGCTTCTGCCTCCAGTTTCTGGCGGAGTTTCTCCGGGAGCTTGACCTGGATGTGGATATCGCGGAGCTGGGTGGCGTCCACGGTGTCGGGGGCCTCGCACATGAGGTCCACGGCGCGGTTGTTCTTGGGGAAGGGAATCACCTCGCGGATGGATTCGCATTCACCGATGAGCATGACCACGCGGTCCAGGCCGAGGGCGAGGCCGCCGTGGGGCGGTGCGCCGAAGGAGAAGGCGGAGAGCAGGTGGCCGAAGCGCTCATGGATGGTCTTTTCATCCAGGCCCAGGGCGCGGAAGGTGGCGTCCTGCAGGTCTTTCTCATGGATACGCAGGGAGCCGCCGCCCAGCTCGTTGCCGTTGAAGATGACGTCGTAAGCCTCTGCGCAGAGCTCGGTGGAAATCTCGCCGTTGAGCACCTTGTCCACGTCCTCCGGCACGGGGCGGGTGAAGGGGTGGTGGATGGCCACGTAGCGGCCTTCCTCCTTGTCCCAGGCGAACATGGGGAAGCGGGTCACCCAGAAGAGGTCCACCTCATGGTTGTCCTTGAGCAGCTCCATGAAGTCTGCGCACTGCAGGCGCACGCGGCCCAGGATGGTGCAGCTTTCCTCCCACTCGCCGGCGGCAAAGAAGATGCAGTCGCCGCTCTCGATGCCGAGGCGCTCGCGCAGGGCCTGCAGCTCGTCGTCTGTCAGGCGCTTGGTGACGGGGCTCTTCCACTCCTCGCGCTTCTCCACGTCGCGCACCTTGATGAAGGCCAGGCCCTTGGCACCGGCTTCCACGGCGGTCTGGGTGAGGGCGTCGATCTGGCCGACGGAGGGTGCGAAGCCCTTGGCGTTGATGGCCTTGACCACGCCGCCGTTGGCGATGGCGCCGGAGAAGACGCGGAAGTCGCTGTTGGCAAAGATGTCGGAGCAGTCGGCAATCTTCATCTCGAAACGGCGCTCCGGCTTGTCAGAACCATACTGGTTCATGGCATCATGCCAGGTCATGCGGGGGAAGGGTGTGGGGATGTCACGCCCCACGGACTCCTTGAACACGCGCTTGAGCATCTGCTCAATCCAGGTGTAGATGTCCTCCGGGGTGATGAAGGAGGCCTCTATATCCACCTGGGTGAATTCCGGCTGGCGGTCTGCGCGCAGGTCCTCGTCGCGGAAGCAGCGGGCAATCTGGAAATACTTCTCCAGGCCGGCGACCATGAGCAGCTGCTTGTACTGCTGGGGGCTCTGGGGCAGGGCGTAGAACTTGCCGGGGCACACGCGGCTGGGCACCAGGTAGTCGCGGGCGCCCTCCGGGGTGGACTTGGAGAGGATGGGTGTTTCCAGCTCCAGGAACCCCTGCTCGTCCAGGTAGTCGCGCATGGCCTTGGTGATGCGGTGGCGCAGGATCATGTTGCGCTGCATGTTGGGGCGGCGCAGGTCCAGGAAACGGTACTTGAGGCGCAGGTCCTCGTTGTTCACGGGGCGGTCCAGCTGGAAGGGGAGCACGGCGGCGCGGTTGAGCACCTTCAGCCCGTTGGCAGATACCTCCACCTCACCCGTGGCCAGGTCCGGATTGGTGGCGTCCACCTCGTCCGTCTTGAGTCGGGCGTCCACCTTGCCCGTCACCTGGATGACGGATTCCACGCGGAGGCTCTCTGCCTGCTTGGCAAGCTCCGCATTATTTTCGGGGTGGAATACAACCTGGGTTTTGCCCTCGCGGTCGCGAAGGTCGATAAAAATCACACCACCGTGGTCGCGCACGGTGTCCACCCAGCCGGCAAGGGTCACGTCCTTGCCCACATCGCTGAGTCGGAGTTCATCACAGGAATGAGTACGGTAACTGTTCATGGCATTCGGAGTTGAATGTTGCATCTGCCCCGCAAAATATGAATGCGCAGGCGCGTGCAAGTATACCCTACGGGGTGGCAATGTCAAGCCTGTTTTTCTGGGTCGGGCGCGCAAAAACGGTGCCGCGGGCGGGGCGGAAAACAGGTGGAATCACCAAACCCGGCTCCGCCCCGGGCGCGTGCTTGTTCCCCCCGCAGGCTGCGGGGGTGCGGTGTTCATCAGGGATGCACCGTTCCTTGGCCATCGGCCGGTGCCGGCTTGTCGGCATGGATTCCGGAAAATGTTCCCTGGCGTTCCTTGGAGAAGGAGTAGACAAATGTTGTCAGGCCGTCGATGTGCTCGCTCATTTCCGGGCGGACGTATGCCCCCATGGAGTCCAGGACGATGTCGATGCCCTCCCGGCGGGCAAACTTGGCGGCCGGTACAAAATCGCAATCTCCGGCAATGAGCACAATCTTGTCCACCTGCTTTTTCAGGGCCATGGATACCATATCGATGCCTATGCGGGTGTCCACCCCCTTCTGCTTGATATTCAGGGTAAAATCGTCCTCGGTCAGGTCTTCCAGGCGTTTCTCGCCCTTCATCAGCGCCTTGGTAGCCTCGTATTTCAGGTTGTATACCGCCTGCTCGTCGGCCAGCTTGCCGAGCCGCACGGCAAATTTGCGCTTGGTGCGCAGGGCGTTGAGAAAGGCCATGTTCCAGGCATACAGGGGCTCCCGCTTCAGGTTGACGATTTTCTTGAGGAGCGGGTGGTAGACGTTCTTTTCAGAAGGCGGGCAATCGTAATAGAGCACGCGGTACAGGGAGCATTCACCCCTGTCATGCGCCAAGTGCTTCATACAATACTTGTACAACGTATCTGCTGCCGGAACCGGTTCCTGGGAGCCGGCGTAGGCAAGCATCCTGCGGCGGAAGTATCCGCCGTCCACTAGTATGGCTGTCCTGATCATGGTAAAAAGAAAAAGCCCCCAAGTTCATAGCATCCCGGATCGTGGGAGAATTACTGATGGGGGCGGATAATGATTAAGCGGGATTGCTCCCACGGCAGAGAGCATACAGGATGGCAGCGCGCCTGTCAATTCCCTTTTTGCAGGAAATGCGGGGAAGGCGGGAAAAATGCGGGACGCCGGTTCCCATCAGGCCCACTCGCGGGAGAGGCAGCGGGGGCAGGCCTGCACCCAGTGGCCGGGGGTGATCTCCTGCATGGGGGGGCGGTGCTGCAGGGTGGCGGGGTCTGCGCCCATGCGCTGGCAGAAGCGGCAGCCGGGCACGTGGTTTGCCAGGGAGGGCACGTGGCCGGGGATGCTGGGCAGGTGGCTCTTGCGGGGGTATTCCGGGCGGGGCATGGAGGCGAGCAGGGCGCGGGTGTATGCGTGGCAGGGGTTGGCAAAGAGCTCTTTCACCTCTGCGCTTTCCACGATGCGCCCGGCGTACATCACCAGCACGCGGTCACAGTTCTGCGCCACCACGCCCAGGTCATGGGTGATGAGCAGGGTGGACGACTGGGAGCCCACCTGCAGCTCCCGCAGCAGGCCCAGTATCTGGTCCTGCACGGTCACGTCCAGCGCGGTGGTGGGCTCGTCTGCAATCACCAGCTCCGGGCGGCAGGCTATGGCGGTGGCCAGGACCACGCGCTGGCGCATGCCGCCGGAGAGTGAGCCGGGGTATTCCGCAGCGCGGTGCTCCGGGCTGGGGATGCGCACCTTGGCCAGCAGGCGGATGGCCTCGTCCCACGCCTGGTCTGCGGACATGCCGCGGTGGAGGATGAGGGATTCCGCAATCTGGTCACCGATGGTGTGGACGGGGTTCAGGGCTTTCATGGGCTCCTGGAAGATGACCCCGATGCTGCCGCCGCGGATTTCACGCAGGCGGCGGGGTTTCATTTTCAGGATGTCCTCTCCGTTGAACAGGACCTGCCCCCCCAGGATTTGCCCGGCGGGGTGGGGCAGCAGGCGCACCAGGCTCATGGCGGTCACGCTCTTGCCGCCGCCGCTCTCCCCCACAATGCCCACGCACTTGCCGCGGGGAATGGTGAAACTCACGTCGTCCACGGCGCGCAGCAGGCTGCCGTCGCGCTCAAAGGCGGTGGTCAGGTTGCGGACTTCCAGCAGGTTGTCAGAGAGCTCTTTCATGACTCGGCATCAGGGGGCAGGGGGATGAACAGTTCCGTCTCCGGGAAGGAATCCCCGTGGCGGCGGGCCTCCAGGGTCTCCTGCCGGGTCTTCTCATCCACCCAGTACAGGTGGCTGTCCAGCGGGTCGTAATAGCGCGGGGGGCAGAAACGGCACTCCGGGGAATCCGGCCAGCGTATCCAGCGCCACTGGGCAAAGCGCCAGTAGGTGGTGGTCCACCCGGGCACCCAGGCGGCGGTGTTGGCAATAATCTGCTGCACGCGGTGCTGTGCGGCCACGGCCTCCTCCTCTGTGGCGGCCTGCCTGGCGGCCATGATGGCGCGGTCCAGGCTGGGGGAATTGGTGGCGGTGATGTTGTTGGTGCCGGGCAGGGGAGAGCCGTCCGGCTTGTACGCCTGTGAGGAGAGGAAGAAGGCGGAGGCATCCGGCAGGGGCGGTGAGAAGCCCCAGGACCACAGCGCGGCGGAGAACTGCTTCTCCTTCACCTTCAGGTAGAACACGGTGTCGTCCATCTGGTCCAGGCGCAGGTCCAGCCCGCAGGCGGCGGCGTATTCCCGCAGCAGGTTCATGCAGTTGGCGTACAGCGGGTCTATGCGTGAGCTTACCACCACCTGCAGGCGCGTGCCGTCCGGCTTGCACAGGATACCGTCCGGCCCCTCCGTGGTGTACCCTGCGCGGGCAAAGTACATGCGTGCGCGCTGCGGGTTGTACGGCAGGGCGGTGATGGAGGAATCCGTGTACTTGCCGAATCCGCCGAAGTAGGAGCCTGCGCGGGAGAAATCCCCGCGGAAGATGGTGTCTATCACGTGGCGGATATTCAGCGCGTGGTGGAAGCCCAGGCGGAGGTCGCGGTTGTTGAAGGGCTCCCGGGAGCAGTTCAGGTGGAAGCCGAAACAGTTGCGCGGCCAGATGTTGCTGAAATGCACGCGCTGGATATAGCCGCGGCGCACGGGCTCAATCTCCAGCCCCTCGTACCAGAAATCCGCATCACGGGCGGAGTACACGTCTATCTCCCCCACGCGGAAAAGCTCCCGGAGCTTGGAGGGCTCTGAGAAGAAGGAGTAGACGATGTTGTCCACATTGCAGGAGTGGCGTGTGAACTTGCGGTCTGCGGCCCACCAGTCCTGCACGCGTTTCAGGGTGAGCTGGTGGCCTGTCACCAGGCCGGAGGCGCTCACCGTGTACGCGCCGGTGGTGGGGGCCACGCGCCACTGGTAGCGCGTGGGGTAGTCCGGGCCGAACTCTGCATAGAACGCGGTGCAATCCGCCGCTATGGCCGCGTAGAACGGCGCATACGGGCGCGGGCCGGGCAGGGTGACAGCCAGGCAGTGGTCCCCGTACAGCGTGATGTGGGAGTAGGAGGTGATGTACTGGTCCGCAAAGAAGGGCTCCGCCCCGTGGGGGGAGGTGCGCACATACAGCGCGGTCAGGAAATCACGCGTAGTCAGCCAGGAGCCGTTGGAGAACTTGGCTTCCTCGTCTATGTGGAAGTAGACCGTGCGGCCGTCCTTGGAAACCGCCCAGCGGTCCGCCGTGCCGGGAATGAGCCGCCCCGTGGCCGGGTGCAGGCGCACCAGGGGCAGGGAGATGTCGTCGTACACATAGCGGCGGGTGGGGTTGTTGCTGTTGGGGCCGAAAAGGCGCAGGGTGTTCGGGAATGATTTCTGGAGGCCGATGCGGATGGTGCCGCCTTTCACGGCCTGCGGGCTGCCTATTTCCGGCTCGTCCGCGCCGTCCTGCCACTCCAGGTCCTCCGGCAGGTCCTTGAGGGAGCGGTAGCTCAGGTAGGGCCCCTCCTGGCGGCGCAGGTTGTAGTCGGAGATGGCGGCCTGCACCTCCTGCAGGCGGCTCTGGGCGGCGGGGTTGTCCTCCGTGGCGGCGGGCTGCAGCTCCTTCAGCTCCTTCTCCAGCTTTTCCAGCTCCTTGGAAATGTATTCATCCACGCGGCGGTTCCAGCGCTCCGTGAACCCGGCAAAGCCCTCCGGCATGCGCCAGGTGCGCATGTAGTCCGGCACATGGTCCTCCTTGGAGAAAGCCGGGGGCATCTCCTTGTCCGGCGGGGCTTGCCATTCCACGCCGCTGCGCGCGCCCTCCCCGCAGCCCGGCAGCATGAGCAGCACCGCCGCCGCCATGCACAGTATCCAGAGCCTGTAGGTGAGCTTATTCATAGTAGGAGTGGCGGTGCGGGTCGAAGGCCTCCCTCACGGCCTCGCCGATGAAGGTGACCAGCAGCAGCGTGGCCACCAGCGCCGTGAAGGCGGCGGATACCACCCACGGGCAGGAGAGCTTGGCCAGGCCGTCGTTCAGCAGGCGGCCCCAGCTGGCGTAGGAATCCGGCAGGCCGAATCCCATGTAGTCCAGCGATGCCAGGGAGAGGATGACCGCGGCGATGCTGAAGGGAACCAGGGTGACGATGATGCTCACCAGGTTGGGCAGGATGTGGTTCCGCATAATGTAGAACGGTCCCGCGCCCATCACCCGCGCGGCGGCCACGTAGTCCCGCGTCTTCTCCCGCATGGTGGCGGTGCGGATTAGGTAGGTCATCTGCATCCACCCGAACATGGCCAGCAGGCCCATGATGAGAATCATGCCGCGCAGCTCCAGCGGCACCAGGTCGGAGAGTATCATCACCACAAACAGGAACGGCAGCTGGGAGACTATCTCGAT
>JAUNQN010000013.1:33939-52299 GCA_030536145.1 Akkermansia sp.
CATGCCCATGGTCAGCCCTATGGCATAAATGGCAGGCAGGTAGAACAGCGCGGCCTTGATGTTGACCTGCAGGCCGCCGTACAGGTAGGCCAGTATGTCCGCGCCCTGGCTGTTGGTGCCCAGCAGGTGGCCGTCCGTGAGCGGCGGGGCGGGGTGGTAGTACACGCGGCAGAAGCCTATGGCCGGCGTGGCGGCCAGGAAACGCTCCTTGTCATGCGGGCCGGAGTACTGCTCCTCCACGGTTCTGCCGTTCTCGTAGCGGGCGGAGTAGACTTCCCGCCCGTTGGGCAGCCAGCCCTGGGTGTAGCCGTCGGGCACGCCGTTGCGGAACCGCTGGCGCAGGTGCATGGTGTCGTTGCTGTGGAACCGGCAGGCCAGGCCGCTGAAACGGGTGGTGCCGTCCGGCTCGTACAGCACGCCGGAGCGGTATTCCAGCTCCTCCCGCGGGAAAGGCACGGCATCCATGGTGGCATCATACGGCACCAGCACCAGCTGGGCGCCGCCGGCAGAGCCGCGGTGGCGCTTCAGGGCGCGGTAGTCCGCCTCTGCCAGTCCCTCCGCCCCTTTCACGCCGAACACGGAACCGGGGATGACCGCGCGGGTGAAAGCGGGGAAATACCATGAATCCTGGTATTTCACCACCAGGGCGCGGCGGCCCACCAGGCACTGGTCCAGGGATGCCAGGGCGCACACGCCCAGCAGCACCAGCAGGGAGTAGTAGCCGCGTTTCATGCTGCGGAAGCGGCGGTAGCGCTTGAGCTGCTGCGGCGGCAGGCGCAGGCTTTCCGCCTTGCGCAGCAGCAGGTACACCCCCGCCAGGAACAGTAGCGCCATGCACAGCCAGCCGAACCAGTGGAACGCACCGTCCACCGCCAGCGCGGGGCAGCAGCTTGCCGCGCCGTGCAGCAGCGGCACATCACGGCTCACCGTGAACGGCCATGACAGCGTGGGCAGCAGCCAGCCCTGCAGCTCTGCGGAGCAGCCCACCACCGCACAGAACATCAGGAACAGCGCTGTCAGGTTCTTCTTCATTCAAACTTTACGCGCGGGTCTATGGCCGCCACCAGCAGGTCGGAAAGCAGGTTGCCCACAATGATGATGACAGAGGTGAACAACAGCGTGCCCATAATCAGGGAGTAGTCCTTGTCCATGAGCGCCTGGAACCCCAGCATGCCGAAGCCCTGGATATCGAACACGCGCTCAATGAGCAGGGAGCCGCCCACCACCGTGCAGATCACGCTGCCCAGGGTGGAGGCTATGGGGATAAAGGAGTTGCGGAACGCGTGGCGCCACACCGCGCTGCGGAAGGACAGCCCCTTGGCCACCGCCGTGCGCACATAGTCCGCCGCCAGGTTGTCCATCAGGTTGTTCTTCATCATCATGGTGGTCATGGCAAAGGTGGAGACCACGTAGCACAGCAGCGGCAGCGCCGTGTGGCTGGCCAGGTCCTTCACCTGGTCCACAAACCCCATGGTCTCGAACTCCGGGCTGGTCAGGCCGAAAAGCGGGAACCACTCCAGCCGCGCCCCCAGATACACCAGCAGCACCGCGCCCAGCGCAAAGCCCGGCACCGCGTACCCGGCAAAGATGAGCACGCTGCTCAGGCTGTCGAACCAGCTGCGGTGCCACACCGCCTTCAGCACGCCCAGCGGCACGCTCACGGAATACGTGATAAGCGCCCCCAGCAGCCCCAGGTACAGGGATACGGGCAGGCGCTCCAGTATCATCACGCTCACCGGCTCGTTGTACTTGTATGAAAGCCCCAGGTTGCCCTGCAGCACGCCCTCGAACCGGCTGCGGTACGCCACGGCGCGCCAGCGGCGCATGCCGGCGCTGTGCGCCTGCCTGGCAATGGCGGCCTGGTCTGTCACGCGGTGGCGCTTGGCCCAGCGGCTCGCGCGCTGCATGGGGGATTCCAGGTCCACGTGCCAGTCCTCGTCCTCCAGCCAATCGTACGCCTGGTAGCGCGGCATGCCGTCCCGCTGTTGCACCTCCAGCACTGCGGCCTTGCCGTCCTCGCGGGTCAGTGCAATCTCCGCCGTGCCGGCGTCGTTGAACTCCGCCTTGGAAATCTGCACCTTGCGCGGCAGCACGCCCAGCCACTGCAGGTAGCCTTTCCACATGGGCTCCTGCAGGTTGAACATCTCCTCCAGCCGCTCCACTTCCTCATCCCCCAGCTCCTTCTCCGTGCCGCCCAGCGCCTTGTCGCCGGAGAGCGCGCCGATGGCCTGCTCCTGCAGGATACGGTCCACCGGGCCGCCCGGCACCAGCCGCGTCAGGCAAAACACCAGCAGCGTGACCCCTATCAGCGTGAAGGGTATCAGTATGAGTCTCCTGATGATGTAGCGGCGCATGCGGTGTCCCTATTCTATCAGAACGCGCGGGGAAGACAAGCTATTTAGAATTTGGGATTGAGAATTCGGGATTTTGGATTTGTGGGTGAAAGGGTTTGTTTTGGTGTATCTGCTGCATGCGGTGGCTGCGGGGACACATGCTAAATCTTGAATCTTACATTCTCAATTTTCACTCCCATGCCGTCATTTCCCGGAACTCCGCCAGGCGGCGGGCCAGCTCATGGCGGGTGAGGGCAAAGAGGGAGACGGTGCCGAATTTCTCACATACGGCGGCGGCCACCACGGTGGCAATGGCCATGCCGCGCTTCATGTCCTCCCAGGCCGGGGAGCCGCCGTTCAGGCGGCCGGTCAGGTAGCCGGCCAGGGCCCCCATAAAGGAATCCCCCGCGCCGGTGGGGTCCTCCGGGTGGATGAGCGGCCAGGCCGGGCAGCGGAACAGGCGCGTGCCGCCGTCCGCCGTGCGGTGGAACAGCGTGGCGCCAGCGCTGCCGTGTTTCACGATGGCGTAGCGCGGGCCTGCCTCCAGCAGGCGGTGGCCCGCCTCCAGGGAATCGTCCGTGGCGGCAAAGCAGCGCGCCTCGCTGTCGTTCATAAGCGCCAGGTCCACGCGCCCCAGCAGGTCGTCCACATACGCCCTTTCACGGATAATCCAGGATTCCATGAAATCCGCCATGGTGAACAGCGCGCCGCTGCACTGGCGCACCAGCTGGAGCTGCAGGCGCGGGGTCACATTGCAGGCCACGGCCAGCTCACACTGCTGCAGCTCCGGCGGCAGCTGCATCTGCCAGGTTTCCTGCACGCCCTCCACGGTGGAGACGGAGCGGCGGTTGTTCATGTCCTCCTCATACTCCCCGGTCCAGGCAAAGGTTTTTCCCGCGGCGCGGTTCACGTGCTGCATGCCCACGCCGCGCACCTCCAGCGCGCGGGTGAACTCCTGCGGAAAGTCGTCCCCCACCACGCCCACCATGGCGGCGGAATCCGTGAGCAGACGCGCGGCCAGCGCCGCATACGGGCCGGAGCCCCCCAGCACGGAGTTGGCGCGCCCGCCGGGCGTAATCAGGGTATCGATGGCAATGGTGCCGTATATCAGGGTGCGTATGCTCATGGCGTGTGGGGAAAGTTAGTCTTGCGGTGTATTGATCATGTCCAGCAGCTCCTGTTCCGTAATCACGGGAATGCCGAGCTTGGCGGCTTTCTCCCGCTTGGAGCCGCCGCCCTCCCCGGCCACCAGGTAGGTGGTGTTCTTGGTCACGGAGCCGGTGGGCTTGCCGCCCGCGGCGGCTATCAGCTTCTCAAAATCCGGGCGGGGGCGGCTCAGCGCCCCGGTGAGCACAAACACCTTGCCGGAGAGCGGGCCGCCCGCTGTCTCGTTCAGGTTTTCCGTGTAGCCGGCGGATACGGGGTTGATGCCCAGCGCGCCCAGGGTCTCCATGATGGCGCGGCCGGCGGCGGAATCAAAGTAGCGCACCATGTTGCGCGTGGCCACGGAGCCTATGGGATTGGTGAGCTTCAGGCGGTTCGGCCCGTCCTTCTCCAGGGCCAGGTAGCCGCGCTCCGCGTAGGGGGCGGCGGCGGGATCGAACTCCGCGCGCAGGGCCTCCCGCTGCGCCTTCAGCTCCTCCTTGTCCTTGCCCTTGTTGTCCTTTCCGGCGGGGTTGAGCGCATTGTAGCGGTCTATGTCCGCCTCCAGCCGCAGCAGGGTGCGCAGGTAGGGGGAATCCGCCAGTTCCGCCAGGTCACGCTGGTACTTGGCGGTGCTGCGGGCGGTAATGGTGCCGATGGCGGGTATGCCCAGGGCGGTGAGCCAGCGCTCCAGCGGGAGCTTCTTGGCGTTCTCCAGGGCGGCCAGCGCCTTGGCTGCGTTCTTCTCGCCAAAGCGGCGCGGCTCGTCGTCCGTGCCCAGGTTCAGGGAGCCCAGCTGCTCCACGGAAAGGCGGAAAAGGTCCAGCGGGGAGGAGATGAGGCCGCGGTTCACCAGGGCCTCTGCCACGGTGCCGCCCAGGTTCTCGATGTCCAGCGCCTCCCGCTTGCAGAAGTAGGTGGTGCGCATGGCGGCCTGGGCGGGGCAGGTCAGGTTGGTGCAGCGCCAGGCCACCTGGCCCTCCTCCCGTGAGATGGGGGCGCCGCACACGGGGCACACGCCGCCCACGGCATCATACAGGCTGTAGGGCAGGGAATCCGCCGGGCGCTTCTCCTTGACCACATGCACCACGGCAGGGATGATCTCGCCGCTCTTTTCCATGAGCAGCGTATCACCGATGCGGATATCCTTGCGCTCAATCTCGTCTGCATTGTGCAGGGTGGCGCGTGATACGGTGGTGCCGCTGAGCTTGACGGGCTCCAGCTCCGCCACGGGGGTGAGCACGCCGGTGCGGCCCACCTGGATGCTGATGGCGCGCAGGACGGTCTCCCGCTGCTCCGGCAGGTACTTGAAGGCGGCGGCCCAGCGCGGGGCTCGGGCGGTGGAGCCCAGCTCCGCGCGCTGCGCAAAGGAATCCAGCTTGACCACGGCGCCATCCGTGGCAAATCCCAGCTCACGGCGCAGGGTGTTGATATCCGCCACGGCGCGGCGCACCTCCTGCAGCCCGCAGGCGCGGATAATGGGCTTGTTGTACGGAATCCCCATGCGGGTGAGCAGGGCCTCCCAGTCGTCCATGTCCTGCAGCTCCTCCCCCTGGTACACGCCAAGGCCGTGCGCCAGGAAACGCAGCGGGCGCAGCGCTACCTCCGCCGGGTCCAGCAGCTTGATGGTGCCTGCCGTGGCATTGCGCGGGTTGGCAAAGGCGGGCAGGCCGTCTGCATCGCGCTGCTCGTTCATGGCATCGAAATCCGCAGAGGGCATGAAAATCTCGCCGCGCACCTCCAGCAGCTCCGGCGCGCCCTCCGGCAGCGTGAACGGCACGGTGGAGATGGTGCGCACGTTCGCCGTAATGTCGTCGCCCGTGCGGCCGTCGCCGCGCGTGGCTGCGTACTCCAGCCGCCCGTTGCGGTACAGCAGGGTCACCGCGCAGCCGTCAATCTTGGGCTCCACCACCACCTTGGGCGCCGCCAGCCCCAGGCTGCGCTCCAGGCGGGCATAGAACTCCACCAGCTCCGCATCCGTCTCGCCCTGTTCCGGTTTGTGCTCGAAAATATCGTCGATACTCTGCATGGGCGCCGGGTGCTCCACCTTGCGGAACCCCTCGCTCAGGTCGTTGCCCACGCGCTGGGTGGGAGAATCCGGCGTCACCAGCTCTGGGTGCGCGCGTTCCAGCTCCTCCAGCTCCCGGTACAGGCGGTCGTACTCCGCATCGCTTATCTCCGGGGTGGCCTTGGCATAATACAGCTCATTGTTCCGCCTAATCACGGCGCACAGCTCCGCATACCGCTCCTGTACGGTCTGCTTCTCCGCCTTTGCTGCATAGTCAAACAGGTCCATATCTGCCCGCCATTGTACCAGAACCCGCCGCCCATTGCAACGGCGCATTGCGGAATGTTGCGCCCCGGCGCAGGTCAGGCCACCGCCCCGCGCAGGAAATCCGCCATGCTTGTCGTCCTGGTTCCCGCCCGCACGTGGCCTCCGTCCGTCTCGGTGAACACGTCATCCGGGGGCATGTCCTGCCCATCAGGAGGGCATCGAGGTGGAGGGCCGGCTGTTTTTTTGACTGCCAATATATAATCGCCGCGGCCTTGAAATGGTGTCGTCGCTGAAGCAACTAGGAAGAGTACGGCCTGTGGCCGCACGGCGCACGGCAAGAAGGGCGGGGCAAGCCCGCCCTGTTGGAAACGGCGCTTCCGCGCCGTTTGATTTCTCCGGCTGGCACACAGGTTCTTCCGTACCAAAAAGCGGCGCTCCCGGTTTGGGAGCGCCGCGGGTGTTTGTCGGGAGGTGGTGGCGTTATTTCTCTGCCTCTGCCAGGGTATCGCAGCAGCAGCAGAAATTGCGGTCGCCGTAGGTGTTGTCCACGCGGGAGCAGCCGGGCCAGAACTTGTGCAGGAGCTGGCCGGGTGCGGGGTAGGCGGCCTGGCGGCGGGTGTAGGGGTGGGTCCACTCGTCTGCCGTGACGGCCAGGGCGGTGTGGGGGGCGTTCACCATCACGTTGTCGTCTGCGGGCACGGAGCCCTCTGCCACGGCGGTCATTTCCGCGTGGATGCCGACCATGGCTTCCACAAAGCGGTCCAGCTCATACTTGCTCTCAGACTCCGTGGGCTCCACCATGAGGGTATCATGCACGGGGAAGCTCATGGTGGGGGCGTGGAAGCCGTAGTCCATGAGTCGCTTGGCCATGTCGTCCACGGTGAGGTGGCTCTTGGCGAGCATGGGGCGGGTGTCCAGGATGCACTCGTGCGCCACCAGGCCGTTTGCGCCGCTGTAGAGGGTGGGGAAGTGGTTTTCCAGCTTCTTGGCCACGTAGTTGGCGTTCAGGATAGCCATCTGTGAGGCGAGCTTGAGGCCGCTGTGGCCCATCATGGCCAGGTACATCCAGGAGATGGCATCAATGCCGGCGGAGCCGAACTCTGCGGAGGCCACGGCACCGTGCTGCTGTGCGGCGCCCTGCACCACATGGCCGGGCAGGAAGGGTGCCAGGTGGGCGGTGCAGCAGATGGGGCCCACGCCGGGGCCGCCGCCGCCGTGGGGCATGGCGAAGGTCTTGTGCAGGTTGAGGTGGCAGATATCCGCGCCGATGGTGCCGGGGTTGGTCAGGCCGCACTGGGCGTTCATGTTGGCGCCGTCCATGTAGACCTGGCCGCCGTTCTCATGCACAATCCTGCACAGGCTGGCGATGGTGCTCTCATACACGCCGTGGGTGGAGGGGTAGGTGACCATGAGGGCTGCCAGGTTGTCCTTGTGGGCCTCTGCCTGTGCCTTCAGGTCCTCCGGGTCGATGTTGCCGGCGGCATCACACTTGACGGGCACGACGGTGAAGCCAGCCATGGCGGAGGAGGCGGGGTTGGTGCCGTGGGCGGAGGTGGGGATGAGGCAGACGTTCCTGTGGCCCTGGCCCTGCGCCACCTGGTAGCGGTGGATGGTGAGCAGGCCGGCGTATTCACCGGCGGCGCCGGAGTTGGGCTGCAGGGATACGGCGGCAAAGCCGGTGACGGCGGCCAGCCAATCCTGCAGCTGGCCCAGCATGGCGCGCATGCCCAGGCACTGGTCTGCGGGGGCAAAGGGGTGCAGCTCCGTGACCTCCGGCCAGGTGATGGGCATCATGATGGCGGCGCAGTTGGCTTTCATGGTGCAGGAGCCCAGGGGAATCATGGCCTCGTTCAGGGCCAGGTCCTTGCTCTCCAGGCGGTGGATGTAGCGCATCATCTCCGTTTCCGTGTGGAAGGCGGTAAAGCATTTCTGCGTGCAGAAGGCGGAGCTGCGGGTGAAGGCGGGCGCCCAGGCGGGCTGCTCCGGCACGGCGGCGGGCTGCACGCCGAAGGCGGTGCAGAGGGCGGCCAGGTCGGCATCCGTGGTGGTCTCGTCAAAGGAGACGGAGACGGTGTCTGCATCCACCAGGCGGATATTGTACCCGGCCTGCAGGGCGGCGGCCACCAGGTCTGCGGCATGGCCGGGGGCCTGCACGGCCACGGTGTCGAAGAAGTCCCCGGCGGGCACGGTGTATTTGCCCTTTACGGAGGCGGCAAAGGCGGCGGCCAGCCTGTGGGCGGTCATGGCCACGGCGCGCAGGCCGTCTGCCCCCTGGTACATGGCGTAGAAGGTGCAGAGCAGGGCGGTGAGCACCTGGGCGGTGCAGATGTTGGAGGTGGCTTTCTCACGGCGGATATGCTGCTCGCGCGTCTGCAGGGCCAGGCGGTAGGCGGGCTTGCCGTCCTTGTCCACGGAAAGGCCGATGAAGCGGCCGGGCAGCTTGCGCTTGAGCGCATCCGTGCAGGCCATGTAGGCGGCGGCGGGGCCGCCGTATCCCATGGGAATGCCGAAGCGCTGGGTGGTGCCGATGGCCACGTCTGCCCCGAAGGAGCCGGGCTCCTTCAGCACGGTGAGCGCCAGCAGGTCCGCCGCCACCACGCACAGCACCTTGGCCGCGTGGCACTTGGCAAAGAAATCCGCATAGTCCTGCACGCCGCCCAGCGTATCCGGGTACTGCACCAGCACGCCCGCCAGGGTGGGGATGGAGGCGGGGTCGAAGCTGCGCCAGTCTCCCACCACCAGGTTCACGCCGGTGGTCTCGCAGCGGGTGCGGATGACATCGATGGTCTGCGGGAAGCAGGAGTCTGCCACAAAGAAGGTGTCGCTCTTGCCCTTGTTGCTGATGCACAGGTGCACGGCCTCTGCGGCGGCGGTGCCCTCGTCCAGCATGGAGGCATTGGCCACAGGCAGGCCGGTCAGGTCTGCAATCATGGTCTGGAAGTTCACCAGCATCTCCAGGCGGCCCTGGGCAATTTCCGGCTGGTAGGGGGTGTATGCGGTGTACCAGCCCGGGTTCTCATACACGTTGCGCTGGATGACGGCGGGCATGCAGGTGCCGTAATAGCCCTGGCCGATGAGGCTGTGCACGGGCTTGTTTGCGGAAAGCACGCGGCGCAGCTCTGCCAGGGCGTCCTGCTCCGTGAGCGGGGCCGGCAGGTCCAGCGGGGCTTTCAGGCGGATATCTGCGGGGACGATGGCGTCTGTCATCTCATCCAGGCTGGAGAAGCCGATCTCCTGCAGCATGGCCTGCACATCTGCCGCATGGCTGCCCAGGTGGCGGGGGGCAAAGGCGGTTTGGGCGGTAATGGTATTCATGGTATGGCGGTTTTTCAAAAGGGGAGAAAAGAAAATGCGGCCACAGGCTCCGCAGGGGAAGGCTGTGACCGCCGGGTGCTTTACTTGCAGAATTCCTCGTAGGCGGCGGCGTCCATCAGGGCGTCCAGCTCGGCGGGGTCGCTCAGGCGGATCTTGCAGATCCAGCCGGCGCCGTTGGCATCGGTGTTCACGGTGCCGGGCTCTGCGTCCAGGGCCTCGTTCACCTCCACCACCTCGCCGGAGACGGGGGTGTACACGTCGGAGGCGGCCTTCACGGATTCCACCACGGCCACGCTGTCGTCCTTGGCATAGGTGTTGCCCACCTCGGGCAGGTCCACGTACACCACATCACCCAGCTCAGACTGGGCGTGGTCTGTGATGCCGAGGGTAACCACGCCGTCCACGGCGGGGCTCACCCATTCATGCTCTTGGGAATACTTGTAATCTGCGGGAATAGCGCTCATGGTATTGTATGTATGTGTGTGGGGGTTATTTCTTGAGGAAAGGTTTCTTGACGATGACGGCGGGCACGGCCTTGCCGCGGACGATGACGTTCACCTCCGTGCCAATCTTGCCCAAGGCGGCGGGCACATAGGCCATGCCGATGCCCTTGCCCAGGGAGGGGGAGAGCACGCCGCTGCACAGCTCGCCCAGCGGCGTGCCGTCCGGCAGCTGCACCTCGTACCCGTGGCGGGGCGGTGCGCCCTTGCCCGTGTATTCGATGGCCACCAGGGCGGTGGGGCGTCCCTCCGCCTTCTGCTTGCGCAGCACCTCCACGCCGATGAAGTCCTTTGTCAGGTCGCAGCACCAGGACAGGCCCGCCTCCAGCGGGGTCTTCTCCGGGGAGAGGTCTGAGCCGTTCAGGGAGTAGCACATCTCCAGGCGCAGGCTGTCACGCGCGCCCAGGCCGCAGGGCTTGGCACCGGATGCTATCACGCATTCAAGCCATTTCACACCCTGCGCGGCGGGGCAGAAGAACTCGAAACCGTTCTCACCCGTGTAGCCGGTGCGGCACACGTACAGCTCGTCTCCGCCGCAGGTGAATTTCAGGATGCCGTTGCGCACCGGCAGCTCCACGCCCGGGCACATCTTGGCAAATACCTCCTCGCACGTGGGGCCCTGCACGGCCAGGCCCACAAAATCCGCGCTCTTGTTCTCCAGCGTAATGCCGGCGGGCTTGTGGTCGCACAGCCAGGCGTAGTCCACGTCTATCATGGAGGCGTTCACCACAATGAAATAGCTGTCCTCCGCCATGCGGTAGATGATGAGGTCGTCGATGACACCGCCCTTCTCGTTGAGCATCATGGAGTACTGGCCCATGCCGTCCACCAGCTTGTGCAGGTTGTTGGTGAACATGCCGTTCAGCCATTCCGTGGTACCGGGGCCGCTGGCCAGGAACTGGCCCATGTGGGAGATGTCGAACACGCCACACGCCGTGCGTACCGTGTTGTGTTCATCAATGATTCCGGTGTACTGCACCGGCATGTTCCAACCGGCAAACGGCACCATCTTGGCACCGAGAGCCACATGCTTGTCGCACAAAGGTGTGCACTTGATCTGCTCTTCGCTCATATTACCCTGCATTATACCCCGCCCCCCGCAGGAGTCAAGGAGGGAAATCCGGATTGCGCGTTTTCCGGTGTTTTTCCGTTAATCCTCCGGGCCGTTTATGTCTATGCGCACGGGGACCTCCTCCACGGTGAGGCCGGCGGCGGAGAGACGGTCCATGACCTCGATAAAGCGGCCCATGGAGGCGCCGGTGGCGGCGGAAACCTGGATGCGTGCGGCGGGGTTGGTGCGGACCAGCTCCTGCACGGCCTGCTCCAGGGCGGTGGCGGAAAGTTCCTTGCCGTTGAAGGCGATGGCGCCGTCGTCCCCCACCTCCAGCAGGATGTCGTCCGGGTCGCCCTGTTGCCCGGCCAGGTGCGTGGCCTGTGGCAGGTTGAGGGGGAGCACGGCGACCTGGCGCTTGATTTCCGTGTGGACGATGAAGAAGATGAGGAGGATGGTGAGGATATCCAGCATGGGGACGATGGGGATACCCTGTGAGGTGTGCTTGCGAGTGTAGATGGTCATGGCTTACAGCTGGTTGCGGGCAGCCAGGGCGGCGGTGAAGGCATCGTTCACCTGTGCGGCGCGGCGCTCCAGGCGGCGCTCGAAACAGGTAAGGGCAATGACGCCGGGGACGGCGACGGCCAGGCCGAAGATGGTGGTGTACAGGGCCTTTGAAATGCCTGGGGCGATGCCTGCCTGGGCATCTGCGGTGCCGAAGACGCCGAAGATATCCACCAGGCCCCAGGCGGTGCCCAGGATGCCGAGCATGGGGGCGATGCTGGTGATGACGCTGATGGCGGCGAGGCCGGTGCGTGCGGAATCCACGGCCAGGCGCAGGCGGCTTTCCACCTGCGGGGCCAGGGGGGTGCCCTGCGGGGCGGTGAGCAGGAAGGCGGCCACGGCATCCAGCTCACCGCCGCGGGTGCGGCAGCGCTCCGCACACTCTGCGGGGGGCAGGGAGTTCAGGTCTGCCAGGGTGCGGGCCCAGCTGCGCCCCGCAAACAGGGCGTGGTACAGGATGGCGGTGACCAGGATGAGGGAGCAGGCCAGCAGCGGGTAGCCGAAGGGCTGGCAGGCTTCAAAGAATTGGCGTATGGTTTCCGGCATGGTATGTAGTAGGTATGGGGTGGTGGTTAGTCGAAGTTGAAGTCGAAGACGAGTTCCAGGACATCCCCCACCACGGCTTTCTGCACGGCGGGGGGCATGGGGGGCAGGGAGGCGCGGCGGATGGCGCCGAAGGTGAAGGACTGCTGGGAGACGCTGGCCCCGCGGCGGCGGATGAGGTCCATGTTGGCAATGCGGCCGCTCTTGTGCAGGCGCAGGGAGACGGAGACGGTGCCGGGGATGATGTCGCCGCGGTGGTCGTCGCATGCCATGTACCAGCTGTGGGCAATGCGGCGGTATACCTCTGCCTCATACTGCCCCTGGGGTGTGTTTGCCACGTTCAGCGCGGCGCCGCGGCCCAGGGTGAAACGGCCTGTGCTGCGGGTGCGGTTCTCGTTTGTGCGGAACCCTGGGGCCTGCATGTGGTCTGCCAGGCTGGGATCATACACGGCGCGGCGGCGCTTGGGCTTGGGCGGGGTGATGGAGCGGGGGTCCCGCCCGGGGGAATCCGGCAGGCCGCGCGGGGCGGCGTGCAGCTCCTGCGGGGAAAGGCTGGGCAGTTCCGCCGGGTTCAGGTGAATGCCGTTTTCCGTTTCTTCCGCAATGGGGTTCACGGTGAGCGCGCCGCGGCGGGCCAGCTCTGCGGCATCCGTGCCGGGCTTGGTTTGCGGCTGTGGCTCCGTGGTGGGCAGGCCGGGGGCGGGCGGCGGCGTATCCATGGAGACGAAGTCCGCCTCTGCCTGCTGCTGCGGCCGGGGGGCGGATTCCCGGGGCTGCTTGCGGCCCTCTTGCTCCAGGGGACCGTCTTGGCGGGTTTCATCGAAGGTGACCAGCTCCTCCTGCTCACGGCCGGTCATGGCGGGGGAGTTGCGGTCGCTGTGCAGGTGTTCTGAATCCGGGGCGCTGGCGGCGCGTGTATCCCGCTTGCCGCGGTAGTCCACGCGCTCCGGCGTTTCCTGCGGCATGTCCGGGTTTGTTTTGGCAAAGGCGGGGGTGTGCGGTTCTTCCTGCTGTTGCGGTGGCGGCTGGGGTGCCGCTGGCTTGCGCTTGGGCTTGGGGGTGCGCAGCACCTGTACCAGCCGCGCCGTGCGCACAGGGGATTTCTGCCGGAGCTGCGGGCGGGGCACCTGCAGCACCAGCCAGGCTGCGCCCGCATGCAGCAGCAGGGATGCCGCCAAGCAGAGCGCAATGGCGCAGGCGCGCCGCTTTCCCCGCTGCCGGGCCATGGCGGTAGGCTTTTAGATGTACACGCGCGGCACGCGGGCGGTGAGGCTGGTGATGACGTTGCTGGGGATAGTCTTGGCGCGGGCTGTCAGCTCCTCCCACGGCACGTTCGGCCCCATAATCTCCGCCACGTCGCCGGGCTTCACGTCGTCCATGTGGGTCACGTCCACCATAATCTGGTCCATGGTCACGCGGCCCAGCACGGGGCAGTAGGAGCCGTTCAGGTACACGCGGGCGCCGGTGTTGGAAAGGTAGTGCAGGTAGCCGTCCCCGAAGCCGATGCCGATGGTGGCCACGCGGGTGGGGGCATCCGTGATGTAGGTGTGGTTGTACGATACGCCGTGGTGGCTGGGCAGGGTGCGGAGCAGGGTGACACGGGCGTACAGGGTCAGCGTGTTGCGCAGCTCCCGGTTGTACGGGGAGGGCATGGGGGAGTAGCCGTACAGGATGCGGCCCAGGCGCACCATGTTGGTGCTGGGGGCGGAGTAGTTGAACACGGCGGAGCTGCTGCACAGGTGGCGGTACGGCAGCTCCAGCTTGGCGGAGAGCTCCGCCACGGCCTCCTCGAAACTGCGGATCTGGCGGTGGGTGAAGGAAATGTCGTCCGCGGCGGCGGAGAGGTGGGAGAACACGCCCTCTATGTGCAGGTTTTCAAAGGCGGAGAGCTGGTCTGCCAGCATGGGAATGTCACTGGGCAGCAGGCCGGCGCGGCCCATGCCGGTATCCACGTTGATATGCAGGTTCACCTGCTTGCCGTACAGCTTGCCCAGGGAGTCGAAATGGGCGGCCTCCTCCATGCTGGAGAGGGCGGCGCGCCAGCCGTGCTGCACGATGAGCTCACGCTCTGCCGGGAAGCAGGGGCCCAGGATGAACGGGCAGGTCCGGCAGCCCAGGTCATGGATGCGGGCGGCTTCCCCCACCGTGGCCACGCCGAAGAAGTCGATGTCCTCGCCGTCCAGCGCCTTGGCCACGCCGTCCAGCCCGGGGCCGTACGCCTCAGCCTTCACGATGGCCATCTGCTTGTGGTTGGGCATAACGCGGCGCACCACGGAAAGGTTGTGCCGCATGGCCGCTGTGTCAATCTCAGCCCAGGTACGGAAGAGTGAAGTATCCTGCATGGGCGTATTCTAGCCCTGCGCCCCCGCAAATGCAACACTTTATTGGGTGCGCGGGGCGCAGGGGGGCGCGCCGCCGCGAAAATATCTGCGGCACCGCTGCGTATCTGGCTTGAAATTCAGCGGGCAGGGGGCTATAATGCGCGCGTACTTGCATACACGATGATACATTCCCTTATGATAGCTGCTGCGAACGCGGCCCCCGGCATGGACTGGGGCCTGCTGGATATTTTCGAGAAGGGCGGCCCTCTGATGTGGGCGCTGCTGTTCCTTTCCACCATTGCGCTGATGGTGTTTTTCGTGTGCCTGTGGACCACGCGTGAATCTGCGGTGCTGCCGGTGAAAATGGTATTGTCCGTGGAATCCTGCTTCCGCCGCAAGGATTACGCCGGGCTGCTGAGCATGTGTGAGAAGGACGGCTCCAGCTTTGCGCGCACGGTGCATGTGATTGTGCTGTTCATGCAGCGCAACCCGCGCGCCGCCATAGACGAGGTGCGCGAGGTGGCCACGGCGGAGGGCTCCCGCCAGGCGAACATCCTGACCCGCCAGATCAACTGGCTCTCCGATATCGGTTCCATTGCCCCCATGATAGGCCTTCTGGGTACGGTGGTGGGCATGATGCGCACGTTCATGGAAATGGCCAGCGGCAATTTCGAGGGCGTGAAGCAGATGCAGATGGCCGGCGGTATTGCAGAGGCCATGATTACCACCGTGGGCGGCCTGGTGCTGGCTATTCCCAGCATGGCGGCCTACGTGTTCTTCCGCAGCCGTGTGCAGAAGCGCATCACGGATATGGAGGTGGCTATCACCCACATCCTTTCCGTGGTGGCGGTGCAGATGGACCATGAGAAGCGCCTGAGCGCCACCTATAACCTGGGCCGCAAGCAGGAGCTGATGGAGGAGGACGAGAGCTGATTCCCGAGCCATGAAGTTTACCAGCAAAATCCCGGAACCCATCGGTTTCCAGCTTGCCCCGCTGCTGGATGTGGTGTTCCTGCTGCTCATCTTCTTCGTGGTCACACAGAAAATCATCCTGAATGAGCAGGACCTGAAGGTGAAGGTGCCCACCGCACCCAAGACCACGGAGGAAACATCCCGCGCCATCGACGAGATTATCATCAACGCCCGCGAGGACGAGGACGGCGAGCTGGTCATCACCGTGGACCGCGAGGAGTTCACCCGCGAGGCGCTGGCCACCATGCTGCGCCGCATGGTGAAGGTGAACGAGAACGTGCCCGTGCGTATCCGCGGAGATGCAGAGATGCACTGGCAGAAGATGGCGGATGTCATCTCCACCTGCACACAGGCCGGCGTATGGAACGTGTCCTTCTCCAAGAAGATGCCGGAGGACCAGTCCGCCAAGTAACCTATCCCCATTCCCCACCCCCTTTCCCGAACCATGAAGAAAACCCTCTTCTGCACCCTGGCCCTTTCTGCGCTGTCCGCCCCGCTGCACGCCCAGTCCGGCGACACGCTGCGCGTGAACTCCGAGGTGGATTCCTTCGCCATCGCGGAGAACCTCTACACCCAGTGCCGCGGCACGTCCGACCCCACGGACCGCGCCGCCGGCATGCGCAGCACGGCAGAGCTCTTTGCGGACTTTGCGCGCCGTTTCCCCAATTCCAAGAACCGCCAGAAGGCCATCTACTACCAGGCGCTCTGCCTGGCGGAGGCCGGTGACCAGTCCGCCGCCAACGTGTGCCTGGGCACCCTGGCCAACTCCACCCACGGGGAATACGCCGCCGCCGCCGCATACAAGCTGGCCACGCAGGCGTATGAGCGCCAGATGTGGGACAAGGCCCTGGGCTACTACCGCATCACCGCACGGGAATCCCGGCGCGACGACCTGCGGCACGATGCCCTGTACCGCAGCGGCAACGTGCAGCTGCAGCTGGGCCACCGCAAGGAGGCGGAGGAGACCTTCCGCAGCCTGCAGGTTATCAAGAACGTGAAGCCCGTGCTGCGCCAGAGCGCCATCTTTGCCATAGCGCAGATGAAGGTGGAGGACGAGGACGATGCCGCCGCCTACGCCAATTTCCGCAGTATCCTGGATATGCCGAACCTGGACCAGGAGATAGCCGGCAAGGCCACCCTGCAGGCGGCCCGCCTGGCATCCCGCCTGGGGCACAACGACGAATCCCAGGAGCTGTACGCCCGGCTCACCCGCATGCCCGGCATGCAGAAGTACGCCGGGGAGGCCCAGATGGAGCGCATCCTGGCCCTGTACAAGGAGGAGAAGTTCGACGAGGTGGTGAAGCTGGCCGCCAGGCACTCCGGCGCCCTGGAGGACCCCGTGAAGGAGGCCCGCCGCGATGTCATCGTGGGCCAGTCCTACATAGAGGTGAAGGAATACGAGCGCGCCATGGAGTGGTTTGCCGCCGCGGAGAAGGCCCAGCCGAAGACCGCCGTGGCGGCGGATGCCGGCTACCGCCGCATCATCTGCGCCCAGCAGGTGCCGGGGGTGAATTTCTTCCACCTTACGGAGAAGTACCTGGGCACGTATGCCGTGGCCGGCAGCGCCACGGCCGGGCTGCCCTGCGTGGACCTGGTGCGCCTGATGTATGCGGACCGCCTGCTGCTGTTCGATGCCCCCGCCGCCGCCCGCCAGTTTGATGCCCTGAACCTGGACCAGATACCGGAGGTGCTGCGTGCGGACACGCTGTACAAGAAGGCCTGGAGCGCCTCCCAGAGCGACAACTACGACCCCATCCCCGCGCTGGACAGTTTCATAGCCACCTACCCGCAGCACACCCGCATGCCGGATGCGCTGACCCTGCGCGGCTCCAGCAACCTGAAGCTCAACAAGGTATCAGAGGCCCTGGTGGACTTTGACCGTGTGATCAAGGAGTTCCCCAAGGCGGATGCCACCGCCGTGTGCTACCAGAAGGCCGCCCAGGCCTGTGCCGGCACGGATCCCAAGCGCATGGCCGCGTATTACGAGGGGCTTATCAGCTACTACGGCGAGAAGGTGAAGGAGGGCGGCCACGGCAAGCCCGCCGCCATTGCAGAGGCGCACTACAACATAGGCTGCGCCCTGTATGATACGGATCCCGCCGCCGCTGTGCCGCATTTCCGCGAGGCCCGCACCATGAACGCGGAGCAGTACGCCAACCTGGTGGACCTGCGCCTGGTGCAGTGCTATTTCAAGATGAAGGATACGGAGAACCTGCGCCAGTGCCTGCAGACGCTCAAGCAGTCCAACCCCTCCACCTACAACGGCCTGCCCCCCGCCATCCTGCGCTGGTGCGGCTGGTCCTGCTTCCAGTCCCAGAAGTACCTGGATGCCAACACCTTCCTGACGGATGCCCTGGCGCGCGAGCCCAAGGAGAAGTACCAGGCCGTGGACGGCAAGACCTACGAGCGCCCCAAGGTGGAGCCCATCGTGTGGAAGACGCTGGCCAAGAGCCGCCTGGAGCTCGGCAGCTACCGCCGCGGCCTGGAGGCCGCCCAGTTCTACGTTTCCATGGAGACGCAGCCGTACCGCAAGGCGGAAGGCATGTGCGACGAGGCCATGCTGCTCATATTCCTGCACCGTACGGAGGAAGCCAAGAAGGTGTGCGAGGAGGCCATCGAGCTGGGTATCGACGGCCCCATCAAGTCCGCGCTCTTCCTGGCGATGGGTGATGCGTACTACTCCGAGGGAGAATACGCCGAGGCCGCCAAGTACTACGGCCGCACGGCCAACGTGGTGAGCGACAAGGACCTGAAGCCGCTGGCCCTGTACAAGATTACCTGTGCGCTGCTCAAGTGCGGCAGGGAGGGAGAGGCCCAGCCGTACAGCGAGGCCCTGCGTACGGAGTTCCCCGGCTGGAACCCCTCCAAGCGCGTGGATGACATCATGAAGCGCGCCCCGCAGCCCTCCGCCCCGGCCCCGCAGCAGGCAGGGCCGCAGGACGGTGCCGAAGCCACGGAAGCGCAGCCTGCCTGAACCGCATGTTCTACGCTAGGGAGAAGAACCGCCGCAGGGGGTGGCGCCGTTTCCTGAGCCTGAGCCGCGGCCAGGTGGTGGCGCTCTGGGTGCTGCTGGGTGTGGTGCTGCTGGCGGTGGTTTCCGTGGTGGCGGTGTATTCCAGCCGCGCGGCGGAGTATGATATGGCGGCGGTAGTGCGCGGCGGCGGTGCCAGCCAGCTCCGTGATTCCTCCCAAAAGACGGTGGCTTTCCTTACGGGTGAGCTCCCGCAGCCTGTGGTGTGGCAGGAGCTGCCCAAGCACCTGGTGGATGCCTTTGTGGCGCGGGAGGATGCCCGGTTTTTCGAGCACGGAGGCGTGGTGTTCTCCTCCGTGCTGCGCTCCGTGC
>JAUNQN010000014.1:0-8306 GCA_030536145.1 Akkermansia sp.
GTGCCGGAGTTACTCCTTTTTGCGGTCTGCGTGGGTGCCGGTCTTGCCCTCTGCGCGCTCCTGGGCGCGCTGTTTCCAGAGGGGCTGTGCGGGTGCGCTGCGCTGCTTGCGGCGGCGGCGCTCTGCCATGCGCTGCTCATGGATGGCTTGGTCACGCTGCTGTTTCTGCTCCCGCAGGCGTGCCATGCGCGCCTCCTCCATGCGGCGCTGCACGCGTGCGGAATGCCCATCCCCGGCGGGGGTGATAATCCAGGGGCCGGCACCGCCGGATTCCGTGATGGGCAGGCAGAGCATCTGCGGGTCTATGAAGCATATCTGGCGGTAGAGCAGGTCACGGATGGTGGAGAGCAGGGCCTTTGGCGGGAACAGCCCGGTGCTGCCCAGCTCTATGGTGAAAGCCACGCGTATGTGCTTGGCCTGCAGGCTCATGCGGGCTATATCCCGCAGGGAGGTTCCCTCCGCGGGCTCCTCCTCCGGGGCCACCAGGGCGGCGGTGCGCAGCAGGAACAGGGTATCCCGCACCTTGCGGCACAGCTTTTCCACCAGGTCCCGCACCTTGGGGCGGGCGTTGAAGCGGTAGTCTTTCACCTCGATGAGCCAGAGCTCCTTCTTGCCGGGGTGGTAGAGGATGAAATCCATCTCCTTGCAGCTGTTGCAGAAGTTCTGGGCGTGGTGGGAGTAGAAGGGGGAGCATTCGCAGCGGCAGACGTGGTACCCCGCCTCGAAATGGAAGCGGTGCACGCCCTCTACGCAGCTGATGCCGGGAATGAACATGGTGTGTTTAGTCTGCGGATCCTGTTTCCCCCAGACCCATGCCCAGGTAGCGGTCCGCCTGTTCCATCTCCGCCTCCAGGCTGTCGATGTAGGAGAGGTCGCTGAGCTCCGTGCCGGCGGAGACGCGGATGCCCTCCCGCCCGCGCGCCATGGGCTGCAGGCCCGTGAAGCGGCGGGTGACCCCGGCGTTCTGCTCCCCCGCCAGCTGGATGACCAGCTCACGCAGCAGGAACAGGCTGTGCGTGGTGAGCACCAGCTGAACCCCGGCGCGGCACAGGGCGGTGAGTATGTTCACCAGCAGGGGCAGGTGGGTGGTGTTGATGTTCATCTCCGGCTCATCCCAGAACAGGGTGGTTCCGGCGCGCACGGTGCCGTTGCCCAGCAGCAGCCCCAGCGTGCCGATGCGCTTGAACCCCTCTGCTATCAGGTTGAGCTCCAGCGGCTCCTGCGCGTGCCGCTTCAGGAAGAAATGGCCGTTCCGGCGCATCAGGTGCCCGCTGAGCAGCTTTTCCACCAGGCGCAGCGCCTGGTGCAGCTCCCCTGCGGGGCGGGCGGCGGGCTCCGCCTCCAGCGCGCGGCACAGCTCCCAGCTGGCGGTATCCAGCAGCTCCGGGTAGCGCTTGCCCGCCTGCACATAGCAGGGGTAGATGGAAAGAATCTCACGCGGGGGTATGAACACGCAGTTCTCCGCCACGTAGCGGTCCGGCACGGTGGTGATGCGCAGGCCGTCCTCCTCTTGCCCGGCGCTAAAGTGGAACGCCAGCTCCGCAGAGCCGGGCGGCACCTTCTCCCCTTCCATGGAGGCCCGGACGGCGGCGCGGCAGTCCGGCACGCTGCGGGAGGTGAGCGAGGTGAGCTCATGGGTGCCGAAGACGCGCAGCAGGTCCTGCCTCAGCCGCTTCTCCTCCGCCCACACCTCCGGCAGGTCACGCCGGGTGCCGCCGTGGCTCCACTTGCAGATGGCATAGCAGAGCTTCATGAGGTGGCTCTTGCCGGAATCGTTCCCGCCCACGATGACGTTCATCCCCGGCACAAAGGAGAATGACTCCCTGCCCGGAAACACCGTAATCCCTTCCACCGTCAGCTTGCGTATCATACAGGCACAGCATAGCACATCCGCCGCAGGAACGCACGCGGAAAATGACACGCGCGCCGCTGCCGCAAGAAAAGGGCTTGCAAAAGGGCGGGGGTGGTGGCAGAATAGGGGGCGTATGGCACGTTTTGGAAAGATGGCATTGGTTGCAGTACTGGCGGTGGGCTTGGGCTCGCTGTTCAGCTGCCAGCAGAATCCCTATCTCAAGACACCGACGGGTTACAAGTTCACCCCGATGTCCAACAAGATAGTGCCGCGCACCATGAGCCGCCTGGCGGCAGAGTGCAATATCAAGGTGCGTATCATGTCCCCCAGCTCCCGCCCGCGCCGCGGCGCCAAGAAGCTGAAACCCACCTTCATCACCATCCACAGCACGGCCAACCACTCCCGTTCCGCCACGGCCATGCAGCACTCCCGCGCGCTCACCAACGGCTCCATCTCCAACCGCAGCTGGCACTTCACCGCAGACCAGTACATGGTGGTGCAGAACCTGCCGCTGAACGAGACCGGCTGGCATGCCGGCTCCGCTGCGGGCAACAATAATTCCATCGGCATAGAGATGTGCGAGGCCGAGAGCTTGGGGCAGAACCACTACCGCACCTGGGACCGCGCAGCCAAGCTGACCGCCGTGCTCATGAAGCGCTACCGCATCAACCTGCGCCACGTGGTGCCGCACTACCACTGGACGCGCAAGAACTGCCCGGCACCGCTGATGACGAACGGGCGCCCCGGTCCCAAGTGGTCCTGGTTCCTTTCCCGCGTGGACTACTACTACCGCTGCGTGAACAACGGCAAGCCCAACCGCTGATGCCCGCATGACGGAGCACCTGCAGCTTGCCGATGCCCTGGATGCGCTGCCGTGGCTTTCCCTGCGGGAGCAGAAGGCCCTGCAGTCGGCAGGGCTGGCCACGGTGGGGGATGTGCTGCTGCGCATGCCGCGCCGGTATGAGGACCGCAGCCGCAGCGGCAACTTGGCCACCGTGCTGCCCGGGCAGACCGCGTGCCTGCAGGTGCATGTGTACAGCGCGGGCTGGCGCTTTTCCTACAAGCAGTACTATGAGCTTTCCGTGGGCCCCGCCGCGGAGCCGAACGGCCCGCGCCTGCTGCTGCGCTGGTTCAACATGCCGTATGTGGCCAAGCTACTGGCCGTGGGCATGGACCTTTTTGTGTACGGCAAGGTGCGGGAGAGCGGCGGGCGGCTCATGATGGTGAACCCGGATTTTGAGCAGGTGGAGGAGGAGGACGCCGGGCGGCGCCTGGTGCAGGCCGCCATGGGCGGTATACCGCTGCCCGTGCCGGAGCCCGCCGCCCCCGCCACGCCCGTGCATACGGGGCGCATCGTCCCCATCTACCGCGGGCTTTCCGGCATGCCGCCGCGCACGTACCGCGGCCTGGTGTGGCGCCTGCTGGGGGAGCTTGACCCGCAGCTGCCCGCGCGCGGGTATGATATCGCCCCGCGCTATCCCTTCCGCCAGGCCCTGCAGGATATCCATTTCCCGGCGGCGGACGAGGACCAGCGCAAGGCTCGCATGCGTTTTGCGCTGGAGGAGTGTTTTGCCCAGCAGTTCCGCGTGGCCTGGCGCCGCCGCCGCTCACAGCGGCAGGACGGCATGGTGACCGCCACGGACGGCGCGTATGTGCAGGAGCTGCTGGCCGCGCTGCCCTTCCGCCTGACCGGGGCGCAGGCCCGCTGCGTGGAGGAGATACGCGCAGACATGGCCTCCCCCCGCCGCATGAACCGCCTGGTGCAGGGGGATGTGGGCAGCGGCAAGACCCTGGTGGCCCTCTGCGCCATGCTCTACTGCCTGGGCAGCGGGTACACCGCCGCCCTTATTGCCCCCACCCAAATCCTGGCAGAGCAGCATTACAAGAACTTCTGCCGCCTGCTGGCCCATACGGATATCCGCGTGTCCCTGCGCACATCCGACCGCGCGGACGACACCGGGGCCCTGCAGCTGGATGACCCGGCGGAGGCGGACCGCACCCCGCGCCTGCTGGTGGGCACGCACGCCCTGCTGTACAAGAAGAACCGCCCCGCCAACCTGGGCCTGGCCGTGGTGGATGAGCAGCACAAGTTCGGCGTGGAGCAGCGGGAGCGCTTCATCAACTCCGCAGGCACCGCCGCAGATGTGCTGGTGATGACCGCCACCCCCATCCCCCGCACCCTCACCCTTACCCTGTACGGGGATTTGGATGTCTCCGTCATCGACGAGCTGCCCGCCGGGCGCGGGGAGATTGTGACCGCCCTGCGGAACCCGGACCACATGAAGCGCATCATCTCCTTCATGCACAGTGAGCTGGCCGCCGGGCGGCAGATATACATCGTCTCCCCCCTGGTGGAGGAGAGCGAGAAGCGCGCCCAGGCCTCCGCCATAGCGGAGCTGGCGCGGTGGAAGGAGATTTTCCCAGAGGTGCCCATCGGCCTGCTGCACGGCCGTATCCAGCCGGAGGAGAAGGAACGCGTGATGGCGGATTTCCGCGCCAACACCACGCGTATCCTGGTGGCCACCACCGTGGTGGAGGTGGGCGTGGACGTGCCGAACGCCACCATCATGCTCATCAATGATGCGGATTCCTTCGGCCTTTCCCAGCTCCACCAGCTGCGCGGCCGCATCGGCCGCGGGCAGCACAAGAGCTACTGCATCCTCCTCTCACGCCTGAAAAAGGACGACGAGCGCCTGGAGAAGCTGCAGGTGCTCTGCCGCACCACCAACGGTTTTGAGATTGCAGAGGAGGATTTCCGCCTGCGCGGCCCCGGCGACGTGCTGGGCACCGCCCAGAGCGGCCTGGGTGCCGTGCAGTTCCCGGAATGGCTGGCGGACATGCGCCTCATCCACCGCGCCAACCGTGATGCAGAGGCCATCCTGGATGCCGACCCCGACCTCACCGACCCCGCCCACGCCCCCCTCCGCCAACTGGTGGAGGGAGAGGAGGAAACCGCCGTGACGGGGTGAGCCCGGCGGGGGGGCTCAATCATCGTCTCCCAGCAGCTCGTGGAGGGAGGAGAAGAAGTCGTCGCACTCCTCCTCGGTGGCGGGTTTGCTCATGAGTTCCTCATAGTCCACAAACTCGTACATCTGGCCGGGGATTTCCTGGATGAATTCGGACGGGGAGCATTTTTCCTCCTTGCCGTACTTGGAGCGCTTGGCGCAGTAGGTCATGGTGAGGCGGTCCTGGGCGCGGGTGATACCCACGTAGAACAGGCGGCGCTCCTCGTCCAGGGAGCCTTCCTCCACGGAGCGGTTGTGGGGGAGCAGGCCTTGCTCCACGCCCACTATGTAGACGTGGGGGAACTCCAGGCCCTTGGCGGCGTGCATGGTGATGAGGCATACGCCCTTTTTCTTCTCGATGTCGTCGTCATCCCGCTCGCTGTCCAGTGAGATGCGGTCCAGGAAGGCGTGGAGCTTGGCGCCGGGGTGCCAGTAGGTGTGCAGGGTGTCCTTTATCTCCCCCATGGCGGCCATGCGTTGCATGCGCTCCTCGTCCGTCTTGCAGCTGCGTGCCACAAAGTCCTCGTACTCGATTTCCTTCAGGAAATCGTCCAGAATCTCGTCGAAAGGCTTCTCAGCGGCGGTGAACAGCTCCCGGTAGCGGGTGACCAGCTCCGTGAAGGCGTTGATACTGCCCTGGGAGCGGGTGGAGCAGTCGTTCAGGAATGCCTCGTCCAGCAGGGTGGCCCACAGGCTTATCTTGTGCTCCCGGCTGTGGTCTATGGCCAGGTTGGCGGTGGTGGAGCTGATGCCGCGCGCGGGGGTGTTCAGGATGCGGAGCAGGTGCAGGTCCGCCTCCGGGTTGTCCATGATTTGCAGGTAGCTGATGAGGTCCTTCACCTCACGGCGGTCAAAGAAGCTGCGGGTGCCGATCATGCGGTAGGGAATGTGCAGCTCACGCAGGGCCATCTCCAGCATGCGGCTCTGGGCATTGGCGCGGAAGAGGACGGCCATGGCCTCCCAGCCCAGCTTTTCCCGGCGGGAGAGCTCCATCATCTCGTCTGCAATGAAATTGGCCTCGTCCTCCGGCCCGGGCAGGGCCACCAGGCGCACGGGGTACTTGCCCTCCTTGTTGGTGCGCAGTGTCTTGTCCCGCCGCCCGGCATTGTGGCGGATAAGGGCGTTGGCGCAGTCCAGCACCTGGCGGGTGCAGCGGTAGTTCTCCTCCAGCTTGATGACGGTGGGATTGGGGAAAAAGCTCTCGAAATCCAGGATGTTGGAAATCTGCGCGCCGCGCCAGCCGTAGATGGACTGGTCGTCATCCCCCACCACGCACACGTTGTGCCCCGGGCCCACCAGCTGGCGCAGCAGGCTCATCTGCAGGGAGTTGGTGTCCTGGAACTCGTCCACCGTGATGTAGGAGAAGCGCTTGTTCCACTTCTCATGCGCATCCGGGTAGCAGCGCAGCAGGCGCTCCGTGAGGATGAGCAGGTCATCGAAATCCACGGCGTTCTGCGCCTTCAGCTCCCGCTGGTAGGCTTTCGCCACGGCCTGGATAAGCGTGTCCTCTATCTGCTCCACGCCCAGCCCGGCATTGCGCACGCGGGAGAGCTCCGCCAGCACGGGACCGGGTTCCAGTTTCTCCTTGCGCCCGCCGTATTCCATAATCAGGCGCTTGATAAGGCCGGTCTGGTCACCGCCGGTGTAGATGGAAAAGTTCTCCTTGTAGCCCAGCTTTCCGATGTCCTGGCGCAGGATGCGCACGCAGAGGGAGTGGAAGGTGCTCACCGTCATGGCGCGGGCGGCCTTCTTGTCCACCAGCCCGGCCACGCGCTCCGCCATTTCCGTGGCGGCCTTGTTGGTGAAGGTGAGCGCCAGGATGCCCTTGGGGTTCACCCCGCGCTCTATCATGTGGGCAATGCGGCAGGTCACGGTGCGGGTCTTGCCCGTGCCGGCGCCCGCCAGGATAAGCACCGGGCCGTTCAGGGTCTCCACCGCCTGCCTCTGGGCGGTGTTCAAGCTGTTGATGTCGAATTTTTCTGCCATGGGAATATGTGTAGGGTAGGTACGGGAAAACCGCGCAGGGGCCTGCCGCTGCGTGCGGCGGCGCTCCCTGCGCGGTCTCGTTGTTTCTTAGAACTCGAACCCGATGCCGGCGCGCGCATACAGGCCGCCGTCCGTGCGGTAGCGCTCCAGCGTGTGGCGCCCGTTCTTGGTGCGCACGCGGAAATTGTTGTAGAAGGTGAAACCCAGGTCCCCCTGCAGTTTCATGGTAATGCCGTTCCAGTTCCAGCGGTAGGAGGAAGCCACACCCGCAATCCAGTTGTTCATGCGCAGCTGGGTCACCTCCTTGTGGCGCTTCACCGTCCAGGCGCTGCGGTTGAGCTGCAGGAAGGGGCCCACCCGCAGCTTGTCCTGCGCCACGTACTGCACGGAAAGGCGCGTGGCCTGCAGCTGGGCCTCCCAGTTCGGCCGGTAGCGCCACTGGAAATTCACCAGCGGCCACACCCACGTGCCGTTGTAGTCCGGCATCACGGATACGCCCAGGCTGTACTTGAACTTGGGTCCCACCGTGGAGGAGAAGCCCACGTTGCCGCCCCAGTAGAAGATTTCATGGCTCATGGCATCGAAATCCGTGGAGACCTGCGGGGTGAAGCCGATGTGGAACTGGGAATTCTGCCCCGCCTGGTGGATAAGGGTGGCGCTGCCGCCCAGGGTGTACAGGTGGTGCTCGTCCAGGATATCCGCCCCGCTGCTGTGCAGCCAGGTCAGGCGCCCGCTCAGCTTGGCATCCAGGTGCCACCCGCGCACCACGTGGCGGCGCGGGTTGAGCAGCGGCATGGTCACAAACGCGTTCATGGCGCGCACCGTGGAGCCCTGGCCATGGATGTGCATGCCGCCCAGGTATTCAAAGTAGTAGTCGTTCGGCAGCAGGGCAGGGCGGTTTGTCGCCTGCGTGTCCTCCGTGTCTGCGTACGTGGTGACCGCCGGGGTGGAGAATATGGGGTCCACTCCCGTGTCCTCCATGTAGACGCCGTCTGCAAACGGGTCCACCTCGCCGCAGGCCAAGCCTGCCGCTGCCGCCATCGCTGCCGTCATGTGGAAAATCTTGTTCATGTGCGCTATAGTACACCATTTCCGGCGGATGGGAAAGCCCCTTTTCTGCCCGCCGACGCCACTTTTTCAAACTTTTTTCAAAAAAATGCAATTTTAGGCTTGCAATCCGTGCCGGAAAGGTGTATCATGACCTCGCACCCCGCTGATAGCGGGCGGCAAAAGTGGCTCGGTAGCTCAGTTGGTAGAGCAGCGGATTGAAAATCCGCGTGTCGGCGGTTCGATCCCGTCCCGAGCCACCATTTTTTTACCCTAATCTCCCCATCCGGGGCGTAGCTCAGCCTGGTAGAGCGCCAGCTTTGGGAGCTGGATGTCGCAGGTTCGAATCCTGTCGCCCCGAGAACTTATCCGCTTGTGGATACCAGTTTGCCTTGCTGTTCAAGTGTGGTTTGCCG
>JAUNQN010000014.1:8406-51660 GCA_030536145.1 Akkermansia sp.
CGGCGCGGGCGAGGGGGGCGGCCCGGAGGGCGAATCCTGTCGCCCCGATGAACTTATCCGCTTGTGGATACCAGTTTGCCTTGCTGTTCAAGTGTGGTTTGCCGTACCCTGATTCGAACATGCGGCATCCTGATGTCGCAGGCGCGGAAGCGTAGTGCGCTTCCGCGCCCCCTCGCCTGCAAGGCCATGCCTTGCAGGTTTCCCGCGCCGCCCGGCGCGGGCGAGGGGGGCGGCCCGGAGGGCGAATCCTGTCGCCCCGATGAACTTTAGTCTGTGTCCTGCTAGGGAGTTGTGTTTGGTGAGGTGACGATGGGGCTTGGTGATACAACCGTTGGTGCTGCAACTTCTTTGATGGGGGGGCGGGTCTTGTTGGCGTCAGTTGCTGCCCAGGGCTGCTTTGGCGGCCTCCATTTTCTTGGCGGAGGCGCGGCCCTTTACGGCCAGGGTGGGGGCAAAGATGGTGAGGCGGAACTCCTGGAGCATGAGCCCGTAGCGCAGCCAGGCGGCGCTGTGGGGGTGGCGGGGGTAGGAATCATAGAACCCGGGGAGCAGGGCGGCCTGCAGGGTGTCTATGCGCTCCAGCTCACGGGCGGCGGGCTGTTCCTTGATGCGGCGGATGCGCTCCATGAAGCCGCGCAGGAAACGGGAGTAGTCCGGCAGGGAATCCGGCGGCAGGGTGGAGAGGAACCCCTCTCGCGTGAGCCATTGCCAGTCCTGCTGCAGGTCTGCGGCAATGCGCTCCGCAAAGCGGTCACGCGCGGTGAGGGTGTATTCCCGCAGGGCGTGGTCTGCGGCGGCCAGCTGCTCCCAGAGCTTGGAGAAGGGGCCGGAGACGGTATCGTACAGGCGCTCGCGCAGGCGCAGGCAGGCGGTATCAAAGGCGGCGGCATCACGGGGCAGGGGGGCCAGGCACACGTTCATGGCGGCGTACAGGGTTTCCTGCACGTTGGCCTTGGGCTTGCAGCCCACGGTGGTGAGGGCCAGCTTGGCATCCATGGAGGAGACGGGGAGGCGCTTGCGGATGCTGTTCACGAAATCCCCGTGGCGGATGAGCGCCAGGCGGCGCACGCCGGCGCGGTGGGCTGCATCGGCGTCCTCCTGCGTGGGGAACACGCGGATGACGGCGCGGTCCGCGTCCTCTTGCAGGGCGGGGTAGCCGGTGCCGCTGCCCACCTCCACGGTGGCGGGCAGGTCACCGCAGTCCCAGCGGGTCATGGGGGTGGTGGGGAAACTGCGGCCGGCCTTCTTGCGGAAGCGTTTCATGCGGTAGCCCTCCAGGCGCTCCCGCAGCTCCGCGGGGTCCGTGCCCATGGCCAGCTCGTTGCCGTCGTCGTCGCACACCCAAATCTTGGTCACCAGCTCCGGGGGGAGCTTGGCGGGGTCAAACTGGCTGGCGTTGCAGAATTTGCCGGTGCGGCGGGATACGAACTCCGCCAGGGCCTTGGCAATCGGGCGGTCCGGCTCCTTGCCGTACCAGTCCTCGTAAAAGTCGTCTGCGCTGCCGGCTATGGGCATCAGGAAATTGCGGAGGTCCTTCGGCAGGCTGCGCAGCAGCACCTCTGCCCGGTGGGGCAGGTGGGCGGGCACGCCCCATTCCGCCAGGTGGTCCGGGAAATCCGCCAGCCGGTCTATGTGCACGCCCAGGGTCACGCCGTCGTCGTCCTCGCCGGGGTTGTGGCTGTAGTACACGGCGTATTCCTGCCCGGCGTGGGTGATGGAGTCCGGGTACAGGTCTGCGGGGGTCTCGTCCTCCCCGGGGTACACGCAGTCCTTGTAGGGGATGAAGAGGAGCCTGGGGTTCTTGGCCTCCGCCTTTTCCCGCCAGGCGCGCAGGGCCTTTTCCGTGTTGATGTCGGCGGGGATGCGCTCGTCGAAGAAGCGGAACACGCCCTCGCTGCACCAGATGAGGTCCCGGCGGCGGAGCTTGGATTCCGCGCGGCGCACGGCCTCCCTCATCTCCTGCAGGTGGGTGAGGAAGGGCGGGGTATCCCGCAGCTGCATGGGCATGATACCGTCGCGTATCATAATCTCCCTGGCGGCGGCGGGGTTGCAGCGGGCGTAGCTGATGCGGCGTCCGTCGATGATGGTGAGGCCGCCGCAGGTCACGCGCTCCTTGGCGTGTACCACGCCGGCGGACTTGTCCCAGGCGGCATCATAGGCATGGTGGGCGCAGAGCTGGGGTGCCACCTGCTCCACCCATTCCGGCTTGAGCAGGGCGCAGCGGCGCATGAACAGGCGGCTGGTTTCCACCAGCTCCGCGCCCATGAGCCATTCTGCGCGCTTTTGGCGGCGGAAGAGCCCGCTGCCGGGGAAGATGGAGAATTCCCGCCCGCCGGCACCGCGGTACACCTTGTCATCCGGCCGCCAGAAACCAATCTGCAGCGGGGCACCGGCCAGCAGGGAGCGGTGAATCATGTCCGGCGTGGCCTGCTGCTCCTCCGGCGGCAGCTCCGGTATGCGCCAGCGCATGTTCTCCTGCAGGGCCAGGGAGAGGTCCAGCACCAGGTTGTGCCACTCCATCACGCGCATGAAGTTCACATAGTTTTTGCTGCACCACTTGCGCAGCTGGTTGCGGCGCATCTTGTGGTGCTCCCGGAAGGCGGCGGTGGCGCGCCAGAGCTTGAGCATGGCCAGGAAATCGCTGTCCGGGTGTTTCCACTGGGCGTGCGCCTGGTCTGCCTGGGCGGCTTCCTCTGCCGGGCGCTCCCGCGGGTCCATGATGCTCAGCCCGGCCACGATGACCAGCAGCTCCGGCAGGGCGTGCTCATGCCAGGCTTCCAGCAGCATGCGGCCGTGGCGCGGGTCCAGCGGCAGGCGCGCCAGCTTGCGCCCGGTTTCCGTGAGCTTCTTGTGGCGGTCTATGGCGCCTATCTCCCGCAGGCTCTTGTAGCCTTCTCCCACCAGGCGGGGGCTGGGCGGGTCCGGCAGGGGGAATTCCCCCAGCGGCGGCAGTTTCAGGTCCGCCATGCGCAGGATGACCCCTGCCAGGGCGCTGCGCTTGATTTCCGGGTCCGTGTAGGCATCCCGGTTCTCGAAATCCGTTTGGGAGTACAGGCGGATGCACACGCCCTCCGTGACACGGCCGCAGCGGCCCGCGCGCTGGCGTGCGCTGGCCTGGGAGATGGGCTCCACCTGCAGGCGCTGCACCTGGCGGCCCGGCAGGTAGCGTGATATGCGGGCCACGCCGCTGTCTATCACATAGATGATGCCGGGGATGGTGAGCGAGGTTTCCGCCACGTTGGTGGCCAGAACAATGCGGCGGCGCCCCTTGGCGGGGTGGAAGATGCGCTGCTGCTCCGCCAGCCCCAGGCGGGCAAAGAGGGGCAGCACGTCCGTGCGCGGCAGGTCCATGGCGGAGAGCGCGTCCGCGCAGTCTCGGATTTCCCGCTCGCCGGGCAGGAACACCAGCACGTCGCCGCGGTCGTCGTATTCGGAGAGCCACTCCACCGCGCGGCACACGTGGTCCGGCAGCTCCTCCTCCGGGTGGCGCTGCGGCATGTAGTGCAGGTCCACGTGGTAGGTGCGGCCCTCCACGTTCACCACCGGCGCGCCGCCGAAGAATTCAGAGAATGCCGCCGCATCCATGGTGGCGGAGGAGATGACCAGCCGCAGGTCTCGCCGCCGCTCCAGCAGCAGCTTCATGTAGCCCAGCAGGAAATCGATGTTCAGGCTGCGCTCGTGCGCCTCGTCCAGGATAATGGTGTGGTACTGGCGCAGGTCCGGGTCGTTCTGCGTCTCCGCCAGCAGGATGCCGTCCGTCATCAGCTTGATGGCGGTGTCCTTGCCCGTGCGGTCGTCGAAACGCACCTGGTAGCCCACGTAGCCGCCCACCTCGCAGCCCACCTCGTCTGCAATGCGGCGTGCCACGGCCACGGCGGCCAGCCTGCGGGGCTGGGTGCAGCCCAGGCGGCCGCGGCGCTCGCCCGCCACCTCCAGCGCTATCTTGGGCAGCTGGGTGGTCTTGCCGCTGCCGGTCTCTCCCACCACCACAATCACGCGGTGGCGGCGCATGGCCTCTGCAATCTCCTGCCGGCGGCGGGAGATGGGCAAGTCCGGGTACTGGAACTGCGGTACGGGCACGGCGGGGCGGGGCAGGGGCTTACTTGCCCCAGCGCTTGGTGATGCCGGAGTAGGAGTCGATTCGGCGGTCACGGAAGAAGGGCCAGATGCGGCGGTGGTCCTCCAGCGCCTGCAGGTCCAGGTCCGCGTACAATATGGTGCGCTGCTCCACCGGGGCCTTGGCCACCACCTGGCCGCAGTAGTCTGCCACAAAGGACTGGCCCCAGAAAGTGGTCTGCCCCTCCACGCCGCAGCGGTTCACGGCGCACACGTAGCAGCCGTTTGCCACCGCGTGGCCGCGCTGCACGGTTTCCCACGCGCAGTGCTGGGCGGCGTACAGCTCCTCCTCACCGGGTATCCAGCCTATGGCCGTGGGGTAGAAGATGATTTCCGCGCCCTCCATGGCGGTCAGGCGCGCGGCCTCCGGGTACCACTGGTCCCAGCATATCAGCACGCCGATGCGCCCGTAGCGCGTCTCAAAGCTCTTGTAGCCCAGGTCGCCGGGGGTGAAGTAGAACTTCTCCTCGAACCCGGGGTCCTGCGGTATGTGCATCTTGCGGTACATGCCCAGGAACGTGCCGTCTGCATCCACCACCCAGGCGCTGTTGTGGTACAGGCCCGTGGCGCGTTTCTCAAACCCGGCCACCACCAGCACCACGCCCAGCTCCGCCGCCAGCGCGCACAGCTCCTGCGTCCACTCCCCCGGCACCGGCTCCGCCGTGTTGAACAGGTCGCAATCCTGCGTGCGGCAGAAGTACAGCGTGGTGCACATCTCCTGCGTGCAGATGATTTGCGCACCGCCTGCGGCGGCCTCACGGATGGCCTGTTCCGTGCGGCGCTTGTTCTCCGCGACATCCGCCACGGCTTCTTGCTGGATAAGGGCTACTTTCGGCATGCACCCACTATACCACAGGCGCGCGCGCATGGCAAGCCGCACGCGTGCATGAATTTTTTTGCCCTTACCCCGCTTTTTGGCTTGCGCCGGGGGGCAGATTTGCTAGAATGATAGAGTATATCGCGGGCAAAGTGTGCCTTTGCCGCTGCCTACGCTTCTAATTCAACACACAAGACAACATGAAATTACACCTGCCTAAAGGACTCAGGACCGCCGTTATCGCTTGCATCACGGCTGTTTCCGGTTTTTCCTTCACTGTAACATCCGGCGTGCTTGCCGGCGGATCCGTGGCCTATATGCTGGCCGGCCAGCAGGCCTTGGCGACGGATGCCACCATTGAGCAGTCCTCCGGTGAAATTCCCTTGGGAAATTATGGAGAGGGCGACAACATCACCCTCAAGGTTACGGGCGGCTACTTGGCAACCAGCAGCAAGACGTACTCTGCCAATCTCATCATTGAGAACTTTGTCATCAACAACGGCTATACCGGTTCCCACACCTATACCTTCACGGGCAGCGTGAGCGGCTCCGGTGCCTTCACCCGCACCAACAACCAGAGCGGCAATGCATTCGTGTTCACCGGCAATATGAGTGCCTACTCCGGTGACATGACCATTCAGCACAATAATATCGCACTGACGTTCCAGGGCAACACTACCGGCACGGGCACCATCAATACCGCCGCTTCCCTGAACGTGCAGGGTGCCACGGTCAAGAACTCCTCCATTACGGCAGCCACCCTGAATATTTCCGGCTCTTCCTCCTTCTCCGGCAATATCACCTCCACTACTACAAACGTGGCAGCCGGTACTGTGGCCACCCTGAGCGGCGGCACGAACAGCCTGGGAGCCCTGACCCTGGACCTTTCCTCCTGCACTACCTCCTCTTCCGTGCTGCTTACCTCCTCCAATGCCATTACGGCAACCTCCCTGGCCCTCCAGAATACGCTTGGCCTGGAGAACGGTACATACAGCCTGCTGCGCACAACGAATGATGCCGCCGCAGCCCTGGTGGGCCTGTACACGGACAGCTCCGGCGAGAAGACCCTGACGAACGAGAATGGCCTGATCAAGATGACCGTGGTCAAGGGCTCCGGCCCCGTGGTGGTGGATTCCGGCACGCTGAATGTCCCGTTCGGTACCGAGACGACACGCGGTTACAACGTATCCAGCGGAGCCACCCTGGGTATCAACAACGGCAGCGGTGCCAAAGGCAGTGCCGCAGCCGGTTCCAGCTACGGATACGGCCCCATAACGGTGGACGGTACCGGAACTACCCTGAACCTGTGGTCCTGCACTTTCTCCGCCCGCACGCTCAACACGAATGACAAGGCTGCCATTGCTTCCGACATTACCCTGACGAACGGCGGCAAGATCCACATGGAGGACGGCTCCTACTACCTCTCCGGTGCCCTGACTGTAACGGGTGAGGGCGAGGTGGACATGAAATGGGCCAAGGGTGTGGTCATCAAGTCTATCAATTCTACGGAAGGCGACTCCAATCAGCTGGTGCTGAAGCGCATGCAGAATGATGGCGGCGGCAACAGCCTCTTCAAGGTGGCGGAGGAAGGCAATTTCTCCGGTACGCTGAAGGTGGACAATGCCTATGCTGGTACCTGCTACCTGGCTGTCAGCAACACCAACGCGCTCAAGAACGCCGTGGTGGAACTCTCCGGTACCTCCATCCTTGCATTGGATGCGGCAAATGTCAATGTCAAGGGGCTGAAAGGCCACACCTCCGTGGGGCTGGCTAATTCCCTGACCGGCAATGCCGGGGTGACGGCTGCCACCCTGAATATCACAGGCAACAGCGGTGAGGCCGTGTACGGCTCCATTGCCAGCGGTGTGACCCTGGATGTGAACGCCGGCGGTGCCTTGACCTTGGGCGGCGGCACAGTGGAGCTGTACAGTGCCATTGAGAACCATGGCTCTATTGCCCTGGGTTCTGATGTGAAGTTTGATGTGACCCATCTGACCTCCATCCCTGGCGAGGGTGACGATGTAGTCTATCAGCTTATCAATAATGTGGGTGCCGGCTCTATCACAGGCTTTGCCGACCTGGCGGCAAGTGCTATCATTGGTGTAGTGGCGGAAAAGGCTGTCTTCGCGGCGAATGGTACTGTCACTATCAGCAAGGCTGCCCCGGAGGAAATTACATGGGATGAGAATTGGCCTGACCATGAGCACGGTGTGTTGCCGTATGCTCCCACTGAGACCACTGTTGCCCTGTATGGCAAGAGCTCCGTCATGGTGGAAGGTGACCCGGCTGCGAACCTGAATGGCGCAGGGGCCAGTGGCATGATGGTGTTCGGTGGTCAGAGTAGCGATGCCGACTCTACGGGTGGCAACCTCACGAACAATGCTTGGATATACGTGAGCGATGGTACCTACAAGGCCATTGTGGGCGGCAACTACTGCAACAACTGGAATGCCGGCAGCGTCCTGAACCTGATTGGTGACACCCATATCCAGCTCGATGGCGAGAATGTTTCCGTGGGCAACCTGGTAGGCGGCAACCTGAAGGACGGCAAGGCACCCAGGTTCACCGGTGATTCATACATTTCTGTGATGCAGGGTGATGTGAAGAGCAGTATCATCGGTTCCGGTACCAATTCCCACGCGAACAACACTACCCAAGACGGTAGCACGCATATCTACATCTACACACCCCTTTCCACCACCGGCGCGGCGGGCGATTCCCTGTCCGGCAACGTGATGAATGTGGTTGTAGGCGGTACCGCCCATGTGGACAATCCCACGGATAACAACCAGGCACACCTGACCGGCAGCACGGAAATCCATGTGGACCTGAGCGGCTACGAGGGTGACAAGACTACCTTTGTAAAGACCATTGTGGGTGGCCACTACAACAAGTTCAACGGGCAGTTGCAGGATATCGGCGGCAGTACCACGGTGGATATCAAGGGCGCAGATGTTACCTTCAGTGGTGAGATTGTGGCCGGCAACGTGAACAGCGGTGCCAATTCCTCTATCACTGGCGGTACCAACCTCAGCATCGAGGGCGGTACCTATACCGCCATGATTACCGGCGGTTCCAAGATTACCGGCAACCTTACCTCCACCAACGGTGCCGCCGTGGTCAAACTGGGTGGGGAGGCCACCTTCAACTGCGAAATCTACGCCGCAGGCCATGCCACCAACGGCACCTCCACCGTGGAATCCACGGAGGTGAGCCTGGGCAACAATGTCTCCTTCGGTGAATCTGCCGTGTTGAGCGGCGGTTTCGGCGGAACGGCCACCAACATGACCGTGACTGGTGACAAGGTGCTGAAACTGACTGAGGCTGCCGAATACAGCAACCTGGCCTCCCTGACGCTCAAGAGCTTTGATGTTGTCGATGTGGTAGAGGGTGGCAAGGCTACCATCGGCACTATTGCCGACACCCCGTTCTTGGAGAAGACCGGCAAGGGTTCCCTGACAATGACCAGTGGCCTGTATTTGGCTACGACGGTGAGCGAGGGTACGCTGGTGCTGGATGGTGCTGCCGTGGAGGTCGGATACACGACGGTGGCCTCCGGTTCCACCCTGGAGGTGACCTCTGGTTCCAGTGCTGCCGCGCTGGTAGTTCTGGAACGCGGTTCCGTGCTGGCTGTGGGCGAGGGTGGCCTGGCCCTTACGGGTGATGAGTCTGGCCTGGAGTTCGGCGAGGGAACTGGCGCGATTACTTTCACGACCACGGCGGCTATCACCAGTCAGGTGATTGTAGCCAGCGGCCTGACAGCTGATACTCTTAGCGGTATCACCTTCGACAAGTCCGGCTCTCTTGGCCAGTATGCTGCGGCTGCGGATTACCTGACGCTGACCGGCGACCTGGTGGGCTTTGATTCCCTGCGCTTTGATGCGGAGTCCGGCAACCTGGTGCTGGAGCAGCTGGTGTCCTCCAAGATGTACTGGGGCAAGGACAACCAGTCTGGCGAGTGGAACCTGGCGGATAAGAAGTGGGGCTTGGTAGATGCAGTGGAAGGATCCGAGCTGTTCGAGAACGGCAAGGACGCCTACTTTACCCTGAGCGGCGGCGGCGGCACCATCACCACGGGCGCCGCAATCGAGGTTGGCAGCATTATCGTCTCCGGCACGGAGGCCTACACCTTCTCCAACGGCACGGGCGGCAGCCTGGCCGTCCAGAAGGGGGTGACCGTGGCCGAGGGAGCGGATGCCACCTTCAACATGGCTGTGAGCGGCACAGAGGTGGCGGTAAAGACGGCTGCCAACGCCAAGCTGACGCTCAACGAGAGCTCCGACGTGAAGTCCGTGACCAATGCCGGTACCATTACCGTGGCTCAGGACAAGACGCTCAAGAGCACGGATGCTATCAGCCTGGCAGATGGCTCTACCCTGGCCGGTGCCGGTACCTATGATGCCACGGCTGCCGGCGTGACGGTAACCGGTGGTACGGCTACCGTGAAGGATGGAGCTACCGTGCAGGCCAACACTGTGGGCGGATCCGGCACGCTGAAGCTGAACACCGCCACCCTGGCCACCAGCGGCACGGCCACCGTGGCCAAGCTGGGTGCCGAGGGTACGGGCAACAAGGTGACCGGCTCTGCCGTGACTATCACTTCCCTGACCATGAGCGGCACGGGCAGCGAGCTGACCGTGGGCGGCGGCACGGTGGTGACCTCACTCACAATGTCCGCCGACTCCCAGAAGCTGATTTCCGAGGGCGCGCTGACACTGGGTTCCACCACTGCTGAGGTGGGCCAGGTGACCGCTACGGATGCCCTGACGGTGACTGGCGCGGTGCAGCTCACCTCTGTGAAAGCCGGTTCTGTGGATATCTCCTCCGGCGCCAAGCTGACCACCACGGGCACCATTGATTCCTCCGCCATCACCCTGAACACCCTGTCCAAGACGGAGCAGTACGTGAAGGCCGAGAACTTCGCTGCCGCCACCACGGATTTCAAGGTGGCAGACAGCGTGCTGGAATCCCTAGACTTGGCAGCCGGTGCCAGCGTGACGATTGCCGTGCTGGGTGCAGATTACGGAACGTCTAACCTGACGCTCAATGGTACTGCATCCTACACGGATACGAATATCGACAAGACTTTCGTTATTTCCCAGAAGGAGGGTACCTACGAGGTCATCCTGACCGCCAAGGCTGCCGCCAGTGATTATGTGTGGGACGATACCTCTAACGACCACCTGTGGAGCACCCCCACCAACTGGGCCAAGGATGAGCTTCCGGATACGACTAGCTATGTGCAGTTTGATTCTACAGACTACGTGAAAGTGGATATTGACGCCGAGGCTCGCCGCGTGACGGTGGAGGGCACGGCTGATGTGGAACTCATCGGCGAGGGTGCGACGCTCGCCATCGGCATGGATTCCGAAGCGACTGGTGTGAAGTCCCTGGAAGTGCTGCAGGGCGGCAAGCTGAAGCTGACCGGGGCCCTGGACGTGAGCACCCCGCAGACTGATGTGCAGGGTACGCTGGCGCTGCAGGACCAGGCTACCCTGACCACGGAGGCCCTGGACCTGGCCGCCAAGGACGGTAGCACGAGCGGTATCCTTTCCGTGGAGTCCGGGGCCGGTGTGGCCACGGGCGTGCTGACGGGTGATGCCGATTCCACGCTGGAAGGCTTCGGTACCGTGACCATCACGGGCAAGGGTACCCGCTACCAGGGCAAGTATGCCGGTGCCACCGTGGCTGTGGCCAAGGGCGGTGATGCCGTGCTGTACGCCGGAGAGGACCTGAACCTGGCCGGTGCCGGTTCCGCCCAGCTGGTGTACACCAAGGATACGGCCATCTCCGGCATCCATGCAGACGGCCTGGCGCTGACGCTGAACCATGCAGAGGCTGACAACTCCGGCGTGACCCTGGTGCTGGAGGAGGGCTCCTCCCTGAAGAACGGCAAGATCCTTACCGGCCTTTCCGCCGTGGGTACCGCTGCCACCATCGATAGCGCGGATGCCCCGCACCTGGTTTCCACCGCCGGCGCTTCCCTCAAGCGCTCCATGGCCGCCCCCGGCCTGGACCTGACGGGCAGCACGGTGGTGCTGACCCAGAGCGAGGGTGCCGACGTGACGCAGATGGAGGTGAACAACGGCGGCAAGACCAAGGGCCTGGTTCTGGCCTACCTGGGTGCGGTGAACACCGAATCTGCCGTGCAGCTCAACGGCAACCTCTTTGCCAAGTACTACAAGAACGCCCGCCTGCAGGGCGGCAGCATCCTGGTGGACATGAACGACACGTACTACCAGGGCCTGGTGCGCCCCACCACGGCCAACGGCCGTGCCGGCGCCGCCATGCTGGATGACGCCTTTGTGCTGGTCAACCCGCAGCAGACCGCACCGGACAGCGACCTGGCCAAGCTGATGGACGCCCTGGAGAGCGGGGCCGTTCCCGCCTCTGCGGCGGATAGCGTGGCCGCTGCCGTCTCCGGCGCCTCTGCCGCCGCCATGGGTGCCGCCTTCGGCGCGGATGTGGAGCGCCAGCTGCGCGCCATCCGCAACCGCACCACCTCCATGGGCTGCGCAGAGTGCGTGGTGAACGAGGAGATGCCCTATGTGAACGCTTGGGTGAACGCCGAGGGCGACTACCGCAAGCTGGATGCCGACAACACGCTTGCCGGCTACAAGATGAGCAGCTGGGGCGCTACCCTGGGCGTGGACCTGGACTTCACCAACCGCTTCACCGCGGGCCTGGCCGTCACGGCCATGCAGGGTGATTTCACCGCAGATTCCGCAGAGACCGCCACGGGTGACCTGGACCGCCTGTACCTGAGCGCCTTTGCCCGCTACAGCCGCCGCGCCTGGACCCACACCTTCGTGGGCACCTTCGGCAAGGCGGATGCCAACCTGAAGCGCACGGTTGACTACGGCACCGGCACCTACAGCACCAAGGGCGACCTGAGCGGCACGGCCTTCGGCCTGATGTACGAGGTGGGCTACACCAAGGCCCTGACGGAGGACGCCTCCGTCTGCCTGCAGCCTGTGTTCAACATCAGCTACCGCCACAGCGCCCTGGGCAGCTACACGGAGACCGGCAGCGATGCCGCCCTGCGCATGGGTGACATGGAGATGGATACGGTGACCTTCGGCCTGGGTGCCCGCATGCAGGGCACTATCGGCACCAGCGTGTACAACCGCACCTCCGTGGTGGAGCTGCGCGCGCTGGCCAAGCTGGATGCGGGTGACCGCGATTGCGCGGCCAAGGCTGGCATGGCGGGCCTGCCCGCAGCCTCCCGTGAGGTGCAGAGTGCGGAGTACGGCGCCTTCGGCGTGGAGGTGGGAGCCGGTCTGCTGGTTCCGCTGGGCGAGTACGGCGGCACGCTGTTCTGCGATGCAGCTGCGGAGCTGCGCTCCGGCTACACCAACGTGAACGGCACGGTGGGCTACCGCTTCAACTTCTGATAACCGAATCAGATACATTCCAATCAAGGGCCTTTCCCTGTGCGGGGAAAGGCCCTTTTTTAAAGAAACAATCCAATATGCCAACTTTGTGCTTGTGATGCTGATGAAAACTGCTAGAATGAAACCCTGAATCGGGGATGCATTTACTCATTCCCCATATCTCTTCATCGCAACACAAAAACAAATCATGAAATTACATCTCCCCAACGGACTCCGCGCCGCCCTGCTGGCGGCTGCAGCCTTTGCCGGTATTTCCTCCTGTGCATTTGCTGCCACGCTCACTACCGTCGCCACTATGGATGACTTGTACAACGCGGCTTCCATCCAGGGCGCTACTGTCAGCACTACCTGGGAGATAGAAGGCGGTTCCGTTTATTCTTTCTCCGGAGAGAATGGCAATTACATCGGCGGTATCACCCATGAGGGCTTGACCTCCGTGTTGAGCAGCTTGGATACCCAATATGTGACCATGGCTGCATGGGTGAATCTTCCTGCCCACGGCGTGTCCGGTGATGGTGACGGTTGCGCCATTTTCAGCTATGGTGGTCAGAGCGACGGCGTGAAGGTGATTGACAAGGGTGGTAATTTGAAGTTTACCACTAAAGGGGTGAAGGACTTCGGTGAAAGCAGCTCCGGTAGCATCACCTTAGATGATTGGACCCTGGTAGCTGTTACCATCCACAAGAATGGTGACAATTTTGAGGTCCAGTACATGCTGGGTGATTCCATTTCCTCTGCTACCAACACGCAGGCAAAGGGCACCGACCTCACTTTTGCTATCGGCAATGGCAACGCCACTGGCGACCACCGTGAGATTTTCAAGGGTGAGATGGGCAATTTCACCGTGTTCTCCTCTGCCGAGCAGGTGACAGCCGCCGATATCGCCTCTGCGATGGGAGCGCAGCCGGTACTCTATGCCCCAGACGACTTGTACTGGGGCCGCAATGTGAGGGACGGAGAGTGGAACGCCGACAACAAGGTGTGGGCTGCCGATACTACGTCGGCTGGCAGTTTCGTTTTCAAAGATGGCAAGAACGCGCACTTTACGCTTTCCGGCGGTGGCGGTACTGTTACCGTAACGCAGGATGTTCAAGTGGCCAAGATGTATGTTGCCGGCAGCAAGGCATATACATTCAATGCCAATGGTGGCAAGCTTACCGTTGCGGATTCTGTTAATGTAGATGCAGGTGCAACGGCAATCTTCAACACAGCCCTGAGCGGTGAGGACCTGGGCTTGAATGCGAATGGTATCCTGACCCTGAACCAGAATTCCAAGGTGAAGACCGCCGTGGTGGGTGCAGCCGGCCAGATTGTGCTGGGTTCCGGTGTCGAGCTGGAGACCACGGGTTCCATCACCATGGGCCAGGAGGGCAAGCTTTCCGGTTCCGGTGTGTTCAAGACTCCCGGTGTGGTGATGAATGTTACCAATCCCAATGACCAGGAACACCAGCCTTCCCTGACGGACGGTGCTGTGTTGGAAACCGAAAGTATCTCCGGTAACGGTGTCCTTCACATGACGAATTCAACGTTGAGGGTGACGGGTACAACGGAAATTTCCAACGTGGAGGTGGCCGAGGGTGCCAAGATTGCCATTGACAAGGATGCTGCCTTGAGCGTGAACAAGATTCTGGCATTTGGCCCCGCATCCTCCGTGGAAAGCGAGGGCAAGCTCTTTGTGGATGCAGGGGGAGTTCTGCTTATCCAGAGTGATTTGAACTTGGGTGATGCAGAGGTGAACGGCTCCATGATGCTGGATGGAACCGACCATTTGTCCATGACCCGCGGCTATATCAAATCCTTGAACTTCAGCAAGAGCGCCGTCCTTGCCTGTGCGGAAGACCTTGAGCTGGGCAGCGCCGCTGCCGGCTACGGAACCTTGGCGGTGACCGGCAACCTGACAGTCGGCGGGATTGTGAGTGTGGAGTCTGTTCAGGCAGGTAAGCTGACGATTTCCGATGATTCCCTGGCATCCCTCACCGTTTCCGGCCAGCTGACTGCCGGGGAAATAATCATGGAGCAACTGTCCGTGGGTACCGCATACATCAAGGCCGGAAGCCTGGGAGAGGGCACGGGCACCTTCACTGTGTCGGATGATGTAGTCAAGAACCTGAATGCCAAGGACGGGGATGTGGTGGTGCTGGCCGACTTGTCAGAGAATCTGCCCGGCGGCACCGAGCTCTCCATCAATGGAGGCGGCTTTATCCTGGATGAGACTAACAACCTGCTGCTGATGATAGCGGAGGACGAGGCCAAGAAGGATATTGTGCTCAACGTGACTACCGCCGACTACATTTGGACGGATGAAGAGCAAGGCACCCATGATTGGGGCGTGGCCGGCAACTGGCTCGGCAAGAAGGTTCCGGATGCGGAGGCCACGGCCCTAGTGAAGAGCGGCACGTGGACCATCAATATGAATGAGGCCGGCGAGGCCGACACGCTGTACTTCTACCGCGGTGCCGATACGAAGCTGACGGGTGACCACTCCCTGTCCTTGGGTAGTGAACTGGTGGTGGAGGATGCCGCCAAGGTGACGGTGACCGACAGCGTGGCGATTGACACCGCCAAGGTGAAGCTGAATGGCGAGCTGAGCCTGACTGATGGCAGCAGCGTAACGACCGGTGCCTTGAACGGCGGCACCACAGGTGTGCTTTCCAGCGCCAATCCCCTGCTGATTACCGGCAAGGGCGGCGTGTACAAGGGCAGCTACGGCACCGCCACGGTGGAGCTGGCCAGCGGCGCGGAGGCCACGCTTGCTGCGGGGAAGGGCCTGACCCTGCAGGGCGGCGGCACCGCCACCCTGACTTACAGCGGCAAGGAGGCTGTCATCGATTCCGTGACCGGCAACGGCATGACCCTGGTGCTCAACGGCACGAACGTGGACAACAGCGGCAATACGCTGACGTCCACCGCTCCGTCCTCTGTAACAGGCGGCCGCATCGTCAGCGGCCTGTCTGCCACGGCCACGGCTGCCACGCTCAGCAGCTCCGGCAGCCCCGTGCTGGTGGCTGCTGACAGCCTGGCTCTGTCGGGTACCACCGTGGAGCTGGTGCAGACGGAGACGAATACGTTCAGCATGAAGCTGAACAGCAACGGCCAGCGCAAGGACCTGGTGCTGGGTTACCTGGGCGGTGAGGACACCAACGCCGATGTGGTGCTGACGGGCAACCTGTTCAGCAAATACTATGAGAACGCCCGCCTGGTGGGCGGCGTAATCCTGGTGGACCTGCGTGAGGTCAACTTCAGCGACGGTGTACTGGCCTATACTTACAACGGGCGCGCCGGTGCCGGCATGCTGGATGACGTGTACAAGCAGCGCGACCCGCAGAACAGCGCCCCCGACGGCGACCTGGCCGCTGTGATGAACGCCATTGAGAGCGGCGCCGTGGCGAAGTCCGACCACGACCGCCTGGCCGCCGCCATGGCCGGTGCCTCCGCCGCTGCCATGGGTTATGCCTACGGCAAGGACGTGGAGCGCCAGCTGCACGCCATCCGCAACCGCACCACCGGCATGGGCTGCGCAGAGTGCGTGGTGAACGAGGATATGCCCTACGTGAACGCCTGGGTGAGCGCAGAGGGTGATTTCAGCCGCCTGGCGGCAGAGAACACCTACGCCGGCTACAGCCTGAACAGCTGGGGCGGCACCGTGGGCTGTGACCTGGACTTCACCAACCGCTTCACTGCGGGCCTGGCCCTCACGGCCATGAAGGGCAAGTTCACCTCCCGCTCCGCAGAGCAGGGCAGCGGCGACCTGGACCGCCTGTACGTGAGCGCCTTTGCCCGCTATGCCCGCCGCGCCTGGACCCACACCTTCGTGGGCACCATCGGCACGGCAGAGGCCAAGCTGGACCGCACCGTGAGCTATGCGGGCGGCTCCTACTCCACCTCCGGCGACACGAAGGGCGTGGCCTTCGGCCTGATGTACGAGGCAGGCTACACCAAGGCGCTGAACGAGAGCGGCAGCACCTGCCTGCAGCCCCTGTTCAGCATCTCCTACCGCCACAGCACGCTGGACGGCTACACGGAGCGCCGCAGCGATGCCGCGCTGCACTACAGCGACATCGACATGGACGTGGTCACCTTCTCCCTGGGCGGCCGCCTGCAGACCGTGGCGGGCACCAGCGTGTACAACCGCACCTCTGTGCTGGAGCTGCGCGCCATGGCCAAGCTGGATGCGGGCGACCGAGACGCCACCCCCTCCGCCGGGTTCCTGGGCGTGACAGGCAGCCGCAACATCAAGAGCACGGAGACAGGCTCCTTCGGCTTGGAGCTTGGTGCCGGGCTGATGGTTCCCGTGGCGGATGACGCCGGTTCCCTGTTCTTCGACGTGGGTGCGGAGTTCCGCTCCAACTACTCCGACGTGAACGCCACGGTGGGCTACCGCGTGAACTTCTGATAAGCGATTCCCGCCAAGCAACAACTTCCAGGGCCTTCCCCGCACAGGGAAGGCCCTTTTTCTGCCCGTTTGGCGGGGCTGGGGGTGATTTTGTGCTTTTCATTGCCGTGGATAGCGTGTAGAATGGCTGCGCTTATGGCTAATCTCATGCAAAGGACACTCGGTAAAAGCGCCTCTATTGCAGGTACTTCCCTGCATACGGGCAAGCCTGTGAAACTGACCATCAAGCCCGCGGAGGTGAATACGGGCCTGAGGTTCCGCCGTATCGACCTGCCGGACAAGCCCTTCATTCCCGCCTCTGCCGCCAAGGTGCAGACGGTGGAGCGCGCCACCACGCTGGCGGAGGGCTCCGTGAAGGTGCACACGGTGGAGCATATCCTCTCTGCCCTTACCGGCATGGGCGTGGACAACGCCATCATTGAGATGGATGCCAACGAGCCCCCCATCGGCGACGGTTCCGCCGCCCCCTATGTGAGCCTGATCAAGAAGGCCGGCGTGGTGGAGCAGGATGCCCCCTGCAACGTGTGGCAGCTGCGCGAGCCCGTGAAGGTGGAGACCAAGGGCGGCTCCGTCATCGTCATCATGCCCGCCAACGAGTTCCGCGTGAGCGTGACCGCCGTGGGCCCGAACGGCCGCGTGACCCAGTACTTTGATTCCGTCATCACCCCGGAGACGTACGAATCCGAGCTTTCCACCGCCCGCACCTTCTGTTTCTACGAGGATATCCAGCCGCTGCTGGAGAAGGGCCTCATCCAGGGCGGCACGCTGGACAACGCCATCGTCATCAAGGGCGACGAGTACGTGTGCGCCGGCGGCCTGCGATTCAACAACGAGTGCGCCCGCCACAAGGCCATGGACCTCATCGGCGACCTCATCCTGAACGGCCGCCGCATCCTGGGCCACGTGATGGCCATTATGCCCGGCCACGGCGTGAACACGCAGATGGCCGCCAAGCTGCAGAAGATGTACGACACCATGGTGGCCCAGCGCCCCAAGCCTTTCGTGCTGCCCAGCGGGGATGCCGTGATGGACATCACGGACGTGCTGAACATGCTGCCGCACCGCTTCCCCTTCCTGATGGTGGACCGCATCCTCTCCTTCGAGGGCGACAACAAGTGCGTCGGCCAGAAGAACGTGACCATGAACGAGCCGTTCTTCCAGGGCCATTTCCCGCAGCACCCGGTGATGCCGGGCGTGCTGCAGGTGGAGGCCATGGCCCAGGTGGCATCCATCCTCATGCTCCGTATCCCCGGCAATGCCGGCAAGATCGGCTATTTCATGAGCTGCGACAAGGTGAAGTGGCGCCGCCCCGTCTTGCCGGGTGATGTACTCATCATTGAGACGGAGCTGGTGAAGATGCTTCGCGGCACCATCGGCGTGGCCACCGGCCGCTGCACCGTGAACGGTGAGGTGACCTGCGAGGCCGAACTGAAGTTCATGATCCAGGATTCCTGAGCGGAATCCCGAACCCCGTAGCGGAGTAGGCAGTGCTGGAACTCGTCCTCATAGCCCTGGCCCTGGCGGTGGATGCCACTGTCTACTCCTTTTCCTACGGCCTGGTCCTGCGCACGCGCCGCCTGGCATCCTCGCTCTGGCTTGCGCTGTGCGTGGGCGGGTTCCAGGCGGGCATGCCGCTGCTGGGCTATTGGGGCGGGGATGCCCTGCGCCACGTGGTGGATACCTGGGCGCCGTGGATTGTGTTTGTGGTGTTCCTGCTGCTGGGGCTCAGCGTGATACGCGAGTGCTGGTGCGGGGATGACGATGAGGGGGAGGGCAATTCCGGCTCCCCGCTGGGCGCGGCGGCCCTGCTGCTGGTGGGTGTGGCCACCAGTATAGATGCCCTGGCCGTGGGCGTGTGCATGGCCCTGGGGGACATGTGCGGCTCCCATTCCTCCCTTGCCATGCTGCTGGTGGATGTGGGCATCATCGGCCTGGTCACCTTTGTCTGCTCCATGGCCGCGTTCCATGCCGCGCGCGTGCTGCAGCACCTGCCGGTCAAGTGGCTGGAGACCGCCGCAGGGCTCTTGCTCATTGCCCTGGGGGTCAGCCAGCTTTTCCGCTGAGCCGGATGGTCAAAACAATTTGGCAAAGTTAATCAAATGCGGCGGCTTCACCCGCCTTTTTTTATGCCCTGCCACTGGTTTCACCCGTGCGGAATGTCTTGCGGTGAAAGTGCCGCACCCCGCAGGATTCAAGGGAAAGCCGGGGCAGGGGGTGTGCTTTTTTAGAGGTATTCCCGTGTGGAAGGTGCCGCGCTGCCCGCATGCCATGATGGAGTGCCGTTTCGCGCTTGACGATACCAGGTCTTGTGGTAGGATGGGCGCATGAGATGCGTTCAATGCGGATACATGGACGACAAGGTCATCGACTCCCGGACGTCGAAGGACGGTACGTGCATACGCCGGCGCCGCGAGTGCCTGCGGTGCGGCTACCGCTATACCACGTATGAGCAGATAGAGCGCATGGAGCTGCGCGTGGTGAAGCGCGACGGCATGCACGAGGCGCTGAACCGGGAGAAAATCATGCGCGGCATGATGAAGGCCTGTGAGAAGCGCCCCGTGAGCATGGACCAGCTGGACCTGGCGGTGGATGAGATAGTGGCCGCGCTGCATGCGGACCACCAGCGCGAGGTGCCCTCCACCGTCATCGGCATGAAGGTGATTGAAAAGCTCCAGAACATTGATTCCGTGGCGTATATACGCTATGTGTCCGTATGCCGCCAGTTCCGCACGGTGGATGAATTCATAGAACTGCTGCGCCGCTCGGAACTGCGGTCTGCCAATGATGTGCTGCAGCGCAAGCTCCCCTTGGAATGATAGCGTTCAAGAACAACCGGCCGCTGCTGCAGACGGGCCACTGCGTTATCTCCGACTACGGCGCGGAGTGGATGGAGGGCGTGCTGCTGGAGGCCGCGGAGGCCGCCGGGACCACGCTGCCCTTCAGCGCAGAGGTGGCGCGCGCGGTCATGCTCTACCTGGAGCATGAGTGCCCGCTGCACGCCGTGCCGCTGGAGTACCTCTTTGCCCGCATCCGCAAGATGCTGGAGCAGGTGGGGCTGCCGCTCATAGCCGCCCACCTGCGCGTGCAGACCCCGCCGGTGGATATACGGCTGGATTCCCTGGCGGGTGAGGAACCGCTGCCGCTGTTCTTCTACACGGAGCTGAATGCGCGCCTGGAGGACCTGCGCCGCATGGGGCTCACCACCTACCGCTTCTCCGGCAAGAAGCGCTGCAGCCTGCTGCTGGGCAGCCGCCGCCGTGCCTGCCCCGCCCAGCGCGCCGCCCTGGCGGAGCTGGATGCCTTTCTGAACCATGCCTGCTGAACGTACACAGATTGTAGCCTCCGTGGCATCCTGGCCCATGTGGCAGGATGTGGTGCAGGGCCGCCTGGAGTTGCCCTGTGATGTGGTGGAACTGCGTGTGGACGGCCTGCCGCCGGAGATTACCCCGGCGGATATACTGGCCGCGCCGTGCCCGCGCCCGCTGCTGGTCACCGTGCGGGACCAGGCAGAGGGCGGCCTGCGCCCCATGCCCCTGGCGGAGCGCGCGGCCTGGGCGGCGGCCCTGCTGCCCGCCGCCGCCATGCTGGATTGGGAGATTGCCAACCTGGCCGCCGCCCCCGCCCTGGTGGAGCAGGCGCATGCCGCCGGGGTGCGCATCGTGGCCTCTGCCCATGATTTCCAAAAGACGCCCGCCGTGGCCTGCATGCAGGAGCGTGAGCGCCTGGCCCGCTCCCTGGGGGCGGATATCGCCAAGTTTGCCTTCCGCCTGAATGACCCGCAGGATATGCAGGCCGGGCTGGACCTGCTGGCTGCCGCCACCGGCCCCATGGCCGTGATGGGCATGGGCCCGGACGGCCCCGCCAGCCGCCTGCTGTATTCCCGCCACGGCTCCTGCCTGGTGTACGGCTACCTGGGCAATGCCCCCACCGCCCCCGGCCAGCTCTCCGCCGCAGAGCTCCGCCGCGCCTTGCAGGCTTAGCAGCAGCGTTTTGCCGGGCGCTTGCACCCAAAAATGCCCTGCGTACAGAATATGTGCTTGAACAGGGCAGGGGATGGCAGTAGAATAGCGCCCGCGCATGACAGGAGAAACTTTGCAGATAGGGCTGGCAGGCCTTGGAACCGTGGGCACGGGTGTGTATGAAACCCTGTGCCGGAACCATGACCTGCTGGAGGCACGCACGCAGATTCCCTTTGCGGTGAAACGCGTGGCCGTGCGCAGCCTGGCGCGCAAGCGTGACGTGGAGATAGACCCGGCGCTGCTCACGGACAACTGGCAGGAGCTGGTGGACGACCCGGAGATTGACATCATCATAGAGCTTATAGGCGGCACGGAGGAAGCCTACCGCCTGGTGAAGGCTGCCCTGCTGGCGCACAAGCCGGTGGTGACGGGCAACAAGGCCCTGCTGGCGGAGTTCGGCAGCGAGCTGTTCCAGCTTTCTGCGGAGACAACGACGCCGCTGTATTTCGAGGCATCCTGCGGCGGCGGCATCCCCATCATCCAGAGCCTGCAGAACTCCCTGGTGTGCAATTACGTGCGCCGTATAACGGGTATCATCAACGGCACCAGCAACTACATCCTCTCCTCCATGGAGCGCAAGGGCATGACCTACGAGGACGCCCTGGCCGCCGCCCAGCGCAAGGGCTACGCGGAGGCGGACCCCACGCTGGACGTGAACGGCTGGGACGCCGCCCACAAGGCGCTTATCCTTGCCATGCTGGCATACGGTACGCCCGTATCCACGGAGAACATCTCCGTGTACGGCATAGACCGCATCACGGCCACGGATTTCCGCTTTGCCAAGGAGCTGGGGTACAATATCAAGCTGCTGGTGGTGATACGCCACCATGCGGACAAGGACGCGCTGGAACTGCGCGTGCAGCCCAGCTTTGTCTCCCGCAAGCATCTGCTTTCCAGCGTGTACGGCGTGTTCAACGCCATTGCCGTGCACGGCGACATTGTGGGCGAGACCATCTTCTACGGCCGCGGCGCCGGCAAGAACCCCACGGCCAGCGCCGTGATCGGTGATGTGATGCTGGCCATGCGCGAGTGCCGCCACCCGGAGAACCACAGCGGTTTCCACCCGTACACCAAGCGCCTGAAGGTGCTCCCGCAGGAGGAGACGGTGACCCCCTACTACGTGCGTTTCCTGGTGCAGGACCGCCCCGGCGTGATTGCCGTGATTGCCGCGGAACTGGCCAAGTACGACATAGGCATCTCCGGCACCATGTCCAGCCCGCGCAAGGGCGGGGACGGCGGCGAGGGCACGTGCGACCTGGTGTTCCTGCTGCACGCCTGCCCCTGGGGCAAGCTGTGCGAGGCCCTGCGCGCACTGCACGTGCATGAGAGCATCAACCCCCACCCGGCAGTTTTCCGCATAGAAACCCTTAACGAAGAAGCATAACCTTATGGCCCTGATTGTACAGAAATACGGTGGTTCATCCGTCGGCACCATCGACCGCATCCGCAACGTTGCCCGCAGGCTGATAGAGACCCGCAACGCGGGCAACCGGGTGGTGGCGGTGGTTTCCGCCATGAGCGGCATCACGGACAAGCTGATTGGCATGGCGCACGAGGTGATGGACAATCCCCCGGAGCGTGAGCTGGATATGCTCATGGCCACGGGCGAGCAGCAGTCCATTGCCCTGCTGTGCATGGCTATCACGGAGATGGGCTACAAGGCCCGCAGCTTCACCGGCAGGCAGGCCGGCATCTTCACCTACGGCAGCCACACCCGCGGCCGCATCCGCAGCATTGATGCCTCCGCTGTCACCAAGGCGCTGGAGGACGGCTGCATCTGCGTGTGCGCCGGGTTCCAGGGCGTGAACAACGAGGGCAGCATCCAAACCCTGGGCCGCGGCGGGTCTGACCTCTCCGCCATTGCCCTGGCCTCTGCCGTGAAGGCGGACCTCTGCCAGATTTACACGGATGTGGACGGCGTCTACACCTGTGACCCCCGCGTCGTGAAGGACGCACGCAAGATTCCCGTCATATCCTATGACGAAATGCTGGAGATGGCCTCCAGCGGCTCCAAGGTCATGCAGGCCCGCTCCGTCGAATTCGCCAAGAAATTCGGCGTGGTGTTCGAGGTCCGCAATTCCATGAACAACAACCCCGGTACCATCGTGCAAGAAGAAACCTCAGCAATGGAGTCCCTCGTTATCCGCGGCGTCTCCATAGAACGCAACCAGGCCCGCGTCACCGTGTCAGACATCACGGCTCCCGTGGCCTACACCGCCATCATCCTCTCCGCCCTGGCAGAGGCAGAAATCAACGTGGACATGATTGTGGCCAACACGGCCCACGACGGCCGCGCCCGCCAGTCCTTCACCATGAACATGAACGACCTGGGTGCCGCCCAGGCCGCGCTGAAGAAGCTGCTGCCGCAGTTTGGCGAGGGTGCCAAGCTGGAGACGGAGGCCGGCCTGGCCAAGCTCTCCGTGGTGGGTGTGGGCATGCGCTCCAACCCCGGTGTGGCCGCCACGCTGTTCCGCTCCCTGGCGGATGCCGGCATTGCCACGGGCATGATTGCCACCTCTGAAATCCGCATCACCACCACGGTGGAGGCGGCGGATATAGAGCAGGCCGCCCGCGTGGTGCATGAGGCGTTCAACCTTGACAAGGCGCAGGCTTGAGCGATACGCCCACAGAACAACAGCCCGGCAAGCCCGGGCTGCTGCCGGCGGACCGTGAGTTCAAGCCTGTGGTGAAAGGGATAGGCTATACCCTGCTGGCGCTTGCCATGGTGGGTACGGGCTATGCCACCTTTTCCCTGGGCTACCGCCAGGGGTACCGGGAGGCCAGCTCCTCCGGCAAGGTGACCCAGGCGCTCAATGATGCCGCCGTACGGAACCTGACCTGCTTCATGCAGTCCTCCACTGCCAGCAACGAGGAGCTGGAGGCCATGGTGCAGGACCCGGATGCCGCGCTTTCCTGGATACAGGATGAGCAGATACGGCAGGAGGCGGAGTGGCTGCTGGCACAGGGCCTGCTGCAGCGCGGGCGCTTGGAGCACGCGGGCAAGCTGCTTTCCGGCCTGTTCCTCAAGGTGCCGCGCACCCCGGTGTGGGCCCGCCGCGCCATCAGCGCGGGAGACGGCATGATGACCGCCCGCCACCCGGAGACCGCCGTGGCCTTCTACCGCTATGCCCACCGCGTGTTTGCGGAAACCAAGGCGACGGGGGAGCAGGCGGACGCCCTTTCCCGCATAGCTGCCGCCAGCATAGGCAGCAGCCGGGACAACCGTGAGCTGATGCAGCTGCTGGAGAGCCTGCTGGAGGAAGCCGCCCCCCTGGGGCATGCGGCGGATTCCCTGCGCTCCAGCGTGAATGCCTACCTGGGCAGCTGCTACCGCTCCATGGGGGATATGAAAGCCGCCCGGCGCTATTATGATGCCGCGCTGGCATGCTCCCGCTGGGAGAGCGGCCGGGCAAGCGCCGTGGATATGGTGTGCGCCGGTGCCGCCCTGCTGGTGCAGGGCCAGGTGCAGCAGGCGGAGCAGCTGCTGAAAGCCGGCGAGGAGGCCCTGGGCAAGGGCCCGGCCGATGTGCAGTGCCGCGTGCTGGCCCTGCGTGAACTGGCTTCCGCCGCAGAGGCGCGCGGGGACCACCTGCAGGCGCTCGGCCTGCTGAACCGCGCAGAAGGCGTGGCGGAGGACGTGGTGCCGCGCTCAGACCTTTTCTGGCCCTGCCTGTATGACCAGCGCGGCTGGCTGCAGCTGCTGGCCGGGGAGTACGCCGCCGCAGGGCAGGATTTCAACAAGGTGCTGGCAGAGAGCAGGGAGCCCTCACTCGTTATCCAGTCCATGGAGGGCGCGGCCCGCGCCGCGCTGCACCTGGGGAACCGGGATGCCGCCGTGAAACTGCTCACGGAATGCATTTCCCGCCGCCGTGCGGAGTTTGCGGATGACCGTGATTCCCTGGCGCGCGTGTACGTGCTGCTGGGCCAGGCGCAGGATGCCCTGCAAAAGCCTGCGGAGGCCGCCCGTGCGTACGGCCTGGCCATGGGGATGCTGGATGCCAAGTCCGCCAACTATGAGGCGGCGGCCTTCGGCCATGCCCGCGCGCTGACCAATTCCAAGCAGTGGAAGCCCGCGTTGGAGGCCTGGAAGCTGGTGCAGCCCCTGGCCGACGACAACCCGGAGGATGCCATGGAGGTGCAGGATGCCATGGCCAGCTGCCGGGATATGCTGGGTGTGCCCGGTTTTGAGGAGGTGGGGGAACCCGCCCCCGCGCCGGATGCCGCCCCCGCAGCCGCCACGCAGCCCGCTGCACCCCCCGCCAGACCCGCCGCGCGCAGCACCGGCAAGGCCGCACGCCGCACCCCGCAGAAGAAAGCTGCCCCCCGCCGCTGATTTTCCAACCGCACGCTTGCCATGTACAGACGCTACCATCCCCGCAGAACGAGACCCCTTACCTTCACCCGCCTGGTTGCCGGTGTGACCGTGGGCGGTCTGCTGCTCTGGTTCGTGGTGTCCAAGGGCGGGCAGGTTGTCGACTTTTTCCGCGGCTCCCATGTGGTGGTGGCCAGCAACGAGGAGGCCAACGCCCGCTTGTCTGCCCTGATGGCGGACCTGGGCGGGGACAAGGCCCGCCTGCTGGACCTGGCCATGCATGAGCAGGAGCGCCTGGGCTGGATCACGGACCCGCTGGCCCGCACCCGCGTGCGCACCATCATGGTGGCCCGCCTGGTGGACCTGGGGCAGTGGGAGGAAGCCGCCAAGCTCATCCCCTCCATCATGGGCTCCCTCTCCGCAGAGGAGCTGGACCGCCTGGCCGCCGCAGCCGACCGCCACAAGGACTTTGCCCGCGGCCAGTCCTTGGACCGCCGCCTGCAGCAGCTCCTGCTCTCCGGCACGGAGAATACGGATATGCTGCTGCGCTCCCTGCGCCGCAGCGCAGAGAGCTGTATTGCCGCCAACAAGCAGGACGAGGCCGTGAAGATTATCTCCCAGCTGGATGCCCCTGGCGTGCTGGCACGCCTTTCCTCCCCGGAGCTGGCTACAGAGGCCGCCGCCCTGCAGATGGTGCGCGCCGGGGTGAGCGAGGTGCAGGAACCCGTGCTGCAGCTGGTGCGCAATATCCTGGAATCCGCCAAGTGGCCAGCATGCCCCGTCGCCGCCCACCTGATGCTGGACGAGGTGAACAACACCCTGCGCGACAATCCCGGCCTGTCCGCCACCGCCCTGAAGGAGATTGAGGACAAGCTGCTGCGCTGCCGCTCCCTCATGATGGAGTTCCCGGACAAGGAGCACCGCATGGCGGACTGCTATGCCCTGCTGGGCGAGGTCCGCAACCGCCTGGGCGACTACGACGGCTGCTCCCAGGCGCTTTCCCTGGCATCCGCCTTTGCAGAGAGCCAGGGTGCCCTTACCCCGGAGATGGAGCTCAAGCTGCACCGCGTGCGCACCCATGCCAACGAGACCAGCGGTGACGAGGAGTCCGCCGTGCGGGACCACAAGTGGCTGCTGGACCATGAGACGGACCCGGCCCAGGTGTTCCGCAGCCTGGCCTACCTTACGGACCATTGCGAGGGCTCCGAGCGCGCCAAGATGCTGGAGCGCTGCTGGTCTTTCCTGGATGCCAACCCGCGCATTGCCCAGGCCAACCCGGAGGTGCGCCCCAAGGTGGCGGAAACCCTCATCGACTACTACAAGGCCAAGGGAGACTACACCAACGCCATCAAGTGGCTGCGTGTCAACCGCGACCTGGTGGAGGCCGCCAACCCGGATATCACCAACGGCTTGTCCCTGAAAGCCAAGTACGACCTGGCCCTGGCCATGCGCAAGGCCAAGCAGGATACCTCCGCCTCTGCCGCGCTGTACCAGATTTGCGAGTCCATCGAGAACATGGATGCCGATGCCCGCGAGAAGCTCAACGCCGCCGCCCCCCGCCTGTACAAGGATGCCGTGCGCGAATACGCGCGCACACGCTACATCATGGGTGATACCGCCCGTGCCAAGTCCTGGGCCAAGAAGATTGGCGAGGGCCTGCCCGACAAAGAACGCTGATAGACGACGCCATGTCCTCCATGCACAAAAAGAGCCTGATTGCCACCGCGGCCATCTTCTGCTGCCGCTTCACCGGCCTGCTGCGTGAAATCGTGTACACCCGCCTCTTTGGCGCCAGCGGCGCGCTGGATGCGTACCTGACCGCCTTCCGTATCCCCAACATGCTGCGTGACATGTTTGCGGAGGGCGCGCTTTCCCAGAGCTTCACCAGCGTGATGAGCAAGGTGGAGAAGCAGGAGGGCAGGGAGCAGGCCTGGGAGCTGGGGCAGCGCGTGTGCTCCCAGCTGGTTTCCCTGATGGTCTGCATTGTGGCGGCGGGTGTGCTGCTGGCCGGCACGTTCATGCAGGCCCTGTACCCGGAGCGCGCCCGCGTGGAGCTGGACAGCCCGCCCCTGGCCATGCCCGTGGGCGCCAACCTGGACGATTACGAGTTTTCCGCCTGTTTCCAGGGCCTTGACAAGGATGCGGACGGCTGCACGCTGGCCCATTTCACCACAGATGCCCCCTGCGGAGACCTGGGGGACGACACGGCCTGCATACGCCTGAAAGCCGTGCAGGGGCTGGAACCCGGCCAGGTGGTGCAGCTTTCCACCACCTCACGCCGCGGCTGCCTGCAGCTGGAGCGCCGCAATTTTGTGGGCATGGCCACGGATTTGTGCCGCATCATGTGGCCGTATATCCTGCTGGCTTCCGTCTCCGCCCTGTGCATGGGCGCGCTGAACGTCTTCGGCGTGTTCGGCATACCCAACCTGGCCAGCGCGGCGTTCAACCTCACCACCATCGGCGCCGGCCTGGTGCTGGGGTACCTGATAGACCCGGACTACGGCCCCTCCGCGCTGTACGGCTTTGCCGTGGCGGTGGTGCTGGGCGGTATCATGCAGGTGCTGGTGCAGGTGCCCAAGATGCGCGCCAACGGATTCCGCTTCCGCTGGGATATAGGCCTGGAGTTCAAGGGCGGTATCCGCTTCACCAGCCCGCACGTGCGCAAGGTGTGGTACCTGATGCTGCCGGGCGTGATTGCCGCCGGTATCACGCAGTCCAACGTGTTCATCAACACCTCCTTTGCCCTGTACCTGCAGCCCGGCTCCGTAACGGCGCTCAGCTGCGCCTTCCACCTGTGGCAGCTGCCGGTGGCGCTGTTCGGCGTGGCCATGGGCATGGTGGTGCTGCCCGCCATCTCCCGCATTTCCCTGGATGGCGACAACCGTGAGATAACGGACCACCTGGCGCGCGCCCTGCGTTTCGTGGCGCTGTTTGCCGTGCCCTCCGCCGTGTTCCTGGCGCTGTGGGGCGTGGAAATCAGCAGCATCTTCTTCCAGCGCGGGCGGTTTGATGCAGATGCCTCCGCGCTCACCGGCTCCGTGCTGGCCAGCTACTCCCTGGGCCTGCTGGGCTATGCGGGCATGAAAGTGCTGCAGCCCATCTTCCTGGCGCTGGAGAAACCCTGGGCCCCGGCGCTGATTGCCCTTGGCGCCTGTGCCGTATCCGTGGGGCTGAACTACGTGTTCGTGATGCACCTGGGCCTGCCCGCGCAGTACCTGGCGCTCACCACCTCTGTCATCACCACGCTGAACTTCCTGTTCTACTTCTTCTACCTGCGGAACCTGCTCAACGGCATGTCCTGCGGCGTGCTCATCCCCGGTGTGCTGCGTATCTGCTGCGCCGGCGCGGTCATGGCCGTGCTGTGCTACTTTGGCCGTGAGCTGTACTTCGGCGGGTTCACGGGCTGGGGCTTCTGGGCGCGCTTTGCGGCGCTGGCCGCGGGCGGAGCCGCCGCCGCTGCGGCGTATGCGCTGGCCTGCCTGCTGTTCCGCGTGCCGGAATTCATGGACCTGGGGCGCGCCCTGCGCCGCCGCGCCGGGCACTGATTCCGCCGCCGCCCCACCCCTTGCCGCGCCCCCTTTCCGCAAAAGCGGCGGGGGCTGGCCCAATTTGCCATTGCAGCCGCGGCCAAGCGGTGGTACAATACGCGCGTACGCATGCGGAAAAAAAGAAACAGCCTTGGGATATTCCTGCTGGTGCTGCTGGTGGCGGGCCTGTCTGCCGGCGGTTTCCTGCTGTGGCGCAGCGTAGACAACCGCGTGCAGCCCCTGCTGTGCCCCGTGAACCCGGAGTATGCCGGCGCCCCCGGCATGCCGGACAAGGTGCAGGGCCTTGCCTTGCGCCCCTTCCGGTTCCCCGGCTGGGACGGCGGTGAAATCCAGGCCGTGGAGGTCTGGAAGGAGGGCGAGGAAAGCTCCCGCCAGCTCTCCGTGATGGGTGCGCTGGCCACGGAACCCGTGGAGCGCCTGCAGGCCATTGATTACGCCCTGGTCTGCGTGGACTGGGACCACGGTATCCTTTCCGCCCTGCCGCTGGCGGAATCCCTGACCGCCGCCGGGCTGCACTGCGTGCTCTGGAACCCGCGCGGGGTGGGTGACCGCCGCGCCTACTGCACGCACGGCCGCAAGGAGGCTGCAGACGTGCCCCACCTGCTGGATGCCCTGGAGAAGCTTTCCGGCAATTCCCGCCCCGTGGTGGTGGCCGTGGGGCAGGGGTACGGCGCCAACCTGCTGCTGCGCGCCGCATCCTATGAGCCCCGCATCCGCGGCCTGGTCTCCATTGATGCCTTTGCCTCGCTGCGCCAGTCCTCCACCCGCCTTATCAAGGGCAAGGCGCTCAAGCTGGTCATGCAGCACCTGGTGGATATGCGCATAGACAGCGAGATCGGCATGGAGAGCTTTGAGGTGGCGCCCGTGCAGTGCGCCTCTGAGATTGACCGCAACGTGCCCGTGCTGGTCATCAACCTGGCGCTGGACAACCCCGTGAGCAACATGGACGATGCCATGAGCATCTACCGCCGGCTCAAGAGCGACAAGCGTGAAATCTGGGCCGCCCGCAGCGCGGAAGACGACCCGGAGGACACCGAGCGCAAGGTGGAGCTGCTGGTGGGCCAGTCCGGCAAGGAACATATTGAGATAGAAACCGTAAGGCTGCTGCAGGACGACGAGAGCGCCGTGCCTGCCATCCTGCATTGGCTGAACGATTGCGTGGTGTCCGCCGTGGAGGCACCGCGCCCCGCTGAACTTCCACGCCCGGTGCCTGATTCCGATTCCGTACTTTGATATGAGCGCCTTAGATATCAATCCTCCCTCCAAGAGACCTGTAGAGCGCGTGGGAAACCGCCGCCGCCAGGGCTATGAGCTTACGCCCCAGCGGGATATGATGCCCGTGGTGTGCGGCGCGGCAACCGCCGCCGTGATGGTGCATGTGCTGCTGTACTTCTTTTTCCCGGAGACCCTTCGCGTGGGTATCTCGGACTACCTTATCCCCAAGGTGGTGGATGATGAGACGGAGGTGCGCGTGGTGGTGCGCAATACCACGGATGAGGAGCTGGAGAAGCATGAGGCAGAGGTGTCTGAGGAACCCCAGGAGATTGAGACCGTGGCCCATGAGCCGGAGGAAATCGATATCCTGGACGTGCAGATAGAGGAGCTGGAGCTGGCCCCAGGTGATACCAATATCCCCATGCCTTCCCCCGTGGTTTCCGAGGAGGAGGCCGAACCCGTGCCCCCCGCCCAGCTGGACCTGCAGGCCATTCAGGCAGAGGCCCTGAACACGGACGACATCTCCGTGCCGGACCCCGCCCCCGTGAACATGAACGATGTGGTGGCCAAGGCCAGCACCGAGGCAGACGACATGGCCGGGCTCATGAACGCCGACCTGCGCAACAACGCCAAGGAGAGCGCCAAGCTCCCCTCCGATACCCGCTCCCTGGGTGAGCTGCTGGGGGATAACAACCTGGGCGCTTCCTCCGGCGTGGCCCGCCTGGGCGCGGATTTGCTCTTCGGGTTTGATGATTGCAAGCTCCGCAGCTCCGCCCGCATCTCCATGCTCCAGCTGGCCGCGCTCATCCGCAAGAACCCGGATACGCGCTTCCTGATAGAGGGGCATACGGACAGCATCGGCGCCGCGGACTACAACGCCCTGCTGGGCCTGCAGCGCGCCGCCGCCGTGCGTGACTGGCTGGAGGGCAACGGCATCCCCACCGCAAATGTCTACATCCGCTCCTGCGGAAACAACGTGCCGCTGGCGGAGAAATCCGGCGACCGTGACAAGGAGGCCCTGAACCGCCGCGTGGAAATCCACATGCGCAAGGGCGGCGAGGTGATTCCCGCCGGGTTCATCGGCAACGACTACAAGGTGGACACCGCCAAGTCCGTCTCCGCCCTCATTGCCGCCAGAACGCAGATTCCGCAACCCGCGGAGCAGCCCGTGCCCCTGCCCAAGAAGCCGGAGCCCAAGCCCGCCCCCGCAGGTTCCCCCGCCGCCGCGCAGGAGGATATACCCGATCCCGGCGCCGTGGAGGCTCCCAGGCTGGAGCAGGAGGATGCCAAGCCCAAGGCCAACAATTCCAACAAGAAGAGAAATGTTAAGCGTCATTAAGGAAGGCGATACCATCCCCGCCAAGGCTGCAGAGGCGTTCGGCCCCTGCCGCTGGCTCATCTCACTGGATTACGACGGCACCCTGCGCTCCGCAGACCTGAACGAGCCCAATCCCGTGGACCCCGGCTTTTTCGGCCTCATGACCCGCCTGCGCATGCAGGGCGTGCGCTGGGGTATCAACACCGGCCGCCCCCTGCCGTACCTGATGGAGGAGTACCTGCAGATTGCCCCCTTCATGCCGGATTTCGTCTGCACCTGTGAGCGCTACATCTACATGGCGGACGAGACCCGGCTCCTGCGCCCGGAGCTGGAGCACAACACCGTGGCGGAAACCGCCACGCAGGAGCTGCGCGCCCGCCTGGCCCCGGAGTTCCAGGCCTTCATGCTTGCCCTGCGCCACCGCTACCCCATGCTCCACTGGGTCTTTGCCAAGGACGACCCCCTCTCCATAGAGGCGGAGGACTCCGGCACCATGGATGACATGCTGCCCTTCCTGGAGCCCTTCATGGACCGCTGGGGCGCGGACATCGTGCAGCAGCGCGCCGGCCGCTACATGCGCCTATCAGACGCCCGCTACCACAAGGGCTCCGCCTTGGCCCACGTGGCCGCCAAGTGGAACGTGCCCGCGGACCATGTGGTGATGGTGGGTGACGGCCACAATGACCTGGACATGTTCCGCTCCTTCCCGCAGGGATTCTGCGCAGCACCCTGTACCGCCCATGCAGAGGTGAAGGAATACCTGCAGGCAAACGGCGGCTACATCTCTCCCCATATCGGCGTCATGGAGCCCCTCATGTACTGGAGAAAGCGCATCCTTGCCCGCTAAGCCGTAAAAAAATCCGTTATCATGTCGATTTGGCTTGACTTTTTCCCTGAAAAAGGGTAAATATCTGCCCGTCAAATCCGCATTCCCAAGTGGGGGTGCAGCCGGCAATTCTCCCGGTAGAGAGAAACAACGAAAACATCAAGTAACCATGGGTTCGCTCAAGAAGAGACGTAAGGCCAAGATCAACAAGCACAAGCGCAGCAAGCGCATGCGCCAGAACCGTCACAAGAAGCGTTTGCGCTACAAGTCCTAAGGCTGCGCGTCTTGGGCCCCGTCCGCAAGCCGGCCGTTTAGTTTTTTCACGGTGCTTTCCATTGGAAAGCACCGTTTTTTTGACCTGGCGCAGCCAGGTCACCTCGGCGTAGCTTTAGCGAAGCCGGGTTGCCCGAGCCACCCACCCGCGCAATATCCCTACATTCTACCTTGTACGTTGTACATCCCCTTGCCAATCAGCCCCGTTTGTGCTAGAGTACTGCCATGCGATTCCTCATCACCGCCGGTCCCACGCGGGAGCCACTGGACCCCGCCCGTTACCTCACCAACCGCTCCTCCGGGCGCATGGGCTATGCCCTGGCCGGCGCGGCGCGGCATGAGGGGCACCAGGTGGTGCTCATCTCCGGCCCCACCACCCTGGATGTGCCCCCCGGCGTGGATTTCATTCAGGTGGAGACCGCCCAGCAAATGTATGATGCCGTGCGGGACATGCTGCCCGGCGTGGATGTGGCCATCATGTGCGCCGCCGTGGCGGACTACCGCCCCGTGGCCTACTCTGAGCAGAAAATCAAGAAGGAGGGGGAGCGCCTGGTGCTGGAGCTGGAGCGCACGCCGGATATCCTGGGCAGCATGCGCAGCGTATTCGGCTTCCGCGGCACCCTCGTCGGCTTTGCCGCAGAGACCAACGACGTGGAATCCTACGCCCGCGGCAAGCTGGAGCGCAAGCAGTGCTCCTTCGTGGTGGCAAACGATGTCTCACGCACAGACATCGGCTTCGATTCCCGTGAGAACGAGGTCGCACTCGTCTTCCCGGACCACGTGGAGTACCTGGAGAAGGACACCAAGGAGCACATCGCCATGCGCATCATTGAACACGCCACCATCATCCGCCCGCTGTGAAAGTTACCCTTGAAATGCTGGGCTGGGATGCCCGTTTCGCCGCTGCCTTCCAGGCCCTGGGCCACCCGGAGTGGTACCCCGCCCGCATCATCCGTGAGACAAAGATCAACTTCACCGTCATAGCCAAGGGCAAGGGCGACCACGAGGTCGTGCTCGGCGGCAAGGTGTGGCACGACGCCGTGAGCGATGCCGACCTGCCCACCGTGGGAGACTGGGTGGCCGTGGACCCCGGCCAAGGGGAGGACCTGCCCGTCATCCGTGCCCTGCTGGAGCGCAGGAACCGCTTCTCCCGCAAGGCCCCCGGCCGCAGCTGCGCAGAGCAGGTCATCGGCGCCAACGTGGACAAGGTGGTGGTGGTCACCGATGCCAAGGACGACTACAACATCCGCCGCATAGAGCGCTACCTCACCCTCATCCGCAAGTGCGGCGCCACCCCCGTGGTGCTCATCAACAAGGCAGACACCGTGGAAGAGGCGGAAATGCAGCGCCTCTGCGCAGAGGTGGCCGCCCTCAACAGCGAGGTCTACCCCATCGTGGCACGCTGGAAAAAGGGCTATCCCCCCTATCTCCGCCGCGTGCCGAAAGGCTGCACCATCACCATCGTGGGCTCCTCCGGCGTGGGAAAGAGCACCCTGGTCAACTCCCTCCTGGGCGACGAGTGGCTGGAGACCGGCCACGTGAACGTCGTCACCGGCAAGGGCCGCCACACCACCGTGGCGCGTGAACTCGTCGTCCTCCCCGGCGGCGGCGTCCTCATCGACAACCCCGGCATGCGTGAAATCCACATGTGGACAGATGCCGCCACCCTGCGCGCAGAGTTTGCAGACCTGGCGGAACTGGCCACCCAATGCCGCTTTGCAGACTGCTCCCACCGCAAGGACGCCGGCTGCGCCATCCGCGCCGCCCTGGAATCCGGAACCCTCTCCCAGGAGCGCTATGAGCATTTCCTGAACCTGGATGCAGAAATAGCAGAACTGGAGCGCCGCAATGAAAAACGCCAAATGACCCTGGAACGCGTCTTCAAGCGCAACCGCCGCGGCATGCTCCGCAACCGAGACGACCGCGAGGAACACCGCCGCGACCTAAACCCCCACCGCCACCACCATTGACAGGGCAGGGGCGTTTTGTCAAAGAGTAGCCAAAATAAAAAGCCCTCCGTGATAGGAGGGCTAGATGGATAAATGCTTTTGAGACCGATGTGCATAGCAGGGAAACGGTTTGCATCTCAAATTTTGTCTTGAATCCAACGGCAGTTTATGGTAGATATATGGATAAGTCAAGACTAAACTATGAAAAAACTCACTTTTTCTTTTGATATCGGTCATTCTTCTATCGGTTGGGCAGTTCTTAGCGAGGATGGCAACCAGGCCGGGAATCCTTCTGTGGATGGAACAGGCGTGGTGTTGTTTGAAGCGGATAGCTGTTTGGCGTCAAAGCGACGCGCCAATCGCAGGCTCCGCAGGACGATTCGTTCCCGCCGCAAGCGCATCGAGCGCATAGGTGCTATCTTGCAGCATTATCGGGTCATTTCGGAGGAGGAGCGTCGGCAGACAGGCCACCCTGTTCCTTTCTTCCTGGCCTCCAGGGTGTTGCAGGGTAGGGAAAAGCTGTCTGGAGTTGACGTATGGCATATCCTGCGCTGGTATGCCCAGAACCGCGGCTATGATGGGAACTGCCGATGGAGTTCCCAAGATGACACCTGCGATGAAGATATTGCAAAGGTGGAGGCGGCCAAAGCCCAGATGGCGCAGTATGGTACAAGCACCATGGCTGAGACTGTGGTGGCCATTCTCGGCTTGGATACATCTTCCCCCAAGGCCCAGATGAAAGTGGATACCCCCTGCTACAAGTCATTGGGAATGGCATTCCCCCGCGGCGTTGTGATGGAAGAGGTGGAGAGGATTCTGGCAGCGGCCGATGTCCCGGACGAAGTGCGTCGGTTAATACTGCGCCCTGTGCAGGAAATCAAGGCTGAGCTGGCGGAATGCGGTGTGCGTTATCCGCTTCGCTATGATGGGTCTGTTCTGTTCGGCCAGTTGGTGCCGCGCCTGGATAACCGCATCATTGCGCGCTGCCCTATTACTTGGGCAAAGGTTTATAGCCAGTCCAAGGCAGAGGGCCGGAGTGAGCAGGAGTTCAAGAAGTTGGCCGACAAGTACGCCAAGGTACCCAAGGCCGATTGCAAGGAGTTTTATGAATATCGCTTTGCCCGCATCCTTGCCAACTTGCGCCTGGAAGGCGAGCCTTTGCCTGCGGCGTTGCGTCGGCAACTCATGGAAAAGGCCCGTGAGGTAGGCCGATATACCGTGTCGTCTTTCCGTAAGGAGTTTGAAGCACTGGCAGGCAGCAAGAACCACAACTTGCGGAATTATTTCCAGATTACACCGGATGCGGACAAGGCCTTGGTGATTGTGCCCCAGAGGGAAGATCAGGAGGCTACGGGGCGTGCCCCGTATGCCCGCCCGGTACTTGCCCAGGTGGTAGAGGAGGTGCTGAACGGCGAAGATCCCACCAAGCCTGCCCGGGACAAGAAACACCCTACAGGCGAGCTGAAAGGCCATGACGGCGTGTTGTATCCGCTCTCCCAGCCGGATTCCGAGGTAAGCAGGATAATTGCCGCAAAGCCGATTGAGCAGCAGACCAATAACCATTTGGTGCGCCACCGCATGCTTATCTTCTCCAGGTTGCTGAGGGATATGATAAAGCAGTATGCCGGTGGAGATGCGGCTAATGTAACGGATTGCTGTGTGGAAGTGGGGCGTGAATTGAAGGAATTCTCGGGGATGACTGCCAAGGATATTACCAAGGCTCTGAACGAAAGGATGCGGCATTTCCATTCGGCTGTTGCTCATTTGGAGAAAAATCGCGATGCTCTGCCGTCTGGAACCCGGATTACCGGGGGGCTTATCCGCAAGTGCAGGATTGCCATGGATATGGGCTGGACTTGTCCGTATACCGGTACAAAATATTCCGTGAAGGACCTTCCTTCCCTTGAGCGTGAACATATCGTGCCGCATGCAGCCAGGAATACCAATGCGATGGCTGCCTTGGTTCTCACTTACCCGGAAATCAACAAATGGAAAGGCAAGCGTACTGCCTTGGAATTCATCCGTGAATGCCAGACCCAGCCCGTACCGGGGCGTGACAACCTCTCCATTATAACGGAGAAGAGGTTCAAAAATCTGGTAGATAAATTGGGCACAAAAGGCAGCCCTGACGATCAGAGACGCTGCAAGGCGAGAAAGCGTTTGCTCTTGGTTGAACATACGCCGCAAACAGGAGACCCGGAGGGCCTCGGCTTTACAGATGGAATGATGACCCAGAGCTCCCAGTTGATGCGCCTTGCTGCGCAGGTGGCCAAGCGGGCCATGCCTCGGGTTAGGGTGTCCATGATTCCTGGATACGTTACCGCGGCGGTCCGCCGGAGCTGGAACCTGATGCGTGCCCTGGTCTCCGCCGCCCCGGATATTGTGGACAAGAGCGGTAGACTGCTCGACAAGGAGAGTATCAGAGGCATTACTCATCTTCACCACGCTTTGGATGCCTGTACCCTGGGCTTGACCCTTCACCTTATTCCTGCCGGGAACAATGGCATCGTGTGGCAGGCTATCGGTAAGCGCAGGCTGAATGAAAAGCAGTTGTCTATCCTCAGGGTGAATAACGCATTGACGGCTTTTAACGTAGATGCGGATAAGTGTCTCCACTTGAAGGATGTCCCCTCCGCCATTGTGGATGCTGTTGCTGTTCGTTTGCAGGAAAAACGTGTTGTGCGGCATGTCCCCGCAGATATGAGCGGGGCCCATCTCGAGGAACAGTACAGGAGGGTGACAGAAGTGGGCGCGACAGATGCAAAAGTGCGCTCTCATTCCGATTCAGAATCAAAAACCGTGCCGGTCGGAAAATTGATTGGACTGGACAACAGGTCCAAACTCAAGACTATAAAGGCTGTTCTTGTCGTATCTGACAATTACGGTTTGGCTTTGGATCCCATACCCAGGGTGATTCCCCATGCTCATGTGTACAAGTCATTGATGGAGTTGAAGCTGCTGAATGATGGCAAGCCTGTGAGGGTGTTGAGAGCAGGTCAACTTATTCAGGTGACCCGGCATCCCGATGCAAAGCGAAATAGGGTGTGGCGCATAGCATCAATTAAAAATAATCAGTCTGGTATAGCTCTGGACCTCCAGTATCAGGATTCAGCCGTCGCTGCTTCAAAAACAAATTCAAGAAACTGGATAAATGCCAGATTGGATATGCTGCTTCGTTCTGGCCTGATGGTTTTGAAAACTGATTATACAGCACACGAATCTTGACATGTCTTATCACATTGTTTCCATAGATGAGCCCCAGTGTTCTATTACTGTGTCACGGGGACAATTGCTTGTAAGCAGTGCAGATGGCCGTTTTCGTAGTATTCCCATGGAGGATATCGCTTCTATAGTCATCACATCGTTCAAGTGTTCAATGACTAATGCCTTCCTGATAGAATCCGCAAGGCTGAGAATAGGAGTGGTCCTTTGTAGTTCCTTTTCTCCTGTTTCGGTAGTTCTTCCCATTGATAGGGCTACAGATACAGCCATCATACGCAACTTGGCCGGTCTTACTCCTCTTTCAAAACGTCGGTTATGGGCTAAAACACTGAAGGCCAAGTGTTTGAATCAGTGTTTTCTTGCAGGGGCTTGGATGCCTGACCATGACTCTTTGCCTGTTATGAGAAGACTTGCTTTGTCTGACAAGGAAACAAGGGAGGCTGAGGTGGCGAAATTGTATTGGGGTGTTTTTGCTGACAAATGCTGCAATGGAACATTTGTGAGAAAAAAAGACGGAGGCGGGGTAAATTCCCTCCTTAATTATAGTTATGCTATATTATTGTCTCTTGTTTTGCGGAATCTATTGGCTTTGGGGATTGACCCGACATTCGGAATATTTCACATGAGTAGAGCTCATTCTACTCCATTGGCATATGATTTAATGGAACCTTTTAGGGTTGTTTTTGACCAGTGCGTTGCAGATTGGATTCAGGAACAGGGTGAGCCTAGAGCAGAAGACAACCCGATTTCAAAGGAATATCGCCTCTTTATAGGTAAGGCTCTAGACAAGATGCTTGATTACCAAGGTGAAAACATCACACTGAGATTGGCGGTCGAAAAAGTGATACGCTCTTTCCGTAGAGCCGTGGAAGATAACCAAGTGGGCCCTTACGAGCCATGGATAACCTCAACTACAAAATGGGTTGGTTAGTGGTATATTTTGATTTGCCCACAGCCACCAAGCAGGAGCGGAAAAATTATACGGACTTCCGGAAGGCCCTGCTGGAGGATGGATACATCATGGTGCAATACAGTGTTTACGCCCGTGCCTGTGTTTCTTATGACAGGGTGCTTACTCATGCTAGGCGCCTGAAATCGTTTCTCCCTCCTGCTGGTGCAGTGCGCTGCATGTTCGTGACGAACATCCAATGGGAGAAAATGTTTGTCTTCTATGGCCCGGAACAAGAACCGAACCCCAATCTAGAGTCTTTACCGGAACAGCTCTTGTTGTGGTAATTTTGTCGTAAGTTGTTGAATGTGAAAACCAGGCATGGTACATATTGTACCATGCCTGGTTTTGGATTCAAGGCAAAACGTGCGAGCGGCGGCGCTTGCGGTAGGGCGTATTGTACCATGCCTGGTTTTGGATTCAAGGCAAAACAAGGCGGTGATGGGGGCTGCGCTCACCTCCATTGTACCATGCCTGGTTTTGGATTCAAGGCAAAACCCGAACTACTACAGCGTGGGCATGCTCATTATTGTACCATGCCTGGTTTTGGATTCAAGGCAAAACCCGCCGGGACAAATATACACACGGTCGAAATTGTACCATGCCTGGTTTTGGATTCAAGGCAAAACTGTATTTGGCGGTGCCGTAGACGGGGTGCAGATTGTACCATGCCTGGTTTTGGATTCAAGGCAAAACCCCCACAGCGTCTCCGCGTCCGCCGCTTCCATTGTACCATGCCTGGTTTTGGATTCAAGGCAAAACTTGCAGCCGTAGGGGTTCGCGGCTTCGGTTATTGTACCATGCCTGGTTTTGGATTCAAGGCAAAACAGTAAATCTAAAGATGAGAGAAACGCACTAATTGTACCATGCCTGGTTTTGGATTCAAGGCAAAACCATGCCGCACCTCCTTTACCGTTCGGCTCCATTGTACCATGCCTGGTTTTGGATTCAAGGCAAAACTTCCGCACGCGGCAGCGTATACATGGGCCGATTGTACCATGCCTGGTTTTGGATTCAAGGCAAAACCAGAAATGGGCGGCGCATATCGGCACGCCCATTGTACCATGCCTGGTTTTGGATTCAAGGCAAAACGGGATAGGGGGGATAAGGAATCTTTTTGCATTGTACCATGCCTGGTTTTGGATTCAAGGCAAAACTGACTACTATCAAGACCGCCAAGCGTCCTAATTGTACCATGCCTGGTTTTGGATTCAAGGCAAAACCAGCTTGTGGCATGCCTTTGCGTAGTGTGTATTGTACCATGCCTGGTTTTGGATTCAAGGCAAAACCTCGGGTCCGTCTCGCTGTCAGCAGTGAACATTGTACCATGCCTGGTTTTGGATTCAAGGCAAAACCCCGAAGATATGGGAAGTGCCGCCGTCAGAATTGTACCATGCCTGGTTTTGGATTCAAGGCAAAACTCAACAACCATTTGACGGGTGAGCCCGGAAAATTGTACCATGCCTGGTTTTGGATTCAAGGCAAAACCCAGGCAAAGCTGGATTATGTCCTCCAAGTATTGTACCATGCCTGGTTTTGGATTCAAGGCAAAACTCCGTAGCTCTCCCATATTTCCCAGAACTTATTGTACCATGCCTGGTTTTGGATTCAAGGCAAAACCTATCTTAGCGGCCATGCCCCGCAGTCAATATTGTACCATGCTTGGTTTTGGATTCAAGGCAAAACCAAGGACATTATTACAGGAGCCTGCGCGCTATTGTACCATGCCTGGTTTTGGATTCAAGGCAAAACCTTGCGCCGTGACTATGGTGGAACGTAAAATAGGCGCGGATGAGGTTCTTGCTTTTCTTGTAAAAAAAAGCCCTTACCGCTTGCTTGTCAAGCAGTAAGAGCTATTTGAGAGAGCCGGATGTCAGATTCGAACTGACGACCATCCGATTACAAATCGGGAGCTCTACCACTGAGCTAATCCGGCGCGGTGAGGGGATTGTAGCGGAATGCGGGGCGGTTGGCAAGCTTTTTTGCCGGGTTGGGGGCGGAATGACGAAAAAAAGCCGCTGCACCGGGTGGTGCAGCGGCGGAAGGGTGGGGGAGCGCAGCGGGGTTAGTGGATGCGCTTGAGGAGCCAGTGGAGGAGGTCCTTGATGGCCACGCGCTCCTGCTCCATGGAATCACGGTGGCGGATGGTGACGGTGTCCTTCAGCTCGTCGCCGCCCTCGCCCAGGGTCTCGAAGTCCACGGTGATGCAGAAGGGGGTGCCCACCTCGTCCTGGCGGCGGTAGCGGCGGCCCACGGCGCCGGCCTCGTCGTAGAAGACGTTCATGTAGGGGCGCAGGGCGGCCTCTATCTCATGGGAGATGCGCACCTGCTCCTCGTTCTTCTTGAGGAGGGGGAAGATGGCGGCCTTGATGGGTGCCATGCGGGGGTGGAAGCGCATGACGGTGCGGATGTCGCTCTTGCCGTCGGTGCCCAGCTCTTCCTCGTCGAAGGCCTCGCACAGGACGGCGAGGACGGTGCGGTCGCACCCGGCGGAGGGCTCCACCACGTGGGGGATGAAGCGCTCGCGGGTCGCCTCGTCGAAGTATTCCATGGGCTTGCCGGAGCCTTCCTGGTGGCGGGTGAGGTCATAGCAGGTGCGGTAGGCCACGCCCTGGAGCTCCTGCAGGCCGAAGGGGAACATGTATTCCAGGTCGTACGTCTTCTTGGAGTAGAAGGCGCGCTCGTCCTCCGGCACGTCCAGCACGTGGATCTTGTCACGCGGGATGCCGATGTTCTCATAGAAGGTGAGGCAGGTTTCCAGCCACTCGTCGGTAAGGCGGAAACCGTCTTCCTCCTTGCAGAAGTATTCAATCTCCATCTGCTCAAACTCACGGGAGCGGAAGGTGAAGTTGCGGGGGTTGATCTCGTTGCGGAAGGATTTGCCAATCTGGGCGATGCCGAAGGGAATCTTCATGCGTGAGGAGTCCAAGATGTTCTTGTACTGGCAGAAGATGCTCTGGGCGGTCTCCGGGCGGAGCCAGCCGGTGCTGGCGGGGTCGTTCTCATCGGACGTGGCGCCGATGGTGGTCTTGAACATGAGGTTGAAGGAGCGGGCCTCTGTGACCAGGGAGCCGTTTGCGGGGTTGTAGCGCACGGAGTCCACCACCTGTTCCGTGGTTTCCTCCAGCAGCTCCAGGTCTGCGGGCTGCACGCCCTTGCCTGCAATCTGGGAGTAGTACTGCAGGGCACACTTGCGGGCGGTCTTGGCGTTCTTGTCCTCTGCATCCGGCACCAGCATGGAGAATTCCTTCTTGGTGCTCCAGGAGCCGTCCTTCTTGGCGGCGCCCTTCCACCAGAAGGCGGTGCCGCTCTGGGCGGGCACCTGGTCTGCGCGCAGGCGCTCCTTGCTCAGCAGGCAGTCGCACAGCGGGTCCGTGAACCCGTTCACGTGGCCGGAGGCCACCAGCACGGAATTATGGGTGAGGATGGCGCCATCCATACCCACGATGTCCGGGCGCTCCTGCACGTTCACGCGCCACCAGTATTCCTTCAGGTTGCGCTTGAGCTCTGCGCCCAGGGGACCGTAGTCCCAGCAGCCGTTCAGGCCGCCATAGATTTCTGCGGATTGGAAGATGAAGCCCTTGCGCTTGCAGAGGCTGACGATTTTTTCCATACGGACGGGGTCTTGCTGCGTACGATCTGCCATAACGCGCACTATTGTACACCCTGCGGGGCGCATGACAAGCACAGAATACGTCAAAGCGGGTGGGGCAGGGCATTTTGCGCGGCACTGGCGCAGATTTTCCGGGGTATGCAGCGCTGCATGCTTGACTTGCGGGAGGAAAGGGGGTGTAATGGGGGTCAATCCCGTTTTCTATACTCAATATTATGAAGACCAAGCATATCATGATCATGGCAGGGCTGGCCACCATGGCCACAGCCGCCACCGCGCAGGATGCCCCTGCCGCCCCCGCAGCTCCCGCCGCCCCGGCAGCAGCCCCCGCTCCCGCCCCCGCCAAGGAGGTGACCCCGGAGCAGGTGAAGAAGTGCATGTCCTACTTTGTGGGCTACAAGACCGGCCAGGACGTGGCCGGCACGTCCTCCACCATCTCTGTGGACGACTTTGACCCCGCCGTGGTGGCAGCCGCCTTTGTGGACTCCCTGAAGGGTGCCAAGCCCGCCATCACCGAGGAGGAGCTGGCAGCCGCCATCGAGGTGTTCCGCAAGACCCTGGAGGACCGCCTGAACAAGCAGGCCGAGGAGAACGGCAAGAAGGGCGAGGCCTACATGGCCGAGTTTGCCAAGAAGGAGGGCGTGGTGAAGACCGAATCCGGCCTCATGTACCGCGTCATCGCCAAGGGCGACGGCCGCAAGTATGACGAGAAGACCGACGGCGAGTACGCCGAGGTTTCCGTGAAGTACCGCGGCACGCACGTGGACGGCACGGAGTTCGACGCTTCCGAGACCCCCGTTCCCATGCCGGTGACCGGCGTGGTGCCCGGTTTCAGCGAGGCGCTCAAGCTCATGCCCATCGGCTCCAAGTGGGAGATTGTCATCCCCGGCAAGCTGGCCTACGGCCAGGAAGGCCGCGGCCCCATCGGCCCGAACGAGACGCTCATCTTCACCCTGGAGGTGACGGACATCCAGAAGGGCCAGGCCCCGGCCATGATGCCCATGCAGATTACGCCTGAGATGCTGCAGCAGATGCAGCAGCAGGGCCTGCCCACCGAGGGCTAAGCACCGCGCGAGCCCCGCAAAAGATTAGCAAGCCAAAGGCCGCACCCCGCCCCGGGGCGCGGCCTTTTTGCGGAGCGGGAACAAAAAGCCGTGACTTGCCCGGCAAGAAGGGCGGGCAAAAGCCCGCCCCTGTCCTTCCCGCGCCGGAACGGCGCGCAAACTTCCCAAATAGTACCCAATTATTCGGAGCTGTTAATATCCCCTTGGCATGTGTACAATACGCACA
>JAUNQN010000001.1 GCA_030536145.1 Akkermansia sp.
ATACAGCATTAGGAATACTGTATACAAGAGCTATCGAGGCTTGCCTTGACCCACTCCAAAAACGAAAGACAAACCGAAAACACTTACACATGAAAAAGACTCTTACCCTGATGACTCTGCTGGGCTACCTGGCCGGTACGCCGCTCTCTGCCGAAGAACACTGGATGGTTGGCGTGGAATGCCATGACCACCCGGACTTTGAAGCAGGCTACCGCAAGATAGTCGATGCCGGCGCGTACACATTCAGCAAGAATGATGCCGATTCCTACGCCACCAACCAATGCTGGGCCGCATCCGCTGCCGACACGCTGGCCTGGTGGGAGGACCGGGTGGAGGAGAACGGGGCGCTGATTATGCATGACACGCCGCGCGGGCTGGATCTGTGGAAGACTCTCAGTCCCATGTTCGTGAAGGACGGCGGCTACCCCCGCTATGCCATGAACTACTGGCTGTGGGGGGAGCTGCCCTCATACGCGAAATCTTTCCTCAGCAGCTCATGGACTGCCGAGCATCAGGATTTCAAGGGCTATTTCCACCACCTGAAGGGCCAGATGGAGGAATACAACACGGAGTATATCATGATTATCTCCCACTCCATGGCGGCCACTGTACGGGTGAATGACGACCCAGATTGCATAGCCGAGGCCCGCGCCCGCTACCTGGAAAAGGAAAGCGGCCTTCTCTCCCTTGTGGACGAGGGCTGGGGGCTGACCTTCTACACCGCCAACCATGTACTGACCGCGTATGGCTTTGAGACAGACGAGCATGGCCGACTCACCCGCATGTGGTACACGGACAACAACCCCGGCGGCGTGATTAGGGACCAGCTCAAATCCTCCCGCCTGGAGGAGGAGGTGAAAAACAGCGGCAATGTCCAGAACGTGCAACTCCAGACATTCACGGGCTACGGCGACCTCCGCGCGTTCAACGCCATCCGCACGCGCGGCATCCAGTTCGACACCTATGACCTGACGTTCACTGGAGCGGATACGGACGAGGCACTGTTCTCCCACTACCTGAACGTGACCATTGACGGACACCAGGACTATCAGCTGAAGTACGACCTGCGCAACGCGCTGGACGATAACAGCCCTGTAACAGCCAAGGATGATAACGGCAACCTCATTTCCACAGGCGATATCAAGCTCAAGTCCGGCAAGCTCTCCCTGGTAGGCTGTGATGCCGACCGCAAGGAGCTTGACGGCGGCGGCAAGACCTCCGGCAGCATCACCTTTGAAGCCAAGGAAGGGGCTGAGCGCACGCTTTCAGTGCAGCATACCGACACCATTGCCAAGGAAATCAAGATTAACGCGGCTAATGGCAATACCCTGGAGGTGACTGAGGGCAACACAGCCTCCTTTGGTACGCTGAGCGGCACAGGCAACTTGGACAAGACCGGCACCGGCACGGCCGAGGTGACGGACACAGTGACGCTCAAGGGCGAAATTAGGGTGAAAGAAGGCGACTTCATCTTCGGCAAGGACGTGGTGCTCACAAGCGACACCAAGCTCGCCGTCTCTGGCGGTGCCCACGTGCAAGGAGCAGAGAGCAAGAGCATCACTCTATCCATCAACTCCGGCGTACACACCAACGACGGCGTGATGACCCTGACCACCACCATTGGCGGGAGCGCCACGCTCAAAGGCAGCGGCACCTTCGGCAAGGTGACTGTGGACGGCGGCACGCTCATCGTGGGCAATTCCCCCGGTCACCAGGAGTTCGAGGACAGCCTGACGCTCAAGAGCGGCAAGATAGTGTTCAGCGTGGCCGGGGTCAATGAGGCGGCAAGCCTGACAAGCACAACCTCCGGCTGGGATTCCGGCACGTACTCCACCATCGGCATGAACGGCCATGAATTCATTGTGGGCAATGACGGACAGATTGTCATTGCCCTGGGCAACGCTGCATCTGACAGCCTGCCGGATGATTTCTGCTTGACCCTGGTCACCGGCATGGGTAATACGCTGTCTCAGGAGCAGCTGGCCGCCCTTGCAGGGCGCACCAGCTTCCAGCTGACGGACACGGCCAATGCCACCCCCGTGGATGCCCCGGCTTTTGCCTACAAGATGGTGGGCAACACGCTCATGCTCACCTCCGGCACCGGTGACAACCAAACCGTTCCCGAACCCGCCACAGCCGCGCTGGGGCTGCTGGCGCTGGCAGGGCTGGCCACGCGCCGCCGCCGCAAGTAGTGCCGACGGGGAAACAGAGCCCCATCAGGACACCCCCGCCCAAGGCGTTGCCGAGGGCGGGCTTTTTTGTGAACGGTGCCGGCAGCGGCACGTACAGGGAGAAAGAAGGAAGCGGTGACGGGGAGCTTGCCCCCCGCCACCGCCCCAAGGTTTCTCTTGCCCACAGCTTACTTCCTGCGGCGGCGGGCGCAGAACCCGGCCAAGGCAAGCAGGGAAAGCGTGGAAGTGGTCGGCTCCGGAACGTTGTCATTAGCCGCCTTCGCCAGCATCACGTTCAAATTTGTCGACATATACAAGTCTTTGCCGCTAAGATAGTATCTCAAGCCTTCTGCCGTAATATCTGCGGTCAAGCCCTTGGCAACAAGGTTCTCATCATCCTCGCTCAGCTTGAATGTGGTATTGTCTGCATAGGTGGTGTTATACCCGCTAAAGACCTCATACTCGTTGGCCATAGTGTTTACCCCAGTGAAAAGTTGCAGATCCAAGGTTATGGTAAACGCCTCGCCCAAGGCATCCTCCAGGGCCTTGCCTGCACAACGCTGAAGTATACGCTCCCCGAGGGCAAAGGTGAAATCGGGATTTTCCAAGGTCAGAGCGTTACCATTCATCTTGATGGTGGAATATGTACCCGAGCCCCAGCCTTCCTGGCCCTCTTTTGCCCAGTTCATCCAGCTCACAGCGTCATCAATTGTATAAAGCAATTCGGCACTGTGAACCTCCAGTCCCCCTTGATAGCTTTGCACACCCGGGGAATTTCCAACCATAAGCGTGCTACCCGCCGCCAGCACCACCTTGCCGAAGTTGCCGCTGCCTTTCAGCAGACCGCCCTCCTCCACATTGCACAGTGTGAAAGCCGTTTGCCCGGCATTCCCTGTAGTGCGCTTCATTTCGGCAATGCCCCCATTCTCCACGGTCAGATTCTTGGCAAAGCCGCTATTCACCAGGCGACCGCCGTTGCTCATGGTAACCTCGCCCAACGAGCCATCGTTTACCAAGTCTCCAGCCATTACCTCCAACTTTACATTGCTAGTCCCATGCAGCTCAAGAGTACCAAGGCCGGTCTTGGTCAAAATCTTCTCGGAACTGATTACGCTGTTTTGGGCCATAATGTCACCTGTGACACTGAGCGTCTGTCCGCTTTCCACATCGAGCAGGTTCTTGTCTGTTGCATGCACTACAATAGATTCCGCTGTCACATCGTGGTCAACCGTCAGATGGCGGAACAAGTACGCTTTTTCGTAATCGTATTGAATTTGGGCAACCTCGGTCTTGTCTGGTGCAAGGGTGAAGCCGCCTGCAACTTCATTTTTCAGGACAACATTGTTAGTATTCTCGTCCAGATAGCTTGGCGGAGTCGAATTCAACTCATTGTTGAATGTCGAATGGAGTAGTGTGAAATACTCCACCTTGTAATTCGTGTCACTAGCCATACCCAAAGTAGCGTACCCTTTGTACCAGACAGGAGTCACGTCTACCGCCTTCAGGCCCGTTCCCCTGTCATCAGAGTCTGTCATGTACAGGCGGGTTACCACATTGTTGTCATTCAATTCAACACCCCATACGGTAACGGCATGGCCCACCTCACCCCCGAGCAGGCCCCTGGAAATCCAGGACATGCCCACGCCATAGCCATTTTCCATATAGCTGACCAAGGCGGTAGAGAAATTGGCAACGCTGCCATAGGACTGTGGGTTGAGATTGAACAGGTCAGCCGACGGCACGATGCCGCCCAGCAATTTGTCCTTGTAATATCCCCCCACGCCATTGAGAGAGCCCTCGGTCCTGGGGTAGAGATAGTTGCCGATATCCTTGTCGCCATTGTCCCCGGTAAACCACCACTTGACGCCTTGCTCGATGAAGCCGCCCTTGTCATAAAAGGCGTTACGATATGTATTCCAAACATCAAGATTATCCGTCGGGACCCGCTCCGGCAACTTATCCGCAGACTGCTGTTTCTGCCACCATGTGACCAGATTACTGCAAGTGGCCGCCCAGCAAAGCCCCTTGTCGATTTGCCAGTCCTTGGTTGCATCGTACATACCCGTGGAATTGGAAAGGTTATTCGGATCGATTGTAACTCCTCGAACGCTAACCAACCGCGAGTCGGCTTGGGCGGCAAGAGGAATCATCGGTATCAGCGCAGCTGTCGTCAAGGCAAGGAGCGTCAATGTCTTTTTCATGGAGTGGAGAGAGTCTATGGGGTATGCGTTTATATGTAGGTACGGTTGCTTTCATTTATACAACATTTGAAACGCCGCAACAAGAACAAAGTTAGGAAATCACTCTTTCCTCCCGCGCAGGGAGTCGATGAGATTGAACAGGCCGGCGAGGAGCGTGCCGCTGATGGAATGCCACACGCAGCAGATGGCGGAGGCCACGGCAGCCTCCGGCAGCAGGGGGAAATGGCGCCCGGCCAGCACCGTGGCCAGCCCGGCATTCTGCATGCCCACCTCCAGGGAGATGGTGCGGCGCTTGGGCCCGGCCATGCGGGTGGCGCCGCCCACCAGGTAGCCCAGGGCATAGCCCAGGAAATTGTGCGCGCACACCACGCAGAAAATCAGCAGCCCGCTGGTAAAGAAACTCGCCCCGTGCGCTGCGGTCACACCGCCCACAATGCACGCCAGGCCGATGACGGAGACGCCCGGCATCACGCGGCAGATTTCCGCGTACAGGCGGTGGCGGCCCCACAGGGCATTGGCCGTGCCGCCCACGGCCACAGGCAGTATGGTGACCAGCAATATGCTGCGGAACATGCCCCAGGCATCCACCTCTATGCTCTCCCCCGCCAGCCACAGCACCAGCAGCGGGGTCATGAGCGGGGCCAGCAGCGTACTGGCGGTGGTCATGCCCACGGAGAAAGCCACATCCCCCTTGCACAGGAAACTCATGATATTGCTGGACACGCCGCCCGGGCAGCAGCCCACCAGGATAAGCCCTGCGGCTATGCCGCGCGGCAGGCCGAAACAATGCACCAGCCCGTATGCCAGCAGGGGCATGATGAGGAACTGCGCGCAAGAGCCTATGAAGATATCCAGCGGGCGGGCCGCCAGCATGCGGAAATCCGCGGGAGTGAGCGTCATGCCCATGGTGAGCATAATGATACCCAGCACGGAGGTCTGCGTATCCCCGTGCATCCACGTGAACCCGCCCGGCACAAAGAAGGCCAGCACGGCCACGGCTGTGACAAAGGGGGAGGTGAAACGTGAGAGGAGGGCGGATACCGCCTGGAGAGCGTGTAACATGCCCCGGATTATACCCCCGCCCTGCCCCCTTGTGAAGAGCAATCACAGCGCGGGGCGGTAATGCCCCGTGAGGGGGAAGGCAAAGAGGCAGTCCTCCTCCTGCGTGCCGCTGCCTATATTGTGGATAATGAGCGGGGTGCCGTCCTCTGCGCGGCGGTCGCTCACCACCATGATATGCGGCAGCTTGCCCGCCACTATGCAGGTCACCAGGTCGCCGGGGCGATAGTCCGCCGGGTTCTTGGAGACGGGCAGCTTCCAGCCGCGGCGGGTAAAATAGGTCTGCAGGTTCGGCACGCGGCGGTGGTCAATATTCTTGTCCGGGCTCTTGAGCCCCCAGAGCTGCGGGTAGGCGGAAAAATGCGCCTTCATATCCTCATGCACGGCCTGCTGCAAATCCAGGTGCAGCAGCCGCAGCGCGCGTATCACCACATCCGTGCACACCCCGCGGTCCTGCGGCACATCCCCGCCGGGGTAATCCAGGGAGACATAGGCGGGATCGTACTCCACCGTCACCCCTACCTGCTGCCGCGCCGCCTCCGGCAGCGTCAGCGCGGAGCATGCGGGAACCAGCAGGCACAGGAGCAGGGAGGAAAGCGTTTTCACCATACCCCCAGCATACCAGCCCGCTTATCCGCAGTCAAGCGGCAAGGCACCTGTTTCCCGCAAAAGGCGGCAGCGGCCGGCTCACGGGGAACCGGCCGCTGCGTAAAACAGCGCTTGGCTGCCTGGTCTAATCAGTTCTTCTTGCAGAATTCCTCCAGGCGGTCCAGGCCTTCCTTCAGCACGTCCAGGGAGGTGCAGTAGGAAATGCGGATGGCGTTGTCGTTGCCGAAGGCGATACCCGGCACGGCGGCCACCTTGTAGCGGTCCAGCAGGCGCTCGCACAGCTCCAGGGAACCGATGCCCAGCTCCGTGGTGTCGATGAAGAAGTAGAAGGCGCCCTGCGGCTCCACCACCTTGATCTTGGGCATGTTGCTCAGGCGGCCGTACACGTACTGGCGGCGGAAGTCGTACTCCTCGCGCAGGTCGGAGATGAAGGTCTGGTCACCGGTCAGGGCCTCGATGGCGCCGTACTGGCAGAAGGTGGTGGCGTTGGAGGCGGTGTGGTCCTGGATGAGCTTGATAGCGTTGGCAATGGGGGCGGGGGCGGCGGTGTAGCCCAGGCGCCAGCCGGTCATGGCATAGCCCTTGGAGAAACCGTTCACCGTGATGGTGAGGTTGTACAGCTCCGGGCTGAGCGTGGCCATGGAGACATGCTTGGCCTCGCCGTACACCAGGTACTCGTAAATCTCGTCGGCCATCACCAGGATGTCCTCCTCCACGGCAATCTCGCCCAAGGCGCGCAGCTCCTCCTCGGAGTACACGGCACCGGTCGGGTTGTGCGGGGTGGTCAGGATAATCATCTTGGTGCGGGGGGTCATGGCGTTCTCAAACTCCTCCGCCGTAATCTTCCAGCCGTTCTCCGCCTTGGTCTCCACAAACACGGGGGTACCGCCGCACAGCTGCACCATGGAGGGGTAGCTCACCCAGTACGGGGAGGGGATAATCACCTCGTCGCCCTCGCTGATGGTGGCGCGCAGGGCCGCGTACACGGCGGGCTTGGCGCCGCTGCACACGCAAATCTGGTCAATGCCGTACTCCAGGCCGTTGTCGCGCTTCAGCTTGTCGCTGATAGCCTGGCGGAGCTGGGGCAGGCCTACGGAGGGGGTGTACTTGGTGGCGCCGTTGTTCAGCGCGGCGATGGCAGCCTGCTTGATGTTGTCCGGGGTGTCCTTGTCGGGCTCGCCGCCGGCCAGGCCGTACACCTGCTCGCCCTTGGCCTTCAGCTCCTTGGCCTTGTTGGTGACAGCCAGGGTGAGGGAGGGGGAAAGCAGAGCCGCGTAATCTGAGATAAATTCCATGGGAGATGCTGTGTTGATTGGTTGATAAAACTGTTGCGATAGCGGGCTACTAGCACGCCGAGGCGGAGTATACCCCTTCCGCGCGCGCATTGCAAGCAAAAAAGCGGTCAATCATTTGGTTTGCGTTGTGGGGGAAAATCGTGTATACTCCGCGCGATATGTGGCACGGTAGATTTTCACAGGCGCCGGCAGACCTGGTTCTGCGCTATGGCGAGTCCGTTTCTTATGACTGGAAGCTGTATCGGCATGATATAGCGGGATCCATAGCGCATGCGCGCGCCCAGAAGGCGGCGGGCATGCTCACGGAGGAGGAGTTCAGCGCCATCGAGACGGGGCTGAAAGGCATTTTGGCGGATATAGAGGCCGGCAATTTCCAGTGGGACATTGCGCTGGAGGATGTCCACATGAACATTGAGAGCGAGCTGACGCGCCGCATCGGCGCGCCGGGTGCCAAGCTGCACACCGCCCGCTCCCGGAACGACCAGGTGGCCACGGACACGCGCCTGTACTGCCGCGCGGAGATTGACAACACCCTGGAGCTGCTGCGAGAGATGCAGCGGGCCCTGGTGGCCAAGGCGGAGGAGTACGCCGGCGTGCGCATTCCGGGCTACACGCACCTGCAGCGAGCCCAGCCGGTGACGGTGGGGCACCACCTGCTGGCCTATGTGGAGATGCTGGCGCGTGATGCGGAGCGCCTTACCCAGTGCCGCGGCCGCGTGAACGTGAGCCCGCTGGGCAGCGGCGCCATTGCAGGGTCCACCATCAACCTGGACCGCGCCGCCATTGCCGCGGAGCTGGGCTTTGATTCCGTGACGGAGAATTCCATGGATGCCATCGCGGACCGAGACTATATCATGGAGACGCTGTTCTGCCTGGGAGTCATCGGCACGCACCTTTCCCGCATGAGCGAGGACCTGGTGCTGTGGAGCAGCGCGGAGTTCGGCTACTGCACGCTTTCCGATGCGCACACCACGGGCTCCAGCCTGATGCCGCAGAAGAAGAACCCGGACGTGTGCGAGCTGACGCGCGGCAAGAGCGGCCGCCTGTACGGCAACCTGGTGAGCGTGATGGTGGCGGTGAAAGGCCTGCCGCTCACGTACAACCGCGACCTGCAGGAGGACAAGGAGCCGCTGTTTGATTCCTTTGAGACCGTGGACCTGGCCCTGCGCGTGAACGCGGAGATGGTGGGAGCCATGCGTATCAACCCGGAGCGCTGCGCCGCCGCCGTATCAGACCCGCTGCTGCTGGCCACGGACCTGGCAGACTACCTGGTGCGCCGCGGCGTGCCCTTCCGCCAGGCGCATGCGCTGGTGGGCAAGGCCGTGGCCGTGGCCGTGGAGACGGGCACCCCGCTCAGCAAGCTGGACCGGGAGCAGTTCCTGGCCATCTCCCCGGAGTACGGGGAGGACGTGTACGCCGTGTTCGACCTGGACCGCGCCTTTGCCATGCGCACCAATCCCGGCACGCCGAATGCGGACAACACCGCCCGCCGAATCGCCCACTGGAAACAGCAGCTCGCCTAACCCCCTGCCCCCTACCATGGAACAAGACATGATGCAGCAGCTCACGGAATCCATCGGCAAGTACCTGCTTGCCGTCGTATCCCCCATCATTGCCCACCCGGAAACCGCGGAGCTCCGCGTGGCCGCCGCAGAGGACGGCCAGCTGGTGCGCTTCCGCCTGGTGCTGGAGAACGCGGACGTGGCACGCGTCATCGGCCGCAACGGCATGACCGCCTCCGCCATACGCTCCCTGGCCAAGGGCGCCGGGGAGAAACAGGGCATCAAGGTGGTGGTGCACATCCTCTCCCGGGACGAGGTGCAGGCGGAGCAGCCCGCCACCGCCTGATCCGCGGCACACACCACGCCCCCCCCGCCCGCACCATGCAGGAGCTGTTCTCCAGCGCACCCGCCGCCGGCACCCGCGCAGCGCGCGTGCTGATGGACGGGCTGAACGACATGGTGCTGGACTACGCCATTCCCCCCGGCATGCAGGGCGTGGTGCGCGGCAGCCGCGTGCAGGTGCCGCTGCGCAGCCGCCACACCACCGGCACGGTGCTGCAGGTGGTGGAGGACGGCCGGTGGGAGGGAGAGCTGCGCCCGCTGACCCGCCTGGTGAACGACGAGCCGGTGGTTTCCCCCGTGCTCATGGATATAGCGGAATGGGCCGCGCGCTATTACGCCGTGCCCGTGGAGCAGATGATACGCTGCATTGTGCCGGAGCCCGTGCGCCAGGAGCGGCATGAGGAAAAGACCCGCAAGGTGGTGGTGCTCACGGAGTGGCCGGATGACGAGAAGCTCAACAAGATAAACGCCCGCGCCCCCCGCCAGGCCGCCGTGCTGCGCTACCTGCACGCCGGGGATACCAAGCGGGAACCCCTGGCAGACCTGGGCGGCAGCGCCGCCCTGCCCGCCTGCCGCTCCCTGGAAAAGCAGGGATACGTGCGCATAGAGGAGGAGACCGTGCACCGAGACCCCGCCGGAAAGGAGGAATTTGCCCTCTCCCGCCCCCTGGAGCTGAACCCGGAGCAGGCCGCCGCCCTGGCCGCCATCAACCGCGCGGTGGACGGGCAGGACTCCCGCCCCATGCTGCTGCAGGGCGTTACCGGCTCCGGCAAGACGGAGGTGTACCTGCAGGCCGCCCGCCGCGTGATGGACCAAGGCAAGGGCGTGCTCATCCTGGTGCCGGAAATCTCACTCACCCCGCAGACCATGGCGCGGTTCAAGAGCCGCTTTGCGGACCTGCCCGGCTCCGTGGCCATCCTGCACAGCGCCATGAGCGACGGCGAGCGCTTCGACGAGTGGCACGCCATCCACCGCGGGAAGGCCCGCATCGCCATCGGCCCCCGCTCCGCCGTGTTCGCACCCGTGCAGAACCTGGGCCTCATCATTGTGGATGAGGAGCACGACCCCTCCTACAAGCAGGAGAACAGCCCCCGCTACCACGGGCGGGATATTGCCGTGCTGCGCGCCGCCAAGGAGGGCGCCACCATCGTGCTGGGCTCCGCCACCCCCTCCCTGGAATCCCTGCAGAACACCCGCACCGGCAAATACGCCATGCTGCGCATGGACAAGCGGGCAGACGGCCAGCGCCTGCCGCTCACCCGCGTGCTGGACATGCGCTCCGAACCCAAGGACAAGCGCTACCTGGGCATCCTCTCGGAGCGCCTGCGCATGGCCATCGACGAGCGACTGGCCAAGGCGGAGCAGGTCATCCTTCTGCTGAACCGCCGCGGGTTTGCCCGCACGCTGCAGTGCCCGGACTGCGGGTTCAAGGTGGAGTGCCCGCACTGCTCCCTGCCCATGACCTACCATGTCACGGAGAACCGGCTCATCTGCCACATGTGCGGCCACCGCGCCGTGGTGCCCCGGTGCTGCCCGGAATGCCGCTCCACCGGAATCCTGCTGGAGGGATACGGCACCCAGAAGGTGGAGGCCGTGCTGCAGCGCTGCTTCCCCCAGGCGCGCATCAAGCGCGTGGATGCCGACGTGACCGCCCGCAAGGGTGCCCTGAGCGCCATCCTGCATGATTTCCGCGCGCGCAAGACGGATATCCTGCTGGGCACGCAGATGATATCAAAAGGCCTGGATTTCCCCGGCGTGACCCTGGTGGGCGTGCTGAACGCGGACCTGGGCCTGTGCGTACCGGACCCGCGCGCCGCAGAACGCACCTTCCAGCTGCTCACCCAGGTGGCGGGCCGCGCCGGGCGCGGGGATATAGACGGCGAGGTGATTATCCAGACCTACTCCCCGGAGGCCGGGGCCATCCAGTTTGCCCGCCGGCATGATACGGATGGATTTGCAGAAACGGAGCTGGCCCTGCGGGAGCAGCTGCAGTACCCGCCCTTCACCCACCTGGCCGTGCTCACCCTGCGCTCCGGGCAGGAGGAGCTGGCCCAGTTCTCCCTGGCCACCCTGCACCGCCGCCTGGCGGCCGCCCTGCCCCCCGGCGTGGAGATAACGGAGCCCATGCCCGCACCCATTGCCAAGGCGCACGGCCAGTTCCGCTTCCAGTGCACCATCAAGTCACCCTCCGCGCGCACGGTGGCGGATATCTGCTCCCGGGAGATAGCGCGCATGAACTTCGGTGAGGAAATCACCGTGGCACTGGATATAGACGCCTACTCCTTCATGTAGGGCCGCAGCCCCGGCCGGTCACGTCCCCGGGTCCTCTTCCTCCCCCACCAGGCAGTCCTTCATTTCCCAGGGGGACGTTTCCTCACGGGTCCAGATTTCCTCGCGCACCACATAGCCCTCCTCGTCCAGGGCCTGCAGGTGTACCCATTGCTCGGAATCCCCAAAGACTCCGCAATTGATAACTTTCACTGAATAAGCCATGTTTCCCAAGGGCAGGCCAAAAACTGCCCCGTGCCTCGGATTTTACGCCCTTTTCCGCAGAAATCAAGGAAGAAACTCAGGGATGTTTCACTGTTTCACGGCAAGGTGTCAAGCATTGGTAAGCCCCAGCTTGTTCATGCGGTAGTTCATCATGCGGGGGGAGAGGCCCAGCTCACGCCCTGCGGCGGAGAGATTGCCGTGGTGGCGGGCCACGGCCTGGGAGACGACATCACGCTCGTACGCATCCAGCAGGGCGTGGAGGGACTGGCCGGCGCGGGCGCGGGGGAGCGGGGAGCCGGGCTCGTTCTGGAGGGATGGCGGCAGGTTGAAGCCGTGCACGCAGTCATCCTGCGTGGTGAGCACGGCGCGCTCCATGCAGTTTTCCAGCTCACGCACGTTGCCGGGCCACTTGTAGCTGAGCAGCATGCTCACGGCGCGCGGCCCCAGGCGGGTGATGTTCTTGCCGTACTTGGCGTTGAAGCGCTCGATGAAATGCTCCGCCAGCAGGATAATGTCGCTCTTGCGGGCGGAAAGGTCCGGCATGATGATGGGGAAGATGTTCAGGCGGTAGTACAAATCCTCGCGGAACAGGTTCTTTTCCATCAGCTCCTCCAGGTTGCGGCTGGTGGCGGCAATGAAGCGCACGTTGGCGCGCAGCTCCTTGTTGCTGCCCACGCGGGAGAAGGTGCGCTCCTGCAGGAAACGCAGCAGCTTCACCTGCGTCTGGGGGGAAAGGTCCCCTATCTCGTCCAGGAACAGCGTGCCGCCGTCCGCAGCCTCTGCCCGGCCGATGCGGCGCGCCACGGCCCCGGTGAAGGCACCCTTCTCATGGCCGAACAGCTCGCTCTCCACCAGGTTCTCCGGCAGGGCGGCGCAGTTCAGGGCCACAAAGGGCTTGTCCTTGCGGGCGGAAAGGCTCACAATGGCGCGGGCCAGCATCTCCTTGCCCGTGCCGCTGGAGCCGCGGATGAGCACGGTGGCATCGGAAGGGGCCACCTGGCGGAGCTGGGCGTACACCTGCTGCATTTCACGGCTGGTGCCGATGAGCTCACAGGGGTTGGCCATGAGCTGGCTCTGCAGGCGCTGGTTTTCCGCCTCCAGGGCGCTGCGCTCCTCATGCAGGGAGATACAGGCGGCGGCGGCCTCCACGGTCAGGCGCGCAATGATTTCCAGCAGGGCCACATCCTGCTCCAGGTTGGTGGATTCCGTGACGGGGCGGTCTATGGCCAGGGTGCCGATGACCTTCTCGCCATGGATGAGGGGCACGCAGATGTAGGCCACCTGGTAGGAGTAGTTGTGGGTGCCGGTGCGGTTCAGGAAACGGGAATCCTTCCGCAAATCCGGGATAACCACGCTCTTGCCGCTCTCCGCCACCAGGCCGGTGATACCCTCGCCCATGCGGTAGGAGCCGCGCTTCATGGCATCCTCCGCCACGCCGTGGGATGCCTCTATGGAGAGGGTGTCTCCAAAGCGGAGGGCGAAGGTGCCGCGGAGCATGCCCATGCGCTGCTCCAGGATATCTAGCACCTTGTTGAGCAGCAGCTCCTCGTTCCGCTCCTGAATCATCACGGAGCAGATTTCCTGCATCAGGGCTACTTCCAGGGAATGGGTCATGGCAGCATACGGGGGGTTACATGCCGCGCAGGCCGGCCTGCAGGGCGTGGCGGTACTCCACGGGGAACACGCGGACAAAGCGGGGGCGGTAGTCCTGCCAGTCTGCCAGGATGCGGGCGGCCTTGTGGCTGCCGGTCTCCTGCACGTGGCGGTGCAGCAGGTCCAGGATTTCCGCCTCTGCATCACTGCCGGGCTGCACGCTCTCCAGGTCCACGCTCTCCACGTTGCAGCGGAGGTCGAAATCCCCGCTCTCATCGTACACGTAGGCCAGGCCGCCGGTCATGCCGGCGGCAAAGTTCACGCCCGTGGAGCCCAGGATAAGCACGCGCCCCCCGGTCATGTACTCGCAGCCGTGGTCGCCTATACCCTCTGCCACCAGGGTCATGCCGCTGTTGCGGATGCCGAAGCGCTCGCCGGCCTGGCCGTTGATGAAGATCTGGCCGGAGGTGCCGCCGTAGCCGATGACGTTGCCGGCGATGACGTTTTCCTCCGCACGGAAGGCGGCATCATACGGCACGCGCACCACAATCTTGCCGCCGGAAAGGCCCTTGCCCACAAAGTCGTTCGCCTCGCCGGTAAGGCGGATGGTGACGCCGGGGGCCAGGAAGGCGCCCAGGCTCTGGCCGGCGGTTCCGCTGAGTTTCAGGGTGATGGTGTCCTCCGCCAGGCCCCGTGCGCCGTAGCGTGAGACCAGCTCGCCGGAGAGTTCCGTGCCGATGCTGCGGTCCGTGTTGGCCACGGGCAGGCTCAGGCTCTCCCGCGTGCCGTCCATCTGCAGGGAGTGCAGGATGCGGGCGCGGTCAAAGGTCTCCGGGGCGGCATGCCCGGTGTGCACCACGGGTGCGGCGGGGGTGCCGGGGGCCAGGATGGCGGAGAAATCCAGCCCGCGGGCCTTCTGCACCATGCGGGTGCGGTCCACGGTGAGCAGGTCGCTGCGGCCGCAGGCCTCCTGCAGGCTGTGCAGGCCCAGCGCGGCCAGGTGCTCCCTGGCCTGCTGCGCCACAAAGTGCAGGAAGTTCACGATGGAATCCGCCTTGCCGGAGAAGCGCTTGCGGAGCTCCGGGTCCTGGGTGGCCACGCCCATGGGGCAGGTGTTGCTGTGGCACTTGCGGATCATGGCGCAGCCCAGGCACACCAGCAGGGTGGTGGCAAAGCCGAATTCCTCCGCACCCAGCAGGGCGGCCACCACAATATCCCGCCCGGTCTTGATCTGGCCGTCCACCTGCAGTTTCACCTTGCCGCGCATACTGTTGAGCTGCAGGGTCTGGTGGGCTTCCGCCAGGCCAATCTCCCAGGGCAGCCCGGCGTGGCGTATGCTGGTGAGCGGGGAGGCGCCGGTGCCGCCGTCATACCCGGAGATGAGGATGACATCCGCATCTCCCTTTGCCACGCCGGCCGCCACGGTGCCCACGCCCAGCTCAGAGACGAGCTTCACGGAAATGCGGGCCTGCGGGTTGGCGTTGCGGAGGTCGAAGATGAGCTGGGCCAGGTCCTCGATGGAGTAGATGTCATGGTGCGGCGGCGGGGAGATGAGGGTGACGGAGGGCATGGAGTGGCGCACCTGGGCAATGAAGGCATCCACCTTCTTGCCGGGGAGCTGGCCGCCCTCTCCGGGCTTGGCGCCCTGGGCCATCTTGATTTGCAGCTCACGGGCGTTGCGCAGGTACTCGATGGTCACGCCGAAACGACCACTGGCCACCTGCTTGATGGCGCTGTTGAACTCCGTACCGAAACGGTCGCTGTTCTCGCCGCCCTCGCCGCAGTTGCTCATGGCACCGCAGCGATTCATGGCCTCTGCAATGGTGCGGTGGGCCTCCGGGCTCAGTGAGCCCAGGGACATGGCGCCGGAGACAAAGTGCCCCATAATGCTTTCCACGCTCTCCACCTCCTCCAGCGGCAGGGGGGCGGCGGCGGGCTTGAGCTGCAGCAGGCTGCGCAGGGTGCAGAGCTGCTGCTCCTGGCGGTCTATCAGGCTGCTGAAGCGGTTGAAGGTCGCGTAGTCCCCCTTGCCCACGGCCTCGCGGAAGAGCTTGAGCGTCTGCGGGTTCCACAGGTGTTCCTCGCCATCCTTGCGGTAGCGGTAGGCACCGCCGTCCGGCAGGGCATCCTGGTCTGCCATGGCGGCGCGCATGCAGGCCTCCCGTGCTATGTCTGCCAGGGAGATACCGCCGATGCGGCTCACGGTGCCGGGGAAATACTCGTCCACCACCTCGCGGGAAATGCCCACGGCCTCGAACGCCTGGGCGGAGCGGTAGCTGCGCAGGGTGGAGATGCCCAGCTTGGACATAATCTTCAGCAGGCCCTTGCACACGGCCTGGATGTAGTTTCCGGCGGCGGTGGTGGGATCGCACCCGGTCTTTCCGGCACGCGCCAGGGCGGTCACGCCCTGCAGGGCCAGCCAGGGGTTCACGGCGGTGGCGCCGTAGCCCAGCAGCAGGGCCATGTGCATAATCTCTCGCACCTCACCGGACTGCACGATGAGGCCCACCTCCGGCCGCAGGCCCTTTTCCACCAGCACGCGGTTCACGGCGGCGGTGGCCAGCAGGGAGGGGATGGCCGCATGGCCGTCCGGCAGGCTGCGGTCGGAAAGCACCACAAAGCGCTTGCCGCCCTGCACCGCCTGCACCGCCCCGCTGCACAGGGTGGAGAGAGCCAGGCGCAGCGCGGTCTCCCCGCCGTCCATGGGGAAACTGCAGGTGAACACGGCGGGCTCCCCGCCGAAGTGCTCCAGGCGCTGCAGCTCGTCATCCGTCAGGATGGGGCGGCGCAGCTTGATTAGGCGGGCGTGCTCCGGGGTTTCCTCCAGGATATTGCCCTTGTTGCCGATGTAGGTCATGAGGCTCATGACCAGCTCCTCGCGGATGGGGTCGATAGGCGGGTTGGTGACCTGGGCGAACTGCTGCTTGAAGTAGTGGAAGAGCAGCTGGGGCTTGGCGGAGAGCACGGCCAGGGGTATATCATGCCCCATGGAGCCGATGGGTTCCTTGCCCTCTGTGGCCATGGGCTGCAGGATGAGGTCCAGGTCCTCCCGCGTGTAGCCGAAGGAGAGCTGGCGGCGCAGAAGGTTGGCACCCGGCTCTGCGGCGGTCACCTCCGTGAACAGGCCGTGCACGGAAAGGCGGTTCTCCTCCACCCAGCGGCGGTAGGGAGCGCGGCGCGCCAGGCGGGTCTTGATTTCGCCGTCCAGCTGCAGGCGGTGGTTCTGCAAGTCCAGCAGCAGCATCTCGCCCGGCTTCAGGCGCCCCTTGCGCAGCACGTTGTCCGCCGCCACGTCCAGCACGCCCGTCTCGCTGGCCAGCACAAACATGCCGTCCTTGCACAGGGTGTAGCGGGCGGGGCGCAGGCCGTTGCGGTCCAGCATGGCACCGGCGTTGATTCCGTCGCTGAACACCACGGCGGAGGGGCCGTCCCACGGCTCCATGAGCGCGGAGTGGTACTCGAAGAAGGCGCGCACGTCCCGCCCCATGTGGTAGTTGGTACCCCAGGCCTGCGGCAGGAGCATCATCATGGCGTGGTCCAGGGAGCGGCCGCCGGCCACCAGCAGCTCCAGCATGCGGTCCAGGCAGGCGGAATCGCTCTGCCCAGGCTCTATCAGCGGCAGGATTTTCTGCAGCTCGTCGCCAAAGACCTCGCTCTGCAGCAGCTTCTCCCTGGCGGCCAGGGCCTGCATGTTGCCTTTCAGGGTGTTGATTTCACCGTTGTGCGCCACGTAGCGGAAGGGGTGGGCCAGGTGCCAGGCGGGGAAGGTGTTGGTGCTGTACCGCTGGTGCACCAGCGCCACGGGAGAGGTGAAGCGCGGGTCCGTGAGGTCCGTGTAGAACAGCGGCAGCTGCGGGGCCAGCAGCAGGCCCTTGTACACCACCGTACGCGCGGAAAGGGAGCAGATGTACAGGTCCGCCCCGCTCTTCTCTATGCGGCGGCGCAGGATGTACAGGCGGCGCTCCAGCTCCGCCGTGCCGGAAAGCCCGCTGCCGTCCACAAACACCTGGCGGATGCGCGGTGCGGTGCTGCGTGCCGTGCGGCCTATGTATTCCGGCTGCACGGGCACCTCTCTCCAGCCGATGACGGGGCAGCCCTCCTCTGCGGCCAGCTGCTCCACCACCTGCTCCTGCCCCACGCCGCCGAACACCATGCCCACGCCGTAGCGCCCCGCCTCCGGCAGCTCCAGCCCGCTCTCCGCGCGGAAGAACGCATCCGGCAGGAACACCAGGATTCCCGCTCCGTCGCCCGTCTCAGGGTCGCTGCCGGCGGCGCCGCGGTGCATCAGGCGCCGCAGTACCGCCAGGCCCTGCTCCACTATCCCGTGGCTGGCTATGCCGCGGATATTGGCCACCATGCCCACGCCGCAGGCATCATGCTCCTGCTCCGGGCGGTACAGGCCCGCGGCCTCCTGCTGAAAAATCTGTCTCTGTTCCATTGCTGTATGTAAAAAGGGGTGAATTTGTTTCCGCTCCCTTTACTTGCAAATATCATGCCAATTACCAAATATACCCGTAAACAAGCCCATATTACCCAATTTCACGACCATCCGATTACAAATCGGGCGGTCTTACCCCTCCCCCTGTTTACATTTTATGTAAAGCTACATCACCGCTTTACATATTATGTAAACTTTACATTTTGTCACCACCCCTACCGTGGCAGGCACGGCAAAAAAATGTTTTCCTGATATTTCAAGGCATTTTGCCAGTTTGAAACGCATTTTGCAAAAAGTTGGCACGGTACTTGCAAAAACAGAAAGCGGGGCGCACAGCCCCCAATCATACAAGACATTTTCACACCATCCACACACCATGAGTACACCCCATTATTCCAACGGAAGAGCCCACGCCGTACAGAGCATAGCCAGCATCACCCCGCCGCCGCCCTGCGCTGCCGCCCCGGCCAATGTGCAGTGCTACGGCGAGGACGTTTTCGACGCCGCCGCCATGCGCGAATACCTGCCGAAAGCCACCTGCAAGGAGCTGCTGGCCACCATTGAGCGCGGTGAGCCGCTGAACACGGAGATTGCCGGAGACGTGGCCCACGCCATGAAGGAATGGGCCATTGCCCGCGGCGCCACCAGCTACACGCACTGGTTCCAGCCGCTCACCGGCAGCACGGCGGAGAAGCATGACTCCTTCCTGGAGCCGGACGGCTGCCGCGCCATCCTGGCCTTCTCCGGCAAGAGCCTGATCAAGGGCGAGCCGGATGCCTCCTCCTTCCCCTCCGGCGGCCTGCGCTCCACCTTCGAGGCCCGCGGCTACACCGCCTGGGACCCCACCAGCCCCGCCTTCATCAAGCGCCACGGAAACGGCGCCACCCTGTGCATCCCCACCGCCTTCTGCTCCTACACGGGTGAGGCGCTGGACAAGAAGACCCCGCTGCTGCGCTCCGTGCAGGCGCTCACGGAATCCACCCGCCGCCTCATGAAATGCTTCGGCCTGCCGGGAGACGAGAAGGTATCCGTGACCCTGGGCGCGGAGCAGGAGTACTTCCTCATCGACAAGCAGTTCTACGTGCTGCGCCCGGATATCCAGCAGACCGGCCGCACGCTCTTCGGCACCGCCCCGGCCAAGCACCAGCAGCTGGAGGACCACTACTTCGGCGCCATCCGCCAGCGCGTCATCAATTTCATGAGCGAGGTAGAGCAGAACCTGTGGAAGCTGGGCATTCCCGCCAAGACCCGCCACAACGAGGTGGCCCCCGCCCAGTTTGAGCTGGCCCCCGTGTTCGAGGACGTGAACCTGGCCTGCGACCACAACATGCTGATTATGGAGGTACTGCGCCAAACCGCAGAGCGCCACGGTTTTGTCTGCCTGCTGCATGAAAAGCCCTTCTCCGGCGTGAACGGCTCCGGCAAGCACAACAACTGGAGCGTGAACTACGGCAAGCGCAACCTGCTCAACCCCGGCTCCAACCCCCAGGACAACGCCATCTTCCTGGCCGTGCTCTGCGCCATCATCGAGGCCGTGGACCGCCACGCGGACCTGCTCCGCTCCTCCGTGACCGGTGCCGGGAACGACCACCGCCTGGGTGCCAACGAGGCACCGCCCGCCGTCATGTCCATGTACCTGGGCGACCAGCTCGCCGCCGTCATCGACCACCTGGAGACCGGGGCCGACAGCCAGGGCAGCACCGCCCGCAGCATGGAGATAGGCGTGGACACCCTGCCCCCGCTCCCCAAGGACGCCACGGACCGCAACCGCACCAGCCCCTTCGCCTTCACCGGCAACAAGTTCGAGTTCCGCGCCCCCGGCTCCAGCCACTCCTGCTCCGGCCCCAACATCGTGCTCAACGTCATCGTGGCAGAAGCCTTCGACCGCATGGCCGCCGTGCTGGAGAACACGCCGGCAGCTGAGTTCAACACCGTGCTCCAGGCCCACCTGCGCCGGATTATCAAGGACCACAAGCGCGTTATCTTCAACGGCGACGGCTACACCCGCGAATGGCTGGAGGAGGCCGAGCGCCGCGGCCTGCCCCACGCCCGCAGCACCATGGATTCCCTGCACTGCCTGGTCACCCCGGAGAACGTGGCCCTCTTTGAGCGCTACCACGTGTTCAGCGCACGTGAGCTGGATTCCCGCTATGATGTGTTCATGGAGGACTACCACCGCAAGGTCCGCATCGAGGGCGAGGTCTCCCTGGAAATGGCGGAGAACATGATCCTGCCCGTGGTCTGCACGGATTACAAGAGCATGCTCAGCGCCCTCACCGCCGCCAAGTCCTCCGGCATTGCCGCCGGCACCGCCGCACTCCAGGCCAAGGTGGAGCAGCTCGGCTCCCTGCTGGATGCCCTCCACGCCCGCTGCGCAGAGCTCCGCGCCGCTCTCCAGGGCAAGCACGAGGACATCCTGGCCGCCATGACTGCCCTCCGCGCCGCCGTGGATGCCGTGGAACCCCAGGTGGACAACTCCAAGTGGCCCCTCCCCAAGTACCGCGAGATGCTTTTCCTGTACTGATTCGATACGCGCAGACTCTCCCGCCTGCGCCCGCAGCACCCCACCCGGGGTGCTGCGTTTTTACAGCCGGTTCACGAGCAATCCCGCAGCACAGCGGCCAGGTCAGGGCGGAGCCGTTGCCGCCGGCCACAGCCTCCAGCAAGGGGGTGCGCCCTGCGGCGTTCCGTACCTCCATGGGAAACTCCGCCCCCAGCCCCAGCAGCCGCAGCACACCCTCCCGGTCTCCCCCGCGCGCCGCACGGAGAATCCGCCTGTCCAAATTCCTGTCTGAAAATTTCATGTAACCCTTCAGGGTAGCACAACTCCCGCGCTTGTCAAGCGCACAGGTAACGCGGGGACGCAAATCTGCCTTGCGCGGGCGCAGGGTTTGGGGTATGATGGGCGGCGCAATGGAAAACACCGAAGAACTCCCCAGCTACACACTCTCCGATCCCCAAGCCCTTATCCGTTTCCTGAACGAGGCCTACCGCCAACGCAAGGATGTGGTGATACGCGCGGACGACTGCCGCTACCTGGCAGACACCCTGCAGGAGCGCCTGCGCTCTGCAGAGAGCTCCGGCGGCTCCCTGTTCGACTGATTTCCCGCTTACCTTTTCCCAAAAAAATCAGGGGCAAGGCCATCCCGGCCTTGCCCCTTCCCTGTTATCGCTATGAAAAAAGCTGTACGGCGGGGTGTTACATGCTCACCTGCTTCACCAGGCGGGCAGCGCGGTTCTGCCAAAGCTCGTTGAGCAGGGCAAACACGCCGTCATGGTTCTCATGCTCCTTGAAAAGGAGATTCTTCATGTCTGCCACGCCAAGCTCCCCCACATGGATATCCTTGAGCTCCCAATCCTGACCCTCATGGGTCCAGATTTCCTCGCTAACCAGCTGGTTTTCCTCATCAAACACCTGGGTGTTGATCCACTTTTCCGTATCACCGAAAAATCCACTATTGACGGTCTTGAGCGTGTAAGTCATAAACGCTAAATGTTATATTTTCTTGAGTTAATCCTTGCGTGTCGTGTCAGGTTTCATGCACCCTGCCCGCTTCTTTCCAACAGGCGTTTCCCGCCTTTCCGTGAAAAAAGCTAGAGCGCACTCTACCTTCCGTATTCCGCTGCGCCTTTTTTATTATTTTTCCAGGAAATAGTCAAGCTCATTTTTTGATTTTTTCCAAAATTTTATTAAAAAAGTAGGCAAATAGGGGTTAAAGCAGGGCAAACTGGAGGTGCATCCAGTCGTATCCGCGGGCGCGGCCCAGGGAAACGGCACCGTGGGATTCCCAGATTTCCCACCAGGCCTCGCACTCGCGGGCGGAGAGGGAGGCGCGGGGAGCCTTGGTGGCGTAGGCGTTCTGCTCCGGGGCAAAATCCAGGGCCACGCCCCAGGCATGCATGGAGAGGGCCTTGCCGGAGGTGGTGGAGCGGTAGTTGTAGCAGCCGCCATACTGGTCCAGCCCCAGGCGGTGGATAGCGTCCTGCCCGTAGTGCTCCAGTACCTCCCGCAGGGCGGCCTGCACATGCGGCGCCACGCGGCGGTGCACGCGGATGGTGTTCACGGGCTTGCCGTCAAAATACAACTGGTAGGCCGGGGTGATATTCACGAGGTTCTGCTCACACCCGGGCTTGCCGAAGATGCTGGTACCCAGGCGCACCTGGGCCTGGGTGGGCCACTGCGGCACCTGCGCCGATGCGGGAATACCGATGGCGGAGCAGATGGCGCGCAGGGTGGCCGGGCCCATGATGCCGTCTGCCGCGGTTCCCAGCTTCTGCTGGATGCGCTTGATGGTGGCGGTATCCGTGCTCATTTTCCCAGGGAGTGTTCGATGTTGGCCAGGCGGGAATCCACGGAGCGCAGCACCTCCACCGTCTGCGCGGAGGTAGAGTACTGCTCCTTTGCCAGGGTCTTGAAATCACTGTAGACATAGCACATGAGGCAGAACCCGCCGAAGGTGACAATCTCCCGCGTGTAGTCCCGCATCAGGCCCAGGTATTCATTGATAGGTTTGCACATGCCACCTGTATACGCCCGCCGCGCCCTGCCCTGCAAGCCCTGCGGAACGCGCGCAAGTCCTTTCCGCCCGGTGGAACGGCTGCGCCCAAGGGTAAAAAAAATCCCTGCTCCGTGGAGCAGGGATTGTGAAAGGTTGCTGGAAAGCGCAGGGCTTTACTGGCCAATCGTGGGCTTCTTGGCGCGGCGGACGGAGCCGAAGCGCTTCTGGAACTTGTCGATACGGCCTTCGGTATCCACGAACTGGTTCTTGCCAGTAAAGAAGGGGTGGGAATCGGAGGTGATACCGGCGGAAATCACGTAGTGCTCGACACCATCGATAACCTCGGTCTTGTCGGAGGTGGCGGTGGAGCGGGTGATGAAACGGCGGCCCGTGGTGATGTCCACGAACACGACAGGATTGTACTTGGGATGTATATCGGCCTTCATAGTCTTGATAGCTGCGTTTCCATCGCAGCGCGGAGGGATTATACGCCCCGGCAGCGGGATGTCAAGGCGATATTTGATTTTCAGGCAGAAAAAACGCGCGGCGGCGCGGGCGGGAAAGAGCGAATGGCTTTGACTCTGCGGCGGCGGGCGTGTATAATCCGCCCCGCATGATAGGCAAGATATACGGCAACCAGGAGCAGCTCCGCCGCGCGGTGCTGCACACCACATGGGGGCAGCGGGCAAAGGCTGCGGCGCTGGCGCTCTTCCTGTACCTGCCTATCCACCTGCTGCTCTGCCTGCTGATGCCCTGCCGCTTTTTCGGCAAGTGGGCGCCCATAGGCCACCTGGCCCTGATAGCAGCGGGCTGCGGCCTGTGGCTGTGGGGAGCACCCGGGCAGTGGCGCATGGTGGCGCTGGCCTGGGTGGTGATGGGGCTTACGGCTTTCCTGCTTGCAGGGCTGCTGATGCTGGCCAACGCCGTTTCCAAGCATTTCATCCACCGCGGCCATGTGCCGGCGGATGCGGAGGCGGCGGATGCGCCGCCTGCCGTGACCTGCCCGCAGGAGCTGCCCCTGGAGTGGGTGGAGGAGGCCTGCGGCGGTGCCTACCTGGCCGCCGCGGTGGTGCAGGCGGCGCAGCGTGGCGTGTATGTATTTGCGCTGGACCGCGCGGGCGACGGCTACCTGGACCCGCAGCCCCGATCCGCCGCCATAGCCCGCGTGGAGCGGGCGGATTCCCCGCGTCCGGATTGCGAGCGCTGGCTGCTGGCCTGCCCGCTGGAGCCCGGCCGCCACACCCTGGCCCTGTATTGGCAGAGCGGCAGCATGCCCGCCGCCACTCTCACCCAGCTCAATCTCCTTTCCCCTGAAAAGCCATGACCATAGACACCGAAACCACACAGGCGGAGCTGCTGAAGCTCAGCGAGGCCGTTATCAAGCGAGAGTTCCTGAAAAGCACCCCGCTGAACCTGGGCAAATTCCTGCGCTATGTGGTGCTCTACCTGCTGTTCCCCGGCATGGTGTTCGGCTTTGCCGCCGGCATGGGCATTACCATCCTGTTCTGCCTGGTGCTGGTGGGAATCCTGTTGTGGGGGGATGCCACGCACGCGCACGTGGCCATCTACAGCTGGCTGGCGGCGGGTATCTCCATCTGCTGCCTGGTGAACTTCGTGGTCATGCGCGCCGGGTGGCGGGAATGCAAGCGCAGCGGTGCCTTCCGCCCCGCCACAGAGGGGCTGAAACACCCGCTCACCGCCCCGGAGCACTATGCCCCGCACTGGCACACCAAGGATGATTTCCACATTGCGGAGATGGTGCTGGAGGCCCCCGCCCGCGGCGTGTACGCCATGCTGGTCTCCATCAGCGGGTACGATGGCCGCCAGCTCATCACCGGCGGCAAGACCGGCACCTGCACCGTGCAGGCCGGCGGCAAGCCCGGTGAGGATTTCCACGCGCTGGTGCTGTACCGGCTGGAGAAGGGGCGCCACCTGCTCTCCTGGGCCACCCCGGCCAAGGGAAAGCCCGCCCCGCAGATGCAGGTGAGCCAGCTGAACCGCTGCCGCTGAAAGCAGGCTGCCGCAGCAGCTTGGGCTTGACACACGCGCGGGCGCGGGGTATGCTCTGCGCAGCCATGAAATTCAAGCGTTTTCTCCTTGCCGCCTCCCTGCTCTGCCTCTGCCCCCTGGCCCAGGCCGTACAAGTCATCATGACCGGCGGCGTGGCCCTGCGCTCCTGGGAGAACAACCGCGGCCCCCTGGCGCATGACAACTGGTGGGCCAACTTTGTGCGCGCCTCCACCATCCAGATGGATATCACCCGCAGCCAGGACCCCAACGCGGAGATTGTCTGGATTGTCTACAAGCCCGCCTACGTGACCCGCAGCGTGGAGGGCAAGACGGACTACGTGAAGAACATCACGGAAATTGCCGCCAAGCGCAAGGTGCGCCTGGTGTGGGTCAGCACCCGCGAGGACGTGTTCAAGGCCATCAACAACGCCCCCGGCAAGAAGGGCAAGAGCCCCATCACCCACTTCTACTACTTCGGCCACTCCAATCCCCACGCCTTCATGCTGGACTACAGCAACTACATTGTGGCCGCATCCAAGGTCTGGCTGCATGAGGACGACCTGGCCGGGCACATCAACCCCAAGGCCTTTGCCCCCGGCGCAGATTGCCGCAGCTACGGCTGCTACACCGGCATGAGCATGAGCAAAAAATGGAAACAAGCCCTGGGCGTGGACCTGTGGGGCAACACGGAATCCACCCGCTACCAGCCCGTGGGAGACGGCCGCCTGCCGGAAGGCACCGGCAAGTGGGTAAAGTAAACGGAGATTTCCGCAGGTCACTTGCAAGACGGGGAGGCGTGATATGATAGAAGGAATTCGGATTCAGAATTACCGCGCGCTCAAGGACATCCGCCTTGGGCGGCTGTGGCAGGAGCAGGACAAGGAGCCCCTTACCCCCCTGACTGTCGTCATCGGGAAAAACGGAGCCGGAAAGAGCTCTCTTTTTGATGCGTTCGGCTTCTTGTCGGACTGCGTGAAGCATGGCGTGGAGGAAGCCTGCGACATGAACGGGCGCGGCGGGTTTGAACGGCTCTGCTCCAAGGGGTGCGACGGCCCCCTGAAATTCGAAATCTATTACAGGCAGGCCCAAAAGGAGCGGCCCATAACATACGAACTGCACATAGGACTCAGCAAAAACGGCCGGCCCATCGTCTTGTACGAGCGCTTGCGGCAACGCCGCAAGGGCCAGACGCACGGCAGGCCTTTCTCCTTCCTGATCCTGAACAAGGGTACCGGCATGGCATGGAGCGGGGAGGAGCACGGCAAGGATATCCGGGATGATGGCGACCTTATCGACGAGAAGGGACTGAAAGACCTGTTCCATGAAGCGCAAAAGGAAAGCGACTCCACGGAGTGGGTGGAGTTGGAGGATTCCTCCCGCCTGGGCATTGCCACCCTGGGAGCCTTGCGCCAGCACCCGCGCATATCCCGTTTCCGCAGGTTCATTGAGAACTGGTACCTGAGCTATTTCTCCCCCAATGCAGCACGAAGCCTGCCCTTGGCCGGTCCCCAGCGCCACTTGGACAAGCAGGGGGAAAACTTGGGCAACGTGGTGCAGTACATGCAGAGGGAGCACCCGGACATCCTGCAGAAGGCACTGGGAGAAATAGCCGACAAAATTCCCGGCATCTGCAACATTGACACCGAGGTGACACAGGACCGCCGGCTGCTGTTGCGCTTTCATGCAGAAGGGTTTGACACCCCCTTCTACGCACAGCAGATGTCGGACGGCACATTGAAGATATTCACCTATCTTCTCCTCCTTGCATCACCATCCCCCTCCCCGTTCATCTGCATAGAGGAGCCGGAAAACGGCCTGTACCCCAAACTGTTGCAGGCCCTTGCCAACGAGCTCCGCTACTACGCAGCTGCCAAGAAAAACGGCTCCCAGGTGTTTGTCACCACGCACCAGCCGTTTTTCGTGAACAGCCTGCTGCCGGAGGAAGTCTGGGTTCTCGAAAAACAAAAAGACGGGTTCTCGACAATCCGCCGGGCATCGGAAGACCAACTCGTTGTCAACCTGGTGGAGCAGGAGCTGCCGCTGGGCAACTTGTGGATTGCGGACTACCTGGACGAATAACCTCCCCCACCCCAGCCGCAGTATGCACCATTTCATCCTGCTCACGGAAGACATCTCCGGCAAGAAGATGCTGGATATACTACTGCCCAAATTGCTGCCCGGCGGGAGCGGCGCAACCTATGAGGTCAAGGCATACAAGGGAGTCGGCAACATACCGCCGAAAGGCAAGGCCGACCCCGGGACAATTCGGGCCCGCCAGCTGCTCAACAACCTGGAACGCCTCCTGCGCGGATACGGCAAGACCTTCTCCTCCATACAGGAGGACTACCATGTGATGATTGTGGTTGTCTGCGACTTGGACAAGAGGGACAAGGCCGGGTTCCTGGGTGAGCTGAATGCCATCCTTGCCGCCTGCAATCCGGCTCCCGCCACGCGCTTCTGCCTGGCCATAGAAGAGGGCGAGGCCTGGCTGCTTGGGGACATACCGGCTATCATCAAGGCGTATCCCGGCTGCAACAGGCAAATCCTGGCAGAGTACGTCAACGATTCCATTTGCGGCACATGGGAACTCCTAGCCGATGCGCTTCACAAGAACGGCGCAGCCGCCCTGAAAAAGGATGGATTTGCCGCCGTGGGCAAGGCCAAGTCGGAATGGGCGGAACAGATTTCACCCCACATGGATGTGGTGGCCAACAAATCCCCGAGCTTCTGCCATTTCAGGGATACGCTCAGGGAATGCCTGCAAGGGGCCTGAGCCATCGGCAAAAAGGCGCACCCTGTACGGGGTGCGCCTTTTTGGTGGTATGGATGCGGGGCTTAGAGCTGCTTCCAGGGCTGTTCTGCCAGGAGCTTGTCGAAGCCGAGGCCGGTACCTGCGGGGGGAATGAACTCCGGGGTCACATCCATGCCCAGCTCCTCAGAGAAGGGATTGGGGCGGTAGACCTGCTGGGTGGTCAGGCCGCAGAGGGGAATCTCCGCCTCCGGCTTGCCGGTGTAGTAGGCGGCGGCGTTGTAGGCGGCCCAGCACTGGCCCAGGGGGTGGTCCATGTTGGAGGTAAAGACGGGCATGCCGCTGTTGCTGTGGTGGCGTGCGGGCTTCACCAGGCGCATCATGGGCTTGCTGGTGCGCTGGGGGATGGTGCCCTCGCCGGGCAGCGGCATATCATAGCCCAGGGGCATGCCGGCATCCTGCAGGCGCTGCCAGGCGGTCACGTCGTAGTAGCAGGGGTCCTCGATGAAGTCGATGCGCTCCTTCATGGCATCGCTGAGCATGTCCCAGAACTTCAGGGCGTCCTCCGGGGAAAGGGTGCAGTTGAAATCCACGCGCCATTTCCAGTCCGGCACCATGGAGGCCAGGTTCACCAGGCGCTCCACGGTGGCGTTCAGCTTGGGAATCACCTTGATCTTGCCCACGCGGAAACCGCGCTGGTTCAGGTTGTACACCTGGGAGGGGGTGGCGCTCACGGTGAGCGTGGCGTGGCTGCGGGGCACGGTCAGGCCCTCGAAGAGGCTGCGGCCCTCTGCGCGGGCCTTGGCATCCAGCTCCATGCACTTCAGGGCGCGCTCGCCCAGGCGCATGGGATTGCCCTCTCGCAGGGCATCCAGCTCATACTCCAGGGGGGCATCCCCCAGCTCCGGCCAGCACTGCAGGCAGGCATAGCCGCCATCATCGCTGCGCAGCAGGACACCATCACGCGGCTGGGCGGCAGAACGTGCGCTCAGTGCGCCGACAGGATACAAGGTATACGGCACGTATTGCATGCCCCCTATTAAACCACACAAAGCCGTTTTGTCACGTTCAAACTGCGGCTGAATCAGCGCAGGGCGGGCTTCATTCTGTCATGAACGGGGAAACCCCACAGGGTGAACGGCCCCTCCCCCGGCAGGAAATAGTGCCACCACTCCTTGTCATAGCCGCGCATACCCGCCGCCGCCATGGCATCATGCAGCAGGCGGCGGTTGGCGCGCTGCTGCGGGGTGACCAGCGGGGAATCCAGCGCAGAGGAGGCATCCAGCAGGTCGTGCCGCCCGCCCATGTCCACCTCCCGCCCGGTATCCAGGCGGTACAGGGTAACATCCACGGCTATGCACATGGAGTGCTCCGACATGGTGCCTATGTACCGCTGCGCGTATATCTGGCGCTTGGTCAGGTTGGGGTAGAACTGCGCCTTCATGGCATCGTCCGCCGTCTTGGACCAGTCGTAGAAATCCCGCATGGCGGAGGTGGGGCGGTACGCATCCCACACCAGCAGGCCGTATCCCAGCTTCGCCAATTCGCGGGCGGCGCGGGCCAGGGCCTCTGCGGCGGGGCGGCCCAGGATGGCGCGCTTGCCCTCGTACCCGCGGATGGGGCGGCCCACAAAATTGTCGCACCCGGCGTATTTCAGCTCCGTGCGCAGGTGGGGCACCAGGGTATCCGCATAGCACAGGCCGTCCGGCAGGCGGTCCAGCGGGGCATCCGGCCCCTCAAGCACCTTCTCCCCCGCACACCCGGCCAGCGCCAAAGCAGCCGCCGCTATCATGAGATTCCGCAACATGCCAAGAATCTACACCTGCGGCGGCGGCTTGTAAATGCCAAAGAGCGTTCCTACCCCTTGCGGCGGGTGGCGCAGCCGCACAGGCAGCACTTGCCCTGCATCCCGGGCCTGAACAGCAGGCGGTCCAGCCCCAGCCGCCCGCCGCCCGTGCACACCAGCGCGGCAAAGCAGAGCAGGTAGAGCAGCACCAGCTCATGCAGCGCCGGGGCGGATGCCATGTCCTGCGTGAAGAGAATCACGCAGAAATTGATGCCCAGCACCAGGGCGGCAGCACGGGTCATGAACCCCGCCATCACCGCCAGGCTGCAAAAAAACTCTGCAAACACGCACAGCACCAGGGAAAAGGTGGGCCCCAGGCCCAGCGGGTCCATCCAATCCCCGCCGCGGCCGGCCGCCAGCTCCAGCAGCTTGGGGTAGCCGTGTACCAGCACCATGCCGCCCAGCCCCACGCGCAGCAGCAGCAGCCCTATGTGGCGGGCGCACTTGCACATGCAGACAGGCTGCCGCCCCCCGCCCATCGTTTGGTTTTCTACATTCTGTTCCATACGGCACAGACACCCCGGCGGGCGCCGGGGTTGGGAAACAGGTGGGGTCCCCCTTCAATGTTTTTCCAGCAGGTAGAGGTATTCCACCACGCGGAGGCTGCGTGAGCGGAGGTTGCGGCTGCCGCGGAAGGCGGCATAATCCGTGGCAAACACCTGCACGGGGCCGAAATCCCCCAAGAGCTTCACCATAGCATCATGGGGAACAAAGCCCTCCGAATTGTAGGAGAGCAGGACAAAGCGCGCGGGGAGCGCCTGCACCAGGTGGCGCAGGGTTTCCTGCACGCGGGGGCGGCTGTTGTACGCGGAGCGGTTCCAGCCCTGCAGGATGCCGGATACGGGGGAAACGGGAGCATCCGCGCGCGGGTTCAGGATAAAGTTGAGCATGAAGTAGTTGGACCCGTACGGGTGCTGGTTGTAGGGCGGGACCACGTAGGCCAGGTCCAGCTCCGGCAGGGTGGCGGCCACGGCGGCGGCATCCCCGCGCAGGATATGGCACGGGCAGTCGAACCGGGAGAACACGGGCAGCGGCAGGGCTATGGGAGCCATGATGCGGGAGAGCGCATTCCGCGCGCGCCCGCCAAACTGGCCGATGCCGCGGGCATTCTTGTAGAACCCCTTGAACACGCCGGAGGTATTGGTGTGCACGGAGGCCTCATACAGCAGGGGTGCCAGGAAAAAGTGCCGCACCTGCTCCGGCATCTCCGCCACCAGGCGGCACACGGTGTCGATGTACACGGCATTGGCGCGGGTGTAGAACACGCGCTCCCCGGGGCGGATGCAGGCATCGTCCTGCGGGGCGTAAAGGGCAGCCACGGGGCCGGGCGCGGCCTGCTCCCCCACCTGCCGCAGCAGGCCTGCATGGCGCTCCGGCAGATTGGCGGCGGCCACCTCTGCGCTGTTGGCCAGGTAGCAGCGGTTGATAAGCTCCGCATAGGGCTCCAGGTCGTTCACATACAGCTCCGCCGCCGTGCGCTTGAGATAGCGGGCGACCACGCCGGAGCCGGAAAAGGCATCATAACAGCGCAGCCGGGTGCGCCCCAGGCGCTGCTGCACCGCCAGCACCCCCTGCCCTATGAAATCCAGCAGCTGGCGCTTGTTCCCCAGGTAGGTAACAATCTGCTCCTGCAGGTACGCAGGGTTCTCTGTGGCGTCGGCAGGGCGCATGGGTACATTCTAACCTGTTTGCGGCTGGAAATCAAGCTTCTCCCTTGACGCGGGGCATCCTGCGTGCTAGATTTCAGGGGAAACCGTATTCCTTTTGCCATGGCCGTATCTCTCCAGCTTTCCGCAGCCCCGCACGTATCACTCACCCACCTGAAAAACGGCCGCCCCGTGCTGGGGCAGATAGCCGTAACGCCGGACAGCGTGCTGACCGAAGCACGCCTGCGCGTGGAATACCGCCCGGATTTCATTTCCCCGGAGACCCTGGAGCTGCCCCGCACCTACAAGGGCGACACCTGCCGCCGCACGCCCGGCGCACCGAAGTTCGACGAGGCGCGCGTGGCAGCCGTCACCGCCGCGCAGCCGGGTTCTGCCTGCGTGCAGGTGCTGGGAGCCGGCGGCGAGGTGCTGGCGGAGTCCGTGGCGGAGTTCACCTGGCTGCCCGCACAGGAATGGGGAGGCACGGCGGACTTCCCGGAATCCCTGGCGGCGCACTGCGAGCCGGGCTCCCCCGCCGTGGCCGACTGGCTGGACAGCCTGAAATGCAAGGGGTTCAACGCCGAGGAAGCACCGGCAGAGGCGGTGGCCAAGCTGCTGGCGGACATGCGGCACAGCCTGTTCGGCGGCGTGTTCCGCATTGCTCCCGCGCCGGAGGATTGGCAGGGGAGCGGCATCGTGGAGCCCCCGGCCGCCATCCTGCAGGGGCGCGGCGGCTCCGCTCTTGGTGCCGCGCTGCTCATGGCGGGCGGCCTGGCACGGCTGCGGCTCAGCCCCATGGTCATCCTGCTGCCGGGGCATGTACTGCTGGCCGTGCCCACGCAGGGCGGGTACAATGCCCAGGGCTGCGTGCGCAGCGCGGCCACCTTCCGCAACATGGCCGCCCTGGGCGGCATGGTGCTGGCAGAGGTATCCGCAGAGGGCGGCGACACGCCCCGCCAGGCGCAGGAGCGCGCAGGGCAGCTGCTGGCCGCGCCGGGGGATGACGATGATTTCCTGTGCCTGGACCTGCAGCGCTGCTGGCGGGAGGGCGGCATACGCCCGAATGCCCACGGCCTGCCGGAGACCCCGGTGCAGTACGCGGATACGCATGATGTGCTGGTGACCGCCCGCCCCCGCACCCGCATGGAGAACTGGCAGCTCAAGCTGCTGGACCTTTCCCTGCGCAACAACCTGCTGAACAGCCCCATGGACGGCGCACGGCAGATACGCCTGCTGCTGCCGGATATGGGCGCACTGGAGGACGCGCTGGCAGACGGCAAGTCCTTCCGCATCACCCCCGCAGGGGAAGGAATCTCCGCCCTGACCAAGGAGGACGGCGCCAAGTACGCCGCCATTCCCCTGAATTCCGGCATGAAAGAAAGCCTGCACACGCTTTTCAACTCCCGCAAGCTCATGGCGCTCAAGCCGGAGGGCGAGCTGAAGCGCAGCCTGCAAACCCTGTACAAGAACGCGCGCACGGAGATGGAGGAAAGCGGTGCCAACACCCTGTACCTGGCCTGCGGATTCCTGAAATGGTACCGCAAGGATTCCCCCAAGAAGCCCATCCTGGCCCCCATCCTGCTGCTGCCGGTCACCCTGGTGCGCCCCAGCGTGCGGGACGGCTACACCCTGCGCGGGCTGGACGAGGAGACACGCGTGAACCTGACGCTGCTGCAATTCCTGAAAACGGAGCACGGCATACGCCTGCCGGAGCTGGAGGGGGACCTGCCCGCAGACGCTTCCGGCGTGGACGTGGCGGCGGTGTTCAGCGCCATGCGCCGCGGCGTGGCCGGCATGGAGGGCTGGGAGGTGCTGGATGCCTGCTCCCTGGGCTGCTACTCCTTTACCAAGTACCTGATGTGGAAGGACCTGGTGGACCGCCAGGAGGACCTGCTGCGCAACCCCGTGGTGAAACAGATTGCCAGCACGGACCGCGGCGCCTTCCCGGAGCAGGTGCCCTTCCCCCCGCCCGCCACGCTGGATGACACGGACCCGCGCCGGGTGCTCACCCCGCTGTCGTCGGACTCCTCCCAGCTCTCCGCCGTGATTGCCGCGGAGAAGGGAAAGAGCTTTGTCCTCATAGGGCCTCCCGGCACGGGCAAGAGCCAGAGTATCACCAACCTGATAGCCCACTGCCTGGGGCATGGCAAGAGCGTGCTCTTTGTGGCAGAGAAGGCCGCAGCCCTGAACGTGGTGTTCAACCGCCTGAAAAAAATCGGTCTGGGGGATTTCTGCATGCAGCTCCACTCCGGCAAGGCCAACAAGAAGGAGGCCCTGGACCAGCTGAAAGCCGCCATGGCCGCCGCCAACACCCCCGTGGACCAGCAGCCCTGGGGGGATACCGTGGCCGCCATGCAGGAGGTGCGCAATATCCTGAACGACCTGCCCCGCACCTTGGACAAGCCCCTGCAGGACGGCACATCCCTGTATGACGACATCGACATGCTGGCGGAATACGCCACCATACCGGATATCCGTATCCCGGACCAGGCCGCAGACAGCATGACCCCGGAGCAGCGCCGCGCCCTGCTGGCCTCTGCCCATGAGCTTTCCCTGCACTTTGCCCTGGTGGCGGATGCCTACCCCGGTGCCGCAGCAGACATGAAATCCACCACCCAGAACTCCCGCTGGGAGGAGCAGCTGGCCGCCGCGCTCTCCCGCCTGGAGGAGGGGGATGCCGCCTGGGAACAGGCCTTTGCAGAGCTGGCAGCGCGCGTGGGCGGCACGGTGGAGGGAGATGCCGGGGCCGCCCTGCGCGCGGCGGTCGTACCCGCCCTGCGCAGCCCCGCGCGGGACAACTCCGCCCTGCTGCCCGCCAAGGCCTGGAAGGTGCTGCAAAGCCTGCATGACATGCTGCCGCACGCGGAGATGTACCGCCGCCTGCGCAGCAGCCTGAGCCTGCCGTACCCGGAGAGCGCCGCGCAGGATGCGGAGCTGGCAGCACGCCTGCAGGCATACAAGGAGCGCCGCGGCAGTTTCTGCCTGCTGCGCTGGTGGTCTGATTTCACCACGCGCCGCTACCTGCGCCGCCTGGCTGGATCAGACGGCACGCCGGACTGCGCCGCGGATATGGAGGCCCTGCTGCAGATGCGCAAGGAGCAGGCCGCCCTGGCCCCCGCCGTTCCCCTGCCCCCCTACCTGCAACGCACCACGGAGCTTGCGGAAAAGGATATAGAGGAGGCGGATGCCGCCGCCACACGCCTGGAAAAGATTGGAGACATGGAGGAAACCGCCGCCGCGCTCATGCGCGGGGATACGCCGAATGCATGCGGGCCCGCCCTGGCTGCCCTGCAGCGCCAGGTGCAGGCGCGGGATGCCATACTGGCGGAGCTGGCCGCGCTGCTGGGCAATGCCGCCGTGCAGCAGAAGGATTTCCCCGCCACGGGGGATGCCGCCCGCTGGGCGCGGGAGCTGCTGGCCCTGCGCAGCCGCTGGAGGGATGTGGTGGCATGGAACGCGGAATCCGCCAAGGCCCGCAGCGCCGGCAACGCCCCGCTGGCAGACGCGCTGGAGAGCTGCACCGTTTCTGCGGAACAGGCGGAAACCGCCCTGCTGGTGAACCTGGCCCGCACCCGCCTGCGCCTGCATGCAGACCGCAATGCCCTGCTCAACGGGTTCTCCCCCCGCATGCACGACAGCCGCATAGCGGACTACGTGGAGCGTGACAAGACACTCATGGCCTGCGCCCGCGCCCACATTGCGGAGCTGCTCACCAAGCGCGCCGCCACCTACGCGGAGGACGCCAGGGAGCTGGCCGTCCTGCAGCATGAGATGAGCAAGCAGCGCGGGCAGATGCCCCTGCGCCAGCTCCTGCTCACCGTACCCGGCATTATGCGCAAGCTCAAGCCCTGCATGCTCATGAGCCCGCTCTCCGTGGCACAATACCTCAGCACCTCCACGGAGCCGTTCGACATCGTGGTGTTCGACGAGGCATCCCAGATTCCCGTGTGGGATGCCATCGGCGTCATCGGCCGCGGCAAGAACGCCGTCATTGTGGGAGACCCGCGCCAAATGCCCCCCACCAGCTTCTTCGGCCGCAGCAAGGACGACGAGGACGAGGTGGAGGAGCAGGACATGGAGAGCATCCTGGACGAGTGCCGCGCCTGCGGCATCCCGGAAATGAAGCTCGCCTGGCACTACCGCAGCAAGTCGGAAAGCCTCATCGCCTTCTCCAACATGAAGTACTACGAGGGCGAACTCACCACCTTCCCCGCCCCCGTGACCAGTGATACCGCCCTGCAGTACCACCACACCGGCGGCACCTACATCCCCGGCTCCCGCAAGCGTATCAACCCCGTGGAGGCCAAGGCCCTGGTGGACCACGTGCTGCAAACCCTGCGCACACCCGGGTTCCGCTACACGGAGGCCACCAGCATCGGCATTGTCACCTTCAACATGCAGCAGCAGTCCTACATAGAGGACCTGCTGGACGAGGCCCGCGCCCAGGACCCCGCCCTGGAGCCCTACTTTGCGGATTCCAACCCGGAGGCTATCTTCATCAAGAACCTGGAGAACGTGCAGGGCGACGAGCGCGGCGTCATCTACTTCTCCACCACCTACGGCCGGGACGACACGGGCAAGATGTCCATGAACTTCGGCCCGCTGAACCTGGAGGGCGGCGAGCGCCGCCTGAACGTGGCCATCACCCGCGCCCGCTGCGGCATGCACGTGTTCACCTCCATGGCCCCGGAGGACATCGACCTTTCCCGCACCTCCGCACGCGGCGCGGCGGACCTGCGTGATTTCCTGGACTACGCCAAGCGCGGCGCGGCCGCCTTCATGGCGGGCAAGTCCGGCAGCGGCTCCCGCGCCGGGGGCCTGGCCGGAGCCGTGGCCGGAGCCCTGCAGGAGCGCGGCTGGCACTGCACGCCGAACGTGGGCGTATCCTCCTTCCGCATCAGCCTGGGCGTGCAGGACCCCCGCAACCCGCAGGCCATGCTGGCCGGCATCATGCTGGACGGCAAGGGCTACGCCGCCGCCAACACCGCGCGCGACCGTGATGTGCTGCGCCCCTCCGTGCTGGGCGGGCTGGGCTGGCACCTGCTGCGCGGCTGGTCCATGGACTGGTGGCGCAACCCGCAGGAATGCATTTCCGCGCTGGATGCCGCCCTCTGCAAGCTGCGTGACAGCAAGCCCGCGCCGCCGCAGGAGCTGCCCTCCCTGCTGGATGCCGCACCCGCCGCACCCGCAGCCCAGGCGGCAGAGCTCACGCGGGACCAGCTGCTCAAGGTTCCCTATGCGGAATACACCACGCAGCAGCAGCTGTACCCGGAAACCGCATCGGATGCCACCCTGGCGGGCGTCATCGTTCCCCTGGTGCAGAAGGAGGCCCCCATCAGCGTGGAATTCCTCTGCAAGCGCATCTGCCAGCTCGCCGGTATTAAGAAGCTGGGCAAGGCGACGCAGGAGCGCATTATCGCCATAGCCAAGGAACGCGCCGCTGCCGGAGACTTCTCCGCCAAGCGGGAGAAAGGCGCGGACGGCAAGCAGCACACCATCCTCATCCCCGCCGGGGAGGACGCCCCCAAGGTGCTCATCCGCGCACGCGGCCCCCGCTCCTGGGAGGACATTCCCGCCAGCGAGTTCAAGGAGGCGGCCAAGCACCTGCTCAAGGACCTGGATGCCGACAAGTGGTCAGACGAGCACCTGGAGGCGCTCGCCGCCTTCTACGACGCCACCACCGCCAAGGAGAAGAAGGACTTCATGGCCTACGCCCGAAACTTCGCCTAGGACCTGCCACGTCACTTCCAGAATGCTGCGGCATGGGCGGCGGTAATGCCGCGCATGCTCAGGTAGCGGGAGCGCAGCAGCGCTGCGGAGCGGTGGCCCATCTCCAGCTGCAGCAGCGGGAAGTTGCGGAAATGCTTGGCGTGGTAGCTGGCAAAGGTGTGGCGGAGCACATCCTGCGGCCAGGGGATGATACCGGAGGCCGTGCGCAGGCGTTTCCAGCGGCGCTGCCAATTGGGCGGGCATACCCGGCCGCCGCCCGCCGGCCGCGGGCAATGCGCCAGCCAGCGCTTGAGCGCCGGGCAGATATGCACATGGCGGCAGCCGCCTGTCTTGGAATGCTGCGGGTGGACGGCCACCACCCCCTCGGCGGAATCTATGTCCGACCATGAGAGCCGAGTGACCTCCGCCGGGCGGATACCCGCCCAGAGCATAAGCCCCAGCGCCGCCATGCAGGGGCGGTGCCCGGCGCGGCGCGCGGTGCCCAGCAGGGATTGTATCTGCTCCCAGGCCAGCGGCACAATCTCCTTTTCCTCCAGGGAGTCGTAGCGCAGCATGGCGGCGGGGTTGTCCCCGGTATGCAGCCAGCCGCGGCGGCGGCAGTGGGCAAACAGCCCGTGCAGGATAACCCGCGCCTTAGCCCGCTGCCGCTGCGTGGGGAACACCTGCTCCAGCATCTCCGCCAGCTGCTGGGCGGTAATGCCGCTCACGCGCCGCCTGCCCAGCCCCGGCACACCGCGCAGCAGGCGGCCGCACACGCTCTTTATCTCCGCCACCGTGTGCTGGCGCCGCCTGGACTTGGCGGACAGCATGTCCCGCAGCGCCACGGAGAACGACACGCTGTGCCGCCGGGCGCGCCACTGCTCGCAGCCCAGCTGTATCATCTCCCTGCACTGCCGCATGGATACCCCGCCGCGGTGCTGGCGCACGCGCCCCGTCTCCACCAGGTCCAGTGCCAGGCGCACCGCCTGCAGGAGCGTGATCCCCGCCGTTTCCAGCGCCTCTTTCATCTCTGTCTCAACGTTTTGCATTGTATTTTCTGTGGTGTTTTTCCTATGGTCCAGCCACGCCACGGGAGCGGATGAATAATCCTGTGTCAAGCCGGAACTTTCCACCGGGTGGCCGCAAATGGCGCAGTTATAACATTTTTTGACTCTTGCGCCCCGCCGTGGTATCTATTTTGACGGCACCTGCATGCGCAATGTTCAACATACAAAAACAACGCAAATGCAGCACTTTACGCCACATGCCGATGTATAGCGGATTATTCATCCGCTATGCTTCCTGAAAACAAGCCCGAATTTCATGGCAAAAACACCCGTGTACAGCCTGCGCGTCTCTGCCAAAATGGACAGCATCGTGACCAAGGTCATGGCGTCCTGGCACCTGGACCGCACCTCGTTCCTGAAACTGGCGGCGTACATGTGCGCCGGGCAGCTGGCCCGCCGCGGGGCGCATAGCCGGAGCCTGGCGGAGATTGTGGCGGAGCTGGAAAAGGCTGCGCCCGCCTCCTTCCCCGGCTTTGCGGAATTTGCCGCGGTAAGGCTCCGCCGCACCAGGCGCAGGTCCCGCGCACGGGGCAAGGAGCAAGGCAATTCACCCACTCCCGCTGATACCGATGATAACCGTTAGCCGATTGAGAACCCTGTGGCTGCTCCTGCTGCCCTGCCTGCTGGCCGCCTGCGCCCACGCCCTGCAGGGAACCTGCACCGCCGTGGCGGATGGTGACACCATCTCCGTGCGCGACCACGCCGCCGCCCAAACCGTGAAGGTGCGCCTGAACGGGATAGATGCCCCGGAGACCGCCCAGGAATACGGTCAGGAAAGCAAGCGCTACCTGGCCTCCCGCATCCTGGGCAAGACCGTGCGCGTGGAGGGCGGCAACCGTGACAAGTACGGCCGCCTGCTCGGCACCGTGTACCTGGGCGCGGAGAACATGAACCTGACCATGGTCCGCCAGGGCTGGGCGTGGGATTACACCAAGTACTGCGCCGGGCCGGAATACACGGCAGCCCAGCGGCAGGCGCGCACCGCCCGCTGCGGCCTGTGGCGGCAGCAGGACCCCCTGCCCCCGTGGATTTTCCGCCACCCGGACCAGGCTCCGGCCTCCGCCTCTTCCTCCTCCGCCGCTGCCGCCCACCGCACGGATGCAGGGGACTACATGTACTGGATCAGCAACAACGGCAAGACCCACAACCGCTCCTGCAGGTGGTTCCTGGGCAACTCCGGCACCGGCAGGTACACCAACACGCCCGGTGCCGTGGATGCCAAGTGCTGCGGCGGCGCGCACCGCTAAGGGCGGCCAGGTGTTGCGCAGGGGGATTTTAGTCCTTGCATAGGCGGCGCGGGGTTGGTAGAATAGGCGCACATGCTTTTCGAGAGGGAAGAACTGACGCCGCAGGGGCGCCTGGAGGTGCTGGCCCGCCTGTTCGGGCAGGCGGCGGCGCGCCCCGGCGCCTGCCCGGAGCCCGGCCGCGTGCCGGTGGAAACCCTGCACGCCTACGGGGAGTTTGAAAAGCACGTGCGCTACCTGCTGGAAGCCGCCGCCAGCCAGCAGAACACCGTGTACCGCAAGGCCAGGCTCAAGAAGCTGGAGCGCACCCTGAACACCCTGCCGGACGAGCTGATGGCCAGCCTGCCCGCCGGCCCCGGGGAGAACTGGCTGCGCTTCTACCGCGCACTCATGCGTTTCCTGGAGCAGATGGACGAGGCCCAGATGGCCCTGGACGAGGAGGAGTACACCACCGTCATCCGCAAGATGATCCACCTGGCCGCCTCCGTATCGGACGCCTCGGCAGTGCGGGTGGATGCAGCCTCCATGTTTGCGCTGATGCTCATGCAGATGGAGCTGCTGCGCCTGAGCCGCCCCAAGAAGCAGAAGAAGCGCAAGAGGCGCCGCAAGAAGCCGGCCAAGGCGCAATAGGCCGTGCGGCGGCCTTGACAAAGAGGGCAAAAAAGGCTATACAGGCGGCGCGATGAGCCGTTTCCGAATCCTGCGCTTCCTTTCCGCCCTGTTCCTGGTACTTGCCCTGGCCGCCGGCGCGGCCTGCCCCCCTGCTGCGGCAGAGGAGAGTTTCCTGGACGGGGCCACGGACCTGACGCTGGACACCATTTGCCGCGCCATGGAGCGTGAGAACAGCCGCAACGCCGTGCTGGCCCAGCTCATGGAGAAGTACCACCGCGAATCCCGCGCCATGCTGGACGAGCTGGAAGGCAGGTACGAGGAGCTGAGCGTGGCGGTGTACTACCAGGATTATTCCAACTTTTTCCACCTGACCCACTGCTGCAAGGAGATAGCGGAGCTGCGCAAGCGCTGCTCCAGCGGCAGTTTTCCCATTACCCGCACCCGGCTGCGCATGGAGATGGCCATTCACCGCTATGCCTTCCTGAACAAGGCCATGGCGGATATCAACGTGCAGAAGCTCACCCCCAAGCAGCAGGAGCAGCTCAAAGCCGCCATCGCAGACTGCACGGAGCTGGAGAAGACCTACAAGGAGCACCACGCCGGCATGAATGCCCTGGAGGAGAAATTCAACGACATCTGCCGCAAGATCCGCCGCCTGGACCTGTATGCCAACGGCTCCGCCGTGGAGCAGTACGCCAACATGACCGGCAGCCACACACCCATTGATATCAAGAAGCTGGTGGACATGGGGGAAAAGAAGAAGGCGGAGTCCGGCAAGGGCACCGCTACCGGGAAGCGCAGGCAGCAGCCCGCCGAGCAGGAGGAACAGGCCACCACTCTGGAAAAGGCCCACCAGATCAACCGGGAAATGGCGCAGGCAGCCGACGGCAAGGAAAACGCCGATACGGAGCGCCGCCGCGCCGCCTTTGTGGAGATGGCCGTGGAGGACGCCAAGGCCTACGGCACAGACATCGACGTGACCAAGGAGGTGAGCATTGCGGAGGAGCAGAAGACGGAGGGCCGCCTGGCCGCCCGCATTGCCACCTGCCTGTGGGATCCCTCCCACCCCACGCGCAAGATGGAGGACTACGGCAGCTACCTGACCCGCTGGTCCTACCTGGGCATGGCCCTGCGCAACAACTATGTGGACCCGTACGACGCGTACTTTGCCCATGCGCTGGCGCGCACGGGGCTGCTGTTCCTGGCGCTGGCGGCGGCAGGCGCGGCCCTGGCGCTGGGGTTCCGCCGGCTGCGGCTGCGCCGCATGCCGCGCCGTGCCAGCCGCCACCGGCTGGATGCCGTGCTGTGGCCGCTGGTATGCGGCACGGCGGGCGCGGGCCTGTTCCTGGCCGGGTACCGCATCACCCCCTCCTACCTGGGGGACCACGTGCAGGACATGGGGGAATACCTGCTGATGACCGCCGGCCTGTTCGGCTCCATGGCCGTGTACCTGAACTCCCGCCGCGTGATGAACGGCATACGCCTGTTCCTGCCCCTTGCCACGCTCAATTTCACCAATATCCTGTACAGCGTGATGATGTGCACCAGCTTTATGGTGGATACCTTGTCCGCCCCGGTACACCTGGCATGCGGCCTGTGGATGACCCTGCGCTTCTTCCGCCGCATGGCCAACCTGCGCATCTCCGCCCGCGTGTTCGCCGTGCTGAGCATCATCATGATGTTTGCCGGCGCGGCGGCCTGTTTCCGGGGGTACTACTACCTGGCCATCATGGTGGAGCTCTCCTGGCACGTGCTGCTCACCAACATCATGCTCATGTCCGCCCTCTCCAAGGCCTGCAAGCTGGCCACGCGCCGCATCGCCACGCGCCGCAGCTTCTCCCGCTACCACCGCTACCTCTGCGCCTGGGTGCGCCTGGTGGTCTCCCACATGGTGCAGCCTCTCATCTTCCTGGGCCTGCTCTGGTACGGCCTCAGCTGGTCCGCAGAGTGCTTTGACCTCTCCCACTTCCTGCACAGCTGGATGGGCACCCCCCACCACCCGGAGGGCTTTATCCGCAGCATCTCCGCAAACGGCGTGCTCCTGCTCATCACCGTGGGCATTGCGCTCAACTGCCTCATCCAGGTGGCGCGCCAGACTCTGCTCATGGTATACGGCGACCGCATGGACGCCGGGCGCAGCCAAACGCTCATGACGCTGGGGGCGCTGCTGCTGTGGTGCAGTTTCGGCATCTTTGCGCTCAATGAGCTGGATGCGGACTACAACTCCATGCTGGTGGTGATGGGCGGCATGTCCGTGGGCGTGGGCATAGGCCTGAAGGATACCATAGAGAACCTGGCCTGCGGCATCTCACTCATGCTGGGGCGCATGCGCCCGGGAGACATGGTGGAATGCGACGGCGTGCGCGGCCGCGTGGCCAACATAGGCTACCGCACCACCACGCTGGAAACCGCAGCCGGCTCCATCATCTGTTTCCAGAATGCCCAGCTGTTCAACCAGAACTTCACCAACCTGACCCGCAACCACCGCTATGAGCGCTGCTCCGTGACCGTGGGTGTCGCCTACGGCACGGACATAGACCGCGCGCGCCGACTGGTGATGGCCGCCCTGCGCCACCTGCCGGGCCTTTCCCGCCGCCACGCCTCCGCCGTTACGCTGGATGAGTTTGCGGACAGCTCCGTGAACCTGAACGTGTGGGTGTGGGTGCCCGTGGACATACGCGCCGCCATGCTCTCCCGCGTGAGAGAGGCCATTTACAGGCACTTCAACGACAACGGCATTGAGATTCCCTTCCCCCAGCAGGACCTGTATATCAAGACCCTGCCGCAGCAGGCGGCTGAAACACCCGCACTGCCGGGAGCAGACAAACCGTAACAAGCCGGCTCAGGCCTGCCCCTTGCCGCGCAGCTTGCGGGATATGCGGCGGTATGTGCGGAAGAAGCCGTGCCCGTAGAAGCGTGACAGCACGGCATTCACGCGCTGCCAGCGCGTGCGGCGCGTGGCGCTGCCCCCGCCTTCAAAGATGCGGCCCAGGAAATCCAGCAGGCGCTGCTCCTCCTGCTCCAGCAGCTGCGGGTTGAGCAGCGGGGCGCGGTTGAGCATCTCCGCCATGCGCCCATAGTCCTCTGAAAGCTCCACCACGTGGTCGATGAGCTCCTGATCGCTGCGGAAGCTGCTTGCCTGCACCATGGCGGCGGGGTCGAAGGTATCCGCAATGGTGGGATCCCCCCAGTAGATGGGAATGCAGCGGGCCACAAAGGCATCCACCACCTTCTCCGTGAGATAGCCGGGGGAGGATTCGTTCTCAAAGGAAATGCCGAATAGGTGGCGGCTGAAGAAACCCACCTTGTCATCCACGCAGCGGCCTATGTTGTTCATGTACGGCCCGCCGCAGTTCACGTGCTTGCGCTTGAGCAGGGCGGCGGCAAACCGGTTGCGCTTGCGGCAGGCGGCATTGCGCACCACAAAGGCGCAGAAGTCACGCTGCTGCGCGCGCAGCTCATCCGCCGTGAGCAGCGGGCGCGGTGCGGTGAGCGCGGCACGCCGCATGGGGTAGAACAGCGTACCGAACAGCCAGTACGGGAAATACATGCAGCGGTCGTTCTCCCGCTTGTCGTGCGTCAGGCAGTAGTCGAAATTGTTCAGGTCCACGGGATGGTTCTCCCCAGTGAACAGGATTTTCACGCCGGTAAACTTCTCATGCTTGAAATTGAAGGTGTCACAGAACAGGAAATCTGCCTCCATACAGCGCTCCTCCGGCAGGAACTGCACGGGGAAATGCTCCTGCAGGAACTGCGGGAAACTCCCCAGGTCCATGCAACCGGTTTGTGATACGGTAAACGCTTTCATGCAGGCTGGCGTGTGCTGGGGACCGGGGCCTTACAGGCGGGAAACGGCAGAAAGGATGGCGGCGGGGTACAGGATATGCTCCTGCACCTGGATGCGGGCATGCAGGGTCTGCGGGGTATCCCCCGGCAGCACCGGCACGTATGCCTGCATGATAATCTCACCGCTGTCCATGCCGGCATCCACGTAATGCACCGTGCAGCCGGTCTGCTTGGCTCCGGCCTCCAGCGCCTGGGTCCAGGCCTCCACACCGGGGAAATTGGGCAGCAGCGCCGGGTGGATGTTCAGGATGCGGTTCGGGAATGCCGCCAGCAGCGGCTCCTTCACCAGGCGCATGAACCCCGCCAGGCATATCATGTCCACGCCCAGCTCCTGCAGCTGCCGGGCCAGGGCCTCCTGCACCTCCAGCGGGAACTTGTTCTTGTACCCTTGGCAGTCCATCACCTCGGCACGCACGCCGCGCTGGCGCGCGCGCTCCAGGATATAGGCATCCTCATGGTCGGAAAGCACTATCACCACTTCCGCATCCAGGCGGCCGTCGTCGATGGCATTGAAAATGGACTGGCAGTTAGAACCGGAACCGGAACCCAATACAGCAAGGCGGAGACTCATAACGCATGGCAATCTACCCCATGCACGCCGCTTTGTCAATCCTTTTGCGGTCGAATGAACAGGCAAAGGCGAGAGAACAAGGCACAGCCCCCCCTTTCCACAAGAGCCACACCCAGTTTCAATCCCCAAGCAGCAACCGCCGATACCAGCACAGCCACGACAAAACGCCCTGAGAATGACGGAAGAAGGTGTTTTGCCGCCCTTATTTCGTCAAAAAGGAACTCATGAACCAAGTACAACTCCAAAGAATAGCGCCCCATCCAGTCAACACATCTCCTGACTACGGGCGGAATGACATTGCCCAACGATGCCAGCAACCACGCCGTAAAGGGTACTGCAAGAGCTATGAACGCAAACTCCATCAATTCCACATACCGGGCGGCATCCCCGGCCACGCAGGTATTTCTGACATACCTTGCAGCCAAGCCCAGGAGACAAAACACCACTACCCAGGCAAGCATCCATTTACGGGAGCGGAACAGCCTACCGAAGCAGGACATGCAAGGCCTGTCAGAAAAGAAGAAAAGCATTCCAAGTAAAAAAACGGGAGTCCTCTGCAAAACCCAGGTCCCGGCCCATATGTTATCACTATGGGAGGCAATCAACGCCGCTGCAACTGCCTCACAGCAGCAACTAAGCACAATCAGGGGGAATATGGACCTAGCCTTATTCAAAACAGCAAAGAAAACAGGAGCAAGCAGGTACATGAACATGATTGCCCGGATATACCACAGGTTCATCCCAAACAGGCACAACACGTCTCTACTACAGCCGGTTGCATAGAAAATCCACCCGGCAAGAAGGGCTGCAGGCATAATGCGATGAAGCCGCCTACCATAGAATCCCAAATAGCCCAGCTTTTCCCCTGATGCCCGCTTTAACGAAAAGGCAATTCCTACCCCGGAAAGGAACAGGAACACGTCTACCCCCCAATATCCCAGGCGTAAAGGGGCCAGAAATCCGCCGCTTGGAAACGGCCAATGGAAAAGCATAACCAGCAACATGGCCACGCCCATCACATAGGCGCGCAAAGAATTTATCCTTTCCACAAACCCCGTTCCAATCTCCCTTTTTCTGCCATCATCCATATCTCTGTTTTCCAATAGTACGCCCGCGCTTTATATCATCCGTTCACGGGACATGCAATCCTTTTTGAAAAAAAACGCACCCGCCCCATCTTTTGCCTTGAAAAACGGCTGAATCAGGGGTAAACTCCGCGCACGGGGACGCCTGTTGCACCCCGGAGTCTCTTTAACCTAACAAGAACACAAGACTATGGCTAAACTCACTGTACGCGACCTGGAGGTCGCCGGCAAGGAAGTCCTCATGCGTGTGGATTTCAATGTTCCCATGAAGGATGGCGCTATCACGAACGACGCCCGTATCGTGGCTGCCCTTCCCACCATCAAGTACCTGCTGGAGAAGGGTGCCCGCCTGGTGCTCTGCTCCCACCTGGGCCGCCCGGAGGGTACCGGCTACCAGGCCGAGTTCTCCCTGAAGGCCGCCGCCGAGTGCCTGGCCGGCCACCTGGGCCAGCCCGTGGCTTTCGTGCCGGAGACCATCGGCGAGGCCGCCACCGCCGCCCGCGCCGCCCTGAAGGACGGTGAGGTGCTGCTGCTGGACAACGTGCGCTTCGACAAGAAGGAGAAGAAGAACGACCCCGAGTTTGCCAAGGCCCTGCTGGGTGATGCCAAGCTGTATGTGAACGACGCTTTCGGCTCCGCCCACCGCGCCCACGCCTCCACCGAGGGTGTGACCCACTACGCTGAGAAGTCCGCCATGGGCTTCCTCATCGAGCACGAGCTGGAGTACCTTGAGGGCAAGCTGGAGACCCCGGAGCAGCCCTTCGTGGTAATCATGGGCGGTGCCAAGGTGTCCGACAAGATCCAGGTGCTCTCCAAGCTCATGGAGAAGAGCCAGACCTTCATCATCGGCGGTGCCATGGCCAACACCTTCCTGGCCGCCCAGGGCAAGAACGTGGCCGCCTCCAAGATCGAGGCCGACAAGCTTGACCTGGCCAACGAGATCCTGGCCACCGCCAAGGCCAAGGGCATCAAGTTCATCCTGCCCGCCGACACCCGCTACACCTTCAAGTTCGAGGAAGGTGCCGAGACCGCCTGCACCGCCCCCTGGGATTCCGCAGAGTGCGGCATGCCGGAAGGCGCCATGGGCATCGACATCGGCGACAAGGCCATCGAGGAAATCTGCGCTATCATCAAGACCGCCAAGACCGTCCTCTGGAACGGCCCCATGGGCGTGTTCGAGCTGGATTCCTTCTCCAAGGGCACCAAGGCCGTGGCCGAGTGCCTGGCCCAGAGCGACTGCACCTCCATCATCGGCGGTGGTGATTCCGTGACCGCTGCCAAGAAGTTCAAGGTGGCTGACCAGCTCTCCTTCTGCTCCACGGGCGGCGGCGCCTCCCTTGAGCTGCTGGAAGGCAAGGTGCTGCCCGGCATCGGCTCCCTGACGGACAAGTAAAGCTCCGCAACCAGTGTTTCCAAGGGCGGCAACTCCGGTTGCCGCCCTTTTCCGTGCCGCATTTCCCGCGTGCAGCAGCGGAAAATCGTTTGACACGGCGCGGATTTTTCTATAAATTCAGAGGGCAGTAATGAATTGGCTCCGCAAAGCACCGCTCCTGTTCCTGACCCTTTGCCCGCTGGAGGCACAGGAACAGCCCGCTGCACCCGCCGCAGAACCTGCTGTGCAGGAGGAAGCACCCACTGCGGAGCCCCCTGCCGCGGCGGAGGAAACTGCTGCAGGGGAACCTGCCACGGAGGAACCCGCCACGGTAGTGGAGGAGGACGGCGACACCCCGCTCATCCGCGTGGCGCGGGAGACGGCGCTGATGGGCAAGGCCTCTGCTGAGCAGTATGCGGAACTGCGCCGGATGCTGCAGGAGGGTGCCGACCCGCTGGAGGAAAACCGCCTGGGCTGCAATGCCATGTTCTACCTGCACGGGGTTCCGGGCCTGGCAGACCGCCTGAAGGCGGAGAAACTGCTGCCGCCGGAGCTGGCTCTGCGCGTGCCGGCCGGCAAATCGGATTTCCTGCTCTACCTGGCGCTCCGCGCCGCACAGTCAAACCTTACAGAGGCCCCCGGCAGCCTCAAATACCTTTCCACCCGCTACTGCAAGCCCGTGTACACCCGCACGCAGGAGCTGCTGGCAGCCATGCTCAAGCAGGACTCCCTGACTGCGGACGAGATACGCACCATGGCAGACTGCCTGGCGGTGATGCGCGCCGCAGACCCCAAGAAAAGTGCAAGCTTCATCAACAAGCTCCCGTACTGGAAAAACAGTGAGCAGATGATACACCCCATTCCCCTGGCCCTGGTGCGCAACCTGGCCGCGCTGCACTGGAAGGTGGACACCCGCAACCTGCGCGCCGCGCTGGACAAGCTGGCGCTCATGCTGCCCGCCAACCGGGATGACATGATAGACTGCGCCGCCGGTGCCCCCGCACGCAGCCTGATGGCCCTGCTGGTGGAGCAGGAGGGCAAGAAGGCGGAGCCCGTGCTCCGGCGCTTTGCCAAGGCCTACGACCCGGATGCAGCCTATGCCGCGCTGGAGCTGCTGCTGCAGCTGAAAGGCTGCCCCCTGCCGGAGGTGCAGGGCACCCCCGCCACACCGCTGGAGGCATACAGCGAGGCCGCCCATGTGGATGCCGCTGTGTACCACGGCACCTGGCAGGAGCTGGAACCCGCTGCCATTTCCCGCGCGGCTGCCCTGTTCCGCGCGCTGGAGCTTCCCCTGCATGCGGAAATGCTGGAAAACCTGGTGCAGGACGGCACCCTGGCCGTGGACCCGGATGATGCGCTGGACCTGCGCTACCGGTATGAGGAAATCAACGAGCCCGCCCCCCGCACCACCATCCTGCGCCGCCTGCTGGACCAGCAGGACCCCGCCGCCACGCCGCTGCCATGAGAAACCGTCTCCTTGCCCGCACCCTGGTAGCCCCCGCGCACCTGCATATAGCCTGCGCGGCGGCGGCGCTGCTGTGCTGCCTGCCCCTGCTCTTCCCCGGCATGCTGCCCGCAAGCGTCACACAGGACCTTACCCCCTGCCTGGGAGCCGGCATCTTGGTTGCGCTGGCGCTCTCCCTGCTGCTACTGGGGGCCTCTGCCTGCCTGAGCCTGGCGCACCTGCGGAACCTGCGCGCCCTGGGGCTGGTGGTTGCCTGGGCGTTCATTTGGGGCATGGGCGCGGGTGCATTCTGCCTGGTGGCCCTGCTGGCAAACGTGCCGGCACCGCCGGAGCCCAAGGCCCCGGAACCCATCCAGACCACGGATACCCTGCACAGCGCGGATGAGCCCCTGCTTTCCCCCGGCAGCATGGTAATCCCCATCTCCACAGAGGGCATGCCCGCAGACAAGCTCTGCCAGGCCCCCAACCTCTGCCTGCTGGAGGAGAAGCACCCGCAGCTGCTCAAGCAGTACATGGACAGGTCCCCCCGCTGGGAGCCGGATATGGCAGACAAGGCCTTCTACAGCAGGCCAGACCACCTGGTGCTGGCGCTGCGCCCGCAGGGCCTGGTGCATGTGGCTTTCCTGCGCCTGGCCGGCGGCAAGGAGCTGCCGGAGGGCTACATGGTGTTCAAGCCCGGAGAGGCCGTACCAAAGGCAAAGGACGCCAAGGAGCAGATTCCCGATGTGGCGCTGGACCTGGGCGGCGACCACTACCTGCTGCTGGCCTGGCGCGGCACTGCCCATGCGGAAACCGCCTGGAAAGCCGTGAATGCCGCCATCTCCTGCATCGACTCCCGTTTCAAGCGCCTGGCAGAATCCCCCACGCATGAGACCGTGCTGCGCATGCTGGACGAAAACAAGTCCATACCCGGCACCGCACCGGAGATGCGCCTGTGCGCCGTACCCACGCAAGAGGGCTGCTACCAGGCGGAATTCTACGTGAACACGCATGAGGGCGGCACCCTGCAGGTACGTATCATCCGCCTGGATACCGGCAAGCTCATCGGCGCGTACTCCATGCCCGCACGAGTCTCCGCCAGGCAGGGCGAGCTGCTGCGGCATGACCTGCCCGGCTCCGTGCCCGCCTGGGCACGCTCCGGCAACAAGCTCGCCCAGGACAGCCCCCTCTTTTCCGTGGCAGAAGCGGACAAGCCGGATTCCTTCGGCGTGGCCTTTGAGCTGTGGTTCACCCCGTACATGAACGCCGACGAACACCGCATGCTCCTGCGCCGCTGCTACAGCGTGCAGCCCTACACCGCCGGCCGTGACAGCGAGAAGGTGCTGGACACCCTGATGAAGGAGGAAAAGTAGCCTACAGCCGGCCCGTTATGTCAGGCTGCGTGCTTGCACGCGCGCGGGCAGGCGGTTAGAATAGCACATCTTTATGGAAACCTTACTCACCTACCTGAACAACGCATGGCTCATCTTCCTGGTAGTCATGTTCTTCAACGTAATGATTTTCGTGCATGAGCTGGGGCATTTCCTGGCCGGCAAGTGGCGCGGCGCCCACATCGACCGCTTCCAAATCTGGTTCGGCAAGCCCATCTGGAAAAAGACTATCGGCGGCGTGCAGTACGGCTTGGGCTGGATTCCCGCCGGCGGTTTCGTCTCCCTGCCCCAGCTGGAGGACATGCAGAGCGTGGAGGGCAAGGCGGACGTGCCCAAGGACATGAAGCCCCTCAAGGCTATCGACAAGATTATCATTGCTGCGGCGGGCCCGCTGTTCTCCCTGCTGCTGGCGTACTTTTTCGCCTGTATCGTGTGGTTCACCGGCAAGCCTGTGGCAGACATGGGCGGCACCACGGTGGGCTATGTGACCCCGGACGGCCCTGCCGCTGCCGCCGGACTGCTGCCCGGCGACGTGATTACCGCCGTGGACGGCCAGAAGGTGGAGAAGTGGATGGGCAACATGGAAGGCGTGAAGGAGCTCATCGCCATGAGCGAGCATGATAAAATCACCTTCGATATAGACCGCAAGGCCGCAGACGGCACCGCACAGCACCTGCAGCTGCAGTGCGGCTACACCCTGCCGGAGACCAAGTGGTGGCAGCGCGGCGGCATGCGCCGCGTGGGTGCCATGCCGGCCGCCCCCTGCCTTGTGGGCAAGATACTGCCGGATTCCCCCGCCCAGCGCGCCGGGCTGAAAACCGGGCAGGAAATTGTCTCCCTGAACGGGGCCCCCGTCTATACACCCTACACCGTGAACGAGGAAGCCGCCAAGGGCCAGCCCGTGACCCTGGGCGTGAAGGACCCGGACGGCACGGAGTGCAGCGTGGAAATCACCGCCGAGCTCCCCGCCAACTGGCGCGGGCAGGAGGGCGCACGCGCTATCCTGGGCTTCTCCTGGGGCCAGGCGGAAGCCGCCACCCTGGAATACCCCAGCCCCCAAGCCCAGGTGACCCAGAGCCTGAAATGGATGGGTGACACCCTGGCCAAGGTGGCAGCCCCCGGCAGCAGCGTGGGCATGGAGCACCTTTCCGGCCCCGTGGGCATCGGCAATTTCCTGTTCCGCATGCTGGAATCAGACTACGGCTGGCTGCTTATCCTGTGGTTTGCCGTGGTGCTGAACGTGAACCTGGCCGTGCTGAATATCCTGCCCCTGCCCATTGTGGACGGCGGGCACGTGGTGCTGGGCTTCGCAGAGCTTGTCTGTGGCCGCCCGGTGAGCGGCAAGATCCTGGATGCCATCCAGATGGGCTTCCTCTTCCTCCTCTTCGGCTTCTTCCTCTTTGTCACCTTCAAGGACGTGGGCGACATGGTGGGCGGCGGAGACGCGGAAAGCAAGCTGCCCGCCCCGGTCTTCTCCCCCGCCGCCCCGCAGGACTGAATGGAAAAACCTTGACAATCCGGCGCGGCAGCCCCAGAATAAGCCCAGAGATTTCCCCCCATTATGCTACTTGATATCAAACAGTACGGCGACCCGGTGCTGCGCGTGGTATGCGCCCCGGTGGAAAAGGTGGACGACGAGCTCAAGGAGCTTGCGGCCAACATGCTGGAAACCATGTACGAGGCCAACGGCATTGGCCTGGCCGCCCCCCAGGTGGGCCGCAATATCCGCCTGGTGGTCATCGACATTCCCGAGGACGAGGAGGAGGAAGGCGCAGAATCCCCCATGATTACGGTGAACGGGGAGCAGCGCCCCCAGAAGGACGTCATGCCCCTGGTGTTCATCAACCCCTCCATTGAACCCTACGGCAAGAAATCCCTGTTCACGGAAGGCTGCCTGAGCGTGCAGAACATACGCTCCAACGTGAGCCGCCCGGACCATGTGAAAGCCACCCTGCCCCAGCTGGACGGCACGGTGCTGGAGATAGACTGCGGCGGCCTGCTGGCCCGCTGCCTGCAGCATGAGTGCGACCACCTGGAGGGCTTCCTGTTCACGGACCGCGTATCCTCCGCCGCCAAGCTCACGCTGGCCAAGAAGCTCAAGCGCCTGGCACAGTGGCGCTGAGCCCGCCCCGGCGCTGCAAGCGCAACATGATTCAAAGGGGAATCCCGCGCCGCGGGGTTCCCCTGCCTTATTTCCTGCGCCCCCGGGCCGCACGCCATGCAGCCTGGAGCATGCTTGCATACACAGCGCGGCGGGGTATCTTTACCCGTTCCTGCCCCCGGCGGCGGCGTATGAGCCCCAGCGTGCGTAGGCCCAGCAGGGCGGGCAGCATGCTGGCAAAGCGCAGGCGGAACCCGCCCAGGCGCTCCGCGTAGTCCAGGCCGTCGCGCAGGTAGCGATCCGCGCGGTCCTGCCAAAGCACCGGCGGGCTGCACAGGTAGCGGCGCCCGCGGGCGGCATCCTCCTCCATATCCCGCAGGATATTGATGAGCTGCAGGCCGCGGCCGTAGCGCACGCCGGCGGCGCACATCAGCTCCGCGCGCTCCGCGGGGCAAAAGGCATCCCCCAGGGTCTCACGCCCCAGCAGGGTCCAGAACTCCCCCACGCAGCCGGCCACCAGGTAGGTGTAGCGCGCGGTCATGGCATCATCCTGCACGGTGGTGCATTCCGGGGTAAAATAGGTCAGGTCCCACAGCTGGCCCTCCACAATGGTGGCCAGCACGCGGCGCACCAGGGCGGCCTCTCCCGGCGGGGTCTGCGCCAGCTCCTGCAGGCACTGGCCGAAGGATTGCAGCAGGCGGCTCTCAGACTCCTTGTGCTGCTGCGGGGCCATCTGCGCAGCCAGGGTATGCTCCAGCTCCTGCCGCTCATCCGGGGTGGCATCCCCCGCCACGCAGCGGCCCATCTGCCGCAGCACCTCTGCCCGCAGCCCCGGGTCTGCGGCGGAGGTATCCGCCACGCTGTCCGTGGCGCGGGCCAGCATGTAGCCCAGGGAAATGGAGTGGCGCATGGCCGGGGGCAGCCAGGCCATGCTCAGGTAGAAGGAGCGGGATACGCCCTTTAGCAGCTCCGTATCCATGCGCAATCAGGAGAAATGGCGCAGCGCGCCGCGTATCAGCTCGTCCGTGGTGGCGGCGGGGTTCTCCTGCACCAGCTTGGAGATAGCCTTGCGCGCCTCCGCCTGCTTGAATCCCAGCGCCACCAGGGCCAGCTCCGCATCCGCAGCGGCGGGGCTGGTGGTGCCCTGCTGCTGGGCCTCCCAGGTGGAGGCCAGCCCCACCTTGTCCTTCAGCTCCAGCACAATGCGCTCCGCCGTGCGCTTGCCCACACCCTTGGCGCGGGCTATGGCCTGCACGTCGCCGTTCACCACGGCGGCCTTGAAGGTGTTCACGTTCAGCCCGCTGAGGATGGAGATGGCCGTGGCGGGGCCGATTCCGCTCACGCGGTCGATGAGCAGGCGGAAGATATCCCGCTCCGCATCCGTGGCGAATCCATACAGCACCTGGGCGTTCTCCCGCACGTGCATGTGGATTTTCAGTTTCACGGGCTGTCCCTCCATGGGGTTGAGCGCATCAAAGGTGGAAAGCGGCACCTGGACCTCATAGCCCACTCCGTTCACATCCACCACCAGGCATTGGGGCATAGCCTCCGCCACCGTCCCTCTCAGGAATGAAATCATCGTTCCTCCTCCCTTGTCTTTTCCACCGTGGCCAGCCCGGCCTCGTACTTCACAATCGTCACGCGGTCCCCATGGTGCAGGCCGGCGCGGCAGGGCTCCGCCACCGCCAGCAGCTCATCACCGCAGCGCACCATCACGGAGCCGCCCTCTGCACGTATCTCACCGGTGCGGCCGGCCAGCTGCTCCCGCCCCTCCTTGTAGGCATGGCGGTTCAGGTAGCCCGCCACCAGGCGGCGCACCACCTGCACCCACAGCGTGTAGTAGAAGGCAAAGCCCACCGCCAGGAACGCCACGAACACCAGCGCAGACCACTGCAGCGGCAGGTCCAGCAGCAGCGTGCCCCACAGGGCAAACAGTCCCAGCCCTACCCATGCCAGGAACTCCGTGCAGAAAAACACATCCAGCACCAGCAGCGTGAGCCCCACAGCCAGCGCCCAGTGCAGGAAAGTGCCGCTCCCTACTCCCCAAACCTCTGCAAGCATACGCTCCTACTTCTTCAGGTCCATCATGGCCTGCACGTTGTTCGGCAGGTATACGGTGGCAGCGGGATTGCTGCTGATGGTGGCATAGCCCTCCAGGGCCTGGCGGTTCATCAGCACCTTGGCTGCGGCATCCGCGCCTATCACCTCCGCCAGCCTGGCCACGTAGGCGCTCTCCGCCTCCGCCGCTATGCGCAGCGCCTCGGATATGCCCTGGGCCTTCAGGATGGTGGCCTGCTTCTCGGACTCCGCTATCTTGATCTTGGCGGCGCTCTCACCCTCCGCCTTCAGCGCTATGGAGCGGCTCACGCGCTCCGCCTCCATCTGCCGCAGCATGGCATCGCGCGTCTCGCTGTCCGTGGTCAGCTCCTTGATTTCTATGGAGGTGATGTTCACGCCCCAGCGCTCTGCCGTGGCGGCGGTGGTCAGCACCACCCTCTCAGAGATTTCAGACCGCGCGGAAAGGATTTCATCCAGGTTCCGGCTGCCGATGAGGGAACGCATCTCGTTGAGCACCAGCTCCACCAGGGACTGGTGCAGGCGCTCCACCTCGTACACGGCCTTGATGGCATCCGTAATGCGCCAGCGCACTATGCAGTTCACCTGCATGGTGGCATTGTCCTTCGTGATGCAGGAGCGCGTCTTGGTATCCAGCAGCTGCTCCGTAAGCTCAATGTACACGCCGTCCTTCTGCGTGGCCGGCCAGCCGCGCACACTCTTGAGATTCTGCACCACCGGCAGGTGGAACCCCAGGCCGCTGTGCCGCACGGCGCGCGGCTTGCCGAACATTTCCACAATGGCTACATGATTCTGCGGTACGGTAAAGATAAACATAGTCGGGTATCTGTTGCTCTGCAAGATTATAGTCCTTCCCGGAGCCAAGGCAAGAAAAAACCTTCCCGCGTGTCACACTCGGGAAGGTTCCGTGATACAGACTACAAGATTCGAACTTGTGACCCCTTCCGTGTGAAGGAAGTGCTCTACCACTGAGCTAAGTCTGCGTTGTTCACCCGCTGGCGGGTACGGGCTGATTATAGCAGCCCCGCAGCCTCATTGCAAGCCTTTTTTTCATTTTTGTGAAAAAAAGTTACTTTTTGTAGAACAGCGGGGCTTCCTTGCCCCAGAAGCGGGAGTACCAATAATGCTCCGGGTGGTTCAAGTGCCCCTGCCATTCACCTTGGATGTTTCTCTCATGCTGCTGCGCAGATGTGCCGTACTCGCGCAGGCGGTGCTGGATATCCAGAAAAGGGATATAGGCGGCAGCAACCAGCATCGGCACCATCGCACAGCGCTTGCCGCGGCGTGCGTACGGCCAGGCGGCATACAGCAGCACAGGAACAAAGAAAAACACTATCAGGATACCCTTGAGCTGCAACTCATTCAAATCCACCCCCACCCAAACCAGAGGGAACAGCACCGTGACAAGCACTGCGGTCCGGAAAGCAGACGTGTGCCGGAAACGCCATGCAAAAGCCAGCGGCAGCAGTGTGAACAGCGTACCCAGGATATATGCAATGGCCAGATCCTGCGGGTGCCCGACAAAGGTATCTCCCCGCCAGGCAGGCACACACCCGGTACCACCCCCGCTGCCGAAATACAACCCCAAGAGGAACAGGAGAACCAGATCCACGTACAGCAGGGGGCTTTTAACAAGCGGCAGCAGCACCTTAAGGGGATTATGGCGCAAATGCGGCAGCTGCAGGAAGCCCAGGTAGACCAGCAGGGCTGCTGCCCCGAGCGGAGAGCAGGCCACGACCAACGCACTGGCCAGCAAGAGGCTTGTGCCGCGGAACACGCGCCCGAACCCACAGCCAAGCAGCAGCAACACCGGAATACAGTGGTTGAACGTATTGACCAACTGCACCCACACAGCCGGATAGCGCATGGGCACAGGCACCACGGAGTAGTACGCATCCACGGCTCCCTGCACCGGCAGGTAGCGGGCTATCACATCAGCCCGGCCCAGCACCTCCTGCATGCACGCCACACCCAGCAGCAGCAGCAGCAGACCGGGAAGCCGCCGTCCTGCACGCCGGTACAACGACAGGACAAACAAGACAATGCCGACATACACCCACAGGGCCAGTACCAACCAGGGTGCCACTACGCCGCCCGCAAACTTTGCAACAAACGCCGGGGGCAGCCAAAAGGCGTGATAGTATACGAAATACTCCCCCCGGGCGCTGTGGAGCGGCCAATCCTCACGGATGAGAGAGTCGTATATGGCATTGCGCACCAAAAAATCACCAGCCTGCGGAAAATCCCCGTTGAAACCCATCATGTATACGGCCAGGAACCCGGCCAGCAGGACCGCCGGAAGCTGCCACCTGCGTCCGCCCCTGTGTACCGGGCGCACATCCCCCAGCCGCCGCCACAGATGAAAGCAGCCGAAAGACAACAGCACGATAAGCGGCCAGGCCAGCCAGGGCTGCACCCACCCCGCCAGGAAAAGCACATTCGGCAGCAGCAGGTACAGCAGGCAGGCCCCGGCAAGCAGGCTGCCGCGCTGCGGGGTGGAAACGGTCGTTGCGGGGGATTCGCTCATACACGGGACTTTCTATGCAGACACGACAAACGGGCTTTCCCCATGAAAGGAAAGCCCGGAGTAAGATTCACGGCGCAAGTAAGCCTTACTTGGCGCGGTAGTACTGGTAGTGGACGCGCTCGTCGATGGCGAGGGTCTCACGGACCGTACGGATAACGGAGGGCTCTGCCTCGAAGGCGAAGAGCATGTACTGACCGTGGGTGAGATGCTTGGACTCGTAGGCGAACTCGCGGCGGCCCACATTGGTGGTCTCGGACACCTTGGCGCCGGCCTCTTCCAGCGTCTTGGTCATAGCGGCGGTGAGTTCATCCAGGGTGGCGGAACCCTTCATGTTCAGGACGATCAGTGCTTCGTACTTTCTCATAGTCTGTTATAGTGTAAATCTTGCTTTCGCAGAATGGCGGTGCACTAGGATGCACTATTTTCCCGAATAATGCAAGCCTAAAGTGAGGATTCTGCAATTTTTCTTCGTCAGATGAGCTTGAGGCGCACCAGGTCCTGGGTATCGATGAGTCCGACGGGCTTGCGGTCGGCATCCAGGACCACCAGGTCGTCGATACGGCGGTCGCGCAGGGTCTTCACGGCGGCCACGGCCAGCTTGTCCGCCTCCACATATATGGGATTGCGGGTCATCAGCTCTGCCACGGGGCGGGAGCCCACGGCGGGATCCTCCTGGTAGGCGCGGGCAAAATCCCCGTGGGTGAACACGCCGGCCAGCGTGCCGTCTGCACAGGTAAGCACGCAGGCGCCGGCACGGGCGGCAGTCATGGCCATAATGCACTCCAGCACGGTGGCAGACTCCGGCTGGCGGGCAAACTCCTTGCGCATAATGTCTGAAATGCGGGTAAGGAGCGCACGGCCCAGGGAGCCGCCGGGGTGGCTGCGGGCAAAGTCCTCCTTGGTGAAATTGCGGGCCTCCAGCAGGGCCACGGCCAGGGCGTCGCCCATCACCAGCATGGCGGTGGAGGATGAGGTGGGAGCCAGGTTCAGCGGGTCTGCCTCGCGCTCCACGGCGGTCTCCAGCACCACGTCGGAAAGCTGCGCCAGGGTGGACTGCCCCTTGCCGGTCATGCTGATGATGGTCATATCAAACCGCTTCAGGAAGGGCATGAGCGTCAGCAGCTCCGCCGTCTCGCCGGAATAGGACATGGCAATGCAGGCATCACCGTCCTGCACGATACCCAGGTCGCCGTGCAGGGCGTTCATGGTATCCAGCACCACGGAGGGAGCGCCGGTGGAGGTAAGGGTGGCGGCAATCTTGTTGCCCACCAGGCCGCTCTTGCCCACGCCCACCACAATAATCTTGTGGCCGCTCTCAATCGCCTTGCGCATGGCATCCACGGCGGCATCGAAGGCTGAATCCAGCCTGTCGCCTATCGCCTTGAGTGCCTCTATCTCGTCATCAAAAACCTTTTTGCCTCGGATGGTGTGCTGTGTCATGGTGGTAAGGGCGGGTGCCTGCCCCGCCGGGGTGCATTCTACCACACACCCCTGCCCCGCTGCAATGAAAATGTGCCGTCCCGGCGCGCCGTGCATGAAAAAAGCGCTTGACACCCCTGCCCGGAGTGCTAGGATGCGGGTGAGCTTAACAAGCCCGCTAGTTATACATGTAGCTAACCAAAACCCCGCAGCCGGTGGCAGCCGACTGCGGGGTGACTCGTCTATATCATTTCAACGAATCTGGCGACCACTGCGCACAAGCCTGGCACCATAATCCCCGGCCCCGGCAACAAAAAAAAGCTGCGCACCCGTACGGGGGATGCGCAGCTGTCTTGCTTGGAAAAGCGGAAAGGGGGAGCTTAGTTGTTCACGCGGCCCAGATAGGAACCGTCCTCGGTCTTCACGGAAATCTTCTGACCGGGGTTGATGAACAGGGGCACCTGCACCACCAGGCCGGTGGTCATGGTAGCGCTCTTGTACACGTTGTTGGCGGAGTTGCCCTTCACGCCCTCGGGGGCCTCGGCCACCTCCATGGTGATGGCGGCGGGAAGCTCGATGGAGCACACCACCTCATCCGTGAAGAGGAGCACGTAGCTGTTGCCCTCGATGAGGTAGAGCTTGACGGAATCCACGATATCCTCGTTCACGCAGACGTCCTCGTAGGTATCCGGGTGCAGGAAGTGGTAGCCCATGCCGTCCACGTAGGAGAACTCCATCTCCTGGCGGGTGAGCATCACGCCCTCCAGGTAGTCGTTGGAGGTAAGGCGCAGGTTGTAATCCTTGCCGGAGGCAATGCTGCGGATGGTCATCTGGACGTAGGAAGCCATGCGGGGCGGAGTCTTGAGAAGGCTCTCACGCACAACGCAGATATCGCCGTTGTAGTTTACAGCGTGGCCCTTGCGGAGCTGAATAACAGGTACTTTTGCCATAACGCGGCGCAGGGTAGCAGAGCCCGCGCCTTTAGTCAAGCCTTTTTCTCATCCCCGCGGGTCAAAAAGAACCGCACCAGCAGGAAGTTCACGGGCACCACCACCACGTATACGGCAAAGGGCACCAGGGACTCCGCCTTGCCCAGCGCGGGGAAGCCCTGCACCAGCCACGGCACGCAGTACCCCAGGCAGGCGGCCATGAGCCGCCCCAGCCCCAGCAGCAGGAACAGGTTCAGCAGCCCCATGTGCATGCCGTAGTTCACCGCATGGCTGAAGATGAACCCCAGCCCCTTCTGCACGCTGCCGCTGGTGCGGAAGGTCCATTTCAGGCTGGCCACGTAGTTCCCCACAAAGCTCACAATGTAGCCCGCCGTATACGTAGCGCTCAGTGCCAGGCGGTCCTCCTCCCCCAGGGAAAACAGGCAGTTGAGCAGCATGTACACGCCGTAATGCACCAGCGTGGCGCCAGCGCCCACCACAAAAAAGCGGGCAAACTGCCCGCCCGTCTTTCCGCACGTGCCCATATCCTTACAGCGCCAGGTCCGGGCGGAAGAAGAAACGCAGCAGCTCCACCTGGTCATCCTTGCTCACCAGGTAGCCGTCCTTGGGGTCCAGCCACTGGAAGGAGTGGATGGACTTGCGGTTGCACCCGGCGGGGTCACCCTCCTGCGGGGCGCGCAGGCGGCCCGCTATCTCCGGGGCGATGATGTCCACAATCTCCGCCGTGGTCAGCGGCGGCGCGGCGGGTATGATGGCGGGTATGCCCAGGGGGATGCAGCGCTCCACATCACCCATGATACGCTCCGGGAAATACAGCTGGTGCTGCTCGCCGGGGGCAAAATCCAGTACCTCCGGCGCCTTCTCCAGCAGGCACAGCGTGCCCAGCAGGCTGCTGAACGCCGCATCACGGCTGGCAATCTCCGGCAGGTGCACGTTCAACACGCGGCCGTACTGGCGGTTCACCGCCTCGTACATGTTGATGCGGTTCTGCACGTACGGGTCGTCGCTGCTCTTGATGGTGGGCGTATTCTCGTCCGCCTCCGGCTCCAGCATGTCGCACGTGGTCACAAACACGGTATGCTCCGGGCGTATGTCCGCCAGGTGGCTGATCAGGTAGTCCGTCAGGCGGGTGTCCTCCTCCACATTGGCGCGGGAGGCATGCGGGCCGTTCGCCACGGCATTGTCCATGAACACGATGCTGCGGAACGACTTGCCGAAGGTAGACTTGAAGTTCTCCTTGTTGACGAGATAGTCGAACTTGCGTCGCTTGGTCCAGTATTTGCCCAGGATGGTGCTGGCGCCGAAGAATGCGGTGGGGTGGCTCATATATGCGTATTGGCGGGCGGGTCCGCTCCCTGTCCGCGCGCATGGTAGCACATTGCCGGCCACCTGGCAAGGAAGAAAGCCTGCACCGCCCCATTTTTTCCGCAGCGGGAAGTGCCATCCCCCCCGCCCCGCCGGAAAATCCCCCGCCGGGGAGTTGGCGGGGGATTTTCCCTGCGGGGCTACATGAGGGCGCGGCGGGGTGCGCGGTGCAGGGTCACGGGGGCCACCAGGCCGTGGGAAAAGGCCTCTGCAAACATGCGGGCGGCATCCGCGCTGTGGGATGCGGCATCATGCAGGGGGGCCTCCCGGCAGGCGCCGGATGCCCCGGCCGGGGCCGTGCGGTACATCTCCAGGCAGGTCAGGCCGCCAGGCTCCTTCTCCCCGCGCAGGTTCACGCGGGGCTGCATGGTATCCCGGTGGAACCAGCTGCGGGCCAGCAGTCCGCGCAGGGTATTGATACCGCGCCACACATCCGGCGTGCGGGGCACCACGCGCACATTGCCGATGCCCTCGCGCGCCAGGCTTTCCACATAGGAGTGGCCGTGGGGATCCCGATGGGCGGCATCATGCGGCAGGAAATGCGCGGCCACGGGGCCGTAGCGCGCCTCCCACTCCCGTATCTTGGCGGCATAGTGCTCCAGGGGCAGCTGGTTGGCGGCATAGTGGTTCAGCCAGTACACCTGGCCGCCGTAGCTCTGCACCAGCCAGATGGCGGTGTGGTCGCTCAGGCCCAGGTCCCAGGCCGTGTACAGCGGCTCTGCCGGGGCGTACGCCATCTCCGCGCCGATGCGGCCCTGCTCCCGCAGCATGGCCACCTGGGCGCCGTAGATGGCGCCGTCGTTCCCGGTAGAGAAAGCCTCCTCCGGGGAGGAGGGATACTCCTGGCGCATGGCGGCACCCATGGTGCGCTCCATGCGGGAGTACCAGAGCTTTTGCCCGTGGGAGAGCACCGTGCCCTCCTGCGCCAGCTTCTCGAAATACGCGGCCGCCGCATCGCTCCAGCCGCCGCGGGCGTTCAGGGTGTATTCCGGGTTGTCGAACCAGCTGAAGAAGAAGAAGCGGAAATCCAGCGGGGAAAGCTCGTCCTTGGCGGCATTCTCCATGGCCTGCTGCATCATCTCGTAGTTCACGCCGTAGCGGCCGCCCTCATGGGTGCTTTCCAAGATAATGCGGCCATCCGCCGGCACGGTGTTCACGGCGCCGGTGCGTATCTCCCTGGCACGCCAGGGGGCATGCACGGAGACGTGCGCCAGCTCAGATACGTGCAGGAGCTGGAGCGTGCCGCCGCGCAGGGTGGTACCCAGGCGTATGTCGCTGCCGTTGGCAAAGGCCATGCGCGTGCGGGCATCCCCCACGGGGTGCCACTCCCCGCGCTTGAGCGCGCCGCTGCGCTGCTTGATCAGGCCGCCCAGGTAGGCCAGCGCACGCTCCCCCGCCCCCGCGCCGGGGGGCAGGTAGTCCAGGTTCTCCCAGGCAAAGCGCAGCTTCTCCAGCTTCTGCTCTGCATCCGGCAGGCTCTTGTCTATGATTCCGGCATGGAAATTGGGGGTGAACAGGCACTGGTCCAGCATGAGCATCGCCACGTAGGTGGAGATACCCAGCTGGCGGGCCTTCAGCACGGCATTGCGGTGCCACATGTTGCGGTGCAGGCGCAGCTGCGCCGCGTTCATGCGGAAACGCTGCATACGGCCGGACTTGTTCTCTATCCAGTACAGGTTCTGGATACGCCACAGGGGGTCGTCCAGCCTGCCTTGCAGGAGTGGGGCCACCATCACTCGCCTCCCTCCTTGCCGTTGTTGCCCCAGAAATCCAGGCGGCGCTGCTGCTTGCGGGCCCAGCGCTCCGCGGCCTTCTCCTGCATGCGCTCCTCCGCCTGGAAATCCTCCCTGGGCACTACGGGCTCTATGGGGCTGTTGTCCAGGAAGCTGTAGTCCCCGCGCAGGGCAGACTTCATACGCTCACGGATTTCCGCCATCATATCCTCGCCCAGCACCACTGCGGCACCGGGCTGCACACGTCTCACCTTGCGCTCATCAGATTTGCGGTGCTCAAACTTGCGGCGGTGCACCGTGGGCTTGGTCACGGCGCGCCACACGCCCACGCGGCCGCTGCTCTCCTGCAGGGTCTTGTACATATCCGCAAGCAGGTCCGGCTCCTGCCGCAGGCGGTTCCCCAGCGCCACCAGGTCCGCGGCATAGGCGGCGGGATTGTCGGAAAACTCCATGCCCATGAGCCCGCGCACCAGGGCGGCGGCGGTGCCCTGCCCGCGCGTGAGCTCCTGCGGGTCCAGCGCGGCCAGCTGCTCACAGAAGCGCGTATCCACACCCAGGCGCATGAGCAGCTCCCTGTTGGTAAGCTGCTGCAGGCTGCCGGAGAGCATGGATTCCACGGATTCGGAGCGCTCCAGGAAACTCTCGCCCAGGCGGTAGAGCTGGAGGTCGTGCAGGTTGTCCTGCCGCTGGCTGCCGAAGGCGGTGCGGCGCGCCACGGCAAACTTCTCCAGCGGCTGGTAGGCCTCGTCCGCGCGCTTCTCGTCATACAGCAGGCGGCCGCCCACGGTGGGAGAGCCCTTGAAGGTATGCACGATATACGGCACGCGGGCGTGCGGGTTGGCGGAATCGGAATCGCCGGGCATCAGGCGGAAGATATTGTCCGGCTGGGCGGGATTGCGGTACAGGGTGGCGCACTGCATCAGCTCCGGCTGCAGCGGGGCGTGCAGCGGCTTGAGCAGTCCGCTGCAGAGCGGAGACTGCCCCTGCTCCCAGGCCTGCAGGAACTCCGCCACCCCGGCAAAGGGCAGCTCCGGCTTCCAGCCGGCGGGTATGCCCTCCGGCGTGCGCCCGTTCAAGCCGCCGTACAGGCGGTTGTTCCACCAGATACCGCTTGCATCCGCCCCCGGCTTGTTGGCGGCGTATGCACGCAACTTGCCCAGCAGGGTAAGCGCGGGCAGCACGCGCGGATCCTGCCGCCATTCCTCCGGCAGGGAGCAGCCGCGCTCCAGCGTATAGTCCGCCTGCATGGGGCCGGCCACATACAGGCGGCCGGGCTGCATATCCGGCTCCGGCATCTCCTGCAGCGCGGGGGAGAGCACCAGGCGGTCCAGGCGGCCGCCGTGGTCCGGGTTCAGGGTATAGGCGCGCAGGCCGGGAAAATCCCGCAGCACGGAATCCAGCTCCTGCACGGCGCGCTCCATCTCCTGCACGGGCTGCTGCGCCAGCAGGTCTGCGGGCAGGAAGTTCTCCTGCAATCCGGCGGCCTGGTCAGGCAGCAGGGTGCGGCACAGGTCCAGGCGGTCCTCCGGCCACAGGTTCTCCCAGCCGCGCGCGGGGTTCTCCAGCAGGTTGCGCAAATCCTGCCCGGCCCCGCGGAAAGCGGCCTTGCCGGCCAGGCTGTGGCACCAGGCCTGCTCCAGGCGCTGCGTCTCCGTGGGCATTACGGAGGCGCGCACCAGCTCCATGATATGCCCCTGCCCCTCCTCCGGGGCCTGCAGGGCGGCATCCACCATACCCAGCAGGGGCTGCATGCCGCGTATCTTCTCCGCCGTGCGGCGGTTCGCCCAGCGCACCAGGCCGCGCCCGTGGCGGCCGATGGGTACGGTCAGGCGGCTGCCGGACACCGTCTTGGGGCGCTCCGGCGCGGGCAACGGCTCACAGAAGGGAGCCAGGGCTATCCAGTTTTTCACGGATGCGGGCAGCGGCACGCTGTCCAACCGGGAGAGCACATAGCCCGTGGAGAAACGCGCCAGCCCCTCTGCCAGGGCGGCATTCGTCTTGGCGGGCAGCACGCGCCGCCCCGGCACGTAAGACTGCTCAAAGGGGTCCCTGGGGGAAAGGGTGAGCAGGCTCTCCGCCTCCTCCGGCACCATCAGGCGGTTGGACACCAGGAAATCCGCAGCCTCCTGCGCATCCAGCGCGCGGGAGCGCAGCTGGCGCTCCCAGTAGGTCAGGAAACGCCCCTGCAGCAGGGCCAGCGGCGTGGCCATGGACCACATGTCGTACGTGGTATCACCCTCTGCGGCACCCTCCCGCCCCAGCGGGGTGATGCCGTCCGTACCCTCTGCGCCGCGCAGGCGGTGGCGCACGCGCGCCACATCCATGCCCACGGGGTACATGGAGGCGCTCTCCATCCAGCAGCGGCCCAGGTCATGCATGGCGGTGCTGCAGAGCTGGTCATACCCGCTGAACCCGGCATTGCCCTCTGCGGCCATGGCGGCCACATCCTGCAAGCCTGCGGGATTGCGCGCCAGGCGCTCCGCCAGGGCATCCCCACCGGCGGGCAGGAACTGAAGCAGGGAGTTGGACACCAGGTCGTTCACCGCCTGGAAATCATGCGCGTGCCAGCGGGTATAGCGGCCATCCGGGCGCATAATGCGCCAGTACTGGTTGCCGTCGTCCCCGGTGGCGGAGACCAGGCCGCGGCCGGTCAGCTGCTGGTAGCGCTCAAAGAGCCGCATGTTCCCCGCGTTCGGCGCGGGATTCTCCTGCATTCCCGCCAGCACATCCGCGCCCCAGTCCTCCGGCAGGTCCGCGCCCAGCTCACGCTTGAGCAGCAGCGCATACGCCTGCGGCACCGTGCAGCCGCGGGAAAGCGCGGTCTGGAAATCATCCGTGTGCGGCAGCACGCCGTAAAGCGTCCTGGCGCAGCTGCGCAAGCCCAGGTTCAGCTCCATCAGGCGGCGCACGGGCTCCCGGTGCGTGTGGCTCAGCGCGCCGTAGCCGGACTCATGCACATTGAGCAGGGTGGACAGCTCCTTGGCCGGCAGGTCCCGCAACCAGCGCGGCGCATAGCGCCTGCCGGAGCGCTCCCGGTAGGTGCTCACCAGGTCCATGGCCACATCATCCATCACCGTCTCCGGGTCCGTGCCGGCGGCGCAGTCCAGCACCCGGCTGCACAGGCTGCCCACCAGCTTGCGGCGGGCCTCCTCCGTGACCTTGGCGGCCAGGGCGGGAGACTTGAAGCTGGCTCCCAGGGTATCCAGGGAGAAGCTGTTGAGCAGGTAGCGGTAGGAAATATCCCGCAGCTCCGCCGTGCGGTCGCGCATCAGCGCGGCGCTTTCCTCCGGCCCCGCCGGCAGGTAGAAGCCGTTGCGCTGCGCGCGCTCGGGAACAGGCTGAGCACGGTAGGCGGCATCCTCCAGGTAGAAGGCGCTGCGCACCATGCCCGTCTCCACCGCATCGGCGGGCGGCGGCTCCTCCGGGTGCAGGGTCACGGCATCCGTGTCAAAATGCGCATTCTTCCACCACCCGTCCATCATCTGCAGGTAGGGCAGCTGCTGGCGGCTCAGGGTCAACTTGCGGTCCGGGATGATATGCTCCCGCATCTCCGCCACAGCGGCGGGGTTCTCCGTATCCGCGGGGGTGGTGTCCGGGCGGCGCGCCATGTCCGTCTCAGACGGCAGGGAAAGGAAATCCCGCACCACGGCCTCGTCCTTGAACCCCTGGTAGTAGTCCGTGTTCAGCAGGCGCATGGCGCGCATCACCTCCGGCATGAAACCGGGCGCCCCCCAGCGCTTGCTGCCGGAAAGGAACTCCCGCAGCAGCGCGCTGCGCTCACGCACGGTGCCCGCATTCTCCAGGCGCTCCATCTGGCTGTCGTCCAGCCCCCAGTCCTCCCGCAGGGCGCGGCCGTCCCCCAGCACGGCGCGCGGGGAGCGGAAATGGTGCAGCCCCGCCCGGCCGGAGGCTATCAGCAGGAACGGCAGCAGCGCCGCCGCCTCACGCATGTTCGCCTCTATATCCACCAGGTTGTCTCCATACGCCCGCCAGTCTATGTTGGATGCCGTGCCGTCCACACGAGCAGCCAGCTCCTGCGTGCCCAGCTCCGCGGCCTGGGCCGCCTTGCCCGCCAGCAGGAGCTTGGCAGTCTCCGCGCCCACGTCTCCCAGGCCCTTCAGCCCGGCCCAGGCGTACTGCGTGCCGCCGCGGGCGCGCACAAAGCGGTCTATGCTGCGGGAGAGCAGCGCGCTGCCCATCTTGCCCATACCTACATAGATACCCGCCTGGATGGTACCGCCCAACAGGCCGGCTGCCGTCTGCAGCTGCTGGTCTCCCTGCGGGGCGCGCTGCCGCGCCTCGGCAATCGCCTCGCCCACGCCGGCCCCCATCAGCAGGCCGAACCCCGTGCCGCCGCAAAATGCCAGCCCCGCGCCGGGCGTGGCCGCAGCGGCATCCACCAGCATCTGCCCGGCCAGGCCGCTCTCCGCAGGGGGCTCCACCGGGTAGAGCTCCCCCTGCACCACGCCGCGCATCTCCTCCAGCACCTGCAGGCGGCGGTCCAGCCCGGCGGCGGCATTCCCGGCGGATTCCCAGCCCAGGCCGCGCGCCAGCGCATGCCCGGCGGCCGCGGCCACATTGCCCACGCCCTGCACCAGGCCCAGGGATACATTGGCAGCAGAGCGCTTGAACGCCTGCACCGCGCTGCCCGCCAGCCCGTGCTCCTCCGCCGCGGGAAGCCCCGCCGCAGCCAGGCGGTACACGCGGGCGCGCTCCGCCGGATCCAGCTGCTGCAGGTAATCCAGCGCAGAGACCAGCTCCGGGGCCTCCAGCCACATGTGCACGTGCTCCATGCCGCCCTCTCCCGCCGCGCGGATGAAATCCAGCCCCTTGGTGATATCCGGCAGCACCGCCCGGTACGGCGCGCGCTCCCGCTCACCCTGCAGGCGCCCCTGCTCACGCACGGCAGCCAGCGCGGCGGCCCCTATGTCGTCTCCGCCGTCATCCCCGCCACCGCTGCGGCCCGCCAGGCCATCCGCATACCCTGCGCGGAACGCCTGCTGCGCGGCGGCATCCTGCCGGGCGCGGGCACGCTGGTCCGAGAGGGCGGAGAAAACCTCCCCCTCGTCATCCGCCACCTCCAGCGCATCCGCCATACTGCTGCGGATTTCACGCCAGCGGGAGCTGACCTGCCGACGCGCCAGCCCCAGGCAATCCGCAGCCCAGGAGCGGTTCACCGTACCGAGCAGGCGGTACTCCCGCTCATCCTCCGGGCGGGAGGGGTCATCCGCCCCCGCCCGGCGGCGCACATCCTCCGGCAGGGTGTCTGCACTGCCCGTCAGGATGCGGTCCCAGTGGCGCTGCAAGCCTTCATGCGGTACAGCGGGCGCCCCTGCGGGCGCTTCCTGGGCCGGGGCTATCTCCTGTACCGCAGGTGCATCCGGCACCTCCACGGGTGCATCCGCGGGCTCTGCCGCCACCTCTGCGGCGGGAGCGGGCATCTCATCATCCGGGCGGGGTGCCGCAGCTTCCTGCAACGGCGTTTCCTCCGCAGGTTCCAATTGTTCACGTATAGGGTCTGACATATCAAAAATCGTTGTTCATATCTTTTGGGGCCTCATGCCCCGTAGCAAATCCAGCGCTCCTCCCGGCTGCTGCAATCCTGCAACCAGGAATCTAGGGCGCGGCGGTCCCCCTTGGCCAGCAGGGCCAGGGCATCCTGCTGCTGCTCATCCATGCGGCGGCATGCCAGCGCATCCCCCGGCGTGCCGAAACAGCCGGAGCCGTACAGCCCCCACAGGCGGCGGCTCAGCCCGCGGCGCTCCTCCGCCGGAACCCCCGCCCCCGCCTGCATGCGCTGCAGCAGCCGCTGCTGCTCCGCGCGCGGCATGGCCGCCGTGCAAATCTCCAGCCGCAGGGCATCGTCGTCATCCCCGCTGCGCTCATCGATACGCCGCTGCCAATCACAGCGCTCCGCTGCGGGCAGCGCGCGGCGCGGCTGCCGCATGGCACGCCCCTGCTCCGCCGTAAGCACCCCGGCGGCGGTGGCCTGCTCCACCCAGTCCGCAGGAGTCTCCCGCTGCGCCATCACATCCTCCGCCAGCTGCCCCGCCGCCCGGGCGCGCAGCGTGCGCCGCATATCCTCCGCCGTTTCCTGCAGGCGGGCGCGGTCCTCCTGCCTGCCGGGCAAATCCGCAGACTCCCCGGCCAGTTCCCCCAAGGCCGCCAGCGGATCCTGCTGCAGGCGGCTGTTCCAGCGCGCCAGCGCGGCACCGCTCTGCACGCTGCGCTCCATATCCTCCATCTCCGCTGCCGGCACAAAGACATCACGCCCCTGCTGCAGCCACAAGCGGGCGGAAACCTCATCCCCATCCTGCACCGCGCGCTCCAGCTGCCCGCGCCACTGCGCGCGCGATTGTGAAATACGCTCCAGCTCCGCATCACGCCGCCGCTCCAGCGCGGCCCGCGCCGTATACGCCGCCGCCAGCTCACGCGCCGCCCCGCGGCTCTCCTCCGGCAGGTCCTGCAGCGCGCGGTTCACCAGCGGGGTACACACATTGTCCCACGCGTAATCCCAATCCTTCACCTCCCCGCGCGCCTCCATCTCCGCCCCGGCCTCTGCCACCACCTCCTGCAACCTGCCGTAAAAACCGGCCAAATCCCCCGCAGAGGCCACCTTGTCACGGGCACCCTGCATGGCCGCCCCCTGCACTACCGACTGCGCGCCGCGCGCGGCATCCGCCACCGCTGCCCCCCAGCCGCCTATTCCCTGCGCAGGCACATGCACGCCCCGGCCCGGGTACGGCAACATGCCCCACTCTTTCATCTGAATTGCCATACCACCAGCATGCCCGACACCGCACCACGGTACAAGCATGCCCCGCCGCTCCGCCTGTCTTTCCCTCCCTGGGAAAGACAGGGCGACCGCAAATCTCCCCTGCCGCAGAAAGCAGCAGCAAGCAGGCCACCGCGGCCATGAAAGCCGGGTGGCCTGCGATGTACCCCACAGAATCAGGGAGTCCGCAGTACGAAAGCGGAATCAGCGGCCCATCTGGGCGCGGTAGGCGGCCTCGTTGCCCTGCAGCTCGCTGTTCTTGCGGATGCCGTCGGCGTACTTGCTGTCCGGAGCCATGTTGTGCGCAGCCTGGAAATGGGCGTTGGAGGCCGCGTAGTTCTTGCGGCTGCGCTCCACCAGGCCCAACAGGTACTCGTTCTCCGGGTCGCCCGGCACGGCCTGGCGCGCCTGGCGGGCCAGGGAATCCGCGGCATCGGCATTGCCGCTCGCCAGCATCCTGGCCGCCTGCAGCAGCAGCGGGTTCTTCTTCTGGTCCGTATCCACGGTCTCGTAATACGTCTCCTTGCGCGGGGTCAGGCAGCGCACCACGTCCTTCGCCATGCGGTCGGCCATCCAGCGGTAGTCGTAGCTGTTATCATAATCCCGGTAGGAGCTGCTGCTCCATCTGTTGTGCTTCTTGTCCCTCTCCCGGTCGCGCTCCCGCTCGGCAAGGGAACGGCTGTCCTTCACGCTCTCCGAGTAGGAATCCGAGTACACGATGGAGCGGGAGCTGTCATACACGTTCACATGCACGCGGATGGAGGAGTATCCGTCATCATCCGTGTAGCCCTTGTCCACATCCCACACAATGGCGGGCTGGCCGCCCCAGGGCATGGAGCCGGTCTCCGTTGCGCGGTAGTAGCCGCCGTCCGCCAGCGCACGGGTGGTGGCGGAGGAAAGCTCACGGGCCAGCGGATAATGGCCGCGGGACGACACCTGCACCACACTGCCGGAACCCAGGTTCACGCGGGCCGGGACATACTGCACAAGCCCCACGCTGGTACCACAGGAAACCAGCAGGGTGGATGCCAAAACGGAATAAATCAGAGCCTTCATATTTCAGTTGGAGGTGAGGTTTTACTCTATCTCCCAGGCAATGGTGCGGGAGTAGTGCTCGCCGGGGCGCAGCACGATGGAGGGGAAAGCAGGATGGTGCGGGGAATCCGGGTAGTTCTGGGCCTCCAGCGCCACGCCGCCGCGCGGCAGGGGCAGGTAATCACCCGTGTACACCTGCAGGCCGGGGGCATCCGTCAGCACGCGCAGGGTGCGGCGGCCGTTGGTGAGCAGGGCCACCGGGCGCACGCTGCCGGCACCGGGCAGCACGTAGTTGTCATCATACCCGCCGGGAATGGCATCCGCCGCGTTGCGCTCACCCAGGCGCGCCAGGCTGCGCAGGTCATACAGCGTGCCCTCCACCGGGGCAACCACGCCGGTGGGTATATTGGCCACCATGGGCGTGTATTCCGCAGCCTCCACCTTCAGGCAGTGGTCATCCACCAACCCGGTGCCAGAGAGGTTCCAGTACGCATGGTTGGTGAGGTTCAGCAGCGTGGGCGCATCCGTCTCCGCCTGCATGAGCAGGCGCAGGCAGCGCCCCTCCACCGTGTACGTGGCGCGCACGTTCACGGTGCCGGGGTAGCCCTCCTCCCCATCCGGGGAGACCAGGCTGAGCACCAGGTGCGTATCATCCGCCTCCTCCACGGTCCAGGCGCGGTCGCTGTAGCCGGTATTGCCGCCGTGCAGGTGGTTGGGGCCGTTGTTGGCGGCCAGCACATACTCCCTGCCGTCCAGCTCAAAGCGGCCGCCGGCTATGCGGTTGGCCACGCGCCCGCAGATGCTGCCGCAGTAGCAGGTGTCCGCCTGCAGCTCCGCCCAGTCCTTGGGGCCGAACAGGCAGTCCACCTCCGCATAGCGGAAGCTCAGCACGCGCGCGCCGAAATTGGTGATGCCCACCTCCAGCTCCGGGGTGTGCAGGGTGTACAGGTTCACGGCTTCGCCGTCCTTTGTCGTTCCTATCTGTTTCATCATAAAATGTCCTTTCAGGTCAATAGTGCATCCAGGATTTCACGCGGCCCTCCACAAACTCCACCTGCCCCACGCAGCGGGGTACGTAGGCAGTATCCATGCCGCCCATACCGTACGGCCAGTAGCCGCGGTGGCCGTACCAGCCGCCGAATCCCACGTGCGTGGTCATCACCGGCTCCATGGCGGTGTACTCCCACCGCTCCCACACCTTGCCGCCCGCCAGCTGGCCGCTGGCCACGCCGTCCGGCCTGCCCCAGGCCAGCATCACCGCGTCCTTGCCCATGCCGTCGCATATCTGTCCCTGCTGCACCAGGGCCTGGTGCTGCGCCGGCAGGGAGCCGTACAGCGCGGGATTTGCCTGTATACGGGACATGGGGGTCACGCTGCTGCACGCTGCCAGCAGCAGGGCCATGCAGGCCGCCGGCAGCGCCTTACGTATGCTTTTCTCTGTCATCCTCATGACTTCATGACAATAACACCTGCTTTCTGACTTGCCAAGCAAAAAAAAGAGTGTTAGAGTGTGGCTACTGTTATGAAGACGTCACATTTCCTCTTTGCTATGCTGGCCGCTCCCACTGTGCTGTGCAGCACCGTGTCCACCGCCAGCGCCGTAGAAGCAGTTAAGGACTATCTTCCCGCCGACGGCAGCTCCGTCAAGCAGGGCGCCGTGGTCCGCATTGCCCACGACGACTCCTTCGCCGAGCTCCAGAAGGCCGTGCAGGAGCGCTTTGCCAAGCTCCCCACCGAAAAGCAGAAGGCTATTGCAGAGAAGACGGACCCCGCCATCCTGATGGACTACAACGCGGACCTGTGGGCCAGCAAGGCCGACTATGACAAGTACGTGGCCGCCTGGAAGAAGGCCAAGGTGGTGCCCGTGGCAGACGTGGCCCTGGGCCTGGACCCCGTGGTCGGCCGTGATGGCGTGTACCGCATCCTTTCCGCCACCCGCGTGAACGGCAACGCCATGCTGCCCATCACCATCGGTGCCCTTACCTACGACAGCAAGACCGGCTCCTGGCACTCCAACAACGGCGACCTGAAGGCCAAGGACTTCAAGGCCGACGACAAGTTCGCCTTCGGCGCCCAGACCGGCACGGAGTGGACCCTGGAGAACAAGGACGCCCTTTCCGACCTGAAGGAGGTTGTGCGTTTCACCAAGACCACGGACGGCAAGTTCATGTACATCTACTACAGCCTGGTGGAGCGCTCCGCCGTTACCGGCCAGCAGATTGCCAGCCACGGCTACCTGATGCGCTTCCCCGTGAAGGCCGCCAGCGCCAGTGCCACCAAGCCCGGCCAGAAGTAAAGCACGCCATTCCCCTTTCAGCGGGAGCCCGTGCCGTGCGCGCGGACTCCCGCTTTTGCCTTTCTCCAGCCATGCGTATCATTGCAGGTAAAGCCAAGGGTCTCCCCATCCGCGTGCCGGAGGGAGAGGTGCGCCCCACCCAGGACCGCGTGCGCGAGGCCCTCTTCAACATCCTGGGCACGCTCACGGAAAACGCCCGCATCCTGGACCTTTTCTGCGGCTCCGGCTCCATCGGCATCGAGGCCCTGAGCCGCGGCGCCGCCACCGCCCGCATGGTGGATGCCGCCCGCACCAGCTGCGCCGTGGCGCGCCAGAACCTGGAGCGCAGCCGCCTGCAGGGCGGCAGCGTGGTACAGAGCGACTGCCTGCAGTTTGTGCGGCGGGATATGGGGAAGTATGACATCATCTTTGCAGACCCGCCCTACTGCAAGGCCCACGGCGACCGCGACATGATAGCGGAGCTGATGACGGACCGCCTGGCGGACCTGCTGGCGGAAGGCGGCTATTTCATAGCAGAGGCGCAGGAGGGCTACGGCGTGGGAGACTCCTGCACGCGGGAATTCCCCGGCTGGAACCTGGTGGATACCCGCAACTACGGCAAGAACGTCATCCTCTTTTACCAGGCAGACAGATGAAAATCCTCTTCCGCACCCTGCTGCTGGGCACGTACAACCTGCTCTTCCCGGTATTCCTGCTCGTCTCCCTGCCCGGCTACCTCATCAAGATGAAGCGCCGCGGCGGCTTCGGCACCGGGCTGCTGGAGCGTTTCGGCATCTACCGCAAGCCCGCGGCACAAGAGCCGCAGGGTGGCCTGTACATCCACGCCGTGAGCGTGGGAGAGGCCTTCATTGCCCTCAAATTCATCCGCGAGTGGAACAAGACGCATGACGAGCCGGTCATCCTGGCCACCTCCACCGCCACCGGGCACGAGGTGGTGCGGAAAGCCGCCATACCCAACGTGCGCCCCCTGTACGCCCCGCTGGACCTGCCCGGGCTCTCCGGCCGCTGCCTGGACCGCTTCAAGCCCCGCGCCGTGGCGCTCATAGAGGCGGAGCTGTGGCCCAACTTTGCAGAGGCCTGCCACCGCCGCGGCATCCCCCTGCTCATGCTCAACGCGCGCCTCTCCCCCCGCAGCGAGGGGCGCTACGCCGCCATCCGCCCCGTCACCGCCCTGCTCTTCTCCCGCCTGGATGCCCTGGCCGCGCAGAACGGCACGGATGCCCGCCGCTTCGCCCACATCGGCATCAACCCCTTCATCATCCATGAGACAGGCAGCATCAAGTTCGACGTGCTGGGGGACGCCCCCACCGCCCCGCGGGACGAGTTCCGCATGCTGCTCAACTACCTGCGCCAGGACAAGCCCGTGGTACTGGCCGCCTCCACCCACGCCGGGGAGGAGGCGCTCATAGCCAAGGCCATCCGCACCGCCGGGGCTTTCCCCCTCATCGTGCCGCGCCACGCAGAGCGCCGGGCAGAGGTGGTGCAGGACCTCACCGCCGCTGGGTTCTCCCCTATCCTGCGCACCGCCGGCGAGCTGCCGGACGAGGTGCCGCAAAACGCCTGCTACGTGGCAGACACCACCGGTGAGCTGCGGGACTGGACCGCCCTGGCGGATGTGGTGGTCATCGGCAAGAGTTTCCTGGCCAGCGGCGGCCAGAACCCCGTGGAGGCCATCGCCGCCCGTATCCCTGTCATCACCGGGCCTGATATGACCAACTTTGCAGATCTGGTGCGCCTGCTGGAATCCCACGCCGGCATCTGCCGCTGCATGCAGGACCAGCTGCCCCTGCACATCTCCCGCCTGCTGGAACACAGTGAATCCACCGCCCGCCAGGTGGAAAACGCCTTCAACGCCCTCAAGGTCCACTCCGGAGCCACCCGCCGCAGCGTGCAGCTGGTGGATTCCTTCTACCGCCGCAGCACAGGGCAAGCCTGAATGCCTTTCTCCTGCACCGCCTTGGTTATACACAAGACCAAGACACCTACAGCGCAGCAACCTGCCCCGCCACCCGGGTCCCCCCTGCCCCCACAGCCATATCTCTGCTGCAAGGGCAGCTCAAGGTTAGGACCTTTTAAGCCACTGCATGCCGGTCGCTGATTGAATGCTTACCTTCAAGGTCAGCCCTGGCTTATCAAATCCCGCCGTTCCTGCTCGGAAATCAGGATTGGCTTATAGCGGGAAGATGACACCATGGGGATAATCAAGCCCTCTTCCCGGCCGATACAATACAAGACCTTAGCCAGCCCCAAATAGATATACACATCCAGGAAACGGCGAATTGTACCAGCAGAAATGTAGAAATGGGCGATTTCTCCATAGAAGTCTAACAAGAACACCATTGCGATAAGGAACATAGGCGTTCCCCTGTACGCACGGCATACACGACCTACCAGGAAAATTCCATAAAGGTAAATCACGGTAAAAATCCCCAGTCCCACCATGCCCAAACGGTGAATAGTCATAATGGGTCCATTGTGCCATGTACCCGTCCTTGCGAAGTCGTCCTGCTCGCCAAATATGGCAGTTCCACGCATCAGGGAAGTAGAATAACGGTTCAGTTCCGCCACGGACTGACCAAAACCATCCCCCCATACATAATCCCGGATATAACCGGTTCTGGGGTCCAGGGCCCAGCGCCACATTACCTTTCGCCACTCAGATGAATGCTCAGTCTCCCTACGCACATCATCCTTGATTTTGACTCCAGGTACCATGGAGAGGGTACGCTGCATGCCATACGGGAAATGATCCTCCACAATTTTTTCATGGCTCAAATACAAAAGCATGCCATATGCCAATACAGAAATGACACCCATGTATATCAGCTCCCTCTTAATCACAAAAAGCGCCATTGCAGATGTGCAGAACACTAGCAGCTTTTCTCGCCAGCCGGATATCACCACGGCCACAACACAAAGAAAAGCACCTAACAACAGTTTGGGAGAGGCTAAAACCTGTGGAATGGATTTTTTACTGAAAAGGACGTAGAAACTCAGGGTTCCCACTCCGGCGAACATCGAGAAACGTGATTTCGTAATAGCTGCACCAGCATCGCCAGACTGCGCCAATCCCATCATGTCCAACACGACAGCAAACACAGAGGCAGCAAGCAGAAGCCAGAATGACCAACGCAGCACCTTATACAAGCCTTCATACGTACACGGAATACTGCTTAGTGCTACATAATAGATCGGAGCCAGGATTGCCCATACGTATTCCTTTCCTCCCACGTACTCGGCATCAAAACCAAGCGCATTGATGGCAACCGGGTGATTAGCGAAAGACACTACAAAATACAGGAGCAAAACAGCCGTCAATATGTCAAGGATCCAAAGGGCACGCCACCGGAACTGTACATAGCCCATGACCCGCATGACAACCCAATACGCCAGAACGCTACCTGCTACAAGATAGCCACCTGGAAGCATCTGCAAGATACCTATCGGCAGATACGGAATCAAAGGAGGGAAGATATAAATGGCTCCCCATGCTCGCCGACCGAGGAAAAGCATGAAGATGATACCAAGGAACACCGCAATCATCAGGATTGGGATGTCCTTGTCCTCCGCAGCATAGGTTCCCATCAACACAGAAATAATCACCAGGAAGATGGCGACTATGAAATTCCTGATACCCGTGGCATCCATGGCTAGGGAGGAGTTTGCGCGGAAGTAATAGACTTATCAGAGGGCAGAAGGAATCTCCTTGCCAAGTTCAGAGGCCTTGCGCCCCTTGCCATCGGATGCAATGCGCTCCAAGACGACGTCCTTGTACGTCATGCCACCCGGAATGAGCGGAAGTACATGCACATCATGGGGAACCATGACATCCAGCACATAGGCCTCCTCGGATTCCAGCATACGGGTAATGGCAGCCGGCAAGTCCTCGGGTTCGGTCACGCGCTCGCACTTGATACCGAATCCGGCGCACAGCAGGGGGAAATTGGGGTAGAGAAGCTCATTGTTCTTATGGGTGGGATCATATTCCGCGCTAGGATCGGCCAAGAATGTGTTGGCTCGCGTGGAATCATACTTCAGGTCCTCCCACTGCACCACCATACCCAGGTGCTGGTTGTCCATAATGATGGTCTTGATGGGCATATGCTCCGTATGGATGGTGGCAAGCTCCTGGACATTCATCAGGAAAGAACCGTCACCATCGATGTTGACAACCACCTTCTCCGGGCAAGCGACATGAACGCCCATGGCAGCAGGAAGGCCGTACCCCATGGAACCCAAGCCACCGGAGGTAGAAAGGCGGCGGGGTTCCTCAAACCGGTAGAACTGCGCAACGAACATCTGGTGCTGGCCCACACCTGTGCAGATAACGGCATCCTTGCCATTCAACTGGCGGTATAGTTCCTCGACAACGGATGCAGGAGCAATCTCATGCTCACGCTTCTCGTAGGAAAGGGGGTACTGCTCCTTCCACGTGTCAATCATGCCGAACCACTCCGGTCTGTTCTCAAAGGCATAGGGGCGCGCCTTCACCCCCTGCTCTTCCAGCTTGGCGTTCAGGTACTGCAAGGCAAGGCGGGCATCCGACCGGATTTCCATATCAACCTTCTTGTTCTTCCCCAGCTCCACGGCATCCAAATCAATGTGGATAATCTTGGCATGCTTGCAGAACTCGTTCACGGCCCCGGTCACACGGTCATCGAAGCGCGCACCGATGGCGAATACCAAGTCAGACTCATTCACGGCATTGTTGGCAGCCACGGAACCATGCATGCCCAGCATACGCAGGGCCAAGGGGTGGGAATCAGGCATGGCTCCGATTGCCATAAGCGTGGTAGCCACCGGAATCTGCGTGCGCTCGGCGAACTCCCGGAGTTCGGCAGCAGCACCAGACATGACCACACCGCCGCCGGCGTAGATCGTGGGGCGCTTGGCCTCCATCAGCAGGGGAATAACGGCATCCAGCTTCTCCGCAGGCACCGGCACATCCGGATGGTAGCCGGGCAAATCCATCCCTGCCTCAAAATCCGGTTCAAACACCTGCTCCTGGATATTCTTGGGAATATCAATCACCACCGGACCGGGGCGTCCGCTGCGGGCGAGGTAGAAGGCCTCCTTCATAATGCGGGGGATGGATGTCACATCCGTCACCATATAGCTGTGCTTGACCAAAGGGGCGGTCATGCCGAACACATCCGTCTCCTGAAAGGCAGAAGTACCGATAAGGCTGCTGCCCACCTGCGCCGTAAGGGCCACCAGGGGAATGGAATCCATGAAAGCATCCGCAATGGGGGTCACCATATTCGTGGCACCCGGACCGGAGGTAGACATACAGACACCAACCTTGCCGGTCACGCGGCCGTAGCCTTCCGCGGCAAAGGCGCCGCCCTGCTCATGGCGGGGCAGGATAGAGCGGATGGATTTCTCCTTGTTCAGGGCCTGCTGCATGGGCAGGCTGGCACCGCCGGGATAGGCAAACACCACATCCACGCCTTCCCTTACCAGGCACTGGATAATGGCATCGGCTCCGCTCATTCGTTTACCACAGGATTCAGTTGCGCTTGCTGTCATGATTGTCAGGAGATGGTTCTGTTTGTATGCATGCGCCGGAAACAGCCGTCCCGGCGTGGGGATTGTATCAAAAACAAATGGGGTTGAAAAGCTTTTTTAAGTGCATCACTTCCTTACGGGCGCCGGCGCCGGAATCTGCTGTCCGGCATCAGGAATATCCGCCGCCTTGTATACCAAGGTCACCGGATTCCCCACCCCAACCAGCAGCGCCAGTTCATTCAAATCAGCCTGGGCCATACGGAGCACCTTGCCACCGCTTCCCTGACCAGCAGACAGGACAACACCATTACCCAAAACCAAGCTGCGTTCACTGCTGCCCATCATGGGAGACCATGCCGGTATTTTCCCTCCAGCCACATACCCATCCCTGGCAGAAACGGTTGTCTGCACCTTCTGGCCGGAACCGGAAACTCCCTCTACCGAGAGCAGTTTATAGGAAGCCACCAGCGTCGTCCCATCCCACACCAGCACCTCGCGGCGCGGCAGGTCAATCTCCAACTGCTGCTTCATGGGTACATATACCAGCTTTTGGCCCACATGCATGGAGGCTGGATCCACCAGGCCGTTGAGCAGCATCATTACCTCAAACGGGCAATGCACCGCAGATGCTATCTTGGCCAGGTTATCACCTTTTTTCACCGTATAGACGGCTGCACCGGGATGCCGCAGGGAAAGGTAGGTACCCACGTTGACAGCCCCTACTATCTGGCGCGCCTCCTGCCCTGCTATTCCATCCATGGAAATCAGGGGCTGCAGCAGCTGCACAGCCTCTACCGGCTTGTTGGCCTGAAGCAGGCGCTGGGCCTGCTCAATCTCTGCCGGTCGCCGCGGCCAGAGGGAATAGCGCTCCGCCGCAGCGCACAAGGTACTAGATAAGGCCGCGGCGACGAAAATCGAATATATTGATTTCATGGGATTTTTGAATCATTTCTACCATAAAGCGCAGCAGGGATACCTCCCACGCATCATCCACTCCGCGTATAACAGCGCGGAAACTGTCTCCGGAGCCCAGAGCCTCCTGGACCACCCGGTCAGCCACTACGGCCGAATCCTCATGCACAAGCCCTTCCAATACCTCTGAACGGCTGAAATGAAACCCGTATTTGAAAAGTGTCTGCAATGGGGCGCCGTGCTCACGAAGCCAATCAAAGAAAGCAGCCGATTCCGGGGAGAAGCCCTCCATCTCCACTCCCGCCATATCCGCCGGGCGTATAATCCTGGGGCGGGCAGCCTCCACCCAGCCAGACCGGACACGGGTTACCCCAACCTCATCCATCAGCTCCGTCACAAGGCGGAAATTAAACCTGGTCTCGCCAAAGGTGTCGATACGGCGGTCCGGCACATAGAGAACTTGCGTATTCTCCATGGCGTACGCTATATCAAACCGCCCCGGCTGACCCAAGTGCTTCATGAAATGAAAAAGAGCGGCTCCACCAGATGGAGGAACCGCCCGTGAAAAAAATCTGTTGCCGGGCTCTTAGGCCTTGCACTTCTCGATGTACTCGACGACGTCCTTGACGGACTTGAGCTTCTCAGCATCTTCATCGGCGACTTCCACGTCGAACTTGTCTTCGAAAGCCATAACGAGTTCAACCGTGTCAAGGGAGTCGGCACCGAGGTCCTCGATGAACTTGGCGTCGGAGGTCACCTTTTCCAGATCCACGCTGAGCTGGGCAGCGATGATTTCTTTTACCTGTGATTCGATAGAGTCGGACATATTGATATGTGACAGTTAATGTGCCGCTATTCTACCCGTATTCTGGCAGACATGCAACCAAAATCGCACAGAAACGAAAAAAAACACATTCCTAAAGAAGGGCAGCAGCGGCTATTCCATTGATAGTCAAGCACTCGTCCACTTCATCAAAAAGCCCTCCGCATGCCGCTAGCAGGGAGGCATCCCCTCCGGTAGCTACCACATACGGCCTCTGTCCGAGCTCATCTGCTACGGACTGGAGGATCTCCCTGACCATCCCCCGGAAAGCCAGGGCCACCCCCGCATGCAGCGCCTCCTGCGTGGTCTTGCCTATGGTACGTGAAAAGCCCGCACGCGCATCGAGGGGCGGAAGCAGGGAGGTGCGCTCATGCAGGGCATCCGCCATCATCTGCAACCCTGGGGAAATAACACCGCCCAGGAACAGGGGACCATCCACCACCACATCAAAGGTGGAAGCCGTTCCCAAATCCACCGCCACGGCAGGGAACCTGCCTTTCTGCACCACACCCAGGACATTCGCAATGCGGTCGGCACCCAGCGTGGCCGCGCCGGCATAGCCCTTGAGCAGCTGCGGGACCAAGGCTGCATCCACAAGCCTGACAGGGCAGTTGAAGGCGGCTTGCAGCCGGCTGCAAGCCCACGGAACCACAGAGCACAAACAAACAGAGGAGAACGTCCAGTCCGCAACCAAGGCCTGCACCGCCTCCCCTTGGATATCGGCAGTAGGAAACACCCGCACGCCGGCAATCATGCGGGAATCCTCAAGCAAGGCAAACTTGGTGCGAGTATTGGAGTTGTCTATCAGCAAAATTCCCATAACACCCTATACCAAAAGCCCTTCCACTTTGTCGACGATGCACGGCGCACCCCCGCTGCGGCCGGCCGTCTCCATCGCGCGCACCTTTGAACTCCACAAGGAAGCCCCATCCCGCAGCAAGCGCCGGACAGCCAAGACCAAATCGCCCGTACTGTCCACCCATTCCCCCGCGCCATCCTCCATCAGCAACTCCAAGTTTCCCTGCTCCTGGCCGGGCAATGCAAAATTCACCAGCAGGGGCACACGGGCAGCGTATGCCTCGAACACCGTTGCAGCACCGGCTTTGCCCACATAGAGATGAGCATGGGCAAAAAGAGTATCCATGCGATCAGTGCAAGAAAGCACGTGCACGCAGGCACAAACAGACTCCAATCGGAGCAAACGGCTTATCCCCCTGCTCCGCTGCCCAGCCAGAACTGTAATATCAGCCAATGGATAGGCCGTGGCCAGAGCCTTTATATCACGGCACACCCGCCGTGTAGAACAATAAGCCCCATACACAATCCGCAGATTATCCGCAGTAGGTGGCGTATGTGCAGCTGCACAGGAAAAAGCCCGTCTCACAGGAAAACCGGTGCAGGCTACGGTAGCGGAATCCAGGCCGAATGTACCTACCACCTTCTCGGCAGACAGCTCATCGGGCACACACACAAGCGGGGCGCATGAGAGCATCCAAGGACGACTGATTTCACGGGCATCTGTCACCACCACCACGTAAGGAGGCACACTCTCCCCCCGGCTGGCCATATCATCCAGCATATAGGCATACAAGGGATATGTACACACCACACAATCCGGCTCGTATTCCTCCAAGAGCCCGGAGATTACCCTCATGCACCCTTTCATGACAGGCAGGCACATGGCACCACGCCAATCTGCCGTATCCGTGCAAGAATAAGCCACCCCCCATAGCCAAGGCATACGCCGCACACAAAAGTTGTAGAAGCGCTGAGTGAGCCCGAAGAACCTCGGGCTTGACATGGCACAGGGATCAACAGTACGGGTTTGCCACCCGCGTACGGAAAACTCTTCCGCCAATGCGGCTGCTGCAGAATGGTGGCCCCGGCCATACCCTACAGACAACAAAAGGACTCTCCTGGCAGCGTGTTGCATGACAAAAACGGGCTCCGGCCCTTTTCAAGACCGGAGCCCCAGGCAAACATTTCACCATTAGGGACCGACAGAACTCGGACGGCCCTCAGACAACGGGCGCTTGGGCACGTTGATGATATCACCGGGATACAGCACAATAGCTCGATCCTTCGCACTGAAGTAATCATACTTGCGCGTCACACCCCTGCGCGTAATCTGGACATAGCGGGAACCGTAATCGGAAATATCGCCGCAATCCAGCAGAGCTTCAATCAACGTCATACCCTCACGATAGGGCAGGTTCTTCTTCCCGCCGACGTAGCCCGTCACCTGCACAAAACGGCGTTCAAGCTCCTGAGAATTGTCAACACCCAGGGTCACCTGCACAATCGGGTCCCGATAAATCTTCTGGGCCACATATTGGCTGCGGATCAGGGCCTCGATATCCCGGGCGGTCTTGCCGAGTACATGCGTGCGGCCGGAGAGGTAAGGCAGCGTAATAGTGCCGTCCCCGCGGTTTACAGTATAACGGCCGTTAACTGTGGCCGAATCCTCGGAAGGTATATTCTTCAAGGCAACGGTAACGGCACCACCCTTCACCGCACGCGGTTCAGAGTAGGAATTCTGGGCAGATGCAGGCACAGTGAATGTCACAGCCGCCAGCACAGCCAATGCAATGCTCCAAATCTTGATCATATGCTCTCTTGATTGTAATTAGTACATGTCTCCATCGTCAGTCCCCTTGTCCTCGGGAACGTGGTGTTCCTTGGTCTTCTCGGCGGAACGGGAAGCTGCAGCCATACCCGGAGTGACAGGCTCCTTGCGGGAGCGGTCATTCGTGTAGTATGAATAGTACGTGGTGTAATACTGGTACTGGGTATCACCGGTAATATCCACATTGTTCATAATGAGCCCCATCAGCTGACCGCCTGCATTCTGGATAAGACTCTTGGTACGCAGCAGTGCCTTCAGCGGCATCTTGCGGGGTTGCAGCACCAGCAGTGTTGCATCCGCCTTGCTCACCAGCAGGGAGGCGTCACTCACACCCAGCACGGGCGGAGAGTCAAACAGCACCACGTCGAAACGCTTGGAAACCTCTGTAATCAGCTGCTCCATGCGGAATGAGCCAATCATACCGCTGGGATCCGCAGGCACGGGACCGCTCGGCATCAGGTACAGGTTGGGCACACTCGTCTGGAAAATAACTTCCTTCAGTTCCTTGGCCCCGGCCAGATAGTTGGAAAGGCCCAAATCGCTCTTCAACTCGGCATAGCGGGCCAGACGCGGGCGTCGCAAGTCGGCATCCACCATCAGCGTGCTGTACCCTGCCTGGGCAAACACGTATGCCAGGTTGCTCAGCGTGGTCGTCTTGCCTTCACCGGCATTGGAGGAAACCACCGCAAAGGTTGTTGCCTTGTACAGGGACTTTTTAAGTTCTATGTTCGTGCGCAGGATTCGGTAGGCTTCTGCATCGGGGCTGGAATTGCCCTGCAGAATCAGCAGACCGGCATCCTGGGGAATCACACCCAGCACGGGCAGGCCCAAGCCGCGCTCTGCGTCCTCCAGTGTCTTGATGGAGGTATCGAAATAGTCGAACACGAACGCAACGATAATACCCAGCACAATACCCACGACAGCACCCACAATCAGGTTGAGGCGATAGTTCGGGCTGGAGGGCACGCTAGCCACACCAGGGCGGCTGTATATCTCAAGACAGGTACGCGGAGCAAGCATGCGCATCTTGTCGGCAATGTAATCGTTCTCCAGCTTGTCGAAGCGTGCCTTTTCAGCAGAATACTCCTGAAGGGCAGACTTTACCTTCTGGTCTTCCAGGGTCTTGTCGCGCAGACGGTCCTTGGCGGCATCGCAACGCTCGGTCAAATCACGCAGCTCTGACTTTTTGACATCCAACTGGTCAGCCATGGCATCACGCATTCCGATAAGCTCGGCATACAGCTGCTCACGGGTATTCTTGTGCTGTTCTTCCAAACGGAGCATAGAGGGATGGCGCTCACCATATCCGCTGAGCAGCATCTTGTCCTTCTCATCCTCCTCCTTGTTGAACTGCTCGTTCAGGGAACGCACCTTGGCAGAGCAGTAGGATTCAGCAGTCAGCAGGCCTGTTCGAGTCACATAGCTGAGCAAATCCTCATCCTTGAGAGCCTGGAGCTTACCAATGTGAACAGTCATTTTAGCAATCTCAGACTCCGTTGCCAGACGCTGGCTATTGAGACTAGCGAGAATCGACTCTTCGTTATCTGTGGTTTGCGGAGCACTAGAACCGTTGCTGTCCCACAAGTGAGTGACGTACCTCCCGGAGCGGATATACTGGCGCAGCACATCGGCCTTTCTCTCCAGCTCGTCCTGGCGGGAACGCAGCACCTCATAGCGTTTGTTGATAGCCTCGTTGATGACAGCATTTTCCTTCTCCTCGCGGATTTCTTTGTACACATCCACCACGCCCTGGCAAATCTGCTGGGCCACGCGGGGATCAGAGCCGGTAACGCTAATATCTACCAGGTTGGTATTCTTTCTCGGCATGATACGAATCATACCGGAGAGCATGCCGGCTGCAGACACCTCATCTGTCTTCCACTCGTTGGGCAAATCCAGCTTGTTGGCAAGCGCAATCAGGTTCTGCTGGGAAACCATGATTTCAAACTGGGTCTGCATGTAGGAGCCAGTCTCGCTCATCACGGCATTGATGGGGTTGACCCCGCTGTTCGCCACATTGATGATTTCCCTCGGCGGCTTAATCTCGGCCGTCATATAGCTTGAGTAGCGCGGTGTCATCATTTTGGTGATAACGGCGCAACTCACAAAAACGAGAAGAAACACCAACAGGGTCTCCTTCCAGCGGGATCGGAGCACCTGCAAATAATCCTGCGCATGGAGCATGGCTTCTCCCTGCGTCTGCTGAGCTGTATTACCTATCATATCTGTTTATCCTGAAATGAGACTTCCGGGGAGAGGAACCGGAAGTCCGCGGTTTTATCAGAAGGAGTAAGAAGTACCGACGGTCACATGATTCCTGACGTAACGGTATTCACCGCCACCATTGTTAGAGGACGTACTGATGGTACAATTGTAGTTGACATGACCACTGAGACGGTCTGTAAACTTAAAGGAAACGCCAAGGGTTGGAGTCACCGTTGTACGGGAACTGTTCCCCAGCCCCCGCTCACCGCGGGAATAATTGCTCTGCAACAGGGAACACCCCATGGTGAAGGAGAGCTCCGGGTGCCAACTGTACGACAGGTTGGCACCTACGCGCCACGTGGGATTAGAAAGGTAATTCAAACCCACACCCCGGTAGGTGTCGATATTCTCGTTATCCAAGGACAGATAGGAATTCACGCTCAAGCCTTCGGCCACGCGGCGGTTGTACCCGGCGCGTACATTCGGAGACCATATTTGCTTGCCATGAATTAACTTTTGCTGGATGCCTACGCTGAGGTTGGCACTGGAGAAGGCATCAATAGAACGATTGACCCCCAAGGTCAAGGACAAATTATTGGAATTGTACCCGTAATCGCGCAAATCGTACCGATAACTCATTGAGAGAGAGTAGGATGTCAAGTCGCCCGGTCGCAAGCTCAGGCTCATGCCGGCATTAACGTATTGGCGATTATCCACTTGGTATGTGGAATTCGTGTAAATATTGCCGCTATATGAGGCATTTGCCGACCAGCTCCAGCGTGCATCCATAGCCCGGGAGAAACTGTCGCTGACAGACCAGTTGAAGCAATCGCCCTGCCTGCGGGCAGCGGAAATACCATTGGCGTAATCCGGTTCAGGCGTGTAGCGCACGGACAAGCTCATGGAATTATCCATCATGTCATTGAGCTTGTGGCTCCACGTTGCGCTCACACTGTTGTTGGAGAACAACTTCTGACCAGAGCTGTTGGCAGACTTGAGATAGTACGTAGCTCCCAGGTTTGCAGAATAGCTCACCTTCTCAGCGGATTCGAAATCGGCGTATGTTGCACCCAGAGAGGCTGAAAGCAACAGGGAACTCGTCTTGTCCGTCTTTTGGGAATTCACGTTGTCATCGTAGCCAACGCTACCGGAAACGGAATAGCGGACGGCATGAGACTCCGGCAAGCCGATTGTCGGAGCAGTATCGTACAGGGACAAAGCAAAACCTTTGCCTGCCGCAAGAGCAAGCAGGCAAAGGCTTTTCAGATATAGGGATTTCATGTTATCGGCGTGTTATGTAACGGCCTGATGAAACGATAGGACTTTAGTTCTGGGGGGAAATGGGAGCCGGAGTCACCGGGGTAGGAACACGCGTGGAAGATTCACGGCGCTTCTGCACCGTAGAGCCGCCAGCCATGACAGGACCGTTGGTGTTCACGCCCAGCTGGTTCACGGACTTCTCGATATTCATGCGCTCCAGGGAGGAAAGGAGAAGAGGATCCACAACGGAAGCGAGGGTGGCAGACGCTGCATTCTCCTGCAGGGCCTTTTCCAAGGCCTTGAGAAGAGCCACCGTATTGGCTACCTTGGCATCAGTCGTCGTGGTCCTCTTGGTGTACGCCTCATAGGCAGCGGGCAGGTAGGGGTAAAGGCTGGAGCCGTTCAGCACAGCCTTGAAAACCGTGGACACCTCTTCGGCAACCCACTTGTTGCTCTGGGCAATCGCACCTTCGAACACGCCGGCAGCCTTGTCGGCACCGGCCTGTTTGGCGGCCGCAGCCACCTGCTTGACATCCACATTGGCGGCATTCACCACCGGGGCAGCCACAGCCGCCACCAGCAGGACCAGTGCAAGAACATTCTTAATTTTCATAGTTACGCGTAGGTTAAAGGTTTGAAGCGGGTAGCGGGAATCGAACCCGCATGATCAGCTTGGAAGGCTGGAGCTTTACCATTAAGCTATACCCGCTTTTGGGTACACGCAAATGCTAGCACGCCCCGCCCCGTTTGGCAAGCGCATTTTGCAAAAATTACAAAAAAAGTCTTTTTGCTTGACACGGGACCCCATTTCCGCTATACTGCGCCCAGCACCACGCGGGTGTCGTTTAGTGGCAGGACACGTGCTTCCCAAGCATGCGACGCGGGTTCGATTCCCGCCACCCGTACTTTCCGGCAGGAGCTGCAACCATGCAGCTCCTGCTTTTTTTGTAAAGCCATCCAGATTTTTAAGAAAACTTAGATAAAACAGTTGACTTTTCCTAAGTATATGGTTTACTACTGGCACGTAGCTGATTTTCTTGCCGCATGAGACCAGAACCGCCATACCGCCAAATGGAGCTCAATCCCCACACAGCAGACGGAGAGATACATTCTCCGGAGCAGGCGTATGCGGAAATGGAGAAGGCACGCCAGAAAATGGCCTTCTACGAATCACAGAGGGCCCAGCTAGAGGAGCAGCGGCGCGAACTGCAAATCAACACGGAGCAGAAACTCCTGTTCACGGAGAGCCTGAATGAAATCGGCACCAAGATTCACAATGCCGTGCGGAGGTTCGAGGCGGAACTGGAATCCATGGACAGGGAGCAGCGGGACGTGGAGCAGGCCTGCGAGTGCCTGAAGAAGCACCTGCAGATACTCTCCGCCCTGCAACCGACCAACTGGAGCAACGAGGGCCTGCGCGAGCGCTTGAAAGAGGCCCTGCCCCGCCTGGAAATGGCGGAGAACGATTTTCACGAAATCTATATAGGCGGGCACAAGTACCACCACACGGACATCTTCATGCACAAGCCGGGTGCGGAGGAACGGCAGGGGCTGGACTGGGCTGCCATCAAGGAGCAGCTGCTGAAAGGCCTGGCATTCCACCTGCCGCTCTTCCTGCTCATGCTCATCACTTGGATTATCTACCTCATCGCCACAGCACCATGAGAAAAGGCTCCCTCACAGATCGGCTGAAAGCCCTGAAAGGCAGTTCCCGCAAAGGCACAGCGCAGCGGGAGGCTTGGCGAGACACCGCATACCGCTCCGGTGATTTCCAACTGCGGAACGAGCAGAACACCCTGCCGCCCCTGGAGGAGGTACTGGAAGCGCGCAAGCGCCACCACACCCGCGTGATGACCGGCACCGCGCGGCGCGATACCAGAAATAATCTGGTGGAAAGCCTGATTTTGCTTGCAATTATGGTAGCTTCCATCTATGGTATCTACCGCCTCATCATCTCCCTGCTCTCAGAGGGGTGATGCGGAGTGAGCAGCACGTTATGGAAACAGAAAACCTCATTGATGTGGCGTACATTGCCGGGCTGGCCAAGATAGAGCTCAGCGCGGAGGAGACAGAGCGCTTCTCCCGGGACCTCAACCAGGTGCTCGGTTATGTGAAACAACTGGAGAAATGGGACGTGGAGGGCGTGGAGCCTATGTACCACCCCCTGCCCACCTATGATGCCCTGCGCGCAGACGTGCCGGGCACCAGCCTGGAGAACGCAGCCGCCGTGGCAAACGCCCCGCAGGCGCAAGAGGGCCAGTTCCGCGTGCCCAAGGTCGTAGAATCCGCCCATTAACCCCACCGCAGAGCCATGTCATTCGGAACCATTTCATACTGGCGCCGCCAGCTGGCGGAAAAGGCCATTTCCCCCGTGGAGCTGGTGGAGCAGCTCTCCGCCGCCATGGAGGCGCAGAACCCCGGCCTCAACGCCTACCTCTCCTGGGACAAGGAGAGCGCCCTGGCACAAGCCGCCGCGGCAGACGTCACCAAGCCACTGGGTGGCATCCCCATCGCCGTGAAGGACAACATCTGCATCCAGGGGGAGCCCACCCGCTGCGCCTCCAAGATGCTGGCGGACTTCCGCTCCCCGTATGATGCCACCGCCGTCACCCTGCTGCGCCGGGCCGGCGCCATCCCCTTCGGCCGCACCAACATGGATGAATTCGCCATGGGCAGCGCCGGTGAGAACTCCGCCTTCGGCCCCACGGCAAACCCCGTAAACCCGGAGCACGTGCCGGGCGGCTCCTCCAGCGGCTCCGCAGCCGCCGTTGCCGGCGGCATGGCCATTGCCGCGCTGGGGTCTGATACCGGCGGCTCCATCCGCCAGCCCGCATCCCACTGCGGCATCGTGGGCATGAAACCCACGTACGGCCGCGTCTCCCGCTACGGCCTGGTGGCCTTTGCCTCCTCCCTGGACCAGATTGGCCCGCTCACCCAGAACGTGGAGGATGCAGCCCTGGTGCTCAACGCCATCTGCGGCCATGACGCCAAGGACTCCACCAGCGCCAAGGTGCCAGCGGAGGACTTCACCTCCCTCATCGGCCATGATATCAAGGGCAAGCGCATCGGCCTGCCGAAGGAATACCTCTCCGCAGGAAACAGCCCTGCCGTGGCAGCCGCCGTGGAGCAGAGCGTGAAGGCACTCACCGCCCTGGGCGCGGAGGTGGAGGAAATCTCCCTGCCGCATGCAGAGGCCGTGGTGGCAGCCTACTACATCATCGCCTGCGCAGAGGCATCCTCCAACCTCTCCCGTTTCGACGGCGTGCGCTACGGCTACCGCGCAGAATCCCCCAACGGGCTGGACGACCTGTACAGCCGCAGCCGCGCGGGCGGATTCGGCGCAGAGGTGAAACGCCGCATCATCCTGGGCACGTACGTGCTCTCCAGCGGATTCTATGATGCCTACTACGCCCGCGCCCAGAAAGTGCGCGCGCTGGTGGCAGGGGACTTTGCCAAGGCCTTCTCCAAGGTGGACCTCATCCTGGGCCCGGCCACCCCCATGCCTGCCCCCAGGCTGCATGATACCTCCATGAGCCCCCTGCAGACCTACCTGGCGGATATCTACACCATCCCGGCCAACCTGGCGGGCCTGCCCGGCATCTCCATCCCCTGCCCCCAGCCCGGCAGCATGCCCACCGGCGTGCAGCTCCTGGGCCCGCACTTTGCGGAAAGCTCCCTCATTTCCGCCGCATACGCGCTGGAGCAGGCGCTCAAGTAAGCCGCGCCCGCCATGGTACCCGTGTTCCTCAGCATCGCCGGGTCGGACTGCTCCGCCGGCGCAGGGCTCCAGGCAGACCTGAAAACAGGCTTTGCCCTGGGCTGCTACCCGCTCACCGCCGTCACCTGCGTGGTGAGCGAGGCACCCGGAACCGTGGAAGGCATCGTCCCCATGGCGCCGGACTTCGTGGCCGGCCAGGTGCGGCTCTGCCTGCGCAGCTTCCCCGTGGCAGCGGTAAAGGCCGGCATGCTATACTCCCCGCAGATAGCGCATGCCGCCATGCAGGCGCTGGCGGATTTCCCCGGCCCGCTGGTGGTGGACCCCGTCATGGTTGCCACCGCGGGGGAACCCCTGGTGCTGCAGGAAACCATAGCCGCATACGGTCAGGCCGTGTTCCCCCGCGCCACCCTGCTCACGCCCAACCTGGATGAGCTGCAGCGCCTGTGCGGCTGCGCCCCCCTGCACACGGCGGGGGAGATGGAGGCCGCCGCCCGCCAGCTCTGCGCGCAGTACGGCTGCGCCGTGCTGGCCAAGGGCGGCCACATGCCCGGCGGCACCTGCACGGATATACTGGTGCAGCCCGGCCGACCCGCACTCTCCTGGAGCCACCCGCGCACCGCGGGCATCTCCACCCACGGCACCGGCTGCACCCTCTCCAGCGCCGTCACCGCCCACCTGGCACTGGGCCACCCCCTGCCCCGCGCCGTGGAGCTCTCCCTAGCCTACGTGGCCGGGGCCATCGCCCGCTCCCACCGCTTCCCCGGCACGGATGCGCTCAACCACGCCAAAGGCTGAGCAAGCGGAGCAGAACAGGCTTTTTTGTTTGACTCCCCCCCCGGGTTGTGGTAGGGTATCCGCACCATGAAGTTCAATTCCTTCCTTACCGGGATTGCCTCCCTGGTGCTCCTGGGTTCCGCCCAAGGCCAGGACCAGCGTCCCAACCTGCTTTTCATCATCACGGATGACCACGCCGTGCAGGCACTGGGCAGCTGTGACAAGGACAGCCCCGTGCCCCTGCCCGGCTTCCGCCGCCTGGCAAGCGAGGGCATGGTCTTTGACCGCGCCTACTGCGCCAACTCCCTGTGCGGGCCCTCCCGCGCTTGCATGATCACCGGCCGCCACTCCCACAACAACGGCTTCCTCTTCAACGAGGGCGACTCCCGCTTCAACCCGGACCAGCCCACCTATCCCCAGATGCTCCAGGCCGCCGGCTACCAGACCGGCATCATCGGCAAGTGGCACCTGGTCTCCCAGCCGAAGGGCTTCACCTCCTGGCAGGTGTTCCCCGGCCAGGGCGACTACTGGAACCCCACCCTGCAGCAGCTCGGCCCCAAGGGCAACACCGTGCACCACAGGATGCGCGGCTACGTGACCGACGTGGTCACCGACATGGCCATCGACTGGATGGAGAACCGCGACAAGGACAAGCCCTTTGCCCTGGTGGTGGGCCACAAGGCCCCGCACCGCAACTGGATTGTTGCCCCGCGCCACCTCTCCCTCATCCGTGACTACGTGGCCAAGCTCACCCCGCCCGCCAACCTGCACGACGACTGGAAGGACCGCCCGGACTTCCTCTCCCTCACCCGCCAGAGCGTGGGCTGGGACCTCTGCAACTGGAATGACAACCACCTCATCAAGGACGAGATTCCCTTCGACGTGATGAAGGAGATTGTGCCCACCGGCGTGCTCAAGAACATGGTGGAAAAGGAAGGCCGCTTCAAGGGCCAGGTGCCCGCGGACTTCGACTTTGCCAAGCACCAGCCCAAGTTTGCCCCCAAGACAAACTACAACTGGAGCCCGGACGGCATGGAACCCGGCCTGCGCGAGCTCTACCGCAACTTCTACGCAGAGCGCACCCGCGCCTTCGTGAAGCGTTTCCAGGCGGGCGAAATCAAGACCCAGGAGGACATGACCGAGCAGCGCTGGCGCTGGTACATGGAGGACTACCTGGGCGTGATCCTGGCCGTGGACGAATCCATCGCCAACCTGCTGGACTACCTGGACAAGCACGCCCTTTCCGAGAACACCCTCGTCATCTACGTGGGCGACCAGGGCTTCTACACCGGTGAGCACGGCCTGTATGACAAGCGCTGGATTTTCGAGGAGACCTTCCGCATGCCGCTCATCATGCGCTGGAAGGGCCACATCCCCGCCGGAGTGCGCTCCCAGGCCATGGTGCAGGAGGTAGACTACGCCCCCACCATCGTGGACGTGGCCGGCGCCGCCACCCCGGAGAACATGAAGACCTTCGACGGCGTGTCCCTGACCCCGCTCTTCAAGGACGGCAAGGCCCCGGAGTTTGAGGACCGCCCCCTGTACTACGCCTTCTACGAGCAGCCGGGCGAGCACAACGCCCCCCGCCACGACGGCATCCGCACCAAGCGCTACACCCTGGGCCACATCTGGACCCCCACGCAGGAGGAGCGCAAGGCCGGAGTCCGCAAGCCCTCCAACGAGTGGATGCTCTTCGACAACGAGAAGGACCCCGCCCAGATGCACAACGTGGCCCAGAACCCGGAGTACGCCAAGGTGATGGAGGACCTGCTCAAGATTTACAACGAGGAGCGCGCCAAGTACCGCGTGCCGGCAGACAGCCCCGGCTCGGAGAACCCGCGCCCCAAGTTTGACCCCAGCTGGAACAAGTAAGCCCCCCTGCGGCACGCTTTTTCCGCCATGCAACCGCAGCATACCCCCGGGTATGCTGCGGTTTTGCCTTGCTTTTCCGCGCCATAGGTCTAAACTAGGGGCAAATGAAAGAGACCGTAGAGAAACTCCGCACCCACCTGCTGCAGCACTACCAGCCGGAGGAATGGCCCACCCTGCTCTACCAGGCGGAGGCCTGGCAGGAGAGCAAGCCCCTGGAGGGCCTGCGCATCCTGGATGCCACACCCCTTTTCCGCAACACCCTGGCCAAGCACATGGCGCTCATGGCCGGCGGCGCCCAGGTATACGTGCCGGAGAAAAGCACCCTGCCGCATGATCCCGCAGTCATGGCCGGCCTGGGGGATTTCGGCATCATGACCGCCCGCAAGGGTGACAACTTCTTTGACATCGTGCTGGACTGCTCCGGCCAGTTCAGCCGCCTGAAACCCAAGCTGGGATTCTGTGAGCTCACCCGCTCCGGCGTGAAACGCTATGAGCACGCCCCCTGCCGCCCCGTGCTGGTGGCGGATGCAGGCCGTATCAAGCGCATAGAGACCACCCTGGGCACCGGTGAGAGCCTGTTCCGCGCCCTGGACCACCTGGGCTACACGGAATACGCCGGCCGCCGCATGGTGGTGGTGGGCTATGGCAAGGTGGGCCGCGGCATCGTGTACTACGCCCTGCAGCACGGCATGAAAGTGACCGTGGCAGACACCGCGGACGTGAGCCAGGACGTGCCGGAGGGCGTGAACTTCATCCCTGTTACGGATATAGAGGCATTCAACGCCGCAGCCGCCCGCGCCTGGTGCGTGGTCACCGCCACCGGCACCGTGGGAGCCCTGCGCCACAAGCTGCAGGCCGCCACCGTGGCCGCATCCCCCGTGCTGCTGGCCAACATGGGCGTGGAGGACGAATTCGGCTCAGAGATTCCGGAATCCCGCGTGCTCAACAAGAAACGCCCGCTCAACTTCATCCTGGAGGACCCCACCTCCATGCGCTTCGTGGAAACCTCCATGGCCCTGCACAATGCCTGCGCCCTGGAGCTGCTCACCGCAGACCTGCCGCACAGGTGCATGACCCCGCCGCCGGACGTGGAGGACACCCTGCTGGCGGTAGCCGCCTCCCGCGGCCTCATCGGCGCGGATATCAAGAACATCCTGAAAGACTTCAGCTGACCCCCGCACCATGCTCGGCAAGCTCACCCTCGGCATGCGCATCCTGCTCTCCCTGCTGGGAGCGGCAGCCGTGCTGTACACCTTCTCCTACCCGGATTCCATCATCCCCCGCAGCCTGGAGGAGCAGGACCTGGAGGCCGGAACCATCTCCATATACGCCGCCAAGCCCCTGCTCTTCCTCCTCCCCCTGGCCTTCATGGAGCTGGTGAGCCTCCTCGGCCCGCGGCGCAACCTGGTGTGGTTCAGCGGCCTGCTGGGCGTGCTGGCGGCAGCCGTGGCCGCCTGGCCCGTGCTCACCGCCACCCGGCCTGAGCTGGTGCACCCCACCTTCGGGTTTGAGGACGGCAAGCTGGCCCAGGGCCTGCTGTACTACTGCGTGCTGGTGGCCTGCAGCCTGGTGCTGCGCGCCGTGCTGCTCTCCTACCTGTTCAAGTACTACCGCGCGGTGGACGAGGACTGCAGCGGAGAGGTGGATGCCGACCTGCTGGACCCCGCCAAGGGCCTGACCGTGCAGCAGATTGCCGCCCTGCCGCGCCCGCCGAAAGCCCGCTTCCTCTTCGGTGAGATAGACTTCCGGCGCATCCGCAGCTTCCATGAGCTCATGCGCGCCATGCTGGGGCGCCGCCGCATCATGCGCTATGCCGTGGCCGCCGCCGTGCTCCTGCTGGGCGGCTGGTTCTTCCTGTACCCGCAGCCCACCCCGCAGCAGGCGCTGGAGCGTGACCTGCAGGCCATGTACGCCACCGCCGCACCCGCCCGCCCCGGGGCCATGCAGCTTGCCACCACCCGCGCCGTCCACGCCGCCTACCGCGTCATGGAGCATATCTCGGACCATGAATCCTTCGCCGGGTTCTCCCGGGCGCAGGCAGAGAAATGGCTCCGCCTCCCCTCCGTGCCGGAATCCTACCGCAGGCAGCTGCGCGACGAGCGGGACATCACCCTCCCCTCCGTGGACGACACCTTTGAGAGCCGCGACCGCTTCCTCACCGTCACCGACGGCACCCGCTGGGCAGTCCTCTTCATCCGCACGGATGAATCCGGCCAGACCATCAACCTGGCAGAGGTGCAGGATGCGGGCTGGAACGCCATCGCAGACGAGCTGCGCCGCCTGTACGGCACGGAGTGGAGAGGCGCGTATTTCCGCAAATGACGCGGGTTCCCGCCCCTCCCGTAAAAAAAATGCATATTTTTCACAAATTTGGGTTGCCAAGGACATAAAAATCGTGTAGACTAGCGCACCCGCCGGAGCCGAGAGGCTTCCTGAACATTTAACACATAAGGAGACAAAATGAACATTCTCGACACAATCGGAAAAGAGCAGATGAAGGAAAACGTAACTTCCTTCAACGTTGGTGATACCGTGAAGGTACACTGCCGCGTTATCGAAGGCGGCAAGGAGCGCGTCCAGGTTTACCAGGGCATCGTCATCGGCAAGCGCGGCGCCGGCATCAACGAGGCTTTCACCGTCCGCAAGATTTCCTATGGTGAGGGTGTGGAACGCTCCTTCCCCATCCACTCCCCCAAGATCGCCAAGATTGAGGTGGTGAGCCGCGGCAAGGTGCGCCGCGCCAAGCTGAACTACCTGCGCAACCGCGTGGGCAAGGAGGCTGTCACCGTCAAGGCTGCCCGCTAAGCCGGTGCTTGAGTGAGTCATTTTCATAGTACGCGGCCCATCCTGCATGCAGGATGGGCCGCACATTTTTTACCACCTGTAATGGAAACCTACCCGCCACGGCATGCCTAAATCCTAAATCCCCATCCCTCCAAGCGTGGCCGCGCGCGGAATCCGCGCTTGATTTCTGCGGCGCTTGGGGGTACAATACCCGCGCGCATGTACGACCAATATATCCACCTGTATGAAAAGCTGCCGCTCTGCGGCACGGGCATAGCCATGGGGCTGGTGCTCACCGCCACCCACCTGGCCGCTGCCGCCTGGCCGCAGCAAACCTGCAAGCTGCTGGCAAACGCCCACGTAAGCTACAAGGCGGGCACGGCCCTGCTTGGGGTGGATTTCCTGTGGATCATGGCCCTGCTGCTGAAGGCGGACTGGAACCCGCTGTGCATGCCGCTGTATGAGTTTGATACCTTCCGCAGCATCCTGCTGCTGCTCTGCCCGGTAGTGTGGTTTGTACTGGCCACCATGGCAAAGGAGCACCTGCTGCCGCGTGCCCTGGGCCTGTTCCTGCTGCTCATGGCCATCGTGCCGCTCTCTGCAGCCTTCCTGAAAGAGCCGGTCACGCGCCTGCTCATCCCCATCTGGTGGTACCCGGTACTCACCGTGGCCATGTTCTGGGTGGCCAAGCCCCACCTGTTCCGCGACTGGGCGGCCAAGGTGACCGGCCGCCCCGGCCTGGTGCGCGCCATGGCCCTGGCAGGCGCCGCATACGGCCTGGCCGTGCTGGCCTGCGCCATCCTCTTCTGGTAACTCCCACCCCCTTCCCCACCATGCATCTCTACACCGCAGACTACGTGGTCACGCAGAACGACGGGCGTGACGTGATTGAACAAGGCGCCATCCTGGTGCAGGATTCCAAGATCCAGTGCGTGGGCCACACGGACATGCTGGAAATCATGTACCCGGACGCCCCCCGCACGGACCTGGGCCGCGCCGTCATCATGCCCGGCCTGGTGAACAGCCACACCCACGTGCCCATGAGCCTGTACCGCGGGTTCTCCGACGACAAGGCGCTCATGGACTGGCTCACGCAGGACATCTTCCCCGCCGAGGCCAAGCTCACCCCGGAAATGGTGGAAACCGGCGCCCTGTTCAGCTTTGCGGAGATGATACGCACCGGCACCACCGCCTGCTTCGACATGTACATGCACTCCGATGCCGTCTTCCGCGCCGCAGACAAGATGGGCATCCGTGCCGTCATCGGTGAGAACATCACCCAATTCTTCCCCAACCTGGCCTTTGCAGACATGCCCGCCTACCGGGAGCTCGTCGCAGCCCAGGCGGAAAAGTGGCGCAACCACCCCCGCCTCCGCCAGGCCATCGTGCCCCACGCCCCGTACACCACCAACCCGGACCTGCTGCGGGAGCTGCGCGCCCTGGCGGATGACCACGGCGCCATCTTCGGCATGCACCTGGCAGAAACCCGGGCAGAGACGGAAGGCTGCCTGAAGGACCACGGCATGCGCCCCGTGCCGTACGCCCACAGCCTGGGCCTGCTCCAGCCGGATTCCACCTTCTTCCACTGCGTCACTGTGGATGAGGAGGACATCTCCCTGCTGGCAGAGGGCCGCTGCGCCGTGGTGCACAACCCCGCCAGCAACATGAAGCTGGCCAGCGGCGTGGCCCCTGTGGAAAAAATGATTGCCGGCCGCGTGGATGTGGCCCTGGGCACGGACGGCCCCGCCAGCAACAACGCCCAGAACATGTTCCGGGACATGTACCTGGCCTCGCTCCTGCACAAGGTGGACAGCCTTTCCCCCACCGCCTGCCCTGCCGCCCTGGCGCTGGACATGGCCACCCGCGGCGGCTCCGCCGCCCTGCATGATCCCCTCATCGGCTCCCTGGAGCCCGGCATGCGCGCAGACTTCATCGCCCTGGACCTCACCACCCCCAACATGCAGCCCGTGCACCACATCGTCTCCAACCTGGTGTACGCCGCCACCGGCATGGAGAACCGCCTAACCGTGGTGGATGGCAAGGTCCTGTACCAAGACGGCAAGTTCACCACCTGCGACTACGCGGCACTCTGTACGGAAATCAAGGAGCGCGCCGCCTTCTTCGCATGAGCACCCTCGGCCAACTCGCCTACGCCGCCATAGACTTCGAGTCCGCCGGGGCCGCACCGGGGGAGACGGACTACCCCGTGCAAATCGGCATCGTGCGCTCACGCTCCCTGCTGGACCCGCAGCCGGAGTGCTTCACCTCCTACATAGCCTGCCGCCACCCCGTGCGGTGGAGCGCATCAAAGGTCCACGGCATCACCGCCGCCACGCTGAAGGACGCCCCGCCCTTCACCTCCCTGTGGCCGGAAATCAAGCGCCTGCTGGGCGGTGCCGTGGTGGTGGGGCACAACCCCGCCACGGAAATCCGTTTCCTGCGCGCCTTCCCCGGCCACGGCTTCACCCCCTGGCTGGATACCCTGGCCCTGGCGCGCCAGGCCATGCCCGGCCTGGCGGACTACTCCCTCTCCTCTGCCTGCAATGCCCTGGGCATCACCCCCCAAATCACCGCCCTGGTTCACGGCAAATCCTGGCATGATGCCCTGTATGATGCCGCCGGCTCCCTGCTCCTCCTCCGTGCCATCATCACCGGGCTGGACATGCAGTCCGCCACCCTCCGCCAAATCCCCTTTGCCGTAAAGGACTAGGCGTGCATGTACCCGGGCAAAGGCAAAAAAGGCCGGCCCGGCTTGGCATTGCCCGGACCGGCCCCGGCGCATCATCGTGCGCCTGTATACACCTAACCACACTAGGGAAACGCTAATTTATTCGTAAGCATTCAACCAACGCCCTTGTAGACGGGTGCCGTATAATGGCGGGATTATGTTCACACTCCCGCACAACACCATAGCCCGCCTCTACAAGCAACCCGTGGACATGCGCCTGGGCATGTTCCGCCTGCAGGGGCTCATTTCCTCCTCCTCCCGGCACAGCTTCGCAAGGGGTGACTTCTACCTCTTCACCAACCGCCCGCGCACGCTGCTCAAGGCCGTCTGGTTCGACGGCACGGGCATCTGCATGTTCAGCAAGCGCCTGGAGAAAGGGCAGTTCAGCTGGCCGCAGCCGGCCACCCCGAGCGAGGACCCGTGGATGCAGGTCCAGCCCCCGGCACTGGCCCTGCTGCTGGACGGAATCGAGCTGCACCGGGATCGCATACCTGGACTTGCAGCCCGGCATATCACCCATACCGGCGCAGGATAAGCCAGCCGCAGAGGTGCAGCTTTGATTGGCGCTCCCGCCCGCCCTATACCACGCCTGTCTACAAGGGCGTTGGTTGAGTGCTTACCTTCAATCTCCGCCTTCTTGCGCTCAATCTCCACGGAAAGCTCCTCCCAGCGGGTGAACAGGGATTCCGTCTCACGCTCTAGCGCCTGGTACTCCTGCGTCACCTCGCCAAAGATGGCGTGCTTGCCGTTCAGCCATTCCGTGGGCACATGCGTGATAAAGAACTGGGAGCCGTTCGTGCCCTGCCCCGTCCACGTCTTGCCCGCATTGGCCATAGCCAGCAGGCCAGGCTTCGTGAACTTCAGGTCCGGCCGGCACTCGTCGTCAAACTGGTAGCCCGGGCCACCGCAGCCCGTCCCCTCCGGGTCACCACCCTGGATCATGAAATCCGCAATCACGCGGTGGAACTTCAATCCATCGTAGTAACCCTTGCTCGCAAGGTTCAGGAAACTAGCCGCCGTCATCGTCGTCTTGGGGGCAAACACCACCAGGTGTATATCCCCCTTGCTGGTCTTCATCGTGTTTTCTTGTCAGTGGCCATGCCCGCACCATACCAGCTCCCTGCCCCCTTGGCAAGCCCAAAGAGAGACATGCTTTCTTCGATTAGGAAGAACGCCCCCCCAAACTCACGATCGGCGCTATTTTCTCGCTTCTATGCCCCGGTTCGTTTTTTGAGGCAATGCGGCAATGCGATTCCGATTTCAAGACCCAAATTGTAATTGACAAACAATCTCCTTCGCAGTATAAGATGTGTGGGTGCTTTCCCTGTTTACAAACTATTCACATCACATTATGGCAAAAACAGTATACCTCGGCATGATTGGGGACATCATGCATCCTGGCTACATCAACATTATAAACAAAGCCTCGGAATATGGCGATGTAATGGTTGGACTTTTTACGGACAAGGCCATTGCCTCCCACCGACGCCTGCCCTACCTCACATGGGCACAGCGCAAAGTGGTGGTGGAAAGCATTTCAAAAGTAGCAAAGGTTGTCCCCCAGGACGAGTGGAGCTACGTTCCCAATCTCCTCAAGTACAAGCCTGATTATATCATTCACGGGGATGATTGGCAGGAGGGTCCCAACAGGGCTTTGCGCGCCGAAGTGTACAAGGCCATGGAAGGAATCGGGGGAGAAGTAATCGAAATCCCCTACACGAAGGATGTGACAGCCTCAGGCATCAGGGAGGAGATTGACGCGCTGGGAGTAACTCCGGCCATGCGTCTTTCCTCCCTCAGGCGCCTGATTGCAGCCAAACCCATTGTAAGGATACTCGAGTCCCACAACGGCCTGACCGGGCTAATCGTGGAACATACCAAAATCACAGAGGGAGAAGCGGAGAGAGCTTTCGACGGTATGTGGGCATCTTCACTGACGGATTCCACATCCAAAGGCAAGCCAGATATTGAAGCCGTGGATTTGACCACGAGGTTACATGACCTTAACGACACGCTGGAAGTGACAACCAAACCAGTCATCTTTGATGGAGACACCGGAGGGAAGACCGAGCATTTCGCCTTTACCGTGCGAACCCTGGAACGGCTCGGCATTTCCGCCGTAATTATCGAAGACAAGGTTGGGCTCAAGCAGAATTCCTTGTTTGGTACGGATGCTGTGCAAGTCCAAGACACCATCGAAAACTTCTGTGCCAAAATTCAGGCAGGAAAAGAAGCCCAAATCACATCCGATTTCATGATTATTTCCCGCTGCGAATCCCTCATAGCAGGAAAACCGGTTGACGATGCCCTCGATCGCTGTCTTGCGTACGCCGCAGCCGGCGCAGATGGCATCATGATTCATTCCAAGGAGAAAAGCGGGGCGGACATCAAGGAATTCAGCCTGCGATTCCGGGAAAAGAACTCATATACGCCGATTGTTGCCGTTCCGACGACATACAATCAGTTTACCGAAGAGGAACTGGCATCCTGGGGCATCAACGTGGTCATCTATGCCAACCACATGCTGCGTGCAGCCTATCCGGCCATGGAGAAATGTGCGGAAAGCATCCTGGCACACCATCGCTCCCTGGAAGCCAGCGATGAGTATTGCATGCCCATCAAGCAAATCCTGAACCTGATTCCCGGAACCAAGAAAAACTGACACTCTTTTGCCATGATAGAACCCTCATTCCTTGTAGACGCACTCAACCGGGTCGGCATAGATTTCTACACCGGGGTTCCGGATTCGCTCCTGAAGGACTTGTGCGCCCATCTTGCCAACCGGCTGGACAAGGGGCACCACGTCACCGCTGCAAACGAGGGAGCAGCCGTGGCGCTGGCCGCCGGCCACTACCTGGCCACGGGAAAACCGGCGGTCGTGTACATGCAGAATTCCGGTCAAGGCAACATCATCAATCCCCTGGCCTCCCTCACAGATGAAGAGGTGTACCATATCCCCGTGCTGCTCATCATCGGCTGGCGCGGCCGCCCCGGCATGCACGACGAGCCTCAGCACGTCAAGCAGGGCAAGGTCACCACGGGTCTCCTGAACACCATGGGCATCAACTACGATATCCTTTCCAAGGACGAAACCATGGCGGGCAAGCAGATAGAGAAGGCGGTTGCAGCCTTGCACAAAAACAACGTATACGCGCTCGTCATTGAAAAGGGAACCTTTGTGGAGTGCAAGCTGACCGCCGAAGAAGGGCGGGATTTTCCCATGAGCCGGGAGGAAGCCATCCAGGCGGTGGCTGCTGCCATGGGAGACAGGGATGTAGCGGTATCCACTACGGGCATGATTTCCCGTGAGCTCTTTGAAACGCGCGCTGCATGGGGCCAAGTCCACGGGAGGGATTTCCTTACGGTCGGCTCCATGGGGCACGCCTCCCAGATAGCACTCGGGATAGCGTTTGCCAAGAAGGATCGCATGGTATGGTGTCTCGACGGTGACGGCGCGGCCATCATGCACATGGGTTCCATGGCCATCGTGGGACAATCAGCCTGCTCCAACCTGGTGCACGTGGTGTTCAACAACGGTGCCCACGATTCCGTGGGCGGACAACCCACCGTGGGCATGGACATAGATATTCCTGCCATTGCGCGGGCAACGGGCTATGCTGGCGTATTCTCTGTTCAAGATCGCAGCAGCCTTGCAGATATCCTGCAGAAACTGGGGCAAGCGGCAGCCGGCCCAATCCTGCTGGAAATCAAGGTACGCAAGGGCAACCGCAAGGACTTGGGCCGTCCCACCACCACTCCCGCGCAGAACAAGGAGGCGCTCATGGCCTTCCTGCAATCCTAACCAGCTTATACCACAATGACCAAGACAGCAGTAATCATGGCGGCAGGCATGGGCACGCGCTTCGGGGAAATGACGGAAACCATTCCCAAGGGATTCGTTCCATGCGGCGGCGTATCCATGATAGAGCGCAGCATCCGCACCTTGTTGGCATGCGGAATAGAGAGAATCATCATAGGAACCGGATACCATAAGGAAAAGTATGAGGCCCTGCAAGAGCGCTTTCCACAGATTGAGTGCGTGTTCTCCCCCCGCTATGCGGAAACCAACAGTATGTACACCCTCTACAACTGTAGGGATGCCGTTGGGAATGACGACTTTCTCCTGCTGGAGTCCGACCTGGTTTTCGAGCAGCGAGCCCTCACCGCCCTGCTGGAATGCCCGGAGCCGGATGTGATGCTTATCACCCCTGTAACCAAGTTCCAAGACCAATATTATGTGGAGTATGGGGAGGACAACCGCCTGACGCGCTGCTCCACCAGAAAAGCCGAAGTGAATGCCAAGGGGGAGCTTGTGGGCATTCACAAATTGTCGTCTCGTTTCTACAAGCTCATGTGCAAGGATTACGCCGGGAAAGTTGCATCCGAACCCAAGCTGGGCTACGAATACGAGCTGCTCACCATGTCGCAAAGCATCATGAAGGTCTATGTGTTGCGGGTCGAGAATCTCAAATGGTACGAGATTGACGACTGCGAGGACTTGGCGTATGCGGAAAAGAACATACTTCCCCACATTTCACAATGAATATCAAGCGTAACGTACTATTGAATCCCGGTCCGGCCACCACCACGGATACAGTGAAAATGGCGCAGGTGGTGCCGGATATCTGCCCGAGAGAAAAGGCATTCGCAGACCTCATGAAAGGCCTGCGTTCAGATTTGCTCAAGGTTGTCCACGCCCCGGAAGACGAATATACCTCAGTGCTCTTCTGCGGGTCTGGCACCATCAACATTGACATTTGCATCAATTCCCTACTGCCGGAGGGGAAGAAAATCCTGGTGGTGAACAACGGGGCTTACAACAGCCGTGCTGTGGAAGTGTGCCAGATGTACCACCTTCCGCACATCAACCTCCAATTCTCCGTGTATGAGCAACCGCATCTGGATGCCGTGGAGAAAGCACTGCAGGAAAACCCGGATATCGCCGTGGTGTATTGCTGCCATCACGAAACCGGAACCGGCATTCTCAACCCTATCCGGGAGATTGGAGCCCTAGCCCACAAGCATGGCGCCATCTTCATTTCCGACACCACCTCCACGCTTGGCATGATTCCCCTGGATGTGGTGAAAGACAACGTAGACTTCTGTATGGCCTCCGCCCAAAAAGGACTCATGGCCATGTCCGGGCTTTCCTTCATCATCGGCCGCAAGAAAATCATAGAGGAGTCCAAGAATTACCCCACGCGCTCCTACTACTGCAATCTGTACCTGCAATATGCGTATTTCGAGAAAACGGGGGAGATGCATTTCACCCCTCCCGTCCAGACCATATATGCGGCAATCCAGGCACTGAAGGAATATTTCCAAGAAGGAGAGGAAGCTAAGTTTGCCCGGCACCGTGCCGTGTACAATGCAATACACGAGGGCTTGGACAAGTTGGGGCTCCGTACCGCTATCGACCGCAGCATCGAATCCGGGCTTGTTGTCTCCGTGCTCTACCCGGATTATCCCAACTGGGATTTCGAGAAGATCCACGACTACTGTTTCCATCACGGGTTCACCATATACCCCGGCAAGATTTCCACTTCAAACACGTTCCGTCTGTGCGCCTTGGGGGCCATCACGCAAAAGGACATCGAAGACTTTTTCATTTGCCTGAAGTCCGCATTTGAGCATTTCCAGATAGCTCTGCGCTGAAAAAGGAAGGTCGCAAACCATACCATGCAGCGGCACACCATAATGGAGAAATAAAACGCCGCAAAAGTAGCCCAAGCAGCGCATTGTTTGGGCTACTGCGCGCAATACTATCGCTGATGAACGCTTCCCTTATAGGCAAAACGATGGGTATTTCAGCGCAGGACATGGCCATGCCTGGTTGGTATTACTCACCCAATATGGCATCCACTATATTCTGGGCAGCAGATACCCCTTTGGGAGGCATAAGGTATGAGGCAAAGAATTCCGACCTTGCGGTAGCAAGAGGGTCTTCCGTTCCGAGAATTACCGAATCTATAAAATGCCTGACACCTTCAATGCTGTCTTCCCAATAGTGGGCTGCAAGGGCATCCAGAGTCATCTTGTTGAAAGACGGATAGTCCTCGTGAACATGGAAAAAGCAACACGGCTTGCCAGTCTGAAAGTACTCCAAGATAAATGAACCGCTATCGTGTATCATCCCGTCAGACTGACGGAAAAGGCTTGCATACTCACCCTGCTCCAACTGTGCATTGGGCAACTGTTCCCATGCAGCGTAATAGGCATCGGTACGCTCAACTCCCCACTCGGAATGCATGTGAAGCTCAGGCCTGAGCTTGGGATGAGGTTTGAATGCAAACTGCACCCGCCCCGCATAGGAGCGGGCCAACTCCAGCATAGCATCTGCGTATCGGGTAAATACACCGTTCTGCATGATGGAACCGGTTCCTAAAGCCCAATGGGGAGCCCATATCACCTTCTTGCAAGGAACATCCTGTACTTTCCATGCGGATTCCTCAGTACTATCGACGTAATTTGCGGCAAACTGGTCCACTGGCGGATACCCCGTCAAACATACATTTGCCCCCCCATTGCTCATCTTTGATTTGGCAAGCTCCGCTATGTACTCATTCTCAACAAAATTAAAGAGGTACTTGTTCTGGGTGGCATTATCAAACTCGAAAGGCATCACTGTATTACGGTAGCAATACGGCACGTAGCAGTACAGCTCATGCTCCATATCTGCATCGACGGACTCTTGGACAGTCTCATACGGGTTCTGGACAAAAATAATATCCGGCGCAAACGCCTCACGGATCTTTTCCACGCCCCTACCGGTGAGCACAAAACTCTTGGCGACGGGCCCCACCCCCTCTATCTCCAAGACAGGATATCCCTTTTGTTTGAAATAGCGGCGCGTTTCCTCCAGCACGGACTGGCGTTCCACAGGATCCGTGTAATCGTAAGCCGCCACGGGGCACACTATCGGGTTAAAACGGGGGTGTTCCAGCATGAGTCTGAAAAGGGAATCCACTTTCCAGAAAGAAGGCTGCCATATATAAAAAAGGACGTTGATAACCTCCTTGCGGCGCACCTCCTCCGCGCGGCGCAACATACGCTCCCTGTAAGCGGGATATTCCTGACGCAGCTTTTTGAATACGTTATCAAGGGTTCTCCGCTTGAAATATTGGAATACTGGTGCAGGGAGCAACTGTTTTGCGATGGAGACTAATTTGCCCATAAGGGTATTATATTACGGAAGGCTATGATAAGCAAGAGCAATCGGCACTCAAATCATCCAAAAATCCGCTCCATCACCTTGTCTGCATGGAAGAGCGGCTGCCAGGCGGCGGCTATGGAGTGGGGATTGCGGTGGCCGGAATCCCAATGGCCCAGCTCCGCGAGTACGGCAGCTGCCAAGGAGTCCGGCGTATCCTCCGCCGCCACTGTACCGGAATCCTGCGTGGTGTACCAGACCACATCACGCAGCAGCACGGGCTGGTGGGCGGAAACCACGGAACAGCCGCAGCACAGCGCCTCTGCGGAGACATTGTGGGAACCTTCGTACAGGGATGTGCAAACGATGATTTTAGCGGCATTGTACACCTCATAGAGCTTGTGGTTGGGTACCAGGCCGACCAGGTTGATTTTGGCCTGGGATTCCGCCGGGAGATGTGCGTGCCAGGCGCGCAGGTCATCCGTGATATTGCCGTATATATCCGTAACGGCAGTACAGCCGCGGGCATACAGGGCAGCCAGGGTCTGCATCAGCATCTCCGGGCGCTTCTGGTGCACGTCATCCCAGCGGCCGATGGCAATAATGCGGTCCTGCTTGGGGCGGCCATCATACGCCATGGTGGGTGAAACGGGGCATGCCATGGTGGCAAACTTGCCACCCAGCTTGCCATAGAACGGCTTGCGTACAATCGCCTGCGCCACAGGGTCGGCACAGGTAATCACATCCGCATACATCAGGTGGCGCGCACGCAGGATATCTATCAGCGGGTGTGTGACCGCCTCCTTGAGCCGGGTGGCCAGACTGCGCTTGCGCGGTGCGGCATCCAGGAAAAAGTCCCCGTTGGTATCCAGGTGGATGACCAGCTTGATACCGGCGGACTTGATGGCGCGGGCAATGGCAGTGTAGCGCGGAGCACCCCAGGAGTAGAGCACCACGCCATCCAGCTGCAGGGTTTTCCACCAGGCGGCGGATTTGAGCTGTTCCAGCGGCACGCGGACGAGGTCGTCACGCAGGTCGTCGTCATGGAACGGCAGGGGCATGATGGCCTTGCTCTCCGCGCCCAGCCTGCGGAGATTCATGCAAATCAGCCCGGTATCACGGGTGAAGAAGCGGGCATCACCGTGGAACGCCACAGGCGTGCAGGTAAAGATGCGCTTGCCTTCCAGGGCCATGATACCGGGCTGCTTGCTGGGTGTTTAGTCCTTCTTGCCGGCGGTACCCATGGTGTAGCCGGCGTAGTTGCGCATGTTGTACAGGGGCTGGCCCTCCGGCACGGAGTAGCCCAGGGACTTGCGGATGGCCAGGAAATCTGCGATACCGGCCTCGTCCACCTGGTTCAGCGGAGCCTTGTGCAGGCCGGCCAGCAGCACCATCTTGCAGTAGGCGTCGGCGTTCTCCATGAACCACTCTGCCTCCTCAATGTGGCGGGCACCGGTGATGACGCCGTGGTTCTCCATGAACACCACGGTGCTCTGCTTGGCGGCCTCTGCCACGGCGGCGGCGGTCTCATCTGAGCCGGGGGTGCCGTAGGGAGCCAGGGGAATCTGGCCCAGGAAGATGTCTGCCTCCGGGTTGATGCCGTTGGGCGGCACGGAACCGGCAAAGAGGAAGGCGTTGCAGCACGGGGGATGGGCGTGGATGCAGGCGTTCACGCCGGTGGCCTTCATCATGGCGATGTGGGTCTTCACCTCGCTGGTGCGGGGGCGGTAGCCGCAGAGCTGGCCGGCGTTCATGTCCACAAGGCAAATATCGTCCACGGTCATGAACCCCTTGCTGCACAGCGTGGGGGAGCAGAGCACCAGGTCCTTGCCCACGCGCACGGAAAGGTTGCCGCCGTTGCCGTCCACGTACTCGCGCTTGTAGAGGCGCTGGCCCATGTCCACCATGCGCTCCTTGATGACGCGGATTTCCGGGCTATTGAAAAAGGCGTCGATTTCCTCGCGGGTCTGCGGGTCATAGTTCTCCCAGGGGAAAATCCGCTCCGGGAGCTCCGGCTTGATATAAAGGTCAGGATTGGCCATAAGTTGTATTGTGTTTTGGTTTGAGTGAGAAGGATGGATGGATTACTCTGCCAGCAGATTGGCGTAGGCGGCCTGCTGGGGGCCGGGGTTCACGGTAGTGTAGGTAATACCGAAGGCATCCCGGCAGGCTTCCGGGCTCTCATACACCCCTGCACCGGCAAAGGCGAACATAGAGGCACCCAGCACCGTGCTCTCGGACACGTTGGAGATGCGGATGGGAATGCCCAAGATATCCGCGCGCATCTGGGTCCACACCTTGTTGCGCGCGCCGCCGCCCACCAGCAGCAGGTCCTGGGACTTGAAACCGCCCACCTTCTCCAGCTTCTGCAGGCGCTGGCGCAGGCGGATGGTCAGGGCCTCCATGGCGGCGCGGTAGATGTGGGCGCGCGTGCGGCCCAGCACCAGGCCCTGGATGCTGCCCGGAACCGGGTCGCTGGGCAGGAAATCCGGGATAAGCTTCACGCCGTCGCAGCCGGGGGCAATGGCCTCCGCCTCTGCATCCATGGTATCAAAGCTCTCTCCGTTGAAACAGGTAGCCTTCACCCACTCGATGATGCCGCTGGCAATCCACTGCAGGCCGGGGTTGAGCAGGCCGCCCTTGCTGTCGTACTCCACGGTGGCGCCGGCGGCGTAGTCCTCCGCATCCAGCTGGGCGGCGGGCGTGCGCAGCATCAGGATTTCCCAGGTGCCGCTGGAAAGGAAGGGCTGATTCTCACCCACGCCGCTGCCAAAGAGGGCAAACTGCGTATCATGCCCGGTGGAAATCACCGGCACGCTCTGCGGCACGCCCAGCAGCTCACAGGCGGCGGGCAGCAGGTTGCCCAGGGATTCCCCGGCGTCCTTCATGGGCGGGAACAGGTCCTTGCGCACGCCGATGGCGGAAAGGATTTCCGTACTCCAGTCACCCGTCTTCAAATCCGTCATCTGGGAGGTACCGGCCATGGTGCGGTCCGTGTACATCTCCCCGGTCAGGCGCTGGGCAATCAGGTTGGGCATAAAGAGCCAGGCATGGGCCTGATCCAGCAGTTCCGGGCGGTTCTCCTTCAGCCAAATCATCTTGTAGATGGTGTTGAAGGCAAAGGCGCCCACGCCGGAGATGGAGTTCAGCATGCCCTGCGGCATGTACTGGGCCACGCGCTTCATCACCTCTGCGGTGCGCGGGCACTTCCAGGAAATCACCGGGTAGAGCTGCTGCCCCTGCGCATCCACCAGCGCACCATCCACGCCGAAGGTGGTGATGGTCACGGCCTTGATGTCTGCGGCATCCACCTCCGCCACGGCCTTGCGGGAACATTCCGCCAGCTGGGAGACGATGCGGTCCGTGTTCCACACATGGAACTCCGGGTTCTCGCTCCCGGCATCCGTGGAATTCGGCTGGCTGGCCTTGGCAACAATGCTGCCGTGGTCATCCACTATCATGGCGCGCACATTCGTGGCTCCGCAATCAAGGCAAAGAACGTAAGACATGGCTCTGTTATAGGTTTCACACAGTCTACCACCGAGCGCGCACCCGCGCAAGCAGGAAATCACAATCAAAGGCAATACAGGGAGCTTTTTTGGATTGTCTGCCACCACGGCTGCATATCCGCACCCGCAATACGGTGGGGAGGACAATCTCTGAAAGGCTTGACTGTACTGCCCTGCCGTGGTACAAAAGGGCATCTCGATTGGTGAACAATGAGTCACCTCCTATCATGCCCGCAGGTGTTCGCCCGCCTGCGGGTATTAATTTTTTCCACCAAACAGGCATTCAACCAAATAGAGGAAAGCCCTGCCCGGCAGCATGCCGGGCAGGGCCTTGAATTGTACATTCTACGTAGTACGCTCGGCTCAGCCGTTGTACTTGCCGTAGATGGGGCCGAAGTTCTGGCAGGCGCGGAAGTCTGCACCCTCGGGGTCTGCGGTGCCGAAGAGGTTCCAGGCGGCGGGGCGGTACACGTCCTCCTCTGCCACGTTGTGGGCATACACGGGGATGCGCAGCATGGAAGCCAGGGTGATGAGATCTGCACCCACGTGGCCGTAGGTCCAGGCGCCGTGGTTGGCGCCCATGTTGGCCATCACGGAGTACACGTCCTTGAACGCACCCTGGCCGGTAAGGCGGGGGGCAAACCAGGTGGTGGGCCAACCCGGGTCCGTGCGCTCGTCGAGCACCTTGTTGACCTCCTCCGGCAGGGAGCAGGTGTAGCCTTCTGCAATCACCAGCACCGGGCCCTGGCCCTTCACCAGGTTCATGCGGATCATGGTCACGGGCACGTCACCCTTGGAGACGAAGTGCAGGGAGTAGCCGCCGCCGCGGAAGTACTCGCGGTTGGCCGGACACCAGCAGGAGTTGTCCATCATGGCGTCGATGTCGGCCTGGGTGGTCTCGCCGGTCTTCTTCATGCAGGGCTGGCCGTCGGCGCCGGTGGAGTACATGTTGCCGTCCAGGGCGGTGGAGCCGGAGTTGATGAGGTGCATGATGCCGTTGGCGGCGTGGCCCTCCATGGTGTAGCCGGTCACGCGCTTCACGGATTCCGGGGACCAGTAGGTGCGGATGTCGGAGAAGCAGGCGGCCTGGCCGGTGAGCTGGTGGAGCAGCAGCTGGCAGACGCCGTTCATGGCATCGTTCTCCGTGGCGAAGGGAATGGCCTCGCGCGGGCCGTTCCAGTCGAAGGTGCTGTTGAGCAGGGATTCGGCCATATCGCCGTTGGGGTAGAAGTCCGTCCAGTGGCGCTGGCCCTGGAAACCGCCGCAGATGGCGTTGAAGCCCAGGCCCTCTTCCTCGCGGTCGATGGTCTTGAGGTAGGGGTTGCCGTGCATCATGTCACGGAAGATGATCATCATGAGGATGCTCTCACGCAGCGTGCGCTCCTTGTCCTCCGGGGAGAGGATGAGATCCGGGCGGTTGCGCTCCGGGCCGATGTGGACATAGCGCTTGGCCCACTCCATGGCGAGCTCGAACTCCTTCTCGTCGTAAATCTTGAGCTCCATGCGGCGCTTCACCTCGGTCATGTCCACGGGCTGCACGCGCATGCCCAGGTAGTCCTCCCAGAACGGCTGGTCCAGGATGGAGCCGGCAATACCCATGGCGCAGCCGCCGATGGAGAGGTAGCCCTTGCCCTTCAGCGTGGCCACGGCCACACCGGCGCGGGCAAAGCGCAGGATCTTCTCTGCCACGTCCTCGGGGATGGTGGTGTCGTCCTTGTCCTGCACCTCATGGCCGTAGATGGAGAAGGCGGGCACGCCCTTCTGGGCGTATGCGGCCAGGGCGGCGGCCAGGTACACGGCGCCGGGGCGCTCCGTGCCGTTGAAGCCCCAAATGGCCTTCGGCGTGCGGTTGTCCGTCTCGAAGGTCTCGGTGATGTAGCACCAGCAGGGGGTGACGATGAGGGAGCAACCCACGTTGTTCTCCGCAAACTTCTGGTTGGCGGCGGCGGCCTCTGCGGGGCCGCCGATGGTGGTGTCGGCGATGATGCACTTCACGGGCTGGCCGTTGGCGTGCTTCACGTTGGCCTCGATGAGGGCGGCGGCGGCCTTGGCCATGTTCATGGTCTGCTCTTCCAGGGATTCGCGGACGCCGAGGCGGCGGCCGTCAATCGTGGGACGAATGCCGATAGTGGGCAATGTGTCGTATTTCATATTGGTTGTGTTATGGTTGAGATTGGTTTGGTGTTGATGGGGGAGGGATTAGTCCTGCCCGTCCTGCTCAGGCTGCTGGGGCTTGCGGAAGATGAAGCCGTACACCAGCACCACGGCAAAGCAGATGGCGGGCACGATGAAGGAGGCGCGCAGGGCCACGGAGGAGGTCTTGAGGTTCTCGTTCCAGGTTGCGTCGAATCCATCGGTGAGCCCCAGCCACATGGAATCCGTGCTGCCGATGATACCGGCCATCCACGGGGTGATGATGGCGCCGCCCAGAATGGCCATGATAAGGCCTGCGGCGCCCAGTTTCACGATGTTCTGGTTCAGGCCGCCCAGGGCAATGCCGTAGATGGTGGGGAACATCAGGCTCATGCAGCCGCTCATGGCCATCAGGGCCAGCACATTGGCACTGAACGGCAAGCTGCCGATGCTGAAGAGCACGGTGGAGGGCAGGTACATGACACCCAGGCAGCACAGGATGGCGCCGATGGCGAACAGGCACATCATGGAGGCCGGGTTGAATATCTTCATGAGGTAGGTGGTCACCCAGCGGCAGCCGATGAAGAGGCAGATGCCGATGGTGTAGTAGATGGCGGCGGTGCCGGGCTCCACGCCCAGCTCATGCTGGCAGTAGGCGTTCATCCAGGTCCAGGCGGCAATCTGCACACCCACGTAGAAGAACTGGGCAATCACGCCGCACCAGTAGCGCGGGTGCTGCAGCAGGCCCACCAGCATCTCGCGGTACGTGGGCATAATCACAATGTAGGCCAGCGGGCCCACCATGCCGCACAGCACCCAGGTCACCTTGTCCATATCCGGGAACAGGAAGTACAGGGCCGTGAGCGGCACCAGGGAGAACAGCGCGGCCACCAGCACGCGGATACCGCCGCCAGCAGCCTGCGACGCGGCAGCGGCCTGCTCCTCACCCTTGTTGCGCAGGAAGAACAGCCAGATCAGGAAGGCGATGGCGCACAGGCCCACATATGGGGCGCACACCCAGAACAGCTCGCCGTTGATGATTTCCTTGAGCTGATCCGGGGCCATCTGCGCGCGTTCTTCTGCCGTAGCCTCGTTCAGGTTGCTCAGGATGAGCTGCTGGGCCAGCACAATGCCCACCATAGAGCCCACCGGGTTGAAAGCCTGGGCAAAGTTCAGGCGGCGCACCGCCGTCTTGTCCGGCCCCAGGGAGAGCACGTAGGGGTTGCAGGTGGTCTCCAGCAGGGAGCAGCCGCTGGCCACCACAAAGATGGCAATGAAGTAGATGTTGAAATCCTGCGCCACGCAGGCGGGAATGTACATCAACGCGCCGATAATGTAGATACCCAGGCCGATGAGCACACCCACGCGGTAGGAGAATTCCTTGATCAGGATGGAGGCAAAGATGGCCAGCACGGCATACGCCCCGTAAAAGGCCACCTGCACCAGGCCCGCACGGCTCTGGTCCATGGTGAAGATACGCTGGAAGGCGGGCACAAGGTTGTCGGTCATGTTGTTCAGCAGCCCCCACAGGGCAAAACAACTGACCAGCATGAAGAACGCCGCACGGAACTTGCGCGGCACCACTGGTGTCAGGTCTCGGTTATTCTGCGAATCCATGGTTTGAGTCTAGCATATAGCCCCACGGTGTCAACCCATAAAAACGGGCACAGCCGCTTTTTTCATTGACGCGGCCCCGCCCTTGTGCCAAGATACCCCTGTTATGTTAAAAGGTATCTCCCCCGTTGTATCCCCGGATATGCTCAAGGTGCTCTGCGAGATGGGCCATGGTGACGAAATCGTCATCTCCGACGCCCACTTCCCGGCCCACACGTTCAACTCCACTGTACTGCGCGCCGACGGCCTGGGTGCGGACACCCTGCTGAAGGGCATCATCCCCCTGTTTGAGCTGGACAGCTACGCCACGCCCGTCATCATGATGGAAGCCGTGCCGGGCGACACCCTGGACCCCGCCGTGGAGGCCAAGTACCGCGCCGCCCTGGGCTACGAGGGCGAAATAGAGCGCGTGGAACGCTACGCCTTCTACGAGCGCGCCAAGAAGGCCTACGCCGTCATCATCAGCGGAGAGACCGCCAAGTACGGCAACATCATCATCAAGAAGGGCGTCACCCCCATCGCCTGAGTTCCCCTCTCCCCCGGCGCGGGCGCATGCCCTGCCCCGCGCCGGATTTTACCCACCCCCGCCATGTACAGAATCTGCAAATGCATAGAGCTGGAGAGCGGCCACCTGCTCTCCAAACACCCCGGCAACTGCCAGTTCCCCCACGGCCACACGCGCAGCGTGGAGCTGGTGTTTGCCGCAGAATCCCTGGATTCCCATGAAATGGTGGTGGATTTCAAGGCCGTGGGAGAAATGATAGGGGATTTCCTCAAGCAGTTTGACCACGCGCTGTGCATGAACACGGCAGACCCGAACTACGCCAAGTTCAGGGAAATATACGGGGAGCGCATCATCCCCTTCCAGGATGGCGACCCCACCAGCGAGGCCATGGCCAAGGTAGTGTACGACCACGCCGCCGCCGCGCTGGAGAGCGCCAAGCAGGGCAACTGCCCCTACCCCGTGCGTGACTGCGTGCGCCTGGAGCGCGTGCGCGTGTGGGAAACCAGCAGCTCCTGGGCAGAGTACCAAGAGATTTAGCATCTTGGATTTAAGATTTGGGATGTAATGAAAACGGCCGCCCGATGGCGGCCGTTTCTTGTTGGGAAAATGCTGAGGTGCGCGCTCACCTGTTGGTGACGCTCTCCAGCCCGGTGAGCTTGGACAGGCGGCCCAAGAGGAAACGGATGACACCCACCAGGGTGCCCAGCAGGGGCACGCCGATGACGAGGTAGCCCCACCAGGTCATGCTGCTCACGGCATAGTTGTACGCCAAGGCCTGCTTGGCGGGCTGCTCCTGCAGCACGGGCAGCAGGAAATGCAGGGCCAGGCAGAAATTGGCCGCGGCAGAGGCCAGCAGCGTGAGCGCCATCATCACGCTGGCGCGCCACAGCACCGCAGCATAGGCGGGCTGCAGGGATTTCTCCTCCACCGCCTTCTCAATGGCGGGAATGTCAAAGATGGCATCCGAATAGACGAACAGGCGGAGCATGGAATCCCGCCGGCGCGCCGTCACCAGCACCGCGCCGCACAGCAGCATGGGGATAAGCCCCTCCTTGGCGGCGTACCACCACGGGGTATCCGGGCGTATGGCACCGCCATCCCCGGTGTTGGCATACACGGTCACCACCCCGGTCAGGATGGTGCCCAGCAGGCCGAAGAGGGTGATGGGGTCCACGCGGCGCGTATCTATGAATGTCCAGATACCGCAGCCTATGGGCAGGGCCAGGGCCACAACCATGGCCCAGGTGGTGCCCAGCTCCAGCAGGCCGGGCCCTTCCGTGGAGCAGTGGTCCAGCACCAGCACGGGGGCCAGCACGCTCAGCACCACATTCAGCAGGCTCTTGGTTCCCTGGTCCATGAAAGCGGGTGAACGGGGGTTATTTCATGGCGGCAATGGCGGCAGCCATGTCCGGGGCCTTGAAGGTGGAGGAACCGGCCACCAGGCAATCCGCGCCGGCCTCCTTGCACAGGGGGGCCTGCTGCGGGCCTATGCCGCCATCCATCTGGATGATGAAGGAAAGCCCCTGCTCCGCGCGGGCGGCAGCCAGGGTGCGCACCTTGTCCAGCACCTCTGCCATAAAGCTCTGGCCGCCGAATCCCGGCACCACGCTCATGACCAGCACCATATCCACCTCTGCAATGTAGGGCAGCACCTTCTCCACCGGGGTGGCGGGGTTCACGGCCAGGCCGCAGTGCAGCCCGGCGGCGCGTATGGCGGCCAGCGTGGCGTGCAGGTCCACCGCGCCCTCACGCTCCACGTGGATGCAGACCATGTTCACGCCCGCCTTCACAAAGCGGGGGTAGTAGTGGTCCGGCGCATCAATCATCAGGTGGGCGTCCAGGTAGGCGTCCTCCGGCACGCTCTTGCGGATGGCCGCGCAGATATCCGGGCCAAAGGAGATATTGTCCACAAAGGAACCATCCATCACATCCAGGTGCAGCCAGTCTGCCCCGGCAGCCAGGGCGCGGCGGGCTTCATCCCCGATGCAGCGGAAATCACAGGCAAGCATGGAAGGTGCAATCAGCATAGCAGTATGGTTGGTTTGGTAGGAAAGAAGGAATCAGCGGCGCCTGCCGCCGGAAAAACAGCGGGAGGGGAATACCAGCGGCGGGGTGATAAAGGGGGAATTGCCCTGGTCCGTGCCGAAAAAGCGGACCTCCATGCCGGCGGGCGCGGCATCAAACACGGCGCAGCCGCCGTAGGAGAACACATCCCCCGGGCGCAGCACGGGCTGCTGGTTGAACACCTGGCCGGCCTCGATAATGCGGGTGTTGCCGGCGCGGTCCCGCAGGGTCCACTTGCGGCCCAGCAGGCGCAGGCTGGCGCGGCCTGCGTTCAGCATGCGCAGGCGGTAGCACACGCGGTAGTGCGGCTGCGGGTGGCGCGCCGCATGCACGCCGCAGAGGGAGATGCCCATCTCCAGGAAATCCCGCTCCGGCAGGCTGCGGCTATCAGTGCTCATGGCCCTTGCCCACGCACAGGGTGGAAATGGCGGCAGCCGTGGCATGCAGGGCCTTCACCTTCTCCTCCGTGGGTATGTCACCGTTCTCCAGGGTCATCTGCCCGGCCAGCTGCTCCAGCAGCCGACGCATTTCCGCCACGTGCAGTTTCTGGGCGGTCTTGGGGTTCAGCCCCTGCAGGATCTCGCTGAAATAGGCGGGCGCATCCGGGTAGAACACCACGGCGGCCTGCTTGGCGTCAAACTTGGTCTCAATGGCGGCGGCGGCGGCATCCAGCGCACGGATCCAGCCGCCCAGCGCCAGCAGATGCGCCAGGTCCGGGTCACGCAGGGCTGCCAGCTCCGCGTTCACATCACTCTGGGTGGAGGTGAGAATCTGCTTGAACTTCTCCAGCTGTCCCTTCTCCGCATGCTCCAGCAGGCTGGCGGAGTGGGTGTTCATCTTCTCCCCCACGCCCATGGCCGTACCGTAGCGCGTCAGGTCCAGGGCAATGGGCTTGATATCGTTCATGTGCCCGCTGCGCACGGCAATAAAGCCGTCTGCCAGCAGGTAGCCCATGGAGAGCGCCAGGGAACCGGGATCCGTGGCCAGCTTCTCCGCGCGGTTGCGCAGCACGTACTCCTCCGGCACCGGGGGCAGGTTGTCCATCTGGTCGAATATCTTGCTGATGGAGGGCGCGGTGTACACGTTGATTCCCAGCTCCTGGTTGGAGTGGGACTCGTCCAGCATGGCATCGTCGCGGAACATGGCCGGCACCTCGCCCGCCTTGCGGTTCTCGTCGCGCGGCACTATGTAGTCCGGGATACCCTCGCTCACCACTTCTTCCTCCGGCTCCTCCGCAGCGGGTACAGCAGAATCCTGCGCCCAGCACAGGGGGGCGCACAGCACAGCAGCGGCCATCAAACCTTTCTGTATTCTCATTTTCATGGGATATACGCCACCCGTCCACCGGGTGTCCTTCTGCGGCTATTCTAGCGCATTTCCCCCGCTCGTCAAGCCAATAGCTGCGTGTTGACGCGAATACCGCGCAGCCGGGTCAGGAACAGGCATCCACCGGCAGCGTGCCCGCAGCCACCAGGGTCATACCCTCCGTTGTCAGGCTGTGGCGGTAGCCTTTTTCACCCGCAGGCACGCCTTCTGATAAAAAGGCGTACAGCTCATACCGGCTACCTGCACGCCAGCCGTTTTCCAACAAAAGCAGGTTTCCCTGAATAAAGCGCCGCGCGGTTGAGGGGTACGGCGTTTTTTTCTCCGCCCGCATGATGCGGGAGGTGGTCTTGGCGCGCGTTACGGATAGGGCCGCATACCAGGTTCCGAAAGAAGTGGCACCCAGCTGCTGCCATGAGCGCGCGGTGGTCAGCTCTTCCCACTTGCGGCGTGTCAGCATAACCAAATTGCCCATATCCTCGCCCAAGGGGTTATTGCTTTCCCGCAGGATTTCCAGGGGAAACACGAGACTCCAGCCATTGTGGCTCCAGGCGTCGTCATCCCTGAAATAATAGCCGGCCCGCAGAGCCGGCGGCTGTCCAGCATTCGGCATAGCCTGATTCTAGCACAGTGGGGAACCGGAAGGCATGGCATCGTCGCGGAACATGGCCGGCACCTCGCCCGCCTTGCGGTTCTCGTCGCGCGGCACTATGTAGTCCGGGATACCCTCGCTCACCACTTCTTCCTCCGGCTCCTCCGCAGCGGGTACAGCAGAATCCTGCGCCCAGCACAGGGGGGCGCACAGCACAGCAGCGGCCATCAAACCTTTCTGTATTCTCATTTTCATGGGATATACGCCACCCGTCCACCGGGTGTCCTTCTGCGGCTATTCTCGCGCATTTCCCCCGCGCGTCAAGCCAATAGCTGCGTGTTGACGCGAATACCGCGCAGCCGGGTCAGGACACCGGCAGCGTGCCCGCAGCCACCAGAATTTTCCCCGCAGAAAACGCGGTGTTCATGAAAAGTGGCGATTTCAGCCTTGACAACCCGTGGGCAAAAGCGTACCATCGCCCCGCGCGAGGTGCAGAATGCCCGCTCGACATCCGAAACCTCTACACAAACACACACTCCAGCCATGCCGAATACATTCGATTGGTTCAATTTCTTCTGGCTCGTATCCTACTTCCTTGTCCTGGTGGGCATGTCCGGGTACGGCTTCCACCGCCTGATGATGGTGGTGCTTTACCTCATTCACCGCAAGGATGTACCGCAGCCGGCAGGCCAGTGGGAGGAGCTGCCCGTGGTAACGGTGCAGCTGCCCATGTTCAATGAGAAGTACGTGGTGGAGGGCCTGCTGGAGAAAGTGACCGCCATCGATTGGCCCAAGGACAAGCTGGAAATCCAGATACTGGACGACTCCACGGACGACACCTGGGAGCTGTGCAAGCAGCAGGTGGAGCACTACCGCGCGCAGGGGTTCGACATCGTGTGCCTGCACCGCACGGACCGCACCGGGTTCAAGGCCGGTGCCCTGGAGAAGGCGAACGAGGTGGCCAAGGGCGAGTTCCTGCTCATCCTGGATGCGGATTTCCGCCCGGAACCGGATATCCTGAAGGTGACCATGCCCTATTTCACGGATCCCAAGGTGGCGCTGGTGCAGACCCGCTGGGGCCATATCAACCGCAACAAGAACCTGCTGACCCGCCTGCAGAGCATTTTCCTGGACGGCCACTTTGCCCTGGAGCAAACCGTGCGCAACCGCTCCGGCCGCTATTTCACCTTCAACGGCACCGCCGGCGTGTGGCGCAAGAAGGCCATCTATGACGGCGGCGGCTGGGAGCACGACACCATCACCGAGGACATGGACCTTTCTTACCGCGTGCAGATGAAGGGCTGGAACTTTGTGTACCTGAACGACTACGTGACCCCGGCGGAGCTGCCGGAGGACATGGACGGGTTCAAGGCCCAGCAGCACCGCTGGACAAAGGGCTGCATCCAGGTCTGCCAGAAGATGCTCTTTGACATCTGGCGCTCCAATGCCCCGCTGAAGGCCAAGATGGAGGCCACCACGCACCTGACCTGCAACTACTCCTACCTGGCGCTGGTGCTGCTGTGCTTCCTGGTCATGCCCATCTGCACGGGCTACGTGGCGCCCTCCGGCACGTGGGCGTGGGATTCCCTGCAGATGATCCTGCTCACCTTCACCCTGTTCTTCTTTGCCACGCTCTCCGTGTGCATCTTCTATATCACGGCAGAAAACATCGTGCGCCCCAAGCGCTGGTGGATGGTGTTCCCGCTGATTATCCCGCTGCTGGCGCTGGGCGTGGGCATGGCGGTGAACAATGCCAAGGCCGTGCTGGAGGCCGTGTTCGGCCAGCAGAGCGAGTTTGTGCGCACGCCCAAGTTCGGCGGCTCCAAGGAGGGCGACCTCGCCATCGAGAAGCGCGACAACGCCTACAAGGCCATCAAATCCTTTATCGTACCCGTGCTGGAGCTCATGTTCGGCCTCTTCTTCGGCGCGGTGGAGGTCATGAACCTCATGAAAGGGCAATACGCCACCTTCATCTTCATGACTCCCTTCCTCGGTTTCTTCTACACCAGTATCAGCTCACTCATCCGCATTTGGGACGGCATGCGCAGGCGCCATGCCGCCAAGGCCGCAGAGTAGGCCCGTGTGTATATCCCCCCATACCTAATCCCTACCCCAGGCTCCATTCTCATGAACACGTTTCACAAAATGATGCTTGCCGCAGCTGCGGCATCCGCGGCCCTGCTCTCCTCCTGTCAGGTGCAGACCGCCATTTCCTATGGGAAAGACATTCCCCCCCGTGCCGTTGTGAGAGACGGCATCGTTGTTACCCTGCATGACCAGAAGCTCACCCTGGTGCGCGGCGGCAAGAAGGTGAAGGACTACCGCGTCAGCACCTCCAAGTTCGGCATCGGCAACACGCACGGCAGCCGCCGCACCCCCACGGGCATCCACGCTGTCTCCCAGAAGACGGGCGAGGGCCAGCCCAAGGGCATGGTATTCAAGGGCTGCCGCCCCACCGGAGAGGTGGTGCCCGTGGATGCCTCCGGGCGTGACCCCGTGGTCACCCGCGTGATCCAGCTGGCCGGCCTGGAGCCCAAGAACAGCTCCACCCACGCCCGCCGCATCTATATCCACGGCACCCCGGAGGAACGCAAGATCGGCCACCCGGCCTCCTACGGCTGCATCCGCATGAAGAGCGACGACGTGGTGGACCTGTACCGCCGCGTAGGCCGCGGCACCGCCGTGGCCATTGAGATGTGCTCCCAGAAGACCTATCTGGAGGCAGAGGAGAAGCAGGGCGTGAGCCGCGTGGTCATCCCGGATTCCGTGGTGCAGAAACTGCCCACCGACGGGCTGCGCTTCCGCCCCACCACCACGTACCGCTCCCGCCACTCCCGCCTGGTCAGGCGCACCTCCCTGCGCAACCGCAGCGTGGCCTCCCGCGGCAAATCCACATCCAAATCCTCCTCCGGCAAGCGCCTGGCCTCCACCAAGAAGTCCAGGCGCCGCTAAGGCTGGCCGGCTCCCCGTTTTCCCCCGCCCCTCCCGAAAGGAGGGGCGGATTTTTTTGCAGCAGCTTTCAGGGCCTGTTCCCTGCAGGTCAGGGAAAATTAGAGAGAAGCGCAAACTCCCCCCTTGACATACCAGCCGCCAGTGTGGTACAAAATTCCTTGTACCATGGCAACCTCCCGTGCATCCAAGCAATCGTTTTCGGCTCGTCTGCTGGCGCAGTACAAGCCTGGGGAGGTCTTTTCGTCCTATGACTTCAGCGGCTGCGGCGTAGCGGAATCCACCATCCGCAGCACATTCTCGCGGCTTTCCCGCCAGGGTGCCATCCTGCGGCTTTCCGGCGGCTACTACGCCGTACCCCGTATCAGCCGCGTCTCCGGCCGCGCCATCTACCCGGACAGTGAAGCCGTGGCCATAGCCGTAGCTCGCCGCTCCCGCTCCAAGTACATGCCGTCCGGAGCCATCCTGGCAAACAAGTACCAGCTCAGTGAGCAGGTTCCGGCACGCGCAGAGTATCTGGTGAATGCAGCCCCGCGCCAAATCTCCCTCGGCAAATCCGTGGTGCAGTTCCGCCGCGCATCCAAAGGGGATCTGGATATGGCCGGCACCCTGCAGGGGGAGCTCACCTTGGCCCTCCGTTTCATGGGGCCCATGGTGAAAGACAACAGGAAAGTGCGTGCCTGCCTTTCCCGCGCACTCTCACCGGCAGGCAAGTCTGAGCTCAATTCATGGGTCCCGTCCGCCCCCGCCTGGCTCCAGCCTCTCATTTCCAACCTCCCCTGAGCCGCCATGAATCCCTTTATGCCCTGAGCCGGACCGACCGGGCTGATGTACTGCTGGAAGCCTCTGCGGAGTTGGGAATGCGCCCCCTTTTCATTGAGAAAGACTATTGGGTGTGCATGGTGCTGGATATCCTGTTCTCCCACCCGGGGCTCTCCCCCCACCTGTGCTTCCGCGGCGGCACATCCCTTTCCAAGGTATACGGCAAGATTCAGCGCTTCTCCGAGGACATAGACGTGGAACTCAGTCCCACCTGTTTCCGAGATTTCTCCGCCGACGAGCTCCCCTTGCCAGGCGATGGAGCGGGCCAGACCAAGGCCAAGGAACGCAAGATGCGCAAGAGGTACCGCAGCCTTGTCAGGGAGGAACTTATACCCTACATGCAGCAGGCTCTCACCGGAAGGGGCATCACGGGCGTCCGCATTGAGGCCGACGACCTGGACAATGCCCGGGACCCGTATATCCTCTACATCTACTACCCGCTTTCCATGCAGGAAAGCACCGTGGGATATGTGTCTGCCTGCGTCAAGCTGGAGCTCTGCGGTCGGGCAGACGCCGAGCCCTCCGCCCCGGGACAACTGGCCCCTTACCTAGGCCAAGTGTTCCCGGAATACCACCACCTGGTGCAAGTTCGTGCCGTGCTGCCCCAGCGCACCCTGTGGGAGAAGGCTTTCATCCTGCATGAAACGAACACGCGGGCTACCCACATGCCGGACGAGCCCATCCGCGCCAGGCTGGCCAGGCACTATTATGACTTGGATGCCTTGATTTCCGCCGGGTGCTATGATGCCAGCCTCTTCCGCCATGTAGCGGACAAGCGCGCCCTTTCCTACAGCTACAAGTGGGTGGATTATGCCAACCTCACCCCGGCTTCCATGAACATCATGCCTACAAATGAAGCCAGGCTCCGCGAATGGGAACAGGACTACAACGCCATGGCACCCATGCTCCGGCATGACCCGGAGCCTTTTTCCGCCATCATCCAGCGCCTCTCCCGTTTCTGGGAATCCTTGCAACCGGAGTGATTTCCCCACCGCACAAAAAAATCGGCATTCGCCATTTTTCCTTGGACATCTGCCAAACAGGCGTGTTATAGACTATAGGAACATCCCTGATTTCCCTTGCCTTTACCTTGCCCCCTGCACTTGTGACGCGCATGACAGCACAGGGACACGGCGGCAAAATCCTTGCACGCGCGGGGGGAAACTGGTATCATGCCCGCATGAAGTGGCAATCCTACCTTTCCACGCTGCTGCTCATGGCAGCAACCGTTCCCGTGTACGCCGCCGGGGAAAAGGCCCCGGCCAAGCAGCCCAATATCATCATGGTACTGGTGGATGACCTGGGCTGGGGAGACCTTTCCTTCTGCCCGGACCTGCAGGGGCAGCGCCCGCAGATTCCCACGCCGCGCCTGGCGGACATGGCGCAGAACGGCACCATGATGAGCCGCCACTACACGGCAGCCCCCGTGTGCGCCCCGGCGCGCGCATCCCTGTTCTCCGGCGTGCACCAGGGCCATGCAGAGGTGGTGCGCAACAACAGTTTCGACGCCGCGCTGGAAAACTCCCACACCCTGGCCAGCGTGCTCAAGCAGGCAGGGTACGCCACAGCCCTCATCGGCAAATGGGGCATCGGCGGCGGTGTGGAGGGCGGCGGCACGCCGCAGACCGCCGCAGCCTGGCCCACCAGGCGCGGGTTCGACTACTTCTTCGGCTACCACAACCACATTGCCGGCCACCGCCACTACCCCAAGGAGGAGAGCAACGCCGACCCGGAAACCCACGCCAACGCCGTGTGGGACGGTGACAAGATAATCACCGCAGACCTGGACAACTGCTACAGCACGGACCTCTTCACCGCCCGCGCCAAGAAATGGGTGCAGGACCACCGCGCCGTCCACCCGGATCAGCCCTTCTTCCTGGCGCTCACCCTTATTGCCCCGCATGCCCGCCTGGCCGTGCCCTCCGCACCCTATCCTGCGGACGGCGTGCAGTGGCTGGGCACCCCCGGCCACATGATCAACACCGCCACCGGAAACTGGGATTCCTTCATAGACCCCCGCGTGGACAAGGCCGCAGATACCGCAGAGTGGAAGGAGCACGCCCGCTCCCTGGGCAATGAGAAGAACACCCTGCTGGCGGCCCGGCGCCACGGCACCATGGTGGCCCGCGTGGACGACGCCATGGGAGACCTGGTGGACACCTGCCGCAAGCTGGGGATTGACAAGGACACCTTCATCGTGTTCCTGAGCGACAACGGCCCGCACAACGAGCCGGGTGCCGTGGGTGCCATGGCAGGCCACCCCGCCCCGCGCCAGAATCCCGCCTTCTTCCGCAGCTACGGCGGGGCAGACGGCATCAAGCGCGACGTGTGGGACGGCGGCCTGCGCGTGCCCTGCCTGGTGTACGCACCCGGCATCGTCAAGCCCGGGCAGGTCAACATGCAGCCCAGCCAGTTCCAGGACTGGATGGCCACCTTTGCAGACCTGGCCGGGGTGCCCCGCCCCATGCGGTGCGACGGTGTCTCCCTGCTGCCCACGCTCAGCGGAAACGCCGCCGCCCAGGAGCAGGGCGTGGTGTACTCCGAATACAAGTTCGACGGTGCCATGCAGTTTTTCCCGGATTACGCAGACAACAAGAGGAACCGCACCCGCGGGGAGCAGCAGGTGCTCTACTTCCGCAGCCCGCAGGGCAAGCTGCTGAAGGCCATCCGCAGCAATATCCGCACCGGGCAGGAGGACTTCGAAATCTACGACACCGCCGCAGACCCGCACGAGACCAGGAACCTGGCTGCCGACCACGCCACCCTGCAGCCCGTGCTGAAAGCCGCCGTGCTCCAGAACCGCCGCGCCTACGACTACGCCCGCGACAACTCTGCCGGCAAGCGCAACAACGCCTGCGACGGCAAACGCAATTACGATGGACTCGCCGTCCCCTCCGTAAAGGCCAAGAAGGCGGTCACGCCCGGCCTGCTCCGCGCCATGCTGATGCGCACAGACTGCCCCTGGGTGCCGGAGTTCTCCACCCTGCCCGGGGCAAAGGAGGCCGCCACCACCGTGACAGCCAACCCCGCCGCCGCTCCCCTGCCCGGCCACAGCATCTCCAACCTGAAGGGCTATATCAACATCCCCGCAGAGGGCACCTGGCACTTCTACCTCACCCTGGATGCCGTGGAGGGGTCCAAGGCGTATGTGCGCATGCACAAGTTCCAGCTCATTGATGCGGACTTCTCCTACACCCCCGGCACCACCGCCACGGAATCCGCCGCCGCCAACACCCAGGAGGCCAATGCCGCCAGCACCGGCAAGCGCGGCATCCCCCTGGCCGCAGGCCTGCACCCCATTGAAATCACTGCCGTGCAGGGCAATGCCCCCGGCACCCTGAAACTGGAATGGGAAGGCCCCGGCGTTCCCCGCTCCCCCATCCCCGCAGAGGCCTTCCGCCACTGACACACGGCGGGAGCATCCAGAATCCCTGTATGGGGCCGGGGCCGGTTGTTCCAACCGGCCCCGGCTTTTTCCTCTGCATCCCGGCTTCTTGCGTATTGTGTGGAGATAAAGGCGGCATGGCATGCCATGATTCCCGAACGGGAACGAAAACCGACCAGATGAAACACCCAGGCAAAATCATTCCCGCTCGGGAACATTTTGCTTGTCAGCCGTCCTCCAGCGCGTTATCATTCCCGTACGGGAATGGAACCACACATCATCATCAACAACGCAGCAGCCCTGGGAGCCGCCATCCGCGCTCGGCGCAAGGAGGTACGCCTGAGCATCCGGGAACTGGCAGACATACTGGGGTGCAGCACGCGCTTCCTGAGCGAGGTGGAGCGGGGCAAGCAAAGCGCCTCCGTGGGCAGGGTCATTGAAATAGCCGCCGCCCTAGGGCTGCAGCTGGGCATCGGCATGAAATCATGAACAAGCGCCTGCACGTGTAGCATGCACCCGGTTCCCCGGGCGTGACTGAAAAAGGGCCTGCGCGTGGTGCGCAGGCCCTTTTTGGGAAAAACAGGTATGAAACCCGGGCTTAGGCAGCGGCGGGAGCCTCAGGGGCGGGAGCCGGGGCCTCCGGGGCGGGTGCGGGAGCCGGCGAGGAAGCGGAAGCCGTGCGCATCGTCGGG
>JAUNQN010000015.1 GCA_030536145.1 Akkermansia sp.
GTTTGTATCTGGGGGGGCCCTCAACCCCGCATCCCATACCCTGGCCCGGGCCCTCGGCCGGGCGGCGGCGGGGCCGGGGCTGTAGGCGCTGGACCCCGGCGCGGCAGATGCCGCCAAGGCGGACAGCCCTGCCAAGAAGGGTGACAAGAAGACGGAGAAGAAGTGGAATATCCCCAAGAAGCTCTCCCCCGTGGCGGAGGCCCTGGTGGACCTGCCGTACCTTACGGATACCCGCCCCAACCTGAAGGCCAAGCAGTACAAGTACATCCAGTCTGCCTCCTGGTGCGGCCCCTGCAACGGCAAGATGCCCGGCCTGGTGGCCTCCTACAAGGCGCTCAAGAAGCAGGGTGTGGAGATTATTTTCCTGAGCGCGGACGATTCCGCGGACAAGGCCCTGGCATTCCTGAAGAAGTACAACGCTGATTTCCCCGTGGTGCTGCGCTCTGCGCCGGAGGTGGCCAAGCTGCCCGGCCATGTGCATTCCCCCACGCTGCCGGGGGTGCGCCTGGTGGACAAGAACGGCAAGCTGCTGGATGACGGCTCCCCCATGCGCGGCCGCCCCAATTGATTTCCTGACGGATAGTCAACCTGTTCATGCATGCACAGGGCCGGTGCGGGGTAAAGCCCGCCCGGCCCCCTTTTTTGCGCGGCGTGGAAAAAACATGGACAGGGCAGGGGCGGTGTGCTAGTGTAGCGTCATGAAAAGCTTTTTCCTTGCTTCCCTGGCCGCCGTGGGCGCGGCCTTTGCCGCCGTGGAGACCAGCGTGCCCTACCCGGGGCCCAATCCCGGTGCCCCGCAGTATGATGTGCCCCGTGGCGGGGTTCCCGTGCTCAAGAATGCCTGCGCTGAGTTCCCCGTGGGCAAGGTTGTGCAGCTGGCCACCGCCAAGGGTGAATTCTCCCTGGGGGAAAACACGCTAGGCGCCCCCGTGGTGCAGGAGGACGGCACGCTGGTGCTGGAGGGGTTCTTCAACGTGCCGGAAGAGGCAGGGCTGGAGCTGCGCTGGCGCGCGGAGCTGGCGGAGGGCGCGCACTACATGCGCTGCACCTACACCCTGGTTGCCAAGGAGGCTGTGGTGCTCACCCGCTTTGCCCCGGTGAACCTGCAGGGCGGTCAGTACGCCATACCCGGTGAGGTGCCCGGCACCCCGCTGCTGGATGAGAAGGCCCGCATGTTCTACGGCGTGGAGCTGCCCATGGCCCAGGCTGCCGTGAAGGGGGACAAGGCCACCGTGGGCTTTGACTGCAATCTGCCGCTGAAGGCCGGGCAGGAAATCAGCTTTGCCGCGGTGGCCGGCCACTACCCGGAAGGCCAGCTGCGCCGCGCGTTCCTGGCCTATGTGGAGCGTGAGCGCGCCATGCCGTACCACCCCGTGGTGCAGTACAACTGCTGGTATGACCACGGCCTGCAGCCTACCGAGGAGAAGATGATCAAGACCGTGGAGGCCTACGGCCGCGAGCTGGTGCAGAAGCGCGGCGTGAAGCTGGATTCCTTTGTACTGGACGACGGCTGGGACGATTACGGCGCAGATCTGTGGCAGCCCAATCCCAAGAAGTTCCCGAACGGTTTCAGCCCGGTGGTGCAGGCCATCCGCAGCATCGGCTCCCACTTCGGCATCTGGATTTCCCCGCTGGGCGGCTACAGCGGCCAGGCGGAGCGTATCGGCCACGCCCGCCGCATGGGCCTGCTGCCGGAGGACGCGCAAGAGATGGACCTGGCCAGCCCCGGCTACTACAAGTGGTACCTGGACCGCTGCCGCAACCTCATGCAGCAGGATGGTGTGAACTTCTTCAAGTGGGACCGCGCGGGGGATGGCGTCTCCCCGCATTTCATGGCGCTGCTGGATATCTCCAGGGAGCTGCGCAAGGTAAACCCGGAGCTTTTCCTGAGCACCACGGTGGGCACCTGGCCCAGCCCGTTCTGGCTCATGTTTGTGGATTGCACCTGGCGCACCGGCTCTGCGGATGTTAACTGGTGCGGCAAGGGAAACAACCGTGAGCGCTACATGACCTACAGGGACAAGAGCTGCTATCAGGTCATCGTGAAGCGCGCCCCGCTCTACCCGCTCAATTCCATCATGCACCACGGCATTGTGCTGGGCACGGAATTCCAAGGCGCCCACACCAGCGATGCCCGCCTGGAGGGGGGCGACCCCACCGTGCTGGCTGCCGAACTGGGCGGTGCCTGCGAGTCTGCCGCCAGCCTGGATTTCCCCGTGAACAACAACCTGCGCAGTGATGCCCGCATGCTCTTTGCCAGCGGTGCCAACCAGCAGGAGCTCTACCTGACCCCCGGCATGATGAACGACCAGGCCTGGGACGACGTGGCCGCCGCCCTGAAGTGGAGCCACAAGTGGGCCCCCGTGCTGGCGGATTCCCACTGGGTGGGCGGTGACCCGGAGAAGGGCGAGCCCTACGGCTACGCCGCCTGGCGCGCCGGAACCGGTGCCACCCTGGCCCTGCGCAACCCGGATGACCAGCCCCGCATCATCCGCCTGGATGCCGCCTTGTTCGAGCCCGTGGAACCTGCGGATATCCGCATGCAGGCCGCCTATGCGGACCAGCGCGTGCAGGTGCTCTCCATTCCCGTCTCCGGTGCCGTGGAGCTTGTGCTCCAGCCCTTTGAGGTGCTGGTCTTCCAAGCCTCTTTTTCAGGGGAGAATGAATAAAAAATCAGGTTTTCGGAATTTTAAGGTTGACGCAAGGAAAAAAATCTGCTCTAATTCAAGCGTAGTCATCCAAACGATTTTACCTCCATGAAAGTAACCACTCTCATTCTTTCCGTTGTTTGCGCCGCCAGCTTCAGCTCCTGCTGCTGCCAGTCCCAGCCCATGCCGAAGCTCCGCCCCATGCCCGGCGATTGCGGTCCTACCACCACCACTCCCCAGCAGCCCGGTGATGGCCAGCAGGTCATCAAGGTGTGGCACACCAAGGGTGGCAAGTAAAGATTTGTCTTCATTCTTATCGGGACCGCCGGCAGGTAGCTGCCGGTGGTCTTTTTTTTGTGCGCGCAGCCGCGCAGGAGCCGCAGCAGGTGCCGTCGGCAGGGGTTTTTGTCGGTTTTGGGGTGGCTGCACCCCTGAATTCGGGGGTGTTTTTGAAAAAAAATGGCCTGTGGCGAAAAACGTGCTTGCAAAAACGGGAGATTTTGGTTAAATGCTAATGTTCATTCTGCAAACCAAACCAGATATACACAACTTATGAAAAACATGATTTCCCGGTTCGCCGTCCGCGCATTCACCTTCGGAATGCTTGCTTCCATCACGCTCTCTTCCTTCGCCCTGGCCCAGGAAGAAGGTGCTGCCGTCAAGAAGAAGACCATGCTTGACCAGTGGGTGCTGGATGGTGGTTGGACCATGATTCCCCTGGTGCTCCTCCTCGGCCTTACCATCTACCTCATCGTGTACTGCGTGCAGTTCCTGAAGGATGAGAAGTTCTGCCCGGAGGCCCTGCGCCAGCAGCTCATCGGCTTCATGGGTGAGTGCCGCGTGCAGTCCGCCATCAAGCTGGCCACAGAGAGCCCCACCTACCTGGGCCGCCTGGTTGCCTATGCCCTCCCGAACATCGATGCCAACCGCACCGAGGACCTGGGCAAGGATGCCATCGAGGACGCCATCGCCGATTTCACCGCCAATGAGCGCCCCGCCACCATGAAGTATGTGGACGTGCTCGCCCTTTGCGGTTCCATCGCTCCCTCCATCGGTCTGTTCGGTACCGTGCAGGGCATGATCGGCGCATTCGCCGTGCTGGCCAACTCCGGCCAGGCTGACCCGAGCGAACTTGCAGGTTCCATCTCCGTGGCTCTGCTCACCACCTTCTGGGGTCTGATTATCTCCATTATCGCCATCCCCGCTTTCTTCCTGCTCAAGAAGAAGGCCCAGGCTCTTGAGGCAGCCTGCGTGAACACCGTGGAAGAGATGGTCAACACCTCCATCAACGTCATCAACGCCGAGGCTCAGCTTGCCCGTATCCCGGAAGGCCTGGATGTGGAAGGCGGCGAGGAAGGCGAATACATCGAGGAAGGCGCTGAAGAAGTCCAGGCCTAAGCCTGGTGCCACCGGACCCGCCGCCCCTCAGCAGGCGGCGGGTGTAACAACTAGCAAGACTTACATTCATGGCTAAGAAAAACGCAAGAAGCACCGATGAGGTCAAGGGCGACGTGAACATGTCCCCCATGATTGACTGCTGCTTCCTTCTGCTCATTTTCTTCGTGGTGAACGCCACCCAGATTACCGTGTCGAAGGACCCCAGCGTCAAGATGCCCGGTGCCATTACCTGCAGTGACATGAAGGACGCCAAGGGCTGCATCGTCATCAACATCTTCAACGACCAGGACAAGATGGATGCCAAGGCCCTCTCCAAGTTCAAGACAAACTACAAGGGCAAGCCCGGCGTGGTCTGGGGTGTGGACGACAACACCAAGAAGGTGGGCTACACCGAGGAAGAGACGCAGGCCCTGACCGAGTACGTGAAGAAGGAGAAGGAGTACCTGAAGTCCAAGAAGATGGAGGACAAGGACATCAAGCTCTACCTGCGCGGTGACAAGGACGCCCCGTGGGAGCGCACCTGCAAGGCTATCCGCTGCGGCGCCGCCGCCGGTGTGTCCAACCTGGTGTTCGGCACGCTGCCCGCCAAGTAAAGAACCAAGAAGAAAGAAACAAGACTATGGCAAGACATAAGCAAATCAGGACCGAGGAGCAGGAAGATCCGGAGATGAACATCTCCTCCATGATTGACTGCTGCTTCCTCCTGCTCATCTACTTCCTGGTTGCCACCTCACTGGTGAGCGAGAAGAAGCTGGATATCAGCATCCCCGCCACGGAGTCCTCCTCCTCCACCCCGCCCCCGCTGGAGCCCGGCCGTATCAAGGTGAACGCCGACGGTTCCGTGGTGTGGAACGGCGACATGACCGTGGGCGGCCCGTACGACCCGCAGGCCAAGCCCAAGAGCGCCGCCTACCGTGAGCAGCGCAAGATGGATGCCCTGGTGGAATCCCTGAAGGCCCTGCGCGACCAGGCCAAGGCTGCCGACACCACCCCGATTGTGACGGTGATGGGCGATGCCAAGGCTCCGCAGCAGCGCATCGTGGACGTGATGGCCGCCCTGGCCGAGGCCGACATTCATACCGTGGGCCTGAATACCTCCTCCGGAGACAATTAAGCAACCCGTAACCTCAACACTCAAACGAAAAGGGGAGGGGAGCAAGGCGGCGTGACCCGCGGCTCCCCTCCTTTGTTTCACGAAAGACTTCAACCCAAACAACCTTAAGATTATGAACAAGTATATCTCAGGAACAGCAGTCCTGCTCGCCATGGCGATGACGGTGCCGTCTATCTCCCGCGCCCAGGACCCCATCTCGGAATTCAAGCACGTGCAGCAGCTCCAGTCCCAGGGCAAGCTGCAGGATGCCGTGGAAATCTGCGACAACATGATTGCCAAGTTCGGCGACCCCAACTCTGCCTTCAAGCAGTTCCGCTGGGTGGTGCCCTTCTACGCTTGGGAAAAGGCGGATATCCTGTACAAGGCCAAGGACTATGATGCCGCCTACCAGGCCTACAAGGAGTACCGCGACAACAAGCTCATCTCCGACAAGACGATGCAGGACTCCGTGAAGACGAACAGCCCGCAGCAGCTGCCCATCTACGAGGCCCGCAAGAACTACGTTATCTTCCAGATGGGGCTTTGTCTGTACATGAGCGGCAGCGGCACGGACGACAAGCCCGGCGACAAGAGCAAGCTCTCCGAGGCCATTCCCCTGCTGGAGCAGTACCTGGGCCTGGTGAGCAAGGGCAAGGTGACGGACGTGGAGAAGAAGCTGAAGCTGGACGGCAAGATCTGCTTCATGCTGGTGCAGTCCTACATGCTGCAGCCCACGCCTGATTTCAAGAAGGCGGAGCAATACCTGGAGAAGGCACGCCACGCCAAGAGCAAGCTGCCGGATGACATGGCCATGACCGGCCTGAACACCGTGGCCCGCGTGGCCGTGGCCCACCCGGAGACCGCCGGCTGGGTGCACAAGATTATCATGTCCAGCCCCTCCAGCTACAACATGGAGCCCCTGCGCGCCGCCCGCTATGCGGACAAGTACCTGAACAACGCCCAGCGCGCCGCCACGGCCTCCAACAAGGCCCTGATGGGCGACGACGTGACTGCCGGCGTGGATGCCGCCCGCTCCGCCAACTGCCTGTTCTCCCTGTTGCCTGACACTGCCTCCGTGATAGCGGATGTGGCCCAGATGAACAAGCACCTGGGCAAGACCGACCCCTTCACCGACAGCGGCACGGAAATCCGCATTGCCCCGGAGATGAACAAGAAGGTGGCGGAGGCCTACAAGAAGCTCCAGAAGGAGCACAAGATTATGGAGGCCTACGGCGTGATGGGCGTGTCCAACATGGCACTGGGCCTGAACTCCAACCGCCTGGGCAAGGCCGGTTACCAGATTGTGGTGGACCGTTTCCCGGACCTGGTGAACGGTGACAAGCCCCTGGGTGATACCGCCAAGTTCCAGCTGGCCAGCCTGTGCCGCCTGACGGGTGACGAAGCCGCCGCAGAGAAGATTGAGGCATCCCTGGATCCGGACGCGATGGGTGACAAGAAGAACAGCATCGTGGTGAACAAGATGAGCAAGATGCTCAAGGAGAAGAACTGGGAGGGCGTGCTTCCCGTGGCAGAGCAGGTCATGGGCCTGTACAAGGCCAACCCCACCAACAAGTTCTACGTCTCCGCCCAGTTTGCCACCATTGCAGCCTTGTACAACCTGAAGCGCTACGACGAGGTGGTGACCAAGGCCGAGGAGCTGCTCAACGGCGGTTCCCTGGAGGCCACGGGCAAGGATACCCTGAAGCCCGCCCAGGCCGGCGAGTACAACATCAACTCCTTCTTCTTCCTGATGGACAGCCACATGAAGCTGGCTTCCACGGACCTGAAGCATGTGGACCAGGCCCTGGAGGTGTTTGCCCGCTACCAGAAGCGCCACCCGGAGTTTGACCTGAAGCTCAACAAGCTGGCTCCCAACATGTACTACAATGCAGTGGACTGCCTGAGCCGCCTGAACGCCAACACCGAGGACGAGGCCGCCAAGGCCAAGAACAGCGCACAGGCCATCGGCTACTGCAAGATTATCGTGGAGAAGTGGCCGGACCACGCCCTGGCTCCCAGCGCAGACCTGATGGCCGCCAGCATGATCATTGCCGGTACGGACGAGCCCGCCAAGGTGGAGGCCATCTCCATCCTGGAGCGCTGCGCAGACAGTGCCAAGAAGGCCTACGACGCCAACAAGAAGCCGCAGGATGCCGTCACCTTCGCCAACGCGCTGTTCTGGCTGGATTCCTACGGCCTGGAGATTCCCAAGGAGGGCGAGGACAAGGAGGCCACCGCCAAGCGCGTGCAGGGCTACAGCGACCGCTACTGGAAGGAGGCCGACTTTGAGGGCTGCGTGTACAGCCTGGCCGCCGCCTGCCTGCGCATCTCCCGTGCAGAGGATGCCGCCTCCTACATCAAGGCCCTGGACGGCCTGAAGACGATTATTGTCCGCGAGGCCAATTACGGCTTCAAGAACAACAAGACCAACCCCGAGCTGGAAAAGGCCATCAACACCTACTTCGACAAGTCCATTGCCGGCGCCACCCGCTTCAAGGACGAAATCAAGGAGAAGTCCGTGGAGGACATGGTGAAGGAGTTCTCCGGCATCGACGCCAACGACAAGTACACCAACGCCATCCTGCGCATGTCCCTCATCAATGCCATGAACACGGAGCTGGCCGCGGTGAAGAACGACCCCGCCAAGCGTGACCAGATTAACAACAGCATTGAGAAGGCCTTCCGCGAGATGACCGCCACCTTCCGCCCGGACGACCTGACCAGCTACATTGCCGTGCAGGTGGGCGACTACCTGGTGAAGTACGTGGCCAAGTTCGACGATCCCTCCTCCAAGCAGAAGGAAATCGACATGGCAATCACCTACTACGATTCCGTGATCAACCGCCGCCGCGACCGCGTGGCGGAGGCCACCCTGGGCAAGGCGAACGCCCTGGCCTTCTCCCGCGATGCCAACCAGCAGAAGACGGCCATCAGCATGTATGAGCAGGTGGCAAGCGGCCCCGTGACCACGCAGACCGTGCCGGCCATGAAGGGCCTGGCGGAACTCTACTTCCGCGCAGGTGACTTTGAGAAGGCGCGCGATGCCGCCGTGAAGTACCAGAACGGCACCCGCGGCAACAACGACGAGCGTCTCAAGATGATGATGCTGCTGGGCCAGGCGTATGAGAAGACCAACGATTCCAAGAACGCCCTGCTCACCTACATGAACGTGTACAACCAGAACCGTAACAAGATCAGCTACTCCGCCCCGGCTTGCATAGCTGCCATGGATGTGCTCTGGAAGCGCAACGCCCCCAGCTCCGGCGACCGCATGAAGGGTGACTTCAAGGCCTCCGACCGCTGGACCGCCTGGTACACCGGCCAGAACTTCATCAACCTCATCAAGCGCTCCGGCATTGAAGGCAAGATGACCGCCGGCGACCGCGACGCCTACAACAAGCTCGTCTCCAAGGTGGCTGAGCTGGGTGCAGACGGCGGCGTGCAGCGTGAGGACAAGGCCGGCAAGGAATTCCAGCGCAAACTCGATGCCAACAAGTAAAACACCTAACACTATCTACATATCATGAAGACCTACACAATGTTCGGACTTGCCCTGGCCGCCCTGTGCGGCATGGAGTATGCCCCCGCCCAGGATGCCGCTGCCGGCAAGCTTGAGGCCGTGGTGCAGATGGGCGGCAAGAAGCGTACCAAGATTCAGCTGGCCGGTGCCCAGGGGGAGAACATCCTCTTTGCCCAGAAGGGCACGGACCAGCTGCTCTCCCAGCCGGTCTCCGGGTGCAAGGTGTTTTACATCATGACCCCGGCGGACCTGGCCTCTGCCCTGCAGGACTACCGCTCCGACGACCTGGCAGACGCCCGCAAGAAGCTCTCTGCCTGCCGCCTGAAGTACGCTGCCTACGCAGCCCTGCCGGGCAACCCCTCCACCACCGCCGCCGTGGCGGAGATGGACTGCTGCGCCCGCCTGATGGACTGGAAGGCGCTGGACGAGGTGTGCCGCGCGTTCCCCGGTGCCAACTCCCTGGCCGGCCCGGACAAGCTGCGCTACCAGGCTGCCAAGATCCTGGCCAAGCTGAAGGACCCCGCAGGCCTGGATGCCGCCAAGGACGATGCCGCCAAGTTCATCAAGGGCAACATCAAGAAGATGGATTCCGAGACCTACGCCTGGATGCGCTACATCGTGGCCAGCAGCTATGCCGCCAAGGTGCCCGCCGCAGAGCTGCAGGGCGGTATTTCCGAGAAGAACCAGGAAGCCGCCAGCAAGGCCGTGGACAACTTCTGCCAGTGCGTGATGAGCGTGCACGGCAATATCTGGCCCATGCAGAAGGATGCCCTGGTGAAGAGCCTGCACCTGCTGTACGCCATGCCGGGCGTGAAGGAGTATGCCGCGCGCAACCGCACCATCCTGAGCGCCGGCGCCTGGAACGGCGGCCCCGCCGATTTCCGTGATGCCGTGGCCCTGGCCTACATGATGAAGAACCTGTATGAGATGAGCTCCGCCGATCCGCTGATCGACGAGCTTGCCGGCAGCTTCTACAATGCCGCCAAGGACCGCAAGGCTGCTGCCGAGGCAGAGGCCGAGGGCGGCGAGGAGAAGAAGGAGGAGGCCAAGTAAGCCCCGACTTCCGCAAGACGCCATGCAGGCGGAATCCCGCACCGTGCGGGGTTCCGCCTCTTGCCTTTTTGGGGGCCGTTTCATGGTCCCGGCGCGCCGCGGCGCGCTTGGTTGCTTGCAAGCGCGGGCGGAACAGGTATCATGGTGGCCGTGCCACGGCGCAGGAGCGGCGGGGCGGTACCTTTTACAACCAAGCACAATTCTGATACGGATATGGTAGACATGATAGTAAGGCTTTACGACCTGCCGGACGGCGCCCCGCTGCGGGCGGCGCTGGCAGAGAAGGGCGTGACCCTGCGCCTGTGCAACCCCTATGAGCGCCACTGCGTGGTGGATTTTGTGGGGCGCCATTTCAGCCCCAAGTGGGTGAGCGAGTGCAAGGTGGCCATGGGGCACCAGCCCATCGGCTGCTTTATTGCCACGCGGAACAAGGAAATCCTGGGCTTTGTGTGCGTGGATACCACGGCCAGGGGATTCATAGGCCCCATGGGCGTGAGCGAGAAGGCGCGCGGCCTGGGACTGGGCAAGGCCCTGTTTGTGACCGGGCTGGAGCAGCTGCGCAACCTGGGCTACGCCTACGGCATCGTGGGCGGGGCAGGGCCCGTGGAGCTGTACAAGAAATGGGTGGATGCCGTGGAAATTCCCAAGTCCACCCCCGGAATTTATGCCGATTTGCTGCCGGATACGCCCCCAAATGAATAAAATTTCATATAATCCTGCACTTTACCTTGACATGAGGGGCTAATCCTGCTAATTTTAGCGTAGACTCAATCTTTCCATGAAACGTACCTTTCTCATACCGACATGCGCCATGCTCGCCATGGGGCTCTTCACCTCCTGCCAGAAGGAGACCGAATCTGCCCAGCAGCTTGCAGAAGAACTGACAGCTGAGCTGCAGAAAGTGACCGACTACAGGACGGCCGAGGCGGCCGCCCCGCGTGTGAAGGTCCTCAACCAGCGTTTCCAGAACGCCAGCACCCAGGTGCTGAGCCTGAACTTCAACCCGCTTGCGGAGAGCGTGAAGCCCGAGGAAGAGGGCGGCGTGGCCCCGTATGTGGAGACCATCACCAAGCTCGCCAAGGAAATCGGCCGTGTGCGCGCCAGCAAGCCCGTGACCACGCATGACGGCGAGATTGACGACACCCGCCTGCTGCAGACCGTGGGTGCCAATGCCGGTGCAGGTGCGGATGCAGGTGCTGCCGCTACCCTGAAGAAGGGTAACGAGTACATGAAGAACCCCACCTCCCGCGAGAACAACAATCCCCCCGGATTTGCCGAGTGCTACGGCTCTGATGCCATGGTGGACGCCCTGTCCTACACCGCCGCCGTGGAGGAGCGCGCCGCCTACTGGGATTCTGAGGAATCCGTGCCCGCCGTGCCCGCCGAGGTAGCCCCGGCCGAGGAGGACGAGCCCACCCTGGAGGATACCGATTCCGGCTCCTCCGACGACAGCGGCAGCCCCGCCAGCAGCGATGATGCCGACACCACGCCGGACATCCCCACCACCACGGATGACGACGACAGCGGCAGCTCCGACGACAGCGGCTCTGACGACACCTCCTCCGACGACGACGATTCCGGCTCCGACGACGTGGATGTGGACATCGACATATAATCCCTGAGCCGCCCAGCAAGATTCACCCCGGGCCGCAGGTATCCGCACACAGGAGCCTGCGGCCCTCACTATACCGCCATACGCCCCGCGCCACACCGCCCGCACCATGCCCCGCCTGCACTTTACCTGCGCCTACAACGGAGAGCCTTTCCTGGGCTGGCAGAGCCAGCCGAACGGCAACACCATCCAGGACACCATAGAAGCCGCGTTTGAGAACGTGCTGCACCGCCGCCTGCGCATTTCCTCCTCCGGCCGCACGGATTCCGGCGTGCACGCGCGGGACCAGCATTTCCATGTGGACGTGCCGGACGACTGCAGCCTGACCCCGCAGAACTGGCGCTCCGCCATCAATGCGAACGTGCCGGCGGCCATCCGCATCCTGGCGGTGGAGGAGGCCGCTCCGGGGTTCCACGCGCGTTTCAGCGCCGTGGCCAAGACCTACGAGTATATCATCGACCGCGCGGCGGTGTGCTCCCCGTTCCTGGCGGGGCGCGTGTGGCACCGCCCGCAGCCCATGGACGAGGCGCTGCTGGCAGAGGCCATGCAGTGCTACGTGGGGGAGCATGATTTCCGCCGCTTTGCCGCCAACCGCGGCAACGAGCCCGCAGACCCGCCTGCGGATTTCTACCTGCGCACCATTTACAGCGCCGGCTGTGAGCGGCGCGGGGAGCAGCTGTACCTGCGCGTGCGGGGGAACGGGTTCATGTACCGCATGGTGCGCCTGCTGGTGGGCACGGCCCACCAGGTGGCCGTAGGCAGGCTGGCGCTGCCGGAGCTGCGCCGCATGCTGGCGGAGCCCCTGGGGGAAAAGACGCGCTACGGCGCCCCCGCCGCCGGCCTGTACCTGGACCGCGTGGAATACGCCTGAAACGCGCCTCAGCGCCCCTAAAAAGGCAAGAACCCCTGCACCGGGCGCGGTGCAGGGGCCTTTTTTATCCTTGCGGGCAGCCGGCTCAGCTGGCCATGTCCGTGGTTCCGGCATGGTTTTCCGTGCCGCACTTCTTGTCCTTGGCACCCTTGCAGCACTCGTCGCACATGGCCTTGTACTTGGCGGCCATGTCGGCGTTCTTCTCCACGCCCTTGCCCTCGGAGTACATGTGGTGCAGGGCGCGGCAGGCGCCGGCGTGGCCCTTGTCAGCGGCTTTCTGCAGGCCGGGCAGGGCCTTGGCGTACCATTCTGCGGCCTTGGCGCTGTCCTGCGGGGTGTCCACGCCGTTATCGGTCATGTACGCCACGGTGTACTGCGCAATGGGGTCGCCGTTGGCGGCCTCCACGGTCACGGTTTGCATGTCCAGCCAGGCGCTGTCGCCGCAGCGGATTCCCTTGGCGTCCTTCACGCAGGGGGCCGTGTCGCCCTTGCAGCAGGCGGCGGCCTTTTCTCCGCAGCAGGCCGGGGCCTTGTTGCTGCCTTGTTCTGTTGCCATTGCATTTAGCCCAAGCAGGGCTGCCATCGCTGTTGTCATGATTGTGGATATCATAGGCCTTCAGTATGCCTTTTCCTTTTATTTCGGGCAACCTAACTTTCCAACTGTTCCAAGGGTGCCAAAATTGGCTGTTTTTATTCCTGATAGGGAATAAAAACAGGGTTTTTGCGGAAATTTTGCAAAAAAATGCAAAAAATGAGAAATTGTCATTGACGCGAGGGAAAAAATGCGCTAAACTGTCCTCGCTTTACGTTTCCTCTCGCAGGAAGACGTTCCCGGAGTTTAACGCTTCTGTAGCTCAGTGGTAGAGCGCATCCTTGGTAAGGATGAGGTCGCGGGTTCAAATCCCGCCAGAAGCTTAAATCTCATGCAAGAATAAGCAGCCCAATACAACATTAACATAATTACCTATTATGGCCAAAGAAGCATTCCAGCGCACCAAGCCCCATGTGAACGTGGGCACGATCGGTCACGTTGACCATGGCAAAACTTCCCTCACCGCTGCAATTACGTCCGTTCTTGCAGAGCAGGGTAAGGCAGAGTTCAAGGCTTACGACCAGATCGACGGCGCTCCCGAGGAGCGTGAGCGCGGTATCACCATTTCCACCGCCCACGTTGAGTACGAGACCGACAACCGCCACTATGCACACGTGGACTGCCCCGGTCACGCCGACTATGTGAAGAACATGATCACCGGTGCTGCCCAGATGGACGGCGCTATCCTGGTGGTGTCCGCCGCTGACGGCCCCATGCCCCAGACCCACGAGCACATCCTGCTTGCCAAGCAGGTGGGCGTGCCCTACATCGTGGTGTTCATGAACAAGATGGACCTCGCTGACCCGGAGCTCGCCGAGCTCGTGGAGATGGAGATCCGCGAACTCCTTTCCAAGCACGACTTCGACGGCGACGGCTGCCCGATCATCAAGGGTTCCGCCGTGCAGGCCCTGAACGGCGATGCTGCTTCCAAGCAGGCTATCCTCGACCTCATGGCTGCCGTTGACGAGTACATCCCGACCCCCGAGCGTCCGGTTGACAAGCCCTTCCTTATGCCCGTGGAGGACGTGTTCTCCATCTCCGGCCGCGGTACCGTGGCTACGGGTCGTATCGAGCGTGGTATCATCCACAAGATGGAGGAAGTGGAAATCGTGGGTATCAAGGAGACCCAGAAGACCTCCGTTACCGATATCGAAATGTTCCGCAAGCTCCTGGATCAGGGCGAGGCCGGTGACAACGTGGGCGTGCTGCTCCGCGGTATCAAGAAGGAGGACATCGTCCGCGGTCAGGTGATCGTGAAGCCGGGTTCCGTGACTCCCCACACCAAGTTCCAGGCTACCGTGTACGTCCTGAACAAGGAGGAAGGCGGCCGTCACACCCCGTTCTTCAACAACTACCGCCCGCAGTTCTACTTCCGTACGACGGACGTGACCGGCACCGTGACCCTTCCCGCTGACGTGGAGATGGTGATGCCCGGCGACAACGTGACCATGAACGTGGAGCTCATCACTCCTGTGGCTATGGAAGAGGGTATGCGCTTCGCTATCCGTGAGGGTGGCCGCACCGTCGGCGCCGGCACGGTTGCCAAGATCGAGGCCTAAGTTCCTCACCAAGGTTTTCCAAAACCAAACCCCGGTTGCGTGACCGTCAAGGAAACGCGACCACGGCTGGGGGAGATGCCGGAAAAAACCGGTATCTCCCCCAACTAAGCCGAAAAAACCAACACTTAGGGTACTAGCTCAATTGGTAGAGCAGCGGTCTCCAAAACCGCGTGTTGGGAGTTCGAGTCTCTCGTGCCCTGTTCCAAGGCAACCCCTTACCCGTCCAGCATCTATGTCCACCAAGAAGTCAGGCCTCATCCGCAGGATGTTCGAGTATATCACCCAGGTGAAAACCGAGCTGAAGAAGTGCTCCTGGCCTTGGGAAAGCGACCCGAAGGTGACTGGATTCAAGAAGTACAAGGAGCTTTCCGGCTCCACCATGGTTGTTTTGATTGCCATGGTCATGCTTGGCGCCTACGTGGCATTTTTCGACTACGCCCTGGCCGCGGTGGTGAACAAGCTGATTGTGCTGCTTTCCTGATTTTCCCTACCGTTTTATTGTTATGTCCCGCCCGTACGACCGCAAGTCTGGTACCGCACGAGTCATACCTGAGCCTAAAGACCAGTGGTATGTCCTGCATGTGCTTTCCAACAAGGAGCGCCGCGCCGTTGAGAACCTGAACCGCCTGTTCCAGGAAGACGAGCAGGTGGGTGCGCTGGTGCAGAGCCCGCCCCTGGTGCCCACGCAGAAGGTGGAGGAAGTGCGCAACGGCAAGAAGTACGTGGTGGACCGCAAGCTCTACCCCGGCTACGTGTACCTGAACATCGGCCTGCGCCGCGCAGACGGCTCCCTGGACAACGATGCCTGGTACAAGATCCAGGCGGTGGACAGCGTGATCAGCTTTGCCTGCGGCCGCAACAAGGAACCCCTCCCCATGGCTGTGCGCGACGTGCAGAAGCTCATGGAGGAGATTGAGCGCCGCAAGGAGAACAGCGGCATCGTGGTCCTGTATGAGGTGGGCGACGAGGTGATGGTGCTGGACGGCGCCTTCCAGGACGAGCGCGCCATCGTGGAGATGGTGGACCGCGAGGCAGGCCGCCTGCGCGTGACCGTGCAGATGTTCGGCCGTACCATTCCGCTGGACCTGGACTACTCCCAGGTGCGCAAGCTGCAGGAGGACGAGGAGGCCGCCGACAAGCAGTAAGAAGATTTCCCGCCGCAGGGAGCCGGATTCCCCGGCAATGCGGCACAACTAACAAAACAATACCATGGCAAAAGAAGTAGTTAAAGTAATCAAGCTGCAGATTCCTGCCGGCGCCGCGAACCCCTCGCCGCCCGTGGGTCCTGCCCTTGGTCAGGCCGGTGTAAACATCATGGGCTTCTGCAAAGAGTTCAACGCTAAGACTCAGAAGCAGGCCGGCGATGTCCTCCCCGTCGTGATCACCGTGTACAAGGACAAGTCCTTCGACTTCATCACCAAGCAGCCCCCGGCAGCCCTTCTGCTCAAGAAGGCGGCCAACATCAAGTCCGGCTCCGGCGAGCCGAACAAGACCAAGGTGGCCAAGATCTCCAAGGAGAAGCTGATGGAAGTTGTCAACGCCAAGATGGCCGACCTCAACACCACGAACCCGGAAGCCGCCGCCCGCATCATTGCCGGCCAGGCCCGCCAGATGGGTATCGAGGTTGAAGGTATGTAACCCTTCCGCAGGAGGGAATCAATCAAACAAACCCGAACGTACTGCTAAATAATATGTCTACGAAACGCTCCAAGCGCTACAATGAGGCAGCCAAGCTTGTCGAGACCGGCAAGACCTACGCTGTCGAAGAGGCTGTGGAACTGATGAAGAGCTTCCCCGCTCCCAAATTCGATTCCACCGTCACCGTGTCCTTCCACCTTACGGTGGATCCCCGCAAGTCCGACCAGATGGTGCGCGGCTCCGTGGCCCTGCCCAACGGTACGGGCAAGAACGTCCGCGTGATTGTGTTTGCCCAGGGCGAGGCCGCCCAGGCAGCCATCGACGCCGGTGCAGAGAAGGTTGGCCTGGAAGACCTCATCGCCGAGGTCCAGGGCGGCTTCCTTGATTTCGACAGCGCAATCGCCACCCCGGACGCCATGGCCCAGGTGCGCAAGATTGCCCGTGTGCTCGGCCCGCGCGGCCTGATGCCCAACCCCAAGACCGGCACCGTGACGGAGGATACCGCCAAGGCCGTGAAGGAAGTGAAGGCCGGCCGCGTCGACTTCAAGGTTGACAAGAACGCCAACATCTCCGCTGCCGTGGGCAAGCTCTCCTTCGACAACGACAAGCTGACCGAAAACGCCCGTGCCCTGATCAACGCCGTGGTGAAGGCCCGCCCCTCTGGTGCGAAGGGCGCCTACATCGCCAGCGTGACTGTGGCCAGCTCCATGAATCCGGGCCTGGCCATCAGCCAGACGGAGTTCTCCAAGCAGTAAACCCGAACCTGACAAGACAATATGAATGCTGATAAGACTGTAATCCTTGAGGCTCTGCAGGAGAAGGTAAACGCGTCTCCGTTCCTCATCGTCATCGACTACACGGGCATCACCGTTCCGGAGTTCACGGACCTGCGCGCCAAGCTGGCCGCTGCCGGCGCCTCCTGCGTGGTGGCCAAGAATTCCTACATGGGCAAGGCCCTGGCCGCTGCCGGCCTGCCGGACATCTCCGCCCACCTGAAGGGCCAGACGGCCTACGTGATGGGTGAGAGCGACGTCTGCTCCGCCGCCAAGGTGATCAACACCTTTGCCAAGGCTTCCAAGAAGGCCGCCTACAAGGCCGGCATCATGGACGGCGCCGAGCTGGACGCCGCCAAGATCCAGGCCCTGGGTGACCTGCCCAGCCGCGACGTGCTGCTTGCCACCCTGCTTGGTACGATCAACGGTGCCGGTTCTGCTCTGGCCCGCGTCATCCAGGCCTATGTGGACAAGGAGAACGGCGGTGCGGAAGAAACTTCCGCTGCAGAATAAAAAAAGACTTGAACAGATGGCGGCGGTGTGGTATCAACTGCCCCGCCGCCTGAAAAAATTAGGCTCTCTGTCGGCTCCACGGCCGGTGAGAACTGAAATGGACAGGAGCCCCTGTCCGCGACAAGAACCAATTAACACACATACATACTAAAATGGCTGATATCAATACCATCGCTGAGGAACTTGGCAAGCTGACCATCCTGGAGGCTGCCGAACTTGTGAAACTGCTTGAAGAGAAGTGGGGCGTTTCCGCCGCTGCTCCCGTGGCTGCCGCCGCTGTGGCTGCTCCCGCCGAGGCTGCCGAGGAGAAGACCTCCTTCGACGTTGAGCTCACCGACGCCGGTGCCAACAAGATTGGCGCTATTAAGGCTGTCCGTACCGTCAAGCCCGGCCTGGGCCTGGCCGACGCCAAGAAGATCGTCGAGAGCGCTCCCGCCATCATCCTGGAAGGCGTTTCCAAGGAGGAGGCCGACAAGGCCAAGGCCGAACTCGAGGGTGCCGGCGCCAAGGTCACCATCAAGTAACCTTTCCATTCCGCGAACGCAGGGGGGAACTTCGGTTCCTCCCTGTATTCGCGTCTTTCCGTTTTGCGGTGAAAACCGTGAAATTCACACTTTACTAACCCCTAACCCAGAAGGCATCGTTTCGTTTCCGCGCGCGCGCCTTCGCGTGAGCCCGACCCGGGGGAAGCCGCCCCCGCCGCCAGAGCAGGCTGCTCCGGGTCGGTTTCATCAAACGGGAACCGGCCTGCCACCCGGCACAGGGTGCAACACACATCAATCATCTCCGCCAACTCCATGTCCAAGCAAGAACGTATCAGTTTCGGCAAAATCAAGGAAGTCATTGACCCGCCTAACTTGATTGAGATCCAAACCAAGTCTTACGAGGAATTCCTCCAGCGTTTCACCGAGCCCAAAAAGCGCCTGAAGATGGGCCTTCAGGCAGTGCTTTCCGAGCACTTCCCGATTGAGAGCTACGACGGGCAGATCAAGCTCAAGTACGACTCCTACGAGATTTCCCCGCCCAAGACCTCCGACTTTGCCGCCATCCGTGCCGGTGAGACCTACAGCGCCTCCCTGTACGTGAAGTTCCAGCTGGAGTGCGGCGACTACACGGCGGAGGAGAACGTGTACATGGGTGAGATTCCCATGATTACGGATCGCGGCACCTTTGTCATCAACGGTGCGGAGCGCGTCATCGTGGCCCAGCTGCACCGCTCCCCGGGCCTGTGCTTTGAGAAGACGCGCCACGCCAACGGCAAGGACATCTTCTCCTTCCGCATCATCCCCGACCGCGGCTCCTGGCTGGAGGTGCAGTTCGACACGAGCGACCTGATGTACGTGTTCCTGGACCGCCGCCGCCGCCGCCGCAAGTTCCTGGCCACCACGTTCCTGCGCTACCTGGGCTTTGAGTCCGACCGCCAGATTGTGGAGCAGTTCTACACCATCCAGAAGCTCAAGCTCTCCAGCGTGACGGGCGACGAGCTGGAGTACCTCATCCCCTTCGAGGATGTGAAGTACGGCGACGACACCGACGAGCGCAAGGCCACCATCATCTCCAAGGCCTACGAGCCCATGAGCCTGGCCACCATCCGCAAGATGCAGGAGCTGGGTATCAAGCAGATCGAGGTTATCGACCAGCGTGAGGAAGAGACCCTGGTGAAGACCCTGAAGAAGGACCTGGCGCACGACCGCGAGTCCGCCCTGAAGGAAATCTTCCGCAAGTTCCGCCCGGGCGACCCGCCCACCGTGCAGCAGGCCGTGACCGCCTTGGACCGCCTGTTCAAGGACGAAAAGCGCTACGACCTGACCCGCGTGGGCCGCTACAAGATCAACCAGAAGCTCGGCCTGGACGTTTCCGAGGACTGCCGCCTCATCCAGCCCATCGACTTCCTGGCCTCCCTGAAGTACCTGCTGGGCCTGAAGCGTGGCGAGGGTTCCTGCCGCGTGGACGACATCGACCACCTGGGCAACCGCCGCGTGCGTGCCGTGGGTGAGCTTATCTCCAACCAGTGCCGCGTGGGCCTGGCCCGCACCGAGCGCCTGGTGAAGGAGCGCATGACGCTCAGCGACACCACCCGCACGGACCTTACCCCCAGCAAGCTTATCAACCCGAAGGCACTGAGCGCCGTCGTGCGCGACTTCTTCGGCCGCAGCCAGCTCTCCCAGTTCATGGACCAGATCAACCCGCTGGCCGAGCTGACGCACAAGCGCCGCCTTTCCGCACTGGGCCCGGGCGGCCTGAACCGCGACCGCGCCGGTTTCGAGGTTCGAGACGTGCATCCCTCCCACTACGGCCGTATCTGCCCCATCGAGACCCCGGAAGGTCCGAACATCGGCCTTATCAACTCCCTCTGCACCTATGCCCGCATCGACGAGTACGGCTTCATCGAGACGCCGTTCCGCCGCATCAAGCACATTGAGAAGAAGGGCAAGAAGCCGGAGACCATCGTGACGAACGAGGTGGAGTACCTGACCGCCGACAAGGAGGAGTACCACCTGATTGCCCAGGCCAACAACGAGCTGGACAACGACAACGGTGCCGGCCACTTTGTGAAGAGCCGCGTGACCGCCCGTGAGCACGGCGAGTTCGTCGAGGTGGATCCCGCCCGCGTGGAGTACATGGATGTCTCCCCCAAGCAGATTATCTCCATTGCCGCAGGCCTCATTCCCTTCCTGGAGCATGACGATGCCAACCGAGCACTCATGGGCGCCAACATGCAGCGCCAGGGTGTGCCGCTGATGGTGAACCAGGCCCCGCTTGTGGGTACCGGCATCGAGGGCAAGTGCGCCCGCGACTCCGGCTCCGTCATCGTGGCCGTGGCTCCCGGCATCGTGGCCTCCGCCACCGCTGAATACGTGGTGACCACGCCGGACGGCGAGCTGCCCGTGTCCCCGAACACCTGGCTGAGCGACCCGGAGAGCGTGAAGACCGACCCCGACCACGGCATCTACGTGTACCAGCTGCGCAAGTTCATGCGCTCCAATGCCTCCACCTGCATCAACCAGAAGCCCATCGTCTCCCGCGGCGACGTGATCAAGGCCGGCGACGTGCTGGCGGACGGTCCCTGCACGGACGGCGGCGAGCTGGCCCTGGGCCGCAACGTGCTGGTGGCCTACATGTCCTGGTACGGCTACAACTTCGAGGACGCCATCATCATCTCCGAGCGCCTGGTGCAGGAGGATGCCTACACCTCCATCCACATCGAGGAGTTTGAGGAGAAGGCCCGCGACACCAAGCTGGGACCGGAGGAAATCACCCGTGATATCCCGAACGTGGGCGACGACGCCCTGAAGAACCTGGGCAGCGACGGCGTGGTGCGCATCGGTGCCGAGGTGAAGCCTGGCGATATCCTGGTGGGCAAGATTACCCCCAAGAGCGAGACCGACCTGGCCCCGGAGGAGCGCCTGCTGCGCGCCATCTTCGGTGAGAAGGCCGCCGACGTGAAGGATACCTCCCTGCGCGTGCCCCCGGGCACCACGGGCGTGGTGATGGATGTGCGCGTGGTGCGCTCCTCCGCCCCTGGCACCCCCACCGTGGACGTGGAGAAGGAGGCCCAGAAGCAGCGCAAGAAGGTGGACCAGGAGTACCAGAAGAACCGTGATGCGCTCATCGAGCAGCTCACCGGCAAGCTCTCCGACCGCCTGCTGGGCGAGAAGATTCCGCTGGAGGTGACCCGTGCCGATTCCAACGAGGTCATCATCCCCGCCAACCGCAAGATCACTAAGACCCTGCTGCGCAAGCTGGCCGTGTACCATGACCAGATTGAGATGAACGAGAGCCCGGTGCGCAACCAGATTTTCGAGATCATCAACAGCTTCGAGTCCCGCTTTGCGGACCTGGACAACGAGCGTGACCGCAAGTTGGACCAGATTGAGGCCGGCGCCGAGATGGATCCCGGCGTGGTGACCGAGGTGAAGGTCTACATCGCCACCAAGCGCAAGCTGGGCGTGGGCGACAAGATGGCAGGCCGCCACGGTAACAAGGGTGTGTGCTCCCGCGTGCTCCCGGTGGAGGATATGCCCTACCTGGAGGACGGTACCCCGGTGGATATCATCCTGAACCCCCTGGGCGTGCCCTCCCGAATGAACGTGGGCCAGGTGCTGGAGGCCCACCTTGGCGTGGCCGCAAAGGCCCTGGGCTTCAAGGTGGCCACCCCGGTGTTCGACGGTATCGAGGAGTCCAAGATCTGGGAATACATGAGCCAGGCCAAGCAGGTGCCCGGGTTCTCCTGGGTGGGCGACGGCAAGGACGGCTCCACCGCCGGTAAGAGCCGCCTCATCGACGGCCTGACGGGCGAGTACTTCCACTACCCCGTGGTGGTGGGCTACACCTACATGCTCAAGCTGAACCACCTGGTGGCAGACAAGGTGCACGCACGTGCCGTGGGCACGTACTCCCTGGTGACCCAGCAGCCCCTGGGCGGCAAGGCCCAGCACGGCGGCCAGCGCTTCGGTGAAATGGAAGTGTGGGCCATGGAGGCATACGGCGCAGCCTACACGCTGCAGGAGCTGCTCACCGTCAAGTCCGACGACGTGCAGGGCCGTACCCGCATCTACGAGAACATTGTCAAGGGTGACAACTCCCTGGAGGCCGGTACGCCGGAATCCTTCAACGTGCTCATCAAGGAAATGCAGGCACTCTGCCTGAACGTGATGCCCACGGAGCAGAGGGACCGCGACGACGCCCCGCGCACCGACGACGACTTCTTTGCCCTGCTGGCCGGCGACGGCCTGGACGACGAAGAGGAGGAGGAGAACCGCGACGGCCTGGAGCTGGACGGCGACGACGACATGGACGACGACGATTTCTCCGACGACGTGGAAGACGACGGGGAGGATGACAACGACGACATGTAAACCTGAACCCTTAAACACCTACTTACGATATGTCTTACATCGACCTTAACAACGAGAAGCCCAAGAACTTCGACCAGGTTTGCATCACTGTCGCCAGCCCGGAGGATATCCTCAAGTGGTCCAGCGGCGAGGTCAAGAACCCGGAGACCATCAACTACCGCACCTTCAAGCCTGAGAAGGGCGGCCTGTTCTGCGAGCGCATCTTTGGCCCCACGCGTGACATGGAGTGCTCCTGCGGCCGCTACAAGCGCGCCAAGAACAAGGGCATGGTGTGCGACCGCTGCGGCGTGGAGGTTACCTCCTCCCGCGTGCGCCGCGTGCGCATGGGCCACATCAACCTGGCGGAGCCTGTCACCCACATCTGGTTCTACAAGTGCCTGCCCAGCCGCATCGGCCTCATGCTGGACCTCACCTCCCGTGACCTGGAGCGCGTCATCTACTATGACGACTACATCGTCATCGACCCCCGCGGCGTGAACGGCATCGAGCGCGGCACCATCCTCACAGAGGAGGAGTACGACGACCTTGTGGACGACTACGGCGACGACGCCCCGGAAGTGGGCATGGGTGCCTCCGCCATCCAGAAGCTGCTGGCCACCATGGACCTGGATGCCCTCATCGACCAGCTGCGCCAGGACATGGAGAAGACCAACTCCAAGCAGAACAAGCGCAAGATTGCCAAGCGCCTGCAGCTGGCCAAGGGGTTCAAGGACAGCGGCTCCCACCCGGAGTGGATGGTGCTGACCGTGCTGCCCGTGATTCCCCCGGACCTGCGCCCGCTGGTTCCGCTGCCCGGCGGCCGCTTTGCCACCAGTGACCTGAACGACCTGTACCGCCGCGTCATCAACCGCAACAACCGCCTGCGCGAGCTGGCCGCCCTGCAGACGCCGGAGGTCATCAAGCGCAATGAGAAGCGCATGCTGCAGGAGGCGGTGGACGCCCTGTTCGACAACGGGCGCCACGGCCGCCACGTGACGGGTGCCGGCAACCGCCCGCTCAAGTCCCTTTCCGACATGCTGAAGGGCAAGGGCGGACGTTTCCGCCAGAACCTGCTCGGCAAGCGCGTGGACTACTCCGGCCGTTCCGTGATTGTGATCGGCCCGCACCTGAAGATGAACCAGTGCGGCCTGCCCAAGAAGATGGCGCTGGCCCTGTTCGAGCCCTTCATCATCCACCGCCTGAAGGAGCTTGGCTACGTGCATACCGTGCGCTCCGCCAAGAAGATGATCGACCGCAAGGAGCCCATCGTGTGGGATATCCTGGAGGAGGTGACCAAGGGCCACCCCGTGTTCCTGAACCGTGCTCCCACGCTGCACCGCCTTTCCATCCAGGCGTTTGAGCCCGTCCTCATCGAGGGCAGCGCCATCCGCCTGCACCCGCTGGTGTGTACCGGTTACAACGCCGACTTCGACGGCGACCAGATGGCCGTACACGTGCCGCTGAGCGTGGAGGCCCAGCTGGAGGCCCGCCTGCTCATGCTGGCCCCGAACAACATCTTCTCCCCGGCCTCCGGCAAGCCCATCTGCACCCCCACGCAGGATATCATTCTGGGCTCCTACTACCTGACGCACACCCGCGCCAAGGAAGTGAAGGAGAAGCAGGACAATGCGCACCTGCTGCCGCTGTTCGAGTCCATCTCCGAGGTGGAGTTCGCCATTGCCTCCCGCAAGATCGGCTACCATGAGTGGATCCGCCTCAAGAACCCGGACTACGGCAAGGAGGGCGAGGCCTTCGAGAAACTCTCCTACAACCAGGAGAACGTGGGCCGCAAGACCATCGTGACCACCGCAGGCCGCGTGCGCTTCAACGAAATCTGGCCGGATGAAATCGGCTACATCAACCGCAACATCGGCAAGAAGCAGCTGGGCGACATCATCTGGCGCTGCTACCAGACCTGCGGCCAGAAGAAGACCGTGGAGACCCTGGACGCCCTGAAGGCGCTGGGCTACAAGGAGGCAACGCGCTCCGGCTGCTCCATCGGTATCGTGGACATGGTGGTGCCTGAGAACAAGAACAAGCAGATTGCCGCCGCGTACGAGGAGGTTGCCAAGGTGACCGAGCAGTACGAGGAAGGCCTTATCACCAACGGCGAGCGCTATGAAAAGGTGGTGAACATCTGGTCCTCCACCACGGATGCCATCCAGAAGGAGCTCTACACCAAGCTGGAGTTCAACGAGGGTTCCGCCGTGGCCAGCCCGCTGTACATGATGGTGGACTCCGGCGCCCGAGGCAACAAGGCTCAGATCAAGCAGCTCTCCGGCATGCGCGGCCTGATGGCCAAGCCCTCCGGTGAGATTATCGAGCGCCCCATTACCTCCAACTTCCGTGAGGGCCTTTCCGAGCTGGAGTACTTCATCTCCACCCACGGCGCCCGCAAGGGCCTGGCCGATACCGCCCTGAAGACCGCAGACTCCGGCTACATGACCCGCAAGCTGGTGGACGTGGCGCAGGATGTCATCGTGCGTGCAGAGGACTGCGGCACGGACCACGGTATCACCATGACCGCCATTTACGACGGCGAGGACGAGATTGCCTCCCTCACCACCCGTATCTACGGCCGCGTCTCCTGCGACGACATCGTGGACCCGACCACCAAGCAGCTCATCGTGGGCCGCAACGAGATCATCTCCGACGAGGCTGCCAAGCACATCGAGAAGGTGGGCATCGAGAAGGTGCGCGTGCGCTCCGTGCTTACCTGTGAACTCTCCAAGGGCTGCTGCGCCAAGTGCTACGGCCTGAACCTGGCCACGGGCAAGTCCGTGAAGGTGGGCGAGGCCGTGGGCATCATCGCCGCACAGTCCATCGGTGAGCCTGGTACCCAGCTGACCATGCGTACCTTCCACGTGGGCGGCACGGCCACCGCCGCTGCCAACCGCCCGGAATACATCGCCAAGTCCGCCGGCCGCCTCATCTACGACGAGAACCTGCGCGACCGCTGCGTGGAGGACGAGAACGGCAACATGATCGTGCTCTGCAAGAACGGCGGCGTGAAGATCTACGACGAGGAAGGCAAGGAGCTGGAATCCTACCAGCTCACCATGGGTGCCGCCCTGAAGGTGAAGGACGGCGACCACGTGGAGGCCGACACCCTGGTGGCAGAGTGGGATCCCTTCGCCATCCCGGTCATCTCCGAGGTGGGCGGCAAGGTGGAATTCCAGGACATGATTGAGGGTATTACCTGCCGCACCGAGCACGGTGAATCCGGCAAGGGCCAGACCATCATCATCGACCACCGCCAGGACCTCGCCCCGCGCGTCATCGTGCACACCGGCAAGGGTGCCAAGGACAAGCCCCGCGTGTACTCCGTGCCCACCGGCGCCTACCTGGCCGTGGCAGACAAGCAGGAAATCTCCGCCGGTACCGTGCTGGCCAAGACCCCCCGCAAGGTGCAGAAGACGAACGATATTACCGGCGGTCTTCCCCGCGTGGCAGAGCTCTTCGAGGCCCGCAAGCCCAAGGACATCTGCACCCTGGCGGAGATTGACGGTATCGTCGGCATCGAGGACGCCATGATCCGCGGCAAGAAGGTCGTCACCGTCTACCGCGACGCCGAGGCCAAGGAAGCCGCCGGCCGCAAGACCCGCCGCTCCACCAAGCTGGAGGAGCGCGACACCAACGACGGTATGGTCTCCGTGAAGCACCTGGTGCCCATGGACCGCCACATCATCGTGCATGACGGCGACTACGTGCAGAAGGGCGAGCCCCTGTCCGACGGTTCCGAGGCATCCGACGAAATCCTGCGCATCTGCGGCAAGGAAGCCCTGCAGGAGCACCTGGTGAACAAGGTGCAGCAGGTCTACCGCGTGCAGGGTGTGGAGATTAACGACAAGCACGTGGAAATCATCGTCTCCCAGATGCTCCGCAAGGTCCGCGTGAAGGACCCCGGCGACACCGGCCTGCTCTGGGGCGACGAGGTGGACCGCACCACGCTTGTCCGCATCAACACCGAGACCGAGAACATGCACGGCCGCCCGGCGGATTCCGAGCCCATCCTGCTCGGCATCACCAAGGCCTCCCTCAAGACGGACTCCTTCATCTCCGCCGCCTCCTTCCAGGACACCACCCGCGTCCTCACGGAGGCCTCCACCCTCGGCAAGGTGGACGTGCTGGAGGGCTTCAAGGAGAACGTCATCCTCGGCCACCTCATCCCCGCAGGTACCGGCTTCTCCAAGTACCGCCACATTGTGGTGGAACCCGCCCCCGGCGCAGAGCCCATCCCCCGCGCCACCTATGAGGACGAGGAGGAGGACATGCCCGTGTCTGATGACGCCATCACCGTGGGCGGTGACGAATAACCCGCCCCTGGATAGCGAACTCCCAAACTTCCTGCCCGGCAGAGCCCCGCGCCCTGCCGGGCAGTTGTTTTTGCGCAAAAAGGCGCCTTTTTGCACTTTTGTGCTTGCGGTGCAGGGCAGAAGTGCTAGAATGATAGGGTATAACGTGGGAGGACTGTTGTCCTTTTCCGCCTGCATCTCTCAATTAACACACACAAACACATGAAATTACATCTCCCCAAAGGACTTAGGACTGCGCTTCTGGCGGCTGTTGCGCTTGTAGGCTACGCGTTGCCGTCTACACAGGCTGCAATTTCCACAACGGATATCAGCCAGTGGTCTGGTTATGACTCGCAGACAGGCATTGCCACAGTCGGTAAGGTTGGCTCGTCCATTCAGCTTGGTACCCAGACCCAAAGCCAAGTGTGGAATTCTGCATGGTCGTTTGTCTTTACCGTGGATGCTGCCACCTTGACCGATGGGCAGAAGTGTTCTCTGGCAACGGTCGGTTTTTCACAGAACAGCAGCACAACGACTTATATTGCCGGGGCCAGCCTGACGATGGCAGGTTCCAATGCCACTATCACCTACGGAGGCTGGAATAACGTGAACCTGACGGGAACTGTGGATTTGTCATCGGCCCAGGACATTACATTTGTCCTGGAACGTGACAATTCCAATGGCCGTGTGTCCCTGAAGGCCTATCTTGACGGCGATTTTTCATCTGCCGTCTACACCCAGACAGGGAGCACAAACCTGAGCTTCAGCAATTCCCAAGTGCCCCTTGTGCAGTATGGTGGCCTGGGCACGTTGGCTCCCAATTCCAATGGGAACAACACCTACCGTCAGCTTTCCGATGACGAGATTTCCAGCTTTGGTATTACCAATGCCGGTTATAAGTTTGGCGCCTCCATGACAGCAGCCGAGTTGGCTGCGTACTATAGTCCCGCTGTTCAGTTGATATGGAACGGAACGGAGGGTAACAATACGTGGAATACGACAGCCAAGACTTGGAAGGATGCCCAGGCCGTCTTCCAGTCAGGCAACGATGTTGTGTTCGACAGCACCGCCGCTGTGAAGACTGTGGTTATCTCCGAAAGCATTACTGCAGGCGGTATTACAGTGGGGGACAACTACACTTTCAGCGCGGGGGCAGGGATTTCGCTTACAGCCCTCTCTGTTGATGTTGCAGCGGACAAGGTATTGAGCGTCTCTGCCGGAGAGGTCCGCACCGGTGCCCTGACAGGCGGCGGCAAGCTGGATATTGCCTCCGGGGCGGCTGTCTATGTGACAGACACACTCGATTCTTTCTCCTATCTGGTCACGGGGCAGGGTGACCTGCACCTGGCCATGGCCAACAAGGCAGAGGGTGGCGATGATGGCCGTATCATCCTGGCAGAGGGGTCCGATATTGCCAACATCTACGTGGAGAACGGCTGCTTTGCGGTCAACTTGAATCAGCAGGCAGCCTCTTCCAAACTGTACGGGGCAGACCTGCACATGAAGGGTGGCACCTTCCTCGTCCGCAATGGCGCGGGTGCCGGAGACGTGAGTCCCACGGAGAATGTTTATATCTCCGGGGAAGTTATCCTGCGCGCCTATGGCAGCGTGACTGCTGACACCATCCTGTCTACCAACTTTATCAAGGAGGATGGCCAGGATGCCACCCTGAAACGTACAGATGGCGGTGCCATGGTGCTGACTGGTGAGATTGACGCCACTGTCATGTACATTCAGGCCGGTACCACCATCCTGGGTGAGGGCAACAGCACCACGCTTGGCCAGCTGCGCATGGGCGAGCAAGGAGCCGGTGGCCTTAAGGTGGCAGAAGGTGCCAAGCTGGTCATTACCGGTACGGACAACACCCAGGCTACCAGTCGCAGCTTGCTGCTGGCCCACTGGAACCAGTCCCCGACGCTGACCATGGAGGGAGGCGAAATCATTTCTGAAGGTGCCCGTATGTTCCTGTGTTGGGATGGTACGGGAACATTCAGCGCCACAGCCGGAACTGCCAATCTGCTGGGTATTGACTTTACGGCACATTCCGGCAACAGGGGACATGTGCTGCTGGGCAGTGCCACGGAGGGTAGCGCCCGTATCAACCTGGGTGCGGATGGCATCAAGGCGCTGGCCGGTTCTGCGGACTTGACTTTGGGCGAGGGTACTATGGGAGCCACCGCCGATTGGAGTACGGCTGAGGGTTCTATAGCCGCCCATCTGGTGGGCACGGTGAATGGCACAATCTTTGATACGGCCAAGGCAGATGATGAGACCCAGGGCTACACCATTACCCTGAACAACGGCTTTGATGGGGATGGCAAGCTGGCCAAGGCCGGTGCCGGCACCCTGGCACTCAAGGCTGCATCTACATACACCGGCGGCACTACCATAGACGGCGGCACGCTTCAGGTGGCCAATGCCACGGCTCTGGGAACGGGAGCTGTGACCCTGAACGACGGCACGCTGGAGATAGCGGCCTCTGCCAGCCTGGCGGCGCAGACGCTGACCCAGACGGGCGGCACCATCTCCGTGCTGGCGGACCAGACGCTGACGCTGGGCAACGCCACGCTGACGGATACCATCGCCAATGCGGGAACTGTGGCCTTCTCTACCGGCACCGTGAACCTGGACGGCCTGGAAGTACAAACTGTGGCAGCCGGGTACATCGACGAGACAGGAGACGAGGAAGCCACGGAAGGTTTCGTGAAGAGCGGTTCCAAATACGTGCAGGTGGTGACGGAGAAGAGCACGGTTTCCGCAGCGACTGACACCGTGTTCACCCACAAGGATGCCAAGGAGACCGTAACTCTGGAAGCGGAGACCGGGCGCGCCATCGTGGAAGCCGCTGCCGATACGGACTGGACCAAGTTTGAAATCAAGGCCCAGAGCCATGACCTGAGCAATATCGCCAAGAAGTCAAAGGATGAGAAATCCGCCATTGCCACAGTGATTATCTCCGGCGGCTCCCTGACGGTGGACAGCGCAGACCTTTCCTCCGGCAAGGTGGAGGCTACCGGCGGCACCGTGACCCTGAACAGCATGCTGGGTACGCTGGACGTGAAGTCTACCACCACGCTGACGGTGAACGGCACTTCTGCGGCCACCAACATGAACGTGCTGGAGAGCGCCACCATCGGCGGTGCATTCCATGCCACCAACTTCAGCGCCGGCACCGGAATCACCGCCACCGTGAAGGACAATGCGGGGCTTGGCACGCTGGCGGTGCAGGGCACCCTGGCGCTGAACGGAGCGGCTACGGCTGCATCCGGCACGGTGAACGACCTGACCATGGGTAGCGGATCCTCCCTGACCACAACGGGAGACCTGGCCCTGACAACAGCCAGCGGCACGGGCAGCCTGAACATCGGCGGCAGCCTGACCCTGGGCGGCGCCGTGAGCCTGGACAGCGTGACAGCTAATGGCGTGCAGGTGGGCAATACGGCCTCCGTGACCCTGACCGGGGTGCTTACCACCGGGAGCGTGGAGCTGCTGAGCGTGGCAACGCCCGTGGTGGAAGTGGGCAGCCTGGGCGGCAGCGAGGTGGATTTCAAGGTGAGCGCGGATGCCGTGGCCGCCCTGGGTATGGGACTGGATGATACCCTGGTGCTGGCCTATGTGGGTGATGCTTACGAGGGCAAGCTGACGGTGAACGGAGGCACGACCCTGTACCACAACCAGGATGTCGTCAGCTATGAAATCGGCCTGGACGGCAACAACAACGTTATCCTGACCGCTGTCAACACCAAGAGCGACTACGAGTGGACAGGCGGCGACAGCAACTGGGGAGACACGACCCACTGGGCCAAGGGCGAGGTGCCGCAGGAAGATTCCTGGGTGCAGCTGGACAAGGATGGCACCATTTCCATGGATGTGGATGGAGAGGCCGGCCGTGTGACCGTGTACTCGGGTGCCGATATGGAAATCAACGGCAACGGCAGCCTGTCCATCACTACGGACCTGGAGGTGCAGAAGGATTCTTCCCTTGCCATCGGCAATGGAATGGATTCCACCAGTCTGTCTGCTGAAACGGGCAAGGTGGAGGGCACGCTCAGCATCGAGAACGGTGCAGCCGCCGCTATCAACGAGCTTTCCGTGGCCGACGGCGGCGCGGTGCTGTCCGAGGGCGACCTGGTGGTGCAGAAGCTGCTGGGCGGCAAGGGAGCCTGCATCGGCGGTACCGTCACCGTGTCCTCCGACGGCACGGTGTACGGCGGCGACTATGACAACGCCACGGTGGACGTGGCCAAGGGCGGCTCCGCCACGATGGGCGCGGCAGAGGGGCTGGGCCTGGCCGGCTCCGGCAAGGCGGTGGTCTCCTACGCCAAGTCCGCCGCCATGGATGCCATCCATGCAGACGGCCTGACCCTGGTGCTCAACGGCGAGACGGCGGACAACGCCGGCAAGACGCTGGATGTGCTGGGCGGCTCCGCCCTGCAGAACGGCACCATCGTCAGCGGCCTTTCCGCCGTGGGTACGGCCGGCAGCATTGATTCCGGCGCGGCCCCGCAGCTGGTCTCCGTGACCGCCGGCATGCAGCGCAGCGCGGCAGCCGGGCTGGACCTGGCGGGCACCACCGTGGTGCTCAACCAGACGGAGGGTGCGGACGTGACGGAGATGGCCGTGAACAACGGCGGCAAGACCAAGGGCCTGGTGCTGGCCTACCTGGGCAGCGCGGACACGGACGCCGCCGTGACGCTCAACGGCGGCCTGTTTGCCAAGTACTACAAGAACGCCCGCCTGGTGGGCGGCAGCATCCTGGTGGATATGAACGACACGTACTACCAGGACATCGTGGGTGCCGTCTCCGCCAACAGCCGCAGCGGTGCCGCCATGCTGGACGACGCCTTTGCCCAGCACAACCCGCAGCTCACCAATCCCGCCGGCGACCTGGCGCAGGTGATGGACGCCCTGGAGGGCGGTGCCCTGCGCGGGGCAGCCAAGGAGACGGTGGCCGCTGCCATGGCAGGTGCCTCCGCCGCCGCCATGGGCGTGGCCTTCAACTCCGACGTGGACCGCCAGCTGCGCGCCATCCGCAACCGCACCACCACCATGGGCCTGGCCGAATGCGACCGCCATGAGGGCCTGCCCTACTTCAACGCCTGGGTGAACGCCGAGGGCGACTTCAACAAGCTGGGCGCAGACGGCACGCTGGCCGGCTACAAGATGAGCAGCTGGGGCGCCACCCTGGGTGTAGACGTGGACTTCACCAACCGCCTGACCGCAGGCCTGGCCGTGACCGCCATGCAGGGCGACTTTACGGCCAACTCCGCAGAGCAGGCCACGGGAGACCTGGACCGCATCTACGTGAGCGCCTTTGCGCGCTACGGCTACCGCGCCTGGACGCACACCTTCGTGGCCACCCTGGGCAAGGCGGACACCAGCCTGGAGCGCACGGTGAACTACGGCACGGGCAGCTACACCGCCAAGGGTGACAGTGACGGCACGGCCTTCGGCCTGATGTACGAGGCGGGCTACACCAAGGCTCTGGACGAGGACGGCTCCACCTGCCTGCAGCCGCTGTTCAACATCAGCTACCGCCACAGCTCCCTGGGCGGCTACACGGAGACCGGCAGCGATGCCGCGCTGCGTGTGGGCAGTGCCGATATGGACACGGTGAGCTTCGGCCTGGGGGCGCGCCTGCAGAGCGTGGTGGGCACCAGCGTGTACAACCGCGCCAGCCTCTTCGAGTGCCGCGCGCTGCTGCGCCTGGATGCGGGCGACCGTGATGCGGCGGTGAAGTCCAACTTCACCGGCCTGGCGGGAGACCACAGCGTGAAGAGCGCCGAGGTGGGCGCCTTCGGCCTGGAGCTGGGCGCGGGCCTGACCCTGCCCATGAGCGTGGATGCCGGCAACATCTTCATGGATGTATCCATGGACCTGCGCTCCGGCTACTCCAGCGTGAACGGCACGGTGGGCTACCGCATCAACTTCTGATAAGCCCCCCGGCAATCCCGGAAACAATTCCGCCCGGCAGTGGAGACACTGCCGGGCGCTTCTTTGCAATTTTTTTATATGGGCGGGATTTTCTACTTGCACTGCGGGCAGGCTTAGGTATACTGTAAGAGTGTGGCAGTTTTTCTGCCGTAGCTATACTTTCAAACAAATTCTGAACTATATGAAATTACATTTGCCCAAGGGGTTGAGGTCCGCTTTGATTGCAGCGTGTTCTGTTATGGGACTGGCTTGCGTGTCAGGTACAGTAGCCGTAACGTCTGCTTGCCTTTTTGCCGGGCAGCAGGCACAGGCAACCACCAGCACCGGCTATACCATGATAGCCATGGTGAATGAAAAGCCTGGCTGGGCGGATTACAACGTGTATTACAACGGTTATCCTTCCCAGGCGTACGGCGGTGCCGCTACTGTCGTGGACCATGAGCAGATTGCAGAGAGCGAAATCTACCACACAATCAAGCTGCTCAATGGCGGAGGACGCGTGACATGTCATGACTTTGATGTCAACAACTGGACAAACACGTCTGCCCTGGCAACCCTGAATACTGACTTGGGCTTGTCTCTCACCACCACAGACTTGGATTCATTAGGTTCCTTGGCAGGTGGACAGGGCGGGCGCCAGACCAGCTATACACTTGATTTCACCTCTGCCACAGGAATTTCTGCTGTCAAGAACGGGGATACCATAACCATGTACATAGGCGTAGGCAATGCCAAGGATACAGGCGGCGCCGTGAGCGCGTTCTCGGTTGCCGGCTTGTCGGATGTGCAGTATATGTCGGCCGCCCAGGGTGGCACGGGATTTGTGGATGGTCTGACTTTCAGCGGTGCAGCCGGTACGCTGACACTGGTCAAGGTGACGGGTACCGTGGATGACGCCTCTGCCATTACCTTTGCCGGCAGCGCCAAGACGGGGCCTAATTTCATCGCGTACAAGGCCGAGTCGGTTGAACAGGCTGATTATGTATGGACCGGGGCCACAAGCGGCAATTGGGACACCACCACTATGAATTGGAGCAAGGACGGGGCCGTGGCATTTGTCTCCGGCGTGGGTTCCGGTGCCACTTTCAATGACGGAGTGGACCGCAAGGCCGTAACCGTGGTGGAGAATATTACGGCTCAGAACGTGGCTGTGAATGGGGATTACAGCTTCACGCTTTCCGGCAGCAACACGCTGACGACAGCAGAACTGAGTGTAGCTGCTGGCAAGACCCTGAGCCTGACCGGCACCGGTACCATCGTGGTGGGAACTGTCTCCGGCACCGGTAATGTGACCTTCGGTGATGATGCCGTGTTCAGCCTCAGCGCTGTGCAGGCAACGACAATAGCCCTGCCGGAGCATGTGAGCGGCACGGGTATCTTTGAGGTGAGCGGCCCTGCCAGCGGCAACGGAGCCGTGGCCAGCCTGGCTGATTTCACGGGTGACCTGCGCATCAAGTCCGGCCATATCAACCTGCAGGGCTCACAGCTTAATGCAGCCACCAAGCTGATAGTGGCCAGCGGCACGGGCAACTGGGTGGTGGTCGGCAGCGGAACCGTGGATTTTGCCAATGACATCGAGTTCATGGGTGATGGCACGCTCTGTACAAACAGTGGCACCACGGGCAACTTCAGCGGCAGCATCACCGGTGCCACCGGCACGGTGAAGAAGGAAGGTGCAGGCAAAGCCGTGCTGACCGGCAAGGTGACCTTGGACAAACTGGCGGTGAACGCCGGTAGCATCGAGATTACGGGGAGCGAAGAGGACAAGAACACCATCGCCGGGCTTACGAGTGCGGCCAGCACCACCACCACGATTTCCAACAGCAATGTGACTGCCGGGACGTCAGACCGCTGCATGAAAGGCAATCTGGTGCTTCAAGGCGGCACCACGCTGACCCTCGCCTCCAATGATTCCCTGAGCTGGAGCGATACCAACAGCGTGACCATTGAGAAGGATGCCCTGCTGGATATGAATACGCACCGCTGGACCATCAGCAAGAGCAACAGCCTGACTTTGGCTGGCGGTTCCGTAACGGGTGTGGGTGACCAGCACGGCGCCCTGGATTTCCATCAGGATGGCGCTACCGTAAGCGTGACAGATGATTCCGTGGTGGATGCCACTGTGCGCCTGCGCAATGCCAACCAGACCACCAATTTCTCCGTGGATGCAGAGAAGACCCTGACGGTGAGCGGCCTGATAAAGGACTCCGGCAACCTGAACAAGGCAGGTGAGGGCGCGCTGCTGCTCAGCCATGCGAGCAACACCTTTACCGGTGGCGTGACGGTGACGGAAGGCACGCTGCAGGTAGGTGCCACCGGAGCAATGGGGGCAGGCACCAGCGCCGTGGCAAACTCCGGCGTGGTGGAGTATGTCTCCACAGAAGAGATGACGGTAGCCCGCGTTATCGACGGTACGGGGTCTGTGCTGCAGAGCGGCACCGGCACCACGATTGTGACCGCAGCCAACACTTACAGCGGCGGCACCACCATTACTGCCGGCAAGCTGCAGGCGGGCAATGCCACGGCACTGGGCACGGGAGCTGTGACGCTGGAAGGCGGTGAGCTGAACATTGCAGCCACGGCAGACTTGAGCAGTCAGAAGGTGGCGCAGACGGGCGGCACCATCAGCGTGGAATCCGGCCAGACCCTGACGCTGGGAGAGGCTGAGCTGAACTCCGTGATAACGGACAAGGGCACCGTGGTGTTCAAGGGCCAGGTGACGCTGGCGGACAGCATGGAGGAGAAGACGGTGGCGGCCTCCCTCATCAATGAGCAGGGCGCGACCGATGCGAACGACGGCTTCCGCAACGGTGGCTCCAGCTATGTGGAACTGGTGACGCTGGACAGCGGTACCACCTCTGCCGAAACCACCGCCACTTTCATCTACAAGGGCAACACCTATGAGAGCACCGCGCTGCAGACGGTTGAATCCGTGGGACGCGTGGTGACCAAGGAGGACGAAGGTACGGATTGGACCACCTTTGTGATTACCGCAAACAACCACCAGCTTTCCGGTATCAGCGCCAAGTCCACAGCGGAGCAGGCCACGCTGACCAAGGTGGAAATCTCCGGCGGCTCCCTGGCGGTGGACAACACCGCGCTGGCAAGCGGCACGGTGGAGGCCACCGGCGGCAGCATCACCCTGCAGGACAACTGCGCGGTGGGCACCGTGAACGTGGGTGACACGGAGTCCTTGTCCATCTCCGGAGCCGGTACCGCCACAGTGCTGAACGTGAATGGCGACGCCACCATCGGCGGCGCATTCCACGCCGGCACCACCAACGTGGCCACGGGCAAGACCGCCACTCTGACGGGTGCCGCAGACCTGGGCACGCTTGCCGTGGAGGGAACATTGGGCGTGAAATCCGCCACCGCCACCGCCACCGGCGGCACGGTGAACAACCTGACCCTGGACAGCGGTTCCCTGACCACCACGGCAGGCCTGGCGCTGGCGACGGCCAGCGGCACGGGTAGCCTGACGGTGGGCGGCAGCCTGACGCTGGGCGGTGATGCCAGCCTGACCGCCGTGACGGCCGAGGGCGTGCAGATTGGCAACACGGCCAGCCTGACGCTGACGGGCGCACTGAGCAGCTCCAGCATCACCCTGGACCTGGTGAGCCTGGAGAACGTGAGCCTGAGTGCCGGGAGCCTGGCAGCAGAGAGCACGAACTTCATCGTGAGTGCCGACATGGTGGCGGGCCTGGGCCTGGAAGCCGGGCAGACGGTGACGCTGGCCAACGTGACGGACACCTACAGCAACAAGCTGACGGTGAACGGCGGCAGCGCGGTGTACCGCTCAGGCGATGACCTGCAGTACACTATCTCCCAGGTGGACGGTACAATCGTGCTGACGGCAGAGAGTGCCAAGGGCGACTACGTTTGGAACAGCAGCTCCGGCAACTGGAGCGACCCCGAGAACTGGCAGGGCCACACGGAACCCGATACCGATAGCTGGGTGCAGGTTTACGTCGATGCGGAAATCAACCTGGACGTGGAGGCTGCGGCAGACCGCCTGTCCGTGTACGGCGGATCCGATGCCGCCATTGTGGGTGAGAACAACCTGAATATCGTGGACTCCCTGGAAGTCCACAAGGATGCCCAACTGACCGTGGGCGACGGCAGCGAGGCCGTCACCTTCGTCTCCGCAGACACCGCCGATGTGGCGGGTGAGCTGACGGCAGCGGACAACTCCGGCATCTACGTGAACGTGCTCACGGTGGAGGCCGGCGGCAGCGCCCTGGGCGAAGGCACGGGTGTGGTGCATGCAGGCAAGCTGCTGGGCGGCAAGGATGCCACCATCGGCGGCAACATCGTTACCCTCTCCGACGGCACGGTGTACACCGGCAACTATGACAACGCCACGGTGACCGTGGGTGCGGCATCTTCCGCCACGCTGGGCGCGGCAGAGGGCCTGAACCTGGCCGGTTCCGGCAAGGCGGTGGTCTCCTACGCCAAGTCCGCCGCCATGGATGCCATCCATGCAGACGGCCTGACCCTGGTGCTCAACGGCGAGACGGCGGACAACGCCGGCAAGACGCTGGATGTGCTGGGCGGCTCCGCCCTGCAGAACGGCACCATCGTCAGCGGCCTTTCCGCCGTGGGTACGGCCGGCAGCATTGATTCCGGCGCGGCCCCGCAGCTGGTCTCCGTGACCGCCGGCATGCAGCGCAGCGCGGCAGCCGGGCTGGACCTGGCGGGCACCACCGTGGTGCTCAACCAGACGGAGGGTGCGGACGTGACGGAGATGGCCGTGAACAACGGCGGCAAGACCAAGGGCCTGGTGCTGGCCTACCTGGGCAGCGCGGACACGGACGCCGCCGTGACGCTCAACGGCGGCCTGTTTGCCAAGTACTACAAGAACGCCCGCCTGGTGGGCGGCAGCATCCTGGTGGATATGAACGACACGTACTACCAGGACATCGTGGGTGCCGTCTCCGCCAACAGCCGCAGCGGTGCCGCCATGCTGGACGACGCCTTTGCCCAGCACAACCCGCAGCTCACCAATCCCGCCGGCGACCTGGCGCAGGTGATGGACGCCCTGGAGGGCGGTGCCCTGCGCGGGGCAGCCAAGGAGACGGTGGCCGCTGCCATGGCAGGTGCCTCCGCCGCCGCCATGGGCGTGGCCTTCAACTCCGACGTGGACCGCCAGCTGCGCGCCATCCGCAACCGCACCACCACCATGGGCCTGGCCGAATGCGACCGCCATGAGGGCCTGCCCTACTTCAACGCCTGGGTGAACGCCGAGGGCGACTTCAACAAGCTGGGCGCAGACGGCACGCTGGCCGGCTACAAGATGAGCAGCTGGGGCGCCACCCTGGGTGTAGACGTGGACTTCACCAACCGCCTGACCGCAGGCCTGGCCGTGACCGCCATGCAGGGCGACTTTACGGCCAACTCCGCAGAGCAGGCCACGGGAGACCTGGACCGCATCTACGTGAGCGCCTTTGCGCGCTACGGCTACCGCGCCTGGACGCACACCTTCGTGGCCACCCTGGGCAAGGCGGACACCAGCCTGGAGCGCACGGTGAACTACGGCACGGGCAGCTACACCGCCAAGGGTGACAGTGACGGCACGGCCTTCGGCCTGATGTACGAGGCGGGCTACACCAAGGCTCTGGACGAGGACGGCTCCACCTGCCTGCAGCCGCTGTTCAACATCAGCTACCGCCACAGCTCCCTGGGCGGCTACACGGAGACCGGCAGCGATGCCGCGCTGCGTGTGGGCAGTGCCGATATGGACACGGTGAGCTTCGGCCTGGGGGCGCGCCTGCAGAGCGTGGTGGGCACCAGCGTGTACAACCGCGCCAGCCTCTTCGAGTGCCGCGCGCTGCTGCGCCTGGATGCGGGCGACCGTGATGCGGCGGTGAAGTCCAACTTCACCGGCCTGGCGGGAGACCACAGCGTGAAGAGCGCCGAGGTGGGCGCCTTCGGCCTGGAGCTGGGCGCGGGCCTGACCCTGCCCATGAGCGTGGATGCCGGCAACATCTTCATGGATGTATCCATGGACCTGCGCTCCGGCTACTCCAGCGTGAACGGCACGGTGGGCTACCGCATCAACTTCTGATAAGCCCCCTGGCTATCCCGGAAACAATTCCGCCCGGCAGTGGAAACACTGCCGGGCGCTTTTGGTTCAAGGCAAAGGGGCTTGGCGGCTAGTTGCCCAGAAGGAGCCTGGGCAGGATGCGGGTAGGGTAGCACCTGGCCTGCCAGGTGGCGGCAATCTGCTGCGGGTGGCGCAGCCCGGCATCCCAGGCTGCATTTTCTGCGGCCATGGCTGCAGCCAGGGCGGCGGGTGTGTCCGCCGCCGCTATGGTGCCGGAATCCTGCGTGGTGTACCACATCACGGTGCAGAGCAGCACCGGCTGGCAGGCGCATACCACGGCACAGCCGCAGCACAGCGCCTCTGCGGAGACATTGTGGGAGCCCTCGAACAGGGAGGGGCAGATGATACAGCGCGCGCGGTTGAAGGTGCAGGCCAGCTGAGCCTGGTCCGCGCGCCCCTGCAGGGATACGCAGGCCTGCACATCTGCGGGCAGGGCGGCGTGCCAGGCGCGCAGGAAATCCGTGGCGGTGCCGTATATTTCCGTTTGGCAGCGCAGCTGCGGCGGGGTGGCGGCGTAATAGGCATCCAGCGCGGCGGTGAGCATTTCCGGGCGCTTCTGGCGCACGTCGTCCCAGCGCCCCACGGCCACCATCAGGCGCTCCCGCGGCACCTCCCCCCGCAGGCGGAACACGCCGGATACGGGGCAGGGCATATCCACGCACCTGGCGGCTATGTGCCGCCCGTAGTACGGGTCTGTGCGGAAGGCTTGCGCCACGGGCGGCGGGCAGGTAATGGCATCTGCATACGCCAGGTGGCGGGCGCGCAGGCGGTTCACGGCGGCGTCCTTCAGGCGGTTGACCAGGCGTTTCAGGGCACCGCCGGGGCGCTGCAGGTGCTCATGCAGCTCACAGTTGGCATCATAGTGGATGACCAGGCGTATGCCCGCGCGCTTGATGGCGGCGGCCACGGCGGTGTAGCGCGGGTCTCCCCAGGAGTACAGCACCACGCCGTCCAGCCCCAGGGAGCGCCACCATGCGGCGGAGCGCAGGCGGGCAGGGGGTACGCGTAAAACCTCCCCCGGCAGGTCGTCCGCATGGGCGGGCAGGGGCATGACCGGGCGGCTCTCTATGCCCGCCTCCTGCAGGCTGTGGCATATCAGCCCCGTGTCACGCGTAAAGAAGGAGGCATTCCCGTGGAAGGCCACGGGGGTGCAGGTGTAGATTCTGGCGGGGCGCGTGCTCATGCTTCATGGCAGAGCATACCATCACAGGCTCCCGTGTCAAGCGCAAGAAAGCCTTGTGCGTGTGTATGAATACGCAGGCTTGATTTTACGCATGGCAATGGCTATAATGGGCGCGTTAGAAGCTTTTGTTATGAATCTGGCTATCATCGGAACAGGATATGTGGGACTGACCACCGGCACCTGCTTTGCAGAAGTGGGGCACAACGTGGTGTGCGTGGACAACAACCGGGACAAGGTGCAGGCCCTGCTGGACGGCAAGATGCCCATCTACGAGCCGGAGCTGGAGGACCTCATCTCCTCCAACGTGTCCGCCGGGCGCCTGGCCTTCACCACGGACCTGGCAGAGGCCGTGGCCACCTGTGATATCATCTTCATAGCCGTGCCCACCCCGCCGCACGACGACGGCTCCGTGGACCTGTCCTACATAGAGGCCGTGTCCCACGACATAGCGGACGCCCTGCGCCCGGAGTACGGCTACCGCGTGATTGTGGACAAATCCACCGTGCCGGTGAGCACCGGCCGCAAGGTGTACGAGGTGATAGCCCGCTACTCCCGCGCGGACCTGGATGTGGACGTGGTGTCCAACCCGGAGTTCCTGCGGGAGGGCAGCGCCGTGCAGGACCTCATGCACCCGGACCGCGTGGTCATCGGCACCAATTCCCAGCGCGCCATGGACCTCATGAAGCGCGTGTACCAGCCCTTCAGCGCCCCCATCGTGGAGGTGGACCTGGCCTCCGCGGAGCTGATCAAGCACGCTGCAAACTCCTTCCTGGCGCTCAAGATTTCCTACATCAACGCCGTCTCCCGCGTGTGCGAGAAATCCGGCGCAGACGTGGAGCTGGTGGCCAAGGGCATCGGCATGGACAAGCGCATCTCCCGGCACTTCCTGAATGCCGGCCTGGGCTACGGCGGCTCCTGCTTCCCGAAGGACGTGAAGGGCTTCATCAACATCTCCCGCCAGCTGGGCGCCCCCCTGCACCTGCTGGAGGAGGTGGAAAACATCAACGCCACCCAGCTGGAGCACTTTGTGAACCGCATCAAGGAGCAGCTCTGGGTGCTGCGCAACAAGCGCATCGCCGTGTGGGGCATTGCCTTCAAGCAGAACACAGACGATGTGCGCGAATCCGTGGCCGTGAAGATTATCCGCCGCCTGGCGGAGGAGGGCGCCCTGGTGACCGCCTACGACCCCAAGGCCGCGGAAACCGGCGCCAAGGCTCTGGAGGGCTGCCCCGTGGAGATTTGCGACGACATGTACGAGTGCGTGCGCGGCGCGGAGGTGCTGGTGGTGGCCACGGAATGGAAGCAGTTTGCCAACGCCAACCTGGTGCGCGTGCGGGAGCTGATGAAGCTGCCCATCATCTTCGACGGCCGCAACGTCATCCACGGCGAGAACGCCGTACACGCCGGGTTCGAGTACCACTCCGTGGGCCGCAAGAGCCTGTATCCCGCCAACAAGTAAGCCCGGCGGCACCCCGCCGACTCCTTTCCAAATCCCGCGCCTAAAAGGTGCGGGATTTTTTTTGAGGTGCGCAATGTGCTTAGCATGAATAATTTGCGTTCATAGCGGAATAAAAGTTATAATAATTCTAAGAAAAAGTGTTGACATGGCGTGCCGAGTTGTGTAAAGTATGCCCGTCTGGGTTAGGTGAGGCTAACAAACCCGCCCGGCACCGGAAAGAATCACCAAACAACACAACAACCAACAATAGAAAGACAAAAACGACAATGTCACTGATCAACAAGGAAATCGGCGAGTTCGAGGTACAGGCCTACGTGAACGGGGAGTTCAAGCCCGTGAGCAAGCAGGATGTCCTGGGCAAGTGGAGCATCTTCTTCTTCTACCCGGCGGATTTCACCTTTGTGTGCCCCACGGAGCTGGAGGACCTGGCCAACAAGTACGAGGCCATCAAGGCGACGGGGTGCGAGGTGTACTCCGTATCCACGGACACGCACTTTGTACACAAGGCCTGGCATGACACCTCCGACCGCATCAAGAAGATCCAGTACCCGATGCTGGGGGACCCGACGCACGTGCTGAGCCGCGATTTCGGCGTGCTGATAGAGGAGGCGGGCCTGGCGGAGCGCGGGAGCTTCATCGTGAACCCGGAGGGCAAGATCGTCTCCTACGAGGTGTCTGCGGGCAACGTGGGGCGCAACGCGGACGAGCTGTACCGCAAGCTGCAGGCATGCCAGTTTGTGTACGCCCACGGGGATGAGGTGTGCCCGGCCAAGTGGCAGCCGGGGGCAGAGACGCTCAAGCCCAGCCTGGACCTGGTAGGCCAGCTCTAAGGATGGGCGCGGGGCGGCATGCGGAAGGGATGCAAAAGGCCGCGTGCCGCCCCGGAAAAGGCAATCCTGCCGGAATAGAAAGGAGAGACACAGGATGGATACGCAGAATATATACGATGTGGCGGTGATAGGCGGCGGCCCCGCCGGGCTGACGGCGGCGCTGTACCTGGCCCGCGCCAAGTACCGCGTGGTGGTGGTGGAGAAGGCGAGCTTCGGCGGCCAGGCCGCCACCACGCATGAGGTGGTGAACTACCCGGGCGTGCTGAAGGCCGGCGGTGCGGAGCTCACGGAAACCATGCGCCGCCAGGCGGAGGGTTTTGGGGCGGAGTTCCTGGCTGCAGAGGTGCAGGCGCTGGAGATGGGCGGGGAGCTGGCCAGGCTGCGCACCACGCGCGGAGAGCTGCGCTGCCACGGCGTGCTGCTGGCCACGGGCGGGCACCCCCGCACCATCGGCTTTGCGGGAGAGGCGGAGTACCGCGGCCGCGGCATTGCCTACTGCGCCACCTGCGACGGCGAATTCTTCACCGGGCGGGATGTGTATGTCATCGGCGGCGGCTACGCCGCGGCAGAGGAGGCCGTGTTTCTCACCAAGTACGCCCGGCAGGTCACCGTGCTGATGCGCGGGGCGGATTTCTCCTGCGCCGGCAGCGTGGCAGAGGCCGCCCGCAGCCACCCCAAGGTGCGCGTGCTGCCCCATACGGAGGTGGACGAAGCCGCGGGAGACACCCTGCTGCGCCGCATACGCTACCGCAACAACCGGACCGGGGAGCGCGGGGAATTCACCGCCCCCGCCGGGGAGAACATCGGCCTCTTCGTCTTTGCCGGCTACCAGCCAAACTCCGCCCTGGTGCAGGGCCTGGCAGAGCTGGATGCCCAGGGCTATGTCATCACCCGCCCCAATATGGAAACCAGCGTGCCGGGGCTCTTTGCCGCCGGTGACGTGTGCGCCAAGCCGCTGCGCCAGATAGCCACCGCCGTGGGGGATGGCGCGCTGGCCGCCACCGCGCTGGAAAGGCATGTATCCGCCCGCCAGCGCGTCACGGGTATCATCCCCGTGCCGCCGCAGCCCGCCCCGGCGGAACCCGCCGCGCAGCCGCAGCCTGCGGCAGGGCAGGGCGGCGGGGGGCTGTTCGATGCCGCCACGCTTGCCCAGCTGCAGGCGGTGTTCACCCGCATGGAGCGGCCCCTGGTGCTGCGCCTGAGCCTGGATGACCGCCCCGCCTCTGCGGAGCTGCGCGCCTATGCAGAGGCACTGGCCGCGCTCACGGACAAGGTTTCCGTGACCACGGACGGCACGGACCCGCACGCACCCTGCGTGCAGGTGTGCCTGCAGGACGGCACGTGGACGGGCCTGGGCTTCCACGGCGTGCCGGGCGGGCATGAGTTCACCTCCTTCATCCTGGGCCTGTACAATGCCGCCGGCCCCGGCCAGGCCCTGCCGGCGGATACGGAGGCGCGCATACGCGCACTGCCGGGCTGCCGCCTGCAGGTGATGGTCTCCCTCTCCTGCACCATGTGCCCGGAGCTGGTGACCGCCGCGCAGCGCATCGCCGCCCTGCACCCGGGCATCTCCGCAGAGGTGTTTGACCTGAACCATTTCCCCGCCCTGCGGGATACCTACCAGGTAATGAGCGTGCCCTGCCTGGTGCTGGACGGCGGCACCGCCACCTTTGGCAAGAAGAACCTGGACCAGCTCACAGACTGGCTCCACGGGCAGCTCGGCTGATTCCTTTCGTCATAGTGTGCATACGCACGGCCGCTCCCGGCTCCGCCGGGGGCGGCCAAATCATTCCTCTGCCAGCAGCCAGCGTATCACGTTCATGTGGCGTATGCCGTCATAGCTGGCTGTGGAATAGTCCCGCGTAAGGATGAACTTGGGGTAGTGGTCCCCGATGGCTTGCAGGAATCGACTAGAAGTTTTTTCAGTATACTGAAAAAAAATCTAGTAACTCGGAGTTTTTTCAGTGGCGGGGGGGATACGGGTAAAAAGGAACCGCTGCCCGGGGGCGGGCAGCGGTTGTGGGGGATTTGGCGTGCGGGCCGTGCTTAGGCCATGACATCGGCGCAGCGTGCGCAGAGGCCCTCCTCGTTCACGGCGGGCTCATAGCGGCGGCAGCGCGGGCACATGGTGTAGCCGCTCTTCCCAGCGGTGGCGGCCAGGGATTCCCCGGTGGCCACGTTCAGGTCAGCCACGATGAAGAACTCCTTGGCGAAGTCCTTGTCCTGCAGGAGCGCGGCCACGGAGGCGGATTCCGCGGCAGGGATGGTGAGGTTGACCACGGCCTCGTTGTTCTTGTTGAATGCCTTGGCCTTCACCTGGGCCTCGATGGCAACCTGGATGGTGCCCTTGATCTGCTGCAGGCGCTCAAAGTCCGCCAGGATGGCCTGCTCCTCTGCGGTGGGTTCCGTGAGGGCGGGGAAGTCCTGCTCATGCACGGAATCCGTGTGGCCGGCGTGCTCCCAGGCCTCGTCGCAGGTGTAGGCCAGAATGGGGGCCAGGAGCTTGACCAGGGTGTCGAACACGCGGGAGATGGCGTACTGCTTGCTCACGCGGCGGGGGGAGTTCTCCGCATCGCAGTACAGGCTGTCCTTGGTGATGTCGATGTAGAGGGCGGAGAGGTCGTTCGTGCAGAACTGGTTGATGGCCATGAACACCTTGCGGAACTCGTAGGCGTCGTACGCGGCGCGCACCTCGCGCACCAGCTGGGCGGCGCGGGCCAGGATCCACTTGTCCAGCGGCTCCAGGGCCTGGGGCTCTGCGCCGTTGTAGCCCTTCATGTTGGCCAGCAGGATACGCAGGGTGTTGCGCAGGCGGCGGTAGGGGTCCGTAACCTGCTTGAAGAGGTCCTCACCGAAGGGAACCTCGTTCTGCCAGTCCACGCTGCTGACCCACAGGCGCACGATGTCTGCGCCGTACTTCTCATAGAAGTACTTGGCGTTCGTGGGTTTCTGGTAGGTGCCCTGGGCGCTCTTGGAGAGCTTGGAGCGGTCCTGGTTCACCACAAAGGCGTGGGTGAGCACCTTCTTGTACGGGGCGGTGCCGCGCCAGGCGCAGGAGAGCATGAGGGAGCTCTGGAACCAGCCGCGGTGCTGGTCCGTGGCCTCCAGGTACACATCGCACGGGGCCTGCAGCTCCGGGTGGTTCTCCAGCACGGCCACGTGGGAGCAGCCGGAGTCGATCCACACGTCCAGCGTGTCCTTGCCCTTGCGGTAGCCGGCGGGCAGGTCCAGCTTCTCGCACAGCTCGGCATCATTCAGCTCAAACCAGATGTTGGTGCCGTGCTCCTCCACCAGGTCCGCCACCTTGCGGACGATGCCGGCATCCAGCACGGGCTTGTCCTCTGCATCGTAGAACACGGGCAGGGGCACGCCCCAGGTGCGCTGGCGGCTGATGCACCAGTCCGGGCGGGCCTCCACGGTGGAGTAGATGCGGTTCTCACCCCAGGCGGGCATCCATTCCGTCTTCTTGATCTGCTCCAGGGCCATGGGGCGCAGCTTCTCCATGCTGATGAAGAACTGCTTGACGGCGCGGAAGATGATGGGGGTCTTGGAGCGCCAGCAGTGCGGGTACTGGTGGGTGAACTCCTCACGCCCCAGCAGGCGGCCGCGCTCCACCAGCATGGCGATGACGTCCTCGTTGGAGTCGAACACATGCGTGCCCACCAGGGCGGGCACGCCGCATTCCGCGGTGTACTTGCCGTCGTCATCCACGGGGGAGAGGATGGGCAGGCCGTACTGCATGCCGGCAATGTAGTCGTCCATACCGTGGCCGGGGGCAATGTGCACGGCGCCGGTGCCGGTGTCCACGGTCACGTACTGGGCGTTGATGATAAGGGAATCACGGTCCAGGAAGGGGTGGCGGGCCTTCTTGCCCTCCAGCTCGCTGCCTTTCAGGGTGTGCAGCTCCTGCTGCAGGGCCCAGCCGGTCTTGGCGGTGAAGGTCTCGATAAGCTCACGCACCACGATGAAGTTGCGCACCTCCTCGCCCTCCTTGGCAAAGCGGCCCACAACGTAGGTGAAATCCGGGTGCAGGGCCACGGCCAGGTTGCTGGGCAGGGTCCAGGGCGTGGTGGTCCAGATGGTCATGTCGCAGGCAATGCCGTTCACCGGCTCCACCATGGGGAAGGCCACAAAGACGGAGGTGGCGGTGTCCTCCATGTACTCCACCTCGGCCTCTGCCAGGGCGGTGTGGTGCGCATAGCTCCACTGCACGGGTTTCAGGGACTGGTACACGGCGCCGCTCTCCACCAGCTTGGCAAACACGCGCAGGATCCAGCACTCGTACGCCGGGTCCATGGTGATGTAGGGGTGGAACCAGTCGCCGAAGACGCCCAGGCGGCGGAAGGAGACGCGCTGCTGGTCGATGTAGCCCTTGGCGAACTCCGCGCAGCGGCGGCGGATTTCCGCCGGCTCCAGGCCCTGGGCCTCCTTCACCACCTTGGCCTCGATGGGCAGGCCGTGGCAGTCCCAGCCGGGAATGAAGGGGGCATAGTAGCCGCCCATGGTCTTGCTCTTGACAATGAGGTCCTTGAGCACCTTGTTCAGGCCGGTGCCCATGTGCACGTCGCCGTTGGCGAAGGGGGGGCCGTCATGCAGGATGAAACGCGGGGCCCCCTGCGCCTTGCGGCGCTCCGTAATTCGCTCGTAAAGCTTGCCGTTCTCCCATTTTTCAAGCCGCTGGGGCTCTTTCACAGTCAGGTCGCCGCGCATGGGAAACGTGGTGTCCGGAAGAAAGATGGTGTCCTTGTAGCTTTTGGCGTTTGTGCTCATACGCGCGGAATTATAAGCCCGTGCGGGCGGAAAGTCAACAAGTACATGCCCCGGAGCCGTGAAAAACACGGCACCGGGGCAGGGGGGGGGAAGGGGAATGTGCGCTGCGGTTACTCCGCGGCCAGCACGGCGGTGATTTCACAGATGTAGAGCAGGTGCAGGGGATTGTCCTCCGCGTAATAGGCGGGGGAGACCTCTGCCCAGTCCATGAACCCCTCCTGCGGGAGCGGGGCGCGGAACATCTTGCGGCACTCCAGCGTGTACTCCGCATCCTTGAAGGTGACCAGGCCGCTCTCCGTGGTCACGGGCTGCAGGCCGGTGGCCGCCATCTTGTCCGTGTCACGCCCGCTGTTGCGCCCGCAGAACACCAGGTCCTGCCGCGCGGATTCCGGCATGAAGGTGAGAGTGAGCGCCTCCTCGCGGTCGATGAACTCCCGCGTGTAGCGGTTCGGCCGCACAAAGATGAAGGCCACGGGGCGGTTCCACAGGAACCCCACGCCGCCCCAGCTGGCGGTCATGCAGTTGAACTTCTCCGGCGTGCCGGCGGTAATGAGCATCCACTGCTTGCCGATGCGCTCCGGCGCGGTGCAAAACTTGGTCAGGTCAATCTTTTCCATGTCCCCATCATAGCGCAAATACCCCCGCCGGGTCAACCCGGAAGTGCAGCCTTGCCGCGGCCATACGCCCCGCTTTTTGCGCATGAAGTTGCCGTTTTTTGATTTTAGCCTTGCATTTCACCCCTGTTCTGGTATATTCCCCTCACCACGCACGGATAGCTCAGCGGTAGAGCGGCTCGTTTACACCGAGTTGGTCGGGGGTTCAAATCCCTCTCCGTGTATTTTCCTCAGCGGCTGTGAATAGCATTTCACAGCCGCACTTCTTTTGTTTGTAATGTGTTAATTTTTAACACATTACAAAAACAGTAATTTTAACAACCGCCCCGCATCACCCCCGCCTACAACGCCGATTGGGGAGCAATTTTACCCCCTGTTTTCCTGCCGCGTACTTCCGCGTACTTGGATGCAAGGCAAAACGCAAACCAACGAAATGCTTATAAATCAACGCATTGTGCATCTTGCTTGCAAAAACAAATGGCTGTTTCCCAAGAAACTTCATGGATACGAGTTTGTGACAAAAAAAGCAAACCATTGATTTTTCAATAGGTTACAAAGCAAAAATAAAAAGTGCCTACCGAAAGAAATCACGAACTCCTGCCCTTTTTGCCCTTTTTCCGTGTAACTCATAGACATTTCTCTTACCCATCCCGCAAGCCGAGTTCGAATCCCTTTCGCCCCCATTGTGTCTGACATCATATGAGTGCGCAGCCACCCCTAGAGCGACTTGATGTCTAACAAAAAACTTGACTTTGTGATTGAAGGTCATAGAATGAGGATCTCATGAGAGATAAGGCAATTTACAGTCTCAGGCCCAAAACAATACAAGAACTAATTAACGAAGCGGATCATGAGGATATTTGCATCCCAAACATACAGCGCCCCTATGTTTGGGAGCCACATCAGCTCGCTCATTTAGTTGACTCTTTAATGCATGGTTGGCCTTGCGGCAATCTTCTTCTGTGGCAAGTAGAAGCCAAGAATCAGAAACTATTTTTAGCGAGACCATTTGTTTTGGAGATTAATGCAGAGGCTTCTGATGATAATAAAATTACCTCCAAAGGATCAGGGTACACTTCTCTTATTCTTGATGGACAACAACGTGTTCAGAGCCTGATTATTGCTTTTGCGAAAAATAGTTTGGGATACCATGCCTCTGCTAAGAAGTGGAATTCTGACATTGGCAAAACCGGAGGCAAGACGGATGTAGTAATACAGAAATGGCTCTGTTTTAACCTTTCTGGTTGGAGTCAGGAGTATGTGGAAGCTAATCCTTCATACTACTATCTTGACTATAAAGATAATGTGGCAACTCCACCTCTCTCAGAGAAGGAAACAAAAGAGGATGGAAAAGTGCCAATGCTTTGTTGGGCTACAGAGCAAGAAATAGCGAGTTCTTGTGGGAAAATTGTGAAGTTGAAAGATGTAACATCTATAAAGAACCCATCTTCCGCAGAGAAATGGCTACAAGATAAGATTCATTTTGTCTTGGAGCTAGAAATACCGACGCTTAATGTTACACTGGATTTAAAGGCTGAGCTTGCGGATATAAATGAAGATGAGGCTATAGTCCAAATCTTTACACGTCTCAATACGGCAGGTACGCCATTAACAGTGGAACAGATTCAGGAGGCGCGAATCAAAAGTGCATGGCCAGATTTTCCTGTAAATATTGAATCTCTCAAAAATTCTTTATATCGGCAATTCCGTTACATAATCTCGACAGATGAGATCGTCAAGGGGTTCAACACTATGCTTTTGGTAAAGTTTCATCGGGATGATTTGAATGTTGTTCGCGCATATGAGTGCGTCGCTGACTGGAAAAGTTGTTGGGAGCAATTCAGTTCTACGGTTTTGACTGTTTTTGAAAAATTGGAACGCCAACAGACGATTTATCTTTCCGAGTATAGAGCGCTGAATATTGTTTGGTTTTTGGTTGCCGTTATTACTTGTTCACCCAATGCAGACAAGGATTTAGAATTGGATAATGCGATGCTGCGCTTTGCATTCATTACAACATGGGCAAAAATATGGGCAAACCGTAGCGGACAGTATGTAAAAGGGTATACGCGTAGCCTGATTAAAAAATTGCCTTCAACTACTCCTAGTTCTTGGATTCGTGAGACTTTGAAAGATTTGCAAGCAGCAGCAATCAATTCGGTCTCGGAACTGGTAGCAAGTCACAGAGGTTCCGTGCGACTGTATTATTCATATTTGTGGATTTGGTCTAGACTGAACAAAAACCGCGCTGAACTATTGAGGGATTTTGGCGATGAAAGCATGAAATCAGATGTTGATCATCTCGTCCCTGCTAGTTGGGTTCCATCGGAAAAGAGGCATCTTTTTAATGGCTTAGGTAATTGTTGGTTGCTCGCAGCAAGTTGCAATAGAAGTAGAGGTAAGAACCCTTTTGCGGATTTTGTGGAGAATTTAAAAGGCATGGAAGTCGTGTATGTCGCAGAACTCATAAAGTGCGATGAGTCTCATCTTCGAATGAGTAAAGACGACATGGAAGATATGTCTCACCTACAAGGCTTAATTGAGTCCATTCAACAGCGAACTGCAAGAATGAAGGAAGAATTATATGGCTTCATTAAGGAAGAACCGAATCATTCAGTATTATATCAGCCCGATGTTACAGCAAGACGGGAATCCGTACTTAATGTTTCCGGCATTTATAAAGGAGAAGATTTTTGTAAGAATTGCAAGAGATTTAAAGATCTTCGAGGCGGAAGTCCCAATTCAAATTTGACTTATATTCGTAATTCAATGAGGATTTTGGGCTGGTCTCAGGAGGATATTGCAAAAATGCTTAATAGCGAAGATGGACGTAATAAGCTAAAGAAAACAATAGAGAGAACCGATATCTTAGGCCCTAATCATTCAGGATGGCTAAAATACGTATCATATATACTTGAAAGTCCAGAAACAACAGTCACTAATGGCGGCAATAGAACTACCATCAAAGAAAAAGATGGCTACGATGATATGATACAGATGCTTGTTCGTATGTGGTGTTCTCCAACACACACGGGGGAGCATGACATATATACAACTTGTGCAAACACGATTGTAAAGAAGAATTGGTACAATAGGAGCTACAATGCCTATCTTTCGGGCGGGGTAAACTATTTTCTTCAGCATTGTAAGGATTACATAGGCAACAATATCTTCAAGTATTCCTGCGACATAAATCACGCACTGGAGCAAATCGAGCAAGATAGAAAGAAGCTAAACTCCTGCCAGAATGAGAGTTGGATGAAATATTTGGCTAAGAATTCAAAAATAGGCAATGCCCTTAAGGGCATATTCGCCAATTACATTCTTTCTGATTTGAGTACAGAATTACGGAAGGTCTTATAAAAGCAGTTTTTTGTGTAACTCACAGGTAATGCAAGTGCTTGTTTTTAAGTAATTTATAGCTATTTTACCCAACAAAGGAAGCACGCAGGGTTTGCGTCCCTTTGGGAGTATCGGCGGTAGTTTGTGCGTTTCAACATTTTGCTTGAAAAATCAACGCTTGGAAGCTACGCTTGAATCAGACCGCAACACAAGCCGCAATACGAAACCATTACGACTGCTTTTACAACCATGGAGGCTTTTGCAAGGGCTGCATGGCTCCAAACAAAGCCCCAAACTCCCCGTTCTGGATGGTTGCATTCCCGGACGTGCGGGGCATGATCAGACACGGAGGCAGGCGGGACGCCTCAAGATGACCATGCCCAGCTTATAGAATTTCAACGTCTTGGTAGAAAAATCGGACAAATATCAATGAATCTTCTTGACCTGTATTCCATTTTGGAATATATATGCCCGTAGGAGCTGCTGGAAGCTGGTGCAAACAGAGCAATTTAGGCGAGACTTGAAAAGGATGACAAAGTCTCACGCCCGAGAGGTGGCTCAGGTCATGCTTAATCTGCAAACATACATCGGCCGCCTTATTGACCTTGACATATAACTTGTCTCTGTTATAATAAATCGCTCGATGAGCGAGGCAA
>JAUNQN010000054.1 GCA_030536145.1 Akkermansia sp.
CTGGAGCTGCTGGTTGGTGAGCTGGAGCTGCTGCACCTCCGGGGAGACCATCTGGTAGGCGGCCGCGTTATTCACGGGATAGCCCACGTACAGGTAGCCGTTTTCCACCTTGGCGCGGCCCTTCAGGTCGGCGGGAATCACGTACTCGTCCAGCTTGTATGCCTGGCGATTGCCGATGCGGGCAATCTGGCCGGCGCTCAGGGTGTAGGCGCCGAAGGTGACGTTCTGAGCCACCTGGTCCTCGTCATCCACGTTCAGGAAGACGGTGTTGTCATGGCCGGGTTCCTTGAAGCTGCCGGAGCTCACGGGGCGGTCCGTCCACTCCTTCTTGTAGGTGTAAGTGGTGGTGGTGGTCTCAGAGCCGCCGGCGTTCTTGTGCGTCTCGGAGTGGGATTTCTCTACCCACTGGTAGAATTCCACCTCGCGCACCAGGCGGATGCCGTTGTGGCTGATGCCAAACGTGGCATCGGTGAGCACGTCCTGCGTCAGGGCATCGCCGCTGGCGTGGAGCAGCTGGCCGTTCATGGCGGAGTCTACCTTGGAGATGTCCGGCAGCTCCACGGTGCAGGCCTGGCCTTCTTCCAGGGCCTTGGTGGTCTTCACTGCGCGGCCTTCATTCCACCAGAGCAGGATGAAGGAGGCCAGGATGAGGATGAGGCCGACGATGATGCCCTTGAAGGCACCGGCCAGGCGGCTGCCCCAGCTTTGGGTTGTGGTTTCAGTATAAGCCATTGTCTTGGATTGCGGTTAAGAGTCTATAAAAAGCCGCCTGCGCAGCAAAGGTGCGGTGCGTCAGGCGGCTGAAATCATGAATCCGCTTGTGTTTAGTTGGGGATGAAGCGGGAGTTCTTGCTGCCAATCTGGAGCATGCCCTTGGTACCCACGGAAATCACGCCGTACTGCTTGTAGACAGGCTGGGTGACAGTGTAGTACTCCTTGGTGCCGTTGATACGCACGGTGAGCTCCTGGGCGTGGGTCTTGAACTGGCTGGCAGCAGCGCGGCCGGCCAGGGCGCCCACCAGGCCGAAGCCCAACGTGGAGGCAGCGCGGCCGGAGCCGCCGCCCAGCAGCTGGCCGGAACCGGCACCCAGAACGGCACCGGCTGCGGTACCCCAGGTGTTGGCCTCGCTGGAGGAGGAAGCCTTGATGTAGCGGGCGGAGGTCACCGTGGCAGGCACGGTGCGGGAAACGGCGCCCAGCTGGTCAGAGGACACGGAGTCCAGGTCACCCATGGAGGTGCAGGAGCACACCAGCATGGAAGCAGCGGCCACGGCGGTCATTGCGAAATGTATTCCTTTCATAGCAATAATAGGTTACGGTTTATAAAACACCCATTCGGGATGCGCTCATCCTATCCTATCAGGCAGGCGGGGTCAAGCCCATATTTGAGATATGACAGAACCCAGGAAAACGCAAGCGGGGAAATGCCGAAGCATTTCCCCGCGACAAAGTCATGCGTTCTGAGAACGTGGGAAGACTTAGGCGATGGAATCGCCGAGCTTCTTCATGGCCTCAGCGGCACGGTTGGAGTAACCCCATTCGTTGTCGTACCAGCCGCACACCTTCACCATGTTGCCGCCCACCACATAGGTGAAGCCGGAGTCAAAGATGCAGGAGTGGGGGTTGGACACGATGTCCTGGAGCACGAGAGCCTCCTCGGAGTACTCAAGGATGCCCTTCATGGGACCCTCGGCAGCGGCCTTCATGGCGGCGTTCACTTCCTCCACGGTCACGTCCTTCTTCAGGATGGCCACGAAGTCGGTCAGGGAGCCGGTGGGGGTGGGCACGCGGAAGGAGGCGCCGTTCAGGAGGCCCTTCAGCTGGGGAATCACCTCACCGATGGCCTTGGCAGCACCGGTGGTGGTGGGGATGATGTTGATAGCGGCGGAGCGCATACGGCGGGGATCCTTGTGGGGAAGGTCCAGGATGCGCTGGTCGTTGGTGTAGGAGTGGATGGTGCTCATCATGCCCTTCTCGATGCCGAAGTTGTCGTTCAGCACCTTCACCATGGGGGAAAGGCAGTTGGTGGTGCAGGAAGCGTTGGACACGATGTTGTGCTTGGCAGCATCGTACTCCTGGTCGTTGATGCCGATGCAGAAGGTCAGGTCCGGGTTCTTGGCGGGAGCAGAGATGAGAACCTTCTTGGCGCCGGCGGTGATGTGACCCTCAGCCTTGGCGCGGTCGGTGAAGAGGCCGGTGGACTCGAGAACCACGTCAACACCCAGCTCTGCCCAAGGCAGCTGGTCCGGGCCGAGCATGCCGCCGAGAATCTTGATCTCGTGGCCGTTCACAACGAGGATATCCTCGCCCTTGATCTCAACGGTGCCGTTGAACTTGCCCTGCGTGGAGTCGTACTTGAGCAGGTGGGCGGTGGTCTCAATGGGGGTAAGGTCGTGGATGGCGACAACCTTCTCCAGTTCAGTCTGGGACATGGCGCGCAGCACGTTGCGGCCGATGCGCCCGAAACCATTAATAGCGTATTTTGCCATAATCAGTAAGGATGGTAAATTGTGTTGTTTGGGTTCCCACCAAGCCACCCGGCTCAGCTGGGCGCAGGAAGTATACCCCTGCCCCCGCACTGAGTCAACACAAATTTCAGCCTGCCGGCGGAAAAAAATCAAGCCGGGGCAAAACCCGCGCGCCATGCCGCACGCCAGGCCATATTTTTAGGGAATACAGGCAATTTTCCGCTTGACGTACCCTAACGGCAGGAGTAGTCTACTGGACAGTACGATGAACTTTTTCCGTAACAAGGCTTTTCTTTTCGGGGCATCCGCGCTTGCCATGGGCATCTTGCCGGCGGGGGCCGAGGAACATGCAGAGGGACTGAGCAAGGACGCTCCTGTCCTGTGGAACATAGACCTGCCGTTCTGGCCCGGGCACAGCCTGCCGGTGAGCAACTCGCTGGTCATGTTCTGCCTGGCGGCGGTGGTGCTCACCGTCATCCTGCGCATAGGCACGTGGAAGATGAAGCGCATACCCGGCAAGTTCCAGAACTTCATCGAGTGGGTGTTCGAGACACTGTACAACTTTGTGGAGAGCCTGGCGGGCAAGCACCTGACCAAGCGGTACTTCTGGTACTTTGCGTCCATCTTCCTGCTCATCCTGCTGAGCAACTACATGGGGCTCATCCCCGGCGTGGGGGAGATAACGTACGAGGGAAAGCCGCTGCTGCGCGGTGCGAACGCGGACCTGGCCACCACGGTGTTCCTGGGCTTCTTCTACGCCATCCTCTGGTTCATCTGGTGCATGGTGGAGCAAGGCCCCATCCACTTCATCAACCACATCTTCGGCCCGAAAGGCGGCCTGACCGGCGCCATGAAGTACGTGCTGCTGCCGGTGTTCTTCTTCGTAGGCATTATCGACCTCATCTCCATAGCGGTGCGCCCGGTGGCCCTGGCTGCCCGACTTTTCGGCAACATCTACGCCGGCGAGGCCATCCTGGAGAAGATGGGAGAGATAAGCTGCTTTGCCATGATGCCGTTCATGGCGCTGGAAATCCTGGTAGGCTTTGTGCAGGCGCTGGTGTTCCTGATGCTCACCGCGCTGTTCCTGAAGACCCAGGTAGGCGGGGAGGAGGAAGAGCACCCCGCCGCGTGACCCCCTTCCCCCGGCTGATCATGACCACGTGAGGCCGGGGGTTCACACAAACAACAAACAAGAAAATACATATTATGGAACCCAGTACAATCATTCCCGCCATCGGTGCCGGCCTTGCCGCCATTGGTGCAGGTATCGGCGTGGGCCTCATCGGCCGCGGCGCCACGGAATCCACCGGCCGCAACCCCTCTGCCTTCGGTCAGATTCTCGTCATCTCCATCATCCTGGCCGCCCTGGTGGAAGGTGTTGCTTTCGTGGCCATCTTCATGGGCGACAAGTAAAGCACGCGCCGCCCCGTGCCGCAGGCGGCCCCGCCGCCGCGGCACCGCTCCCCTTCCCCCCATACACACAACAGTCACCAAACCATGATTTCCCCCGTAATCGCATTCAACCTCCAGGAGTTCGCCGGCAAGTTCGGCCTGCACACGGAAGCCTTCATTGCGCACTTCATCGCCTTTGCCGTGGTGGTGTGCGTGGTGGTGTTCTTCGGCATCAAGCCTGTGATGGCCCAGCTGGAAGAGCGCCGCAAGCGCATCGAGGAAGGCGAGGCCATGCATGAGCGCTCCAAGCAGGAACTGGCGGACGTGAAGGCCACCGGTGAGAAAATACTCACCGAGGCGCGCGACACCGGCAAGCAGGAGGTGGAACAGGCCCGCCAGACAGCAGCCCGCCTGCAGGCAGACCTTTCCGCCAAGGCCACGGCAGAGGCCCAGACCGTGATAGAGAACGCCCGCCGCCAGGCCGCCATGGACAGCCAGCGGGAGAAAGAGGCGCTCAAGGGCGAGTTTGTGCGCCTGGTGGCCGCCGCCACCGCCCAGGTCACCGGCAAGGTGCTGAGCGAGGAGGACCACCGCCGTATCAACGACGAAGCCATCAACAACCTCTGACCCCCATCCCCCACCTGAACGCATGAAAATAACCAAGGAAGTGCAAGCCCAGGCCAGGCGGCTGATGCGCCTGTGCACGGGAGCAGACGGCCTGCTGGACGAGGCGGTGCTGCGCCGCGTGACGGCAGAGGTGGAGACGCGCAAACCGCGCAACTACGTGCAGCTACTCACCGCGCTGACCGCCCTGGTGCGCCTGGAGCAGGCCCGCCGCACCGCCACTGTGACCAGTGCCGTGCCGCTCACCGCGGAGCAGCAGGCAGCCGTGCGCGCCAAGCTGGATGCGCGCCGCCCCGGCCTGATTTACGAGTGGCACACAGACCCCGCCCTGATAGCCGGCATGACCGTGAAAGTGGGCGACAACGTGACGGACGCCTCCGTCAAATCCCGCATTGAACGCCTTTCCCGCATTTCCTCCTAATCCCCTTAAACCCATAAGCGTATGAGCAATATCGTACAAGAACTTGAAGCGCAAATCCGCAATATCACCACCGCAGCCGTCTCTGAGAACGTCGGCACCATCAAAGCCATCGGCGACGGCGTGGCCCGCGTAGAGGGCCTGAGCAACGCCATGCTCAACGAGATGATTGAATTCCCCGGCGGCGTGATGGGCCTGGCCATGAACCTGGAAGAGAACGAGGTGGGCGCCGTGCTCATCGGCAAGGGAGCCGACCTGAAGGAAGGCGACACCTGCAAGACCACGGGCCGCCTGCTGCAGGTGCCTGTGGGCCCCGGCCTGCTGGGCCGCGTGGTGGATACCCTGGGCAACCCGCTGGACGGCAAGGGCCCCATCGAGGCCGCCACCTACTACCCCGTGGAAAAGATTGCCTCCGGCATCATTTCCCGAGAGGGCGTGAACCAGCCCGTGCAGACCGGTATCCTGCCCATCGATGCCATGATTCCCATCGGCCGCGGCCAGCGTGAGCTCATCATCGGCGACCGCTCCACCGGCAAGACCGCCATCGCCACGGATACCATCATCTCCCAGGCCCGCCAGGACAAGAAGGCGGAGGAGAGCGGGGACACCACCTTCCGCCCGCTGTACAGCATCTACGTGGCCATCGGCCAGAAACGCGCCAACGTCTCCCGAATCGTGGCCAAGCTGGAGGAAAGCGGTGCCATGCCGTACACCATCGTGGTGGTGGCCTCTGCCAGTGACAGCGCCGCCATGCAGTACCTGGCCCCGTATGCCGGCTGCGCCATGGGCGAGTACTTCATGGACCAGGGGCAGGATGCCCTCATCGTGTACGACGACCTCTCCAAGCACGCCGTGGCCTACCGCCACGTGTCGCTGATCCTGCGCCGCCCCTCCGGCCGAGAAGCCTACCCTGGCGACGTGTTCTACCTGCACAGCCGCCTGCTGGAGCGCGCCGCGCGCATCAACAGCCAGGGCGGCCGCAAGGGCGGCTCCCTCACCGCCCTGCCCATCATCGAGACCCAGGCCGGCGACGTGTCCGCCTACATTCCCACGAACGTGATTTCCATCACGGACGGCCAGATATTCCTGGATACGGACCTGTTCTACCAAGGTGTGCGCCCGGCCATCAACGTGGGTATCTCCGTGAGCCGCGTGGGTTCCAGCGCGCAGACCAAGATTGTGAAGAAGCTGGCCGGTTCCGTGAAACTGGACCTGGCGCAGTTCGAGGAGCTGCAGGCATTCGCCCAGTTCGGCTCAGACCTGGATGCCGCCACCAAGGCCAAGCTGGAGCGCGGCCGCCGCATCGTGGAGCTGTTCAAGCAGGGCCAGTATGAGCCCAAGAGCCTGGGGCTGGAGGTCGTCAACCTCTACGCCATCCAGCGCGGCTACCTGGATGACGTACCCGTGGAGGACATCCGCAAGGTGCGCGCCGAAATGGAAGAGGAAGCCGGCGTGAACGCCGCGGACCTCCTCCAGGCCATCGAGAAGGAGAAGGCCCTTACGGATGACATCGACGCCCGCCTCAAGCAGTTCCTCACCGCCTTCAAATCCCGCATGAAGAAGTAACATGGCAAGCCTCAGAGACATCAAGCGCCGCATCAAGTCCGTCAGCAACACCTCCAAGATCACGAAGGCGATGCAGATGGTGGCGTCTGCCAAGATGCGCCGCGCCCAGGAAGTGGCGCTGCGCGGCAGGGACTACATCGCCGCGCTAGCCAACGTGTTTGCCCACCTGCAGGAAACCATTGCAGAGAGCAGCGTGGCGCTCATGCAGCGCCGCGCAGCGGGCAAGGTGCTGGTACTGGTGGTGAACACGGACCGCGGCCTGTGCGGCGGCCTGAACTCCAACCTGTTCAAGGAGGTGCTCGCCAAGTGCCCGGCAGATGCGGACTACATCACCATCGGCTCCAAGCTGGCGCCGCAGCTGACCAAGGCCGGGCGCAACCTGGCCGCCACCTTCTCCGTGGGAGACGACTTTACGGACAGCGACCTGAAGCCCGTGCTGGACTTCATGCGCAACCATTTCACGGACGGCACGTACAACAAGGTCATGGTGGCCTACCAGGGCTTTGTGAACATCATGGTCCAGAAACCGCACGTGCAGGAGCTGCTGCCCATCACCAAGGAAGAGCTGCTGGCCGTGGCCGCCAAGGATGACGAGCCGGACACCGACAACGGCAACTTTATCCTGGAGCCGGGCCCGGCAGAGCTGCTGAACGCCATCCTGCCGCTGTATTTCAGCAATGCCGTAACCCAGCTGGTGCTGGAGGGCAAGGCATCCGAGCAGTGCGCCCGCATGGTGGCCATGAAAGCCGCCACGGAGAACGCCAAGACCCTCATCGGCGACCTGACGCTGGAATACAACAAGGCCCGCCAGGCCCAGATCACGAACGAACTCCTTGAAATCACCACGGCCATGAAGGCCATGGAGTAACCCCAAACCATTTCAAAACTCAAACAAACCTTCATTATGAACACCGGTAAAATCGTGCAAATCATCGGCGCCGTGGTAGACGTCGACTTCTCCCAGGCGGAGATGCCCGCCATCTACAACGCCCTCACCGTGGATTACGAGGTGGACGGCGAGTCCAAGCACCTCACCCTGGAGGTGGAGCAGCACCTCACCGACGGCTGGGCCCGCACCGTGGCCATGAGCTCCACAGACGGCCTGAAGCGCGGCATGACCGTGGTAGACACGGGTGCCCCCATCTCCGTGCCCGTGGGGCCGAAGGTGCTGGGCCGCATCTTCAACGTGCTGGGCGAGACCGTGGACGAGAAAGGCCAGCTGGACGACGTGAAGCACTACCCCATCCACCGGGATGCCCCCAGCCTGGAGGAACAGGCCACCTCCTCTGAGGTGCTGGAATCCGGCATCAAGGTCATCGACCTCATCTGCCCGTTCCTGAAGGGCGGCAAGGCCGGCTCCTTCGGCGGTGCAGGTGTGGGCAAGACCGTGCTGATCATGGAGCTCATCAACAACATCGCCAAGGCGCACTCCGGCCTTTCCGTGTTCGCCGGCGTGGGTGAGCGCACCCGTGAGGGCAACGACTTCTACAACGAGATGAGCGAATCCGGCGTTATCGACCAGGAGCACCCGGAAAACTCCAAGGTGGCCCTGGTGTACGGCCAGATGAACGAGCCCCCGGGCGCACGTCTCCGCGTGGCGCTCTCCGCCCTCTCCATGTCAGAGTACTTCCGTGACGAGGAGAACCGCGACGTGCTCCTCTTCGTGGACAACATCTTCCGTTTCTCCCAGGCCGGCTCTGAGGTGTCCGCACTCCTTGGCCGCACGCCCTCCGCCGTGGGCTACCAGCCCAACCTGGCAGAGGAAATGGCTGGCCTGCAGGAGCGCATCACCTCCACCCGCAAGGGCTCCATCACCTCCATGCAGGCCGTGTACGTGCCCGCAGACGACCTGACGGACCCCGCCCCGGCCACCACCTTCTCCCACCTGGATTCCACCGTGGTGCTGGAGCGTGCGCTGGCTGCACAGGGCATCTACCCCGCCGTGGATCCCCTGGCCTCCACCTCCAAGGCACTTACCCCGGAGCTGGTGGGCGAGGAGCACTACCGCGTGGCCCGCGGCGTGCAGCAAACCCTGCAGCGCTACAAGGACCTGCAGGACATGATTGCCATCCTGGGCATGGACGAACTCTCCGAGACGGACAAGCTCACCGTGAGCCGCGCCCGCAAGATCCAGCGCTTCCTCTCCCAGCCCTTCGCCGTGGCAGAGGTGTTCACCGGCATCAAGGGCCAGTACGTGCCCGTGGCGGAAACCGTGCGCGGTTTCGCAGAAATCCTGGATGGCAAGTGGGATTCCGTGCCGGAGTCCAACTTCTACATGAAGGGCGGCATTGACACCGTAGAGAAATCCTGACCCCCATGGCCATGCAATTCAAGATCATCACCCCGCTGCGCACCGCCCTGGAGACGGAAGTGCTGGGCATCCTGCTGCCCGGCACAGAGGGTGAGATGGAAATCCTGCCCGGCCACGCAGACCTCATCAGCTCCGTTGCAAACGGAGAGCTCATCTACCGCCCCACCGCGGGTGAGCGCAAGAGCCTCTTCGTGGGCGGCGGTTTCCTGCAGGTGGAAAGCGACCGCATCCTCCTGGTCACGGACACCGCCCTGGAATCCGGCGAAATCAATACCGACAGCGTCGAGGAAGCCATCGCGCGCGCCAAGGAGACCATCAAGAACTCCGCCTCCGTCATGAGCCGAGAGGAAATCACCTACCTGGAAGCAGTCCTGGCCAAGCAAATGGCCATGCTGGACTACAGGAAGAAGCGCCACCCCTGAGCTCCGCGCATCGGCAGGATAATTCTACCCCAGGCACCCCGCCACCCCGGCGGGGTGCCCCTTTTTTTTCCGCCGCACGGGTGCCAAGGCCGCAAGACGTCGCGGAAACTGCGCAGGCGGCATACGCGCTTTTGACTTGGCAAGGGGGAGAGGATGGGGTATAGTGCAGACAGAAAGAACACCACACAGCCATGCGTCCTATCCTTTTCCTGCTGGTTGCCGCCGCCACCGGACTCACCGCCGCCCCGCTGCCGCCCAAGGCGGACCTGCTGGCGGAGAACACCGTGATTGCCCGCTACGAGGGCGTGCATGAGCGGCCCTGCCATTTCCGCACCGCACTGTGCCCGGACCGCTGCGGGCATGCCACCCGCGTGGCCCTGTTCCGCGTGTGCAAGAACGAGCACCACGCCAAGCACAACGAGTACGGCGACGACGCCATCTGCTCCGGCGAGCAGCTTGCCGTCGATACCAAGGGGGACCCCATCGGCCAGCCCGCGGAGGTGACGGAGGCCCTGCGCAACCTGAAGCCCGGGGACATGGTGCGCCTGACCCAGAAGCACTATTACGTGAGCCACGGCAACGTGATGGAGCCCGTGCGCCCTGTCACCGGGGTGGAAAAGGTGAAGCCCTGAGCTCCCCTGCCCCCCTTACACCTGCGACTGGACGAGCTGCATGACCAGCTCCGCCAGGCCGTAGAACCACTTGCCCAGGTCACAGCACAAATCCCCCAAGTCACGGAACAGCCCCGCTATGCTGGCGGCGCAGCCCTGCATATCCTGCCAGTAGCCGTGCAGGGAAATCACGTGGAACCCGCGCAGGATGAGGACCATGATGCCGATGTTCATCAGCAGGATGAGCAGGGCGGAGAGCAGCACGCCCTTCTCCAGCAGGTCCGGCTGCTCACGGGGAATAATCCACAGGGTCCAGTACACGTGGAAGCTCCACCAGAACCCCAGGCCGGAATAGAACCACACGGGGAAATCCTGGAAGGGGAAGAAATAGTTCACCCCGGCGCACACACCCAGCCACAGCAGCAGCCACAGCGGTATGAAATACGGGGACAGCGCTATGAACAGGCTGTCGCTCTCCGTCTCCACATAGCCGCCCTGCGCATCCACCCGGAACGCATGCACGCGGCCGAAACTGAGCAGCACCGCCAGCGCGTGCGTAAGCTCATGCCCCAGCACATACACGTAGATGAACAGGGATTCCAGGAGCTTCATAATCATCAGGCCCAGGAAACACAGCACCCCGGTGGCACTGAACCATACCGGGTCACTGCACCAGAACCCCCACTGCCCCAGCGCGGGCGCAGCATGGTACAGCTGCAGGAGCAGCGCAAATACCATGACCACGGAAAGCGGCAGCAGCACCAGCAGGGCAAATGCCACGCGGGACCACCTGGCCCACCCCGTCGGCAGGTCCAGGTGTATCTCCTGAGCATAGGCAGCATCCGTCATCAGGCGGTGCAGCACGTTCCGCGGCGCACTCCGCAGTTCATCCACGCGCATGCCCAGCGAGAGGCGCAGCCTGTATGGCAGATTGACCATGTGCACCGTATCCGCCGGGTTTTTCACCGGCTGGCGCCAATCGCCAAACAGGGGTTCCTGCTTGCTGCTCTTGCGTTTCTTGCGGCGGGGTTGGGGCATGCGGCGGCGGGTCAGGGTTGGGCGGTGCGGATATCCTGAATGGAGATGGAGAGGGAGGAGTGGCCGTTCCAGACATTGCGGTCTATGGTGAAGGCAATATCCCAGGGCGGTTCCGGCAGCACCTCAGCCCCGCCGTTGAAAAACATGGCGTAATGCTCGCACAGCCCCTGGCGCAGGCACAGGCGCAGGTGGTTGCCGGCCAGGCGGCGCGGGGGCTGGCAGGGCATCACGTTGCGGGTCATGAACACGGGCTGCGGGTTGGAATTGCCGAAGGGCTCCAGCAGCTCGTAGCTGTCCAGCAGGCCCAGGGTCAGCTCCCGGAAATCCACCTCCGCATCCACATGCAGCACGGGGCGCATCTGCTCATCCGTGGCGGTGCGCTCCACAAACTCGTTGAACTTGGCGCGGAAAGCGTCTATCTGCTCCTCGCGCACCACCAGGCCGGCAGCCATCTCATGCCCGCCGCCGGAAACGATGGTATCCGCGCAGTAGTGCAGGGCCTGCACCAGGGAAATGCCGGGAATGGAGCGGCCGGAGCCCTTGCCCAGGCCGTTCTCATCCAGGGAGATGACAAAGGCGGGCTTGTGGAAACGGCGCATGAGCAGGGAAGCCACAATACCCACCACGCCGGGGTGCCACTCGCGGGAGCCCAGCACAATCACGCGGCTCCCCTCCGCCATGCGGCCGGCGGCTATCATGTTCAGCGCGTCGTTGCGTATCTTCTCCTCCTCCTGCTGGCGGGCGCGGTTCAGCGTATCCAGGCGCGTGGCCAGCTCCATGGCGCGGCCCTCGTCCGTGGCCATCAGCAGCTCCAGGGCATCCAGCGGGCTGTCCATGCGGCCGGCGGCATTCAGGCGCGGGCCTATGCGGAAGGAAACATGGCTGGCGCTGGGCGGGCGGTTCAGCCCGGTCACGCGGTTGAGCGCCTGCAGGCCAAGATTGCCCCCCTGCCCCATCACCCGCAGGCCGTGGCGGGTCAGCAGGCGGTTCTCCGCCACCAGCGGCACTATATCCGCCACCGTGGCTATGGCCACCACATCCAGGTAGTCCTTCAGGTCAAAGTTTGCCAGCCGGCGCCGCTTGAGCAGCGCGTGGGCCAGCTTGAACACCACGCCCGCGCTGCACAGGTAGGTCAGCGGGCTGTCCTCCTCCAGCTTGGCGTTCACCACCGCCACTGCGGGGGGGCGGCCGTGGGGGCTGGCCTCGTGGTGGTCCAGCACTATCACGTCTATCCCCTGCTGCTGCAGGTACTCCACCTCCGCCACGGAGGAAGTGCCGCAATCCACCGCTATCATCAGCTCCGGCTTGCAGCCGCACTTGGCCATGGCATGGGCAATACCCTCCCGGCTCAGGCCGTAGCCCTCCTTGGTGCGCACGGGGATAAAGTAGCCCGTCTGAATGCCGTATGCGCGGAGAATGGCGTGCAGCAGGGTGACAGAGCTCACGCCATCCACGTCGTAATCGCCGTAGATGCACACGTGCTCCCCGTTGTCTGCCGCGCGGAAGATGCGCTCAACGGCGGCATCCATCTCCCGCAGGGCGAAAGGGTCGCCCAGCTCGGCCAGCCTGGGTTTCAGGAAACGCTGGGCCTGCTCCCGGCCGGAAATGCCCCTTTGGCATAGCAGGCGCCGCACCAGCAGGGGCAGCGTGCCGTTGAGTTCCTCGCCAAAGTCTTCACTTCCGTCCGTCGGGGAGAGTTCCCAACTGAACTTCGTACTCATGGCGGCAGTATACCACGCCGCGCGCGCGCGGTCAAGGTTCAAAAACGCCGCCCATTCCAGTGCCGCGCGCACCGGCCTGAGCAAATTTGCCCGCGCACGCACTTTAAGCTGGAAATCGGCGCGCGGATGTGGCATAGTGACGTGCGCAGCAAACACCATCTCTTTATGAGTGAGCAAACCAAGCCTTCCTACAAGCGAATCCTGTTGAAACTGAGCGGCGAGGCACTCCGCGCCCCCGGCAGCAAGGACAACATCTCCCCTGAAATCGTGGCCCGCATCGCCCGCGAGATAGCGGAAGCGCAGCGCTCCGCAGACCTGCAGATTGCCGTTGTGGTAGGCGGTGGCAACATCTGGCGCGGTGCCAAGGCCAGCGTGCGCGGCATGGACCGCCCCACGGCAGACTACGTGGGCATGCTGGCCACCGTGATGAACGCCCTCTCCATCTGCTCCGCCGTGCAGGAGGCCGGCGTGCCCGCCCACGTGCAGAGCGCCATTGAGATGAAGAACGTGGCGGAGCCCTACGTGCGCAACAACGCCCGCACCCTGCTGCGCGGCGGCCATGTGGTCGTCTTTGCCGCCGGCACCGGCAACCCCTTCTTCAGCACGGATACCGCCGCCGCCCTGCGCGCCTGCGAAATCAACGCCGAGGTGGTGATGAAGGCCACCTCCGTGGACGGCGTGTACACCGCCGACCCCAAGAAGGACCCCACCGCCACCCGTTTCGATGCCATCTCCTACGAGGAGTGCATCCAGCGCGAGCTGAAGGTGATGGACCAGACCGCCTTCACCCTGTGCAAGGACAACAAGAAGCCCATCATGGTGTTCGACATGCACCAGGAGGGCAACATTACCCGCGCCCTGCTCGGTGAGCAGATCGGCACCGTCATCAGCTGACTTACCTGAACCCCTTACCTATTACAACACAAGACTATGGACGAAGAAACACTCTTACTGGAAGTAGAAACCGCCATGGAAGAGGCCATCGAGCGCCTCACCTCCGACTTTGCCGGCGTGCGTACCGGCAAGGCCTCCCCCTCCCTGGTAGACAACATGGACATCTACGTGGCCGCCTACGGCTCCAACATGAAGCTCAAGAGCCTAGCCGTGGTTTCCACCCCGGATGCCCGCTCCATCCTCATCCAGCCGTTCGACCCCGGCACCCTGAACGACATCAAGAAGGCCATTGCCGACAGCAACCTGGGCATTACCCCGGTGATTGACGCCCGTTCCGTGCGCCTGCCCATCCCGGAGCTTACCGGTGAGCGCCGCAAGGAGCTCTGCAAGTACGTGGAGGGCCTGAAGGAGGACGCCCGCGTGCGCGTGCGCGGCGAGCGCAAGAAGGGCATGGACGGCATCAAGAAACTCAAGGCCGACAACGTGCTGACCGAGGACGGCGTGCGCCAGGCCGAGGACAAGGTCCAGAAGCTGACCGACAAGTTCACCAAGAAGATCGACGAGCTTGTGGAGGCCAAGGAGAAGGAAATCATGACGGTGTAACACCGCCCCGCACCAGAACACTTAACACATTCATACCCATATCATGAGCAACAATACTACCAACGTGCTGGCTTCCGGCATCGAGATTATCGGTTCCATCCGCTTCCAGAACGACATGCACATCGACGGCAAGGTTGATGGCGAAATCCAGTCCGAGACCGGCAAGGTCACCATCGGTGAGATGGCCGACATCAAGGGCGACATCAAGGCCGGCGAGGTTCACGTGTACGGCCACGTGAAGGGCAACGTGAAGAGCAGCCGCTGCCACCTGAACAACAACGCCGTGGTCAACGGCGACATCACCACCGGAGTGCTCTCCATGGACGAGGGCGCCCGCCTCAGCGGCCGCGCCGAAATCGGCTGAACGCTGCGGAAATGAGTTTCCCCGAAGGGCGGTCCGCACAGCGGGCCGCCCTTTTTGGGGATTAGGGGGTGAGCGAAATCAGCCACCCGGGCGTGGCCCGGATACAGCATTCCTAATGCTGTATCAAGCAGAAAATGCGAAAGTCCTTAGTTTTCCGATGGATTGAACGAATCCGCCCGGCTGGACACCAGCCCCAGCAGAAAAAGGGATATTTTTCTTCTTTGTTTATAATAAGATGATTACAAGTCCTACAAGACATACAGCATTAGGAATACTGTATACAAGAGCTATCGAGGCTTGCCTTGACCCACT
>JAUNQN010000055.1 GCA_030536145.1 Akkermansia sp.
CACCCCCACCAGGCAGGCCACCCCCGCCAAGCCGAATACCCCGGCCAAGGGCACCACCACCAAAAAGCCCGCCAAACCCACCCCTAAAAAGCCCGTCCGCCGCTAGGGGTGTCGCCTCGGCATACTGAAGGGAAGCCGGGCCACAAACCACCCGTAACCGCATACTTGCACACGCCCCCTGCGGGTGCTGCCGATGCTCGGCAAAACTCGCTCCCTACGGCCTCCAGATAACTTTGCGGGCAGACGACAACCCCAAAATCCGCACGGCAGGGCCGGGCAGACATCAGACAACAGCACAGTTGCCGGGGATTTTTTAGCCCCGTTCGCTCTTCCAACAGCATGACTACAGCCTTTGCAATGCTGTAGCAAGCCTAAAGTGTGCAAAAGTGCATTTTTGTGCGGTTTACATCCCCTTGCCGTCATGAAAAGCGGCATTCGTGAAATATGAATAAAATGTGAAACATTGCCATCCCATAACTCTCCCGAAGCACTGGCGAGCCTGCGGCTCTTATCGGCGTGCAGTTCCACCTCATCGTCGCTGATGATGTTGCGCCGGCTCCCGTTCCTGATTTCCCCTTCGTATCGAAGCAGGCGTTGTCCTTGGCCCTTGTGACCCGGAATATTCCGCGCTCATTGAGCGTGTGGAGATGTCCGTACGCGACGTATGCCTTGTCGAATACGGCGATTTCTCCCGGTTTCATCCCGCTGCACAGCTCTACCATGAAGCGGGAGTCGTGGTGCTTCGCCGGCTCCGAGCCGATGCGTACGGGCAGGAACGAGGCGGCGTCCAGGCTCATGTGAAGCTTGGCTGCGGCCTTGCGTTTCCTGTGCTTGGCCCAGTCCATGCACTTGGAGATGAGCTCGATGGTGGTGGAGTCAATCGCCCGCACGACGCGCTTGAGCTTGCGCGGGAAGCGGAAGTAGCACCGGTGTCCCCTGGCGCAGAAGGCCGGGTGCATGTCCCGGCAATGGGCCAGGATGTCGGAATAGACGGCCTTGATTACCTCGCTGCTGCGGGTCTTGTTGGCATGGGACAGGGTGTTGCGCCGTGGTTTTGTCAGGCGTAGGAATGGATGGTGTGGTGGGGTGGCTTCTCTGCGATACGCCGAGGCGACTCCCCTGCGGGAAGTCGGGGTGATGGTGTTGGGGAGATGCGCCAGGGGAAGGCAGGGGTTGGTGCGGCACCACACCCGCCGTTCGCCCGTCTCCGCTTCGCTACGCCGAGGCATAGGCGGGGTTCCCGGGTGGTCCCCTGCATTGCCGGCATTACCCCTGCACGGGCCGCATTACCCGTGTATCCTATACCTCCTCCCATGGGCGGCCGGCGGCGGAGCCGTACAGGGGGTGGGCCCAGAGGCGGCGGGCCATGAGGCCGGGACTGGCTATGCCCAGGAGGAAGCGGCGGCGCTGGGTGTCGCGGTCAAAGGGCGGGAGCTCCTCTGTGGTGTCGGCGGTTGGCTGTGCAGGTGCGGGCTGCTGCGCGGGCAGGGCGGGGTTTTGGCCGGAGCAGGCGGAGCAGTGGCCGCAGGGGGGCAGGTTTTCCGCGGAGAAGTATTGCTGCAGCGCATCATTGATGCAGTGTGGGGCGGTGAGGATGTGCAGCAGGGAATCCAGGCGGTCCAGGTCTGCGGCCTTGCGGCGGGAGAATGCGGCGGAGAGGTCTGCGGCCAGGGCGCGGGCATCTCCCCCGCTGGTGGTGCGCAGGCACACGGCCTGCTGGCGCAGGGTGAGTTTCCATTCCCCGGCGGCCTCGCACTCGCGGAGCTGGTCCATGGCCTCGGCATAGGTGCAGTCCCAGGCCAGGGCGGCGTCCTCCACCTCGCCCTCGCGGTGGGAATTCAGCCATTCCAGGCGGGCGCGCTCTGCGGGGGTGCGGCCATCCAGGATGGTGGAGATGGGGAAGAGGGGCCTGGCCTTGTAGAATTTGCTGCCGGTGGATTCCTGCTCCACGGCACCGGATTCCAGCAGGCGGTACAGCAGGCGCTGGGGCACGTCTTCCGGTACGTCGCAGGTGGTGGTGAGCTCCCAGGAGGAGACTACGCGGCGGGCGGCGGGGAGCATCCAGCGGGCGCAGCGCAGCACGCCCTCTGCATCCGGCTCTGCGGCGTGGATGCGGTTGCGGGCATCCGTGAGGTCTTCGGCGTTCAGCAGCACCAGGCTGGCTGCGGGGCGTCCGTCCCGCCCGGCGCGGCCGCTTTCCTGCAGGTAGGATTCCGGGGAGGAGGGGGCGCAGAAGTGGACCACGGAGCGCACGTCCGGCTTGTCCACCCCCATGCCGAAGGCGATGGTGGCGGTGAGAACCTGCAGGCGGTTGGCCAGGAAATCGTCTTGCAGCTGCTCCCGGAGCTCCGCGGGTTGGCCGGCGTGGTAGCCTGCGGCGGCGTATCCTGCGGCGGCCAGTTGGGCGGCCAGTTGCTCCGTTTCCTTGCGGGAGCGGCAGTAGACGATGGCGGGCAGGTTCCCGGGGGCGGAGAGGTGGCGGAGCAGGGCGGAGAAGCGGTCTTGCGCGGCCACGGCGGTGCGTGAGATGTTTGGCCGGTACGGGGGCAGGGCGACGATATCCTGCGGGGCGATGCGGAAGGTGCGCGCCAAATCCTGCTGCACGCGGGGTGTGGCGGTAGCGGTGAGTGCCAGCATGCTGCGGAAGGGGTGGCGCGCGGCCCACTGGGGCAGGCGTAGGTAGTCCGGCCGGAAACTGTGGCCCCATTCGGAGACGCAGTGGGCCTCATCCACCACAAAGAGGGAGAGCCGCGCCTGTGCCAGGGCCTGCAGCAGGGCGTGGTTTTCCAAGGATTCCGGTGCCACGAAGAGGATGCGCAGGGCGGACTGCGCCACCTGCCGCAGCACGGCGGCGCGGGCGGTGTCCTCCAGCGTGGAATCAAACCGCGCGGCGGGGATGCCGAGCCGCGCCAGGGAATCCGCCTGGTCACGCATGAGGGCGATGAGCGGGGAGACGACCACGCTCACGCCGCCCAGCAGCACGGCGGCGGCCTGGTAGCACAGGCTCTTGCCGTGGCCGGTGGGCAGCACGCCCAGGGCGTTGCGCGCATCCAGCGCGCGGGAGACGAGCTCCCGCTGGCCGCTGCGCCAGCCGGACTTGCCGAAGAGGCGCAGGATGCGCTGCTCCTGTTCCGCGGAAAGGGGCATGCGCCTACTTGGATACCCTCAGCTTGGTGCCGATCTTGAGGTTTTTGGCTCCAGCCTCAGAGATGCCGTTCATCTTCATGAGGTCCTTCACGGGGATGCCGTAGCGCTTGGCAATGCCGGCGGGGGTGTCTCCCTTGGCCACGGTGTGCACCTTGCCGCCCTTGGCGGGGGTGGCGGTTTTCTTGTCGTTCGCCTGGGCCTGGGCCTGGGCGGCGGGTTTCTGGTCCTTGGGGGGGGGCTGGGTGGTGGGGGGGGGGGGGGGCTTGGGCTTGCTCACCGGCTTGGCGGCGGGGGCAGGCTTGGGCTTGGCCACAGGCTTGGGAGCTGCGGTCGCAGCGGGTTCCGGGGCGCTGGCCACGGCGGGGGTGGCGGGAGCGGGCTTGGGGGCAATGGCCGCGCTGTCGTCGGCATCCACCTCCTCGGCGTCCTCCACGTCATCCGCAGCTGCCACGGGGGCAGGGGGCGTGTCCACAATGGGCTTGGGTGCCGGCGGGGCATCCACGATGGGCTTGGGTGCGGGCGGGGTGGTGCCGGGGATGGAACTGGTGGGCTGGGTATCCTGCGCGGCCACGGCGGGGGTGGGGATGTCCTGCGCGCCCATGTCCGCGAGCACCTGCATGGCCTGGCGGTGGCCCTGTGCGGCGGCGGCGCGCAGCAGGCGCTCTGCCTCTGCCGCATCGGCCTCCACGCCGCGGCCGTCACGGTAGCACAGGCCCAGCACGTACTGTGCGGCGGGGTGGTTGCCCTCTGCGGACTTGCGGCACCATTTCACGAATTCAGCTGCATTGGGCGTGATGCCCGCGCCGTTCACATAGCAGCGCGCCAGGTTGAACTGGGCGGCGGCGTTCCCGGCCTCTGCGGCCAGGTAGTAGCAGGCAAAGGCTTTCTCCGGGCTTTTCTCCACGCCCCTGCCGTTGGCGTACAGCACACCCAGGTTGTTCAGGGCCTCCACGCTGCCGTCATGAGCGGCCTGGTGCAGGAGCTTGGCGGAGTCCGAGGCGTCCTCTGCGGGGGTGGGTATCTCCAGCCCGGCGGGTACGGCGGGCGCGGGCTGGGAGCCGGGTGCCGGGGCTGCCGGTTCCTCTGCGGTGGGGGCGGCGGGGGTGTTCCCGGCCTCCGGGCCGTAGTCCGGGGTGTCCTCCTCTGCCGCCACGGTCTCTCCCTCCCCGGCCACGGGCTGGGGCAGGACAATTTCCGGGCGCGCCTCAGGGGCGGCGGTTTCTGCCGCGGGTTGCCCCTGGGGCCGGGCGGGTGCCTGGGCGGGTTTGTTGTCGTCACCGCAGCTGCAGAGCATGGCTGCCAGGATGATACCGAGTCCGGTCGAAGATGGTGCAGGATGGAAGCGTTTCATGATGGGAAGGTATGGTGGCCGCAAACAGCGCGCAACCACGGAAAGGGTACTACGTGCGCGCGCCTGTGTCAAGCAAACCTTGCCCGCGCAGGCCAAAAATACGCGTTTCCTGCCGTTTCAATTGCTATATCCGGGCGGGGGGAAGGGGCGCAAAACCTATGTGCCGGGCGGCATGGCGCGCGCCCGGGCAGTGTGCCGGGCGTGGCGGGAGAGGGTGCGGAATCTTGTGTTGAAGCACTGGCCGCCTCTCTTGGAAATACTTGAAAAATGTGAAGTTTTTTCATTATTTCATGAAAAATGCTTGATTTCTCATTCGTGATGAGTTAAAAAGAGGGCGCGTAATCGTTTTTTGTTACCATGGCTAGAACACACACCGTATATACTCCGGAAGAAAAGAAGGAAATTATCTGCAGCATCCTTTCCAAGAAGACCAGCATTCAGAAGATTGCCAAGGCCAAGAACATCGCCCCCACCCTGGTTTCCCTGTGGAAGAAGCAGGCGGAGGACGCCATCTTTGCCCGTTTCCAGCCGCAGCCCCGCGGCCGCCGCAAGGCTGTGCCCACCAAGGCCGAGGAGAAGGCCGACGTGCGCGCGCTGAAGAACGAGGCCCGCAAGGCCAAGACCCGCGTGAAGCGCCTGGAGGCCTCCCTGAAGGCTGCCCGTGAGCGCGTGACCGTGCTGGAGGAGGGTATCCACAAGATGGCGGAGGCCATGGGCTGCCGCATGGTGAAGGCCCACCAGCCGCGCCGCACCAAGAAGCATTCCTGATTCCCCCCCTTATCGCATCCCCGCACCCGCCGTGCCCGCGCAGGGGTATCCCTGCGCGCGGTGCCGGGCAGGCCGCCGATTGTGTCATCCGTAAGATTTAGGTGGCAAACCGGCGGTTTTTTGTGCATACTACGGGACAGCAAAGCCGGCACCGGCAGATGCTGCCGGCGTTTTGTCCTGACGACAAACAAGAAACTGTTTCAACACAATGAACACGACCATAACCCGATGGATGCGCCGCGTGCGCACGGTGGGTGCCGTGGCGGCCCTGGCGCTTGGCGCGGCGGCCCCGCTCACGCAGGCGGCACCCGACTATGACAAGGTGGGCAAGCAGTTTGCCCTGCTGATGCAGAACGCCCACTTCTCCCATGCGCGTTTCACGCAGGAGATGTACGCCCGTTTCCTGGAGAACTACCTGCAGATGCAGGATCCGCAGCACCTGTTCCTTACCCAGGAGGATGTGAAAGCCCTGGAGGACAAGTATGCCACCAGCCTGGGGGACTACCTGCTGGTGGGAGAGACCACCAAGCTGGCGGAGGAGCTGTACACCGTGGTGCAGGGCAAGGCCCTGGCCCGTATCAAGCAGGCGGAGAAGATGCTGCAGGAGATGGACGGCAAGCTGCCCGCCTTTGATTCAGACCGCAGCATTCCCCGTATCCGCCGCAAGATGCCCCGCGCTGCCAATGATGCCGAGCTGGACCAGGTGTGGAAGGACCAGGTGGAGGATATGCTGCTGACGGAGGTGAGCCGCCGCGAGAACCTAGCCAAGCTGGCTGCCGCCAAGGGCAAGCCCGATCCCAACACCAAGGAGAAGAGCCCGCATGAGAAGATGCTGGCCCGCCTGAAGCGCATGCGCTCCGATTTCGAGGAGGCCGACCGCGAGGACATGGTGACCTTCCTGCTCAACGCCGTGGCGCGCTCCTACGATCCCCACAGCGACTACATGGGCGCCCGTGAGGAGCAGCGTTTCAAGGACATGCTCAAGGCCTCCATCGTGGGTATCGGTGCCCGCCTGAAGGCGGATGACGACGGCTCCACCACCATCGAGGGTATTGTGAAGGGCGGTCCCGCCGCCAACAGCGGGCAGCTCAAGCTGGGCGACCGCATTGTGGCCGTTTCCCAGGACGGCGGCAAGACCTGGACGGATATCATGTTCCTGAGCATCGACAAGGTGGTGGACAATATCCGCGGCAAGCAGGGCCAGGCCGTGACCATGCGCGTGCTGGACGGCGACACGGGCGAGGAGCGCGTGGTGACCGTGGTGCGAGACACCGTGCCCATGTCAGAGGAGCTGGCCAGCGGCAAGATTATCGAGATGAAGGGCAAGGACGCCGACGGCAAGGAGCGCACCTACCGCCTGGGCGTGCTCACGCTGCCCTCCTTCTACATGGACCTGGACGACAACAAGGTGCACTGCGCGGCAGACGTGAAGCGCATTGTGAACCGCATGGTGAAGGAAGGCGTGGAGGGCCTGGTGATGGACCTGCGCTTCAACGGCGGCGGCTCCCTGGAGGAGGTGCGCAAGATGGTGGGCTTCTTTACCGGCGCCGGCCCCGTGGTGCAGGTGCGTGATGCCCGCGGCCTGGTGGAGAAGCTGACCGTGAGCGGCAAGCCCATCTTCAACGGCCAGATGGTGGTGCTCACCAACAAGATGAGCGCCTCCGCCTCTGAGATTTTCGCCGGTGCCATGGCGGACTACGGTCGCGCCATGATTGTGGGTGACAAGACCTCCTTCGGCAAGGGTACCGTGCAGGTTCCCCGCCCGCTGGCTGCCTACATGCCCTACCTGTCAGACCAGGAGGGCTGCGGCCTGATCAAGGTGACCACCCAGAAGTTCTACCGCGTGAGCGGTGCCTCCACCCAGCTCCAGGGTGTGGCCAGTGATATTGTGCTGCCCACCGTTACCACCGGGTTCCGCTATGGCGAGGGCGAGCAGGACTACGCCCTGCCGTATGATGAAATCCCCGGTGCCGGCAATTACGTGAAGAGCAGCCGCATTGAGCATGTGCTGCCCGCCGTGAAGGCCAAGAGCGATGCCCGCGTGAAGGCGGACAGGGACCTGCAGTACTATCAGGAGGATGCCGACCTGGCCGACAAGCGTTACGAGGAGAACAGCGTGAGCCTGAACAAGGCCAAGCGCGCCGAGGAGAACGCCAAGCTGGTGGAGCGCAAGAAGGCCATCGACGCCGAGCGCAAGGACCGCTACGCCAAGATGGCGGAGACTGACAAGGAGAACATGGTCATCTACCGCCTGAACCTGGAGGACGTGGACGCCGAGAAGCTGCCCCTGGCCACCAAGGAGGACAAGGACAAGTTCATGGACCGCGTGGAGGACCCGGAGGACGAGCTGACCGAGACCCCGGATTTCCCCTCTGACCTGGATCCCGTGCTCCGAGAGGGTATCAATATTGTCAAGGACATGATTGACACCCCGTAAGGGAGCGTGAAAGTATTTGGCCGGGCGGCAACCTTTCGGGAAGGTTGCCGCCCGTTTGTTGTTCGATAGGCCTTGCGGTGGAATTCAAGGGAGTGATGTGCAGGTGTGTTCAGCCGCACGGATAGTGCGGTGGGTGTGGGGAACCACCCCGCCTATGCGGCTGGTATGGTGCCGCACCGCGCCATCCGCGCGCAACTGTTAGGGGGCGGGGCGGCAGATTTCAGTTGACAATACCGGGAAAGGTAGTAGAATCTGGGCCGATATGAAGCATGCTTCACATTCCGGATGGGAGAGAGGGCGGCACGCAGGGTTCATGATGAAGCTGATAGTGGACCGGGCGGAGAGCCTGTTTATGCAGAGCGAGGGCGCGTGCGACGTGACGCCGGCGCAGTGCCGCGTGCTGCTGTACCTGCAGAACCGGGATGGAGAGGCGGTGGCGCAGCGTGACATAGAGCGGCACCTGGGCGTGAGCCACACCACGGTGAAGGGGCTGCTGCAGCGGCTGGAGGAGAAGGGGCTGGTACGCACGGCGTTCGACAGTGCGGACGGGAGGGTGAAGAATGCCTACCTGACGGAGGCCTACCGCCAGCGGCACGAGGACGCGAGCGAGAGCATCCAGCGGCTGGAATCCCGCATGCTGGCGGGGCTGGACGATGCGGAGCGGGAGCAGCTGCACAAGCTGCTGGAGCGGATTATGGCCAATATCATTTCCTGACACACAAACCATACGGATTTCAACAACACACAAAAAACGACATGAACAAGAAGACAATACTTACGATGGCGCTTGGCGGCGCGGTGCTGTTTGCCGGCACCGGCTGTGACAAGGTACAGGAGCTGTTCAGCGGCAAGCCGCAGCAGGCCCCGCAGGCCATGCACCCGGTACCCGTGGGCACCATGAACCTGGTGCAGCAGGATGTGACGCTGCACGAGACCTGGTTCGGCCACCTGCGCGGCGTACAGGAGGCCAGCCTGCGCCCGGAGGTGGCAGGCCGCCTGGTGGAGCAGGTGTACCAGGACGGCAGCATGTGCCAGAAGGGGGAGGTGCTGTTCCGGATAGACCCCTCCAGCTACAAGGCTGCGGTGGATATGGCCGCCGCCAGCCTGAAGGCGGCTCAGGCCGGGGTGCTGCGCGCCCAGGCCACGCTGGACCAGGTAACGCATGACGTGGAGCGTTTCCAGACCCTGGTGCACAGCGGTTCCGTATCAGAGAAGAACCTGACGGACGCCCTGCAGGGGCAGAAGGAGGCCAAGGCCGCCGTGGCCGCCGCACAGGCGCAGGTAGCCCAGGCAGAGGCCGCGCTGGAGACCGCCCAGATCAACCTGGACCGCTGCACCATCCGCGCCCCGTTCACGGGCCTGGCATCCCAATCCACCGCCAGCGTGGGTGAGCTGCTGAGCGCCAGCGGCCAGCCGCTCACCACCATGTCCTCCGTAGATCCCATCCGCGTGGATTTCTCCGTGCCCACCAAGCAGCTCACGGAAAAGCTCTCCAAGGAGGTGGTGGGCGAGGCCGGCTCCGGCCCCGCCATCACGGATTTCGAGCTCCTGCTGGAGGGTGACACCCCCTACCCCCACGCCGGCAAGGTGGTGGCCGTGGACAGCGAGGTGAGCAAGAGCACCGGCACCATCTACTTCATCGGCCATGTGCCGAACCCCAACCTGAAACTCCGCAGCGGCCTGCCCGTGCGCGTGCGCGCCACCACCGGCGTGCTGAAGGAGGCCCTGCTGGTGCCGGCCCGCGCCCTCATCTCCTCCATGAGCCACCGCTATATCTACGTGGTGGCGCCGGACAAGACCCCGGTGGGAATCGACGTGAAGCTGGGCGACAGCGTGACGCTGGACATGCCGGACGGCAAGGGCGGCACGGCCCCCATGCTCATGCAGGTGGTGTACACGGAAAACGGCACCCTGCAGGACAAGCTGAAGGAGCTGGGCTATGCCAACCCCACGGATGCCCCCGTGGTGGTGGAGGGCACGCAGATGGCGGAAATATACGCCCAGGCCAACCGCGGCATGAAGGCCGCCGGGCTCACGCAGGGATTCGGCACCGTGGTGCCCAAGCCCTTTGTGTATGATGTACCCGGCACCACCACCCCCTCCGTAACCGCCAAGGAGAACAAGTAACCCCACCAGCCCGTTTGCGTTATGAGAGCCTTTTTCATCAAGCACCCTGTGATTGCCACGGTGATTGCCGTGGTGACCACGCTGCTGGGTGTGGTGTGCCTGCAGAACCTGCCCGTGGCCCAGTACCCGGAGATTACCCCCACCACCATCCAGGTGCAGGGCATGTTCCCCGGTGCGGATGCCCAGTCCGTGGCAGATTCCGTGGGTACCCCGCTGGAGCGAGAAGTTTCCGGCGTGCAGCAAATGAACTACATGTCCTCCGTGTCATCCAACAACGGCGTGTACAACCTCACCGTGGTGTTTGACCCCAAGAGCGTGCCGGACCTGGACCAGGTGTTCACCAACATGCGCTACGGCCAGGCATCCACCCGCATTCCGCAGGAGGTGCTGAGCTCCGGCGTGACCATCCGCCAGATGCCCGGCCTGCCGCTCATGCTGTACTCCCTTACCTCCCCGGACGGCTCCTGGAGCCCGGTGGACTTGTCCAACTACGCGCAGATCAAGATGGTGGACGAGCTGAAGCGCGTGCCCGGCGTGGGTGAGGTAACCGTGTACGGCGCCGGCCGCTATGCCATACGCGTGTGGCTGGATACCGTGGCCATGAGCCACCTGAACATATCCGCCGCAGAGGTGCGCGCCGCCATTGCCAAGGAAAACACCACCAACCCCGGCGGCAAGGTGGGCGCAGACCCCGTGCCCGGCGGCCAGGAGAAAACCTACTCCGTGCGCACCCAGGGCCGCCTGACCTCACCGGAGCAGTTCGGTGAGATTATCGTGCGCCAGCAGGATTCCCAAATTGTGCGCCTGAAGGACATTGCCCAGATTGAGCTGGGGTCCGAGGACTACTCCGTCACCGGCCGTGTGAACGGCCGCCCCGCCGCCTCCGTGGTGGTGTTCCAGAGCCCCGGTTCCAACGCCATTGCCACCGTGGACCGCCTGAAGGAGGTGCTGGCCAAGCAGGCCGCCGCCATGCCCCAGGGCGTGGAGGGTGAGCTGGCGCTGGATACCACCACCGCCGTGCGCTCCTCCATCAATGAAATCAAGCACACGCTCATAGAGGCCGTGGTGCTGGTGGCCCTGGTGGTGTTCCTGTTCCTGCAGAGCTGGCGCGCCACGCTCATTCCGCTCATTGCCGTACCCGTCTCCCTGCTCACCACCTTCTGCGTGTTCCCGCTGCTGGGCTTCACGCTGAACACCATCTCCCTGCTGGGCATGGTGCTGGCCATCGGCCTGGTGGTGGATGACGCCATCGTGGTGGTGGAGGCCGTGCAGCACCACATAGACAAGGGGCTGAACCCGCGCATGGCCGCCTTTGCCGCCATGCAGGAGGTAAGCGGCCCCGTGGTGGCCATTGCCCTGGTGCTGGCCGCGGTGTTCCTGCCCTCCCTCATGCTGGAGGGTATCACCGGCACGCTGTTCAAGCAGTTCGCCATCACCATCGCCGTATCCATGCTCATCTCCGCGTTCAACGCGCTCACCCTCTCCCCCGCCCTGTGCACCTTCCTGCTGCGCCCCTCCGGCGTGGACCGCGCCAAGGGCCACAGCGGGCTCAAGCGCCTGTACATGGTGCTGCACAACTGCACGCTGGGCATCTTCTTCAAGCTCTTCAACAAGACCTACAACGGCGTGGCGGGCGCCTACACCTTCATCTGCGGCAAGCTGGCACGCTGCCTGGTGGTCTCCATGCCGCTGCTGCTGCTCTGCTGGGGCAGCCTTTCCCCGCTCTCCAAGGCGGTGCCCGGCGCCTTCCTGCCGGATGAGGACCAGGGCTTCCTGATTTCCGCCCTCATCATGCGCCCGGACAACTCCCTGCAGGTCTCCTACGACCAGGCCATCCGCCTGGAGAACGCCATCTGGGGGTGCGACTACGCCAAGGAGCCGGAGAAGGCGGACCCCGCCATCAAGCACGTCACCGCCGTGGTGGGTATCAACGTGCTGAACTTTGTGCAGACCCCCGGCGCCTGCATGGTCTTCGTGGAGCTGCAGCAGTGGGAGGACCGCCCTGAGGGAGACACCCTGCAGAAGGTGCAGGAGCGCGTGCAGATGCGCGTGAACATGGCCGGGCTGGACGGCCTGGCCATGGTGATGCAGCCGCCGGCCATTCCCGGCGTGGGCGTGTGCAACGGCGTGGGCATGGTGCTCACGGACCTGGAAGGCCAGGGCGTGCCCTACCTGTACCAGAATGTGAAAAAGTTCTGCGCCGCAGCAGAGAAACTGCCGGAGGTGGCCGTGTGCCGTGACAGCATGATGCCGGACACCCCCCAGAAGTTCGTGACCCTGGACAAGGAGAAGTGCCTTTCCTACGGCGTGGACATCTCCGCCGCAAACGCCATTCTCTCCACCTACAACGGCGCCTCCTTCATCAACTTCTTCAACTCCTTCGGCCAGCAGTGGTCCGTCTACATGCAGGCCAAGGGCGCAGACCGCACCGACATCGACAAGATGGAGGGCTACTTTGTCACCAACAACCGCGGTGAGCGCGTGCCCATGGCCGCCATTGTGGACGTGCAGGAAATCTCCGATACGGAGTTCGTGCTCCACCACAACATCTACAACGCCGCCAAGCTCACCGTGATGCCCAAGCCCGGCTACTCCACGGAGCAGCTCATGCAGGCGCTGGAGAAGCTCTACCCGCAGGTCATGGATACCACCCGTATCGGCATGGACTACGCGGACATGAGCTTCCAGGAGAACAAGGTGCGCCACTCCACCAGCCTGGGTGAAATCTTCGTCATGTCCGGCGTCTTCGCCTTCCTCATCCTGGCCGCCCTGTATGAGCGGTGGACCCTGCCCATCGCCGTGTTCATGACCGTGCCCATCGCCGTGGCAGGCGCCTACCTGGGCCTGTGGCTCATGGGCATGCAGCTCAACCTGTACGCCCAGGTGGGCCTGGTGATGCTGGTGGGCCTGGCCGCCAAGAACGCCATCCTCATCGTGGAGTTCGCCAACCTGGAAATCCAGCGCGGCAAGGAGCTCATGGCAGCCACGCTCACCGCCGCGCGCCTGCGCTTCCGCCCCATCGTCATGACCTCCCTGGCCTTCATCCTGGGCTGCCTGCCCCTCATGTTCGCCAGCGGTTCCGGCGCCATGGCCCGCTGCTCTATCGGCACCGTGGTGGTGGCCGGCATGACCGTGGCCACCGTGGTGGGCGTGTTCCTCATCCCCTGCTCATACGTGTTCATCATGCGTCTCTTCCGCATCAAGTTCAAGCTGAACGACCTGGCGGAGGACCCGGACGAGGTGGGAGCCAGGAAGTACCTGGCCGCCCACAAGGATGATGCCGAATAAATGATTTTAGGCTTTATTTATTATTGAACGTGAAGTAAAATCAACCCGTCTCTATTCCTGATATGAAACATTCTGTGATACTGACCCTGGCCGGCACAGCGCTCCTGCTCAGCTCCTGTGCGCTGGGCCCGCGCTGGCAGGAACCGAACATGCCCGTGCCTGCGGAGTTCCGCGGCGCCGGCATCTCCGGCAGCACCATGGCAGACCTGCCCTGGCAAGAGGTGCTGCACGACTCCCAACTGCAGGCCCTGCTGCATGACGTGTTTGCCAACAACCGCAACCTGCAGGCCATGGAGCACAACGTGAACGCCGCCCGCCACTACGTGACCGTGGAGGCCGCACCGCTCTTCCCCTGGGTGCGCTACGGCGGCTCCGCCAGCAAGGGTATGAACAACGCCGGCGGCTCCACCATCACCCAGACCGGCGGCCGCACCGCCGCCCCCGGCAGCGCCGCTCTCTCCGCCTCCTGGGAACTGGATATATGGGGCGCCACCCGCAAGAAGGTGGAAAGCGCCACCGCCCAGGCACAGGCCGCAGAGGAGAACTTCAACAACATGCGCATCTCTCTCATGCGCACCGTGGCGAACGGCTACCTCCAGCTCCTCATGCTGGATGAGCAGCTCCGCATTGCCAAGGAATCCGTGGGCTCCTACCAGGAATCCCTGGACCTCTTCAACAACCGCCTCAAGGGCGGCATCGGCACCTCCATCCAGACCGCCGCGGCAGAGGCCGCACTGGCCGCCGCACAGGCCCAGGTGCCCCAGCTGGAAGCCCAGATAACCGCCATGGAAAACACCCTCTCCGTGCTGGCCGGCCGCATGCCCGGCCACATCTCCCGCAGCGGCAGCCTGGATGAATACGCAGACGCCAGCTATGTGGATGCCGGCATCCCCGCCCAGGTCATCTCCCGCCGCCCGGATATCCGCGCCAAGGAGCTGGAGCTGCGCGCCGCCAATGCGGATGTGGGCGTGGCCATCACCCAGTACTTCCCCAGCATCAGCCTTACCGGCGCGCTGGGCTATGCCTCTGCGGACCTCCGCACCGCCATCAAGACCCACCGCACGGGCTGGGGCATCGGTGCCAACCTCACAGGCCCCATCTTCCAGGCCGGCATGCTCCGCGCCAACCACAAGATGAAGAAGGACGCTTTCCTGGCTGCCAAGGCCAACTATGAGCAGGCCGTGCTGGATGCCATGTCGGAGATTTCCACCACCCTCGTCCAGCGCCAGAAACTCCATGAGCAGATGCTGGCCCAGGAGAAGGCAGTGGCCGCCTACCAGGAGAACGTGCGCCTGGCCAAGGAGCTTTTCACCCAGGGCTACTCCAGCTACTATGAGGTGCTGGATGCCCAGCGCGGCCTCTTCCCGGCGCAAATCAGCCTGGCCGCCCTGCGCTACCAGTACGCCGCCTGCATCCCCACGCTGTACACCCAGCTCGGCGGCGGCTGGCGCCACGTTCCCGCCCCCCAGGAACAGGCGCAGGCCCAATAAGCCGCACACGCCATTCCCCCCTCACGCAAAAGGGCAGCCCCGCCGGGCTGCCCTTTTTTTCTCCCCCGCCCTGCGCGGGGACAACAAAAAAGGGAACCTCCTTTGCAGGAGATTCCCTTTTTTGTAGGAACGAAG
>JAUNQN010000016.1 GCA_030536145.1 Akkermansia sp.
ATGGAGGAATACAACCGCCAGATGGAGGAGTACAAGGCCGCCCAGGCCGCTGCAGAAGCCGCTGCCGCCGCCGAGGCTGCCGAGGCCGCTGCCGCCGCCCCCAAGCCCGCCGCACAGCTTCCCAAGACCGTGGCCAAGCCCGCCACCCGCGCCGCCAGCCCCCTGCGCAGCGCCGCCCCCGCTCCCGCCGCCAAGACCAACCTGCTGGCCGGAATGAAGCCCGCCGGCAGTGCCAAGCCCCTGGGCGGTGCCAAGGCTGCCCCGCAGCAGGAAGCCGCCCCGGCTCCCAAACCCGCTTCCCCCCTGGCCGGCATGAAACCCGCCGGCAGCGCCAAGCCCCTGGGCGGTACCAAGCCCGCAGCAGGTCCCGCCGCTGCCAAGCCTGCCGCCGGTCCCGCTGCTGCGGCCAAGCCCGCTGCCGCCAAACCGGCCGGAGCCAAGCTGGGTGTGGCCAAGCCCGCCGGAGCCAAGCCGGCGGCCAAGTCCCCGCTGGCCTCTGCCGTGAACCGCCGCAGCGCCGCCCCTGCCCCCGCGGCAGACCCCGCCGCTGAGCCCCAGGAAGGTGCGCCGGAAGACGGAACCGCCCCGGAGATGACCGAGGAGGAACTGAACGCCCGCGACGCCTACCTCACCCAGCTCCAGCAGCAGGCCGCCAAGCCCACCATCTGGCAGAGCAAGGGCTTCTGGATCGGCATGGGCTGCCTGGGCGCACTCGCCATCGGTTGCGGTTTCTACGTGAGCAGCGAGAACGCCAAGAACGAGCGCGCCGAAGCCCAGCGCAAGAACATCAAGAAGATTATGATGCGCTGCGTGGACATCAACAAGCACGGCGTGGAAACCACCGACGACGCCCGCTCCAAGAACGTGAACATCGAGTGCTCCAAGGCTGACCTGAAGCTGCTCATGAAGGTGGTTATCGACCCCTTCATCAAGAACGAGCAGGGCGGCAACCTGCTGGGCCTGGACCCCGTGGGCGCCGGCCGCAACGCCTGTCTCCTGCTGGGCCTGGCCGCAGCCCAGAGCGACGAGAACAGCAAGTACATCTTCGATGAACTGGGCAAGAAGGCCAACAAGGCCGCCTCCCCGGAACTCATCGACTGGCTGCTCCAGCGCATCGGCGTGTCCAACACCCGCGGCGTGAACGCCAGCCTGCGAGAACTGGCCGACAAGGTGGACAAGATGCCCGACTGGCCCCAGAAGAACTCCATCCTCTCCAGCATCTGGAAGGTATACGGCCTCCGCGTCACGGAGGACGACGTGCCCCGCATCGTGGCCATGCTGAAGGACGAAAAGACCGACGGCAAGCTGCGCGGCACCCTGTGCAACTGCCTGGACAACGTGCTCATGATGATGGAGGACAAGACCAAGACCGCCGCCATCGGCGACGAGATTTGGGATGCCCTGGGCGAGGAGAAGTGCAAGCCCATGTCCCGCACGCTGGCACGCGCCTGCTCCACCAAGGCCCTGGCCCACTACAAGACCAAGCTGGCAGACCCCAAGGGCCTGAACAAGAGCAATATGCAGTTCATCGCCTTCTGGGGTGACGACTCCATCCTGGACTACCTCATGGAGCTCAAGCAGAAGGCAGAGGCCTCCGGCGACCAGAAGGCGGAGCACCTGGTGACAGGTGCCCTGGGTTCCTTCTTCTGCCAGAACCGCGAGCGCACCGACGAGGAGGCGGAGAAGCTCATCAAGCTCCTGTGCGACGAGCCGCATGCCGATACCTCCAAGCTGCGCGAGCTTGTCAACAAGACGGACAAGGATTCCACCCTGTACGTGGGCGACAGCAGCCCGGAACTGGCCTCCATGAAGGAGGAAGCCGCCAAGCTCAAGAAGCTCAACGACGGCAAGATGTCCATCGTGAACACCCTCTCCGGCCTGCATGAGCTGCCCTGGGTGGTCAACCAGCTCACCAAGTACACCCAGGACTCCGACGAGGACATCAAGATTGCCGCCAAGCAGGGTCTGGAGAAAATCAAGGAGAACACCCGCAGGGACCAGCAGACCAAGGAGCGCTACCAGGGCCGTTCCAAGGACTGATTCCCCGCGCCACACGCGCCTTTCCAGCGGCATGCCGGTACACCCGGCATGCCGCTTTTCCCTGCACGCTTTTAGATATTTTTCACAAAAATGAAAAATTGTTCTTGCCAAATGCTGAAAAACGTGTAAAATCGCCTCGGCTACACATCGAGCTGTAGCGCAGGCTGGTAGCGCGCTTCGTTCGGGACGAAGAGGTCGCAGGTTCGAATCCTGTCAGCTCGACTTATTTTGAAGCCCGGAACTGCCCCAGGCAGTTTCCCCTGGCACGGGGTTGCTTGCAAGACACCGCAACGACACCCGCCCCAACCGGGATCGGGCTCCAATTCCACCCCAAAGGCAGGCCATGCCTTTTCTCCCCATCCTCTACAAACCAGAATTCCGTTTATGTCCGGTCACAACAAATGGTCCAAGATCAAGTTCACGAAGGCAGCTGCCGACGCGAAGAAGGGCAAGATATTCGCCCGTTTCTCCCATGAAATCACCCTGGCTGCCAAGAGCGGCGGCGGTGATGTAGACACCAACCCGCGTCTCCGCGCCGCCATCGAAGGCGCCAAGGCCGCCTCCATGCCCAAGGACAACATCGACCGTGCCGTGAAGAAGGGCACGGGCGAGCTCCAGGGCGCCGCCATCCAGGAGGTCACCTACGAGGGCTACGGCCCCGCCGGCACCGCCATCATCGTGGAAGTGGCCACGGACAACACCAACCGCTGCTCCTCTGAAATCCGCACCATCTTCTCCCGCAACGGCGGCAACATGGGCACCCCCGGTTCCGTCTCTTACCAGTTCGACCGCAAGGGCGAGGTCCGCATCATCGACGAGTCCCTGGACGAGGACTCCGCCATGGAGCTTGCCATGGACTGCGGCGCAGACGAGTTCGAGCAGGGCGAGAACGACGGCGAGTGGGTGTTCACCTGCGGTCCCACGGACATGCAGGCCGTCTCCGAGGCCTTGGCCGCCGCCGGCAAGAACGTGACCGGCATGAAGCTCATCATGGTGGCCCAGAACCCCACCACCATCTCTGATGTGGAGACCGCCCACAAGGCCATGCGCATCTACGAGCTGCTGGACGACTACGACGACACGATGAACGTGTTCACCAACTTCGAGATTGACGAGGCCATCCTCGAACAACTCTGACACCAGGGGGATACAAGCCCCCGACCCAAGGGCGGAGCAATCCGCCCTGTCTCTCTTTTCCAGCCATCCCAAACCAGGCCATGAGCGATTCCCCAGAACATTCCCGACAGCAGGGCAAGGCCCGCGGGCACGGAGGCTACACGCCCCGCAACCGCCGGGACGATTCCTCCCACGGCGGCAACCTTGCCCACAAGAAGCCCCACGGCAGCGGGCAGCAGGGCGGGAACAAGTACCACCAGCACAAGGCCAAGTTCCAGCAACCCAAGACCCCCATCCCCCAGGGCCGCGCCTTTGTGCCCGTGGGTGAGCCGGAGGAGCTTACCGGCATTCTGGAAATCACCGGCAAGGGATTCGGCTTCATCCGCACGGCAGATACGGGCTGGGCTCCCTCCACGGAGGCCGTCTACGTGCCCGCAGACCTCATTGCCCAGCACCACCTGCGCCCCTTCGTGCAGGTTACCGGCATGGCCCAGCGCTATGAGCGCGGCCACCAGCTCATCTCCGTGCTGTCCGTGAACGGCATCACCCCGGAGGAGGCGGCAGCCGCCCCGCACTTTGAGGACCTGAAGGCCGTGAACCCCTCCCACCGCCTGGCGTTCGAGACCGTACCCTCCCGCTTCACCACGCGCACGCTGGACCTGATGGCCCCCGTGGCACGCGGCCAGCGCGGCCTGATAGTGGCCCCGCCCCGTACCGGCAAGACCACCCTGCTCATGCACATAGCAGAGGGTGCGCAGGAGAACTACGGAGAGGACCTGCACCTGATGATCCTGCTGGTGGACGAGCGCCCGGAAGAGGTGACTGAGTTCAAGCGCACCCTGCCCGGCGCAGAGATTTTCGCCTCCAGCAACGACAGCGGCGTGCGGGAGCACTGCCGCATTGCAGAGATGTGCATAGAGCGCGCCAAGCGCCTGGTGGAACAGGGCCGCCACGTGCTCATCCTCATGGATTCCATCACCCGCCTGGCACGCGCCTACAACAACGCGGACCGCGGCAGCGGCCGCACCATGAGCGGCGGTATAGACGCCCGCGCCCTGGAGACCCCGCGCCGCCTGTTCGCCGCCGCGCGCAACACCCGCACCGCCGGCTCACTCACCATCCTGGCCACCGCCCTGGTGGAAACCAACAGCCGCATGGACGAGCTGATTTTCCAGGAGTTCAAGGGCACGGGCAACATGGAGCTGGTGCTCAACCGCCGCATTGCGGAAATGTACATCTACCCCGCCGTGGATATCCTGAAGAGCGGCACCCGCCGGGAGGAGCTCATCCTCTCCGAGCTCGCCATAGAAAAAATCCGCCTCATCCGCCGCGGCCTGGCCAACTACAAGCCCACGGAAGCCATGGAGCGCCTGCTCTTCTTCCTGCGCAAGTGCCCCAACAACGCCCAGCTCCTGCTGGATATCAAGAGCAGGAACAGCTGACAGCGCAGCGCAAGGCGGAGCCGTGTCCCCGCGCAGAACGGCAGGTTGGCGACTTTGCCACATCTTTTTCCTTGCAACCGTGCGCGGGTAGGGGTATCCTACAGGGTAATGAAGATTCATTTTTGCGGAGCGGCAGAGACGACGACGGGTTCCCAGCACCTGCTGGAAATCAACGGCAAGCGCATTTTGCTGGATTGCGGCATGTACCAGGGCCACCGGCAGGATGAGCTGCGGGTGAACCGGGATTTCCCGTATTTCAACCCGGCAGAGGTGGATTGCGTGGTGCTCTCCCACGCGCACATAGACCACTCCGGCAACCTGCCCAACCTGGTGAAGAAGGGCTACCGCGGCTTTGTGTTCTGCACGGATGCCACGCGCGACCTGTGCCAGGTGATGCTGGCGGATGCCGCCCGTATCCAGGAGAACGACTGCAAGTTCGTGAACAAGATGAACAGGCGCAAGGGCGGCAAGGGAGACGTGGCAGAGGTCATCTACACGGAGCAGGATGCAGAGGCATGCCTGCGCCGCTTCATCGGCCTGAACTATGATACCCCCTTCCCCATTCTCCCCGGAATCACCATGACCCTGGTGGATGCGGGCCACATACTGGGCGCGGCGCAGGTGCTGCTGGAGTTCGACGACGAGGACGACGGCCGCCACAAGCGCGTACTGTTCAGCGGAGACGTGGGGCGCGGGAACAACGAGCTGTTGCGCAACCCCGTGCCCGTGCCGGATGTGGACATCATGCTCATGGAATGTACCTACGGCGGGCGGCGGCACGAGGCTCCCAGCCGCAGCGACGAGATGTTCTGCGAGACCATCCGCAAGGCCATGCAGCGCGGCGGGAACGTGTACATACCCTCCTTTGCCGTGGAGCGCACGCAGCAGATCCTGTACCTGCTCAACCGCGCCTACCGCAGCGGCTCCCTGGGCGGGTACTTCCCCGTGTACGTGGACAGCCCCATGGCCGTGAGCGCCACGGAAATCTTCCGCCTGCACCCGGAATGTTTCAACAAGGAGGTGTATGATTTCCTCTTCGCGGAGCGGGATCCCTTCGGCTTTGAGCAGCTGCACATGGTCCGCAGCATCTCTGAATCCCAGAAAATCAACTCCCTGCGGGAGAAGGCCATCATCATCTCCGCCTCCGGCATGTGCGAGGCCGGCCGCATCCTCCACCACCTGAAGAACGGCATAGGCAATGCTGCCAACACCGTGCTCTTTGTGGGCTACTGCGCCGCAGACACCCTGGGCCACCGCATCTTGAACGGGGCCAAGGAGGTCTCCATCCTGGGGGATACCTACCCCGTGCGCGCCCAAATCCAGGCGCTGGATTCCTTCTCCGGCCACGCGGACCATGAGGAGCTGCTGGACTATTTCCGCGCCACAGGCGGGCCGAAGGAGCGCGTGTTCCTGGTGCACGGCGAGAAATCATGCACCGCCGCCATGCAGAAGGCGCTCTCCGCCATCCACCCCGGCACCGTGGAGGTGGCCCGGCTGGATTCCACCGTGGTGTGCTGATGGAGATTTGGGATTTGAGATTTAGGACAAAGGCCCGGTGTCTCCACCGGGCCTTTGTTGGAATCTTGCGCCGTGCTCACGCGCTCACTTGCGGCGGCGGCGGGCACACAGCCCGGCCAGTGCCAGCAAAGACAGCGTGCCCGTGGCAGGCTCAGGAACGGTAGGGGCAAGATTCTTCGGAACAGCCTTGAAAGCAGTAAACTCGTATATATTGTCCATACGCGAGGCATCGTACCAATGCGCACCATCTTCCGCCTCCTCAGTACTTGTCACCATGAACAAATCAACGCTACCCATAAAAATGTATTCATTGCCATACTCAACAACGCCAGGGGTACATTTAAGCTCAAACATACCGAGTTCATCCACAGAGCTAGCGGATGCATCATCTGAATCTGTTACCCATACAGAAGTGATATAGCCCGACTGATTGTCAAACTCGGCACCCCAAAGCGTGATAGCATGCTGATAACCAGCGCCTACGGCTATGCCTATGGCATAACCATTCTCAAGATACCCTTTCAGCTTGCTAGAGAATGTCAAATACATATCCTTATCAGCATCTTTTGCTTCTTTCCGGAAAGCATAATCGTTATCCTCGAATATCCACCCGCTACCCTCAAACCTGCGCGGGTCAATTACCTGGCAGTCATAAAAATCAAACTCAACTCCTTGGTAAAAATTTCCTGCAGTATTGGTGGCATTAGGTTTGGGAGATGGATAGCCAAGGTTATCCCCATTAAAGTACCAATTAAACGCAGAGGCCTCATGCCCTGAATCGTTTATGAAAGTATCACGGAACGTATCCCAGATAGACTGCTGTCCCTGAGGTGCGGAGGAATCCTGCACAGCATACGCATTCTGAGGCTGTGACTGCCACCATGAAATGATATTGGCTGCGGTGGCGGCCCAGCAATACCTGCCATCGCCGGTCAGCTCGTCATTGTTGTTCTTGTCATCCTTATTAGTATCAAACCAATTGACAGAATCACCGTTTCCCACCCATATCACTTCCGCATGGGCGTTAATGCCCATGAGACAGGCTGCAAGTATCAGTAGAGTCTTTTTCATGTAATTTTTCAGGAGAGTTCTAATAGCTCTACCATACTCTACCTTTCAAGCCTCCCTTTAGCAAGCAAAAAGTTCGCCGAGTGGCGAACTTTTTGGATAACGGGCCTGTAGGGAACACCTATGCGATATCGCCGGCGTGTGCTTCCTTTTCCAGCTGGGCGATGCGCTCCAAGGCGGTATCGATGTTCTCGCAGATATTTTCCGTATGCAGGCCGGAGATGAAGGGCTTGTCATGGTTGATGACATCCAGGGGCTGGGGCTGCACACCGCAGAGCAGCAGGGTAATGCCGTGGTGCTGGCAGTAGTCCAGGAAATCCTCCAGCACGTGCATGCCGGTGGCATCCAGGGCGGGCACCAGGCGCAGGCGGAGCAGCACGTATTCGATATCATGCTCCAGGGTCTTGAACACCATGTCCTTGAACTGCTCCACGGCACCGAAGAAGAACGGGCCCTGCACATCAAAGATTTCCACGTTGTCCGGCACATGGCGCAGGTAGCGGGAGCGGGAGGGCTGCTCCTCCGGGTCCTCGCCGGAGATTTCCTTGGAGATGGATTCCACGTTGCTGATCTGCGCCATGCGGCCGATAAAGAGCATGGCGGCCAGCACCACGCCCACTTCCACGGCCACCACCAGGTCCACCAGCACGGTGAGCGCAAAGGTGGCGCAGAGCACCAGTGCATCCTGGCGCGGGCCGCGCAGCAAGTGCATGAAGGTGCCCATCTCCGCCATGTTGTAGCACACGATGGCCAGGATGGCGGCCAGTGCCGCCAGCGGCACCATGGTGGCGTATGAGCCCACCAGCACCAGGATGAGCAGCAGGGTCACGGCGTGGATAAGGCCGGAGACGGGAGTCTTGCCGCCGCTGCGGATATTCGTGGCGGTACGGGCAATGGCGCCGGTGGCGGGCAGGCCGCCGAAGAGCGCGGAGCAGATATTGCCGATGCCCTGGCCCACCAGCTCCGTGTTCGGGTGGTGGCGGGAGCCGGTCATACCATCCGCCACGCTGGCGCTCAGCAGGGATTCCACAGCCGCCAGCAGGGCAATGATGAAGGCGGGCTTCACCAGCTCCGTGAGGTGGCTCCAGTCTATCACCGGCAGGCTGGGGGCAGGCAGCCCCGTGGGCAGCTCACCGAAGCGGGAGCCGATGGTTTCCACCGGCAGGGAGAAGATTTGGCACACCGCCGTGGCCACCAGCATGCCCACCAGCATGAACGGCGCGCGCGGGAAAAAGCGCTTGGTTAGCAGGATGACCGCCACCGTGCCCAGCGTAAGCCCCACGGCCCATGGGTTCACCGTGCCTATATGCTGGAAATAGCACTGCCACTTGGGCAGGAAATCCGCCGGCACGGAGCCGGGAATGGTCAGCCCCAGGATATCCTTCACCTGGGTGCAGAAGATGGTGACGGCAATGCCGGAGGTAAAGCCCGTGGTGACCGGGTACGGCACAAACTTGATGAGGGAGCCCAGGCCGAACGCGCCGAAGAGGATGAGGAAGATGCCAGCCAGCAGCGTGCACAGGATAAGCCCGCTCATGCCGAAACTGCCCACCACACCCGCTATCAGCACCACAAAGGCGCCCGTGGGGCCGCCTATCTGGAACTTGCTGCCGCTGAACAGGGAAATCATGAAACCGGCCACAACTGCCGTTACCAGGCCCATGGAAGGCGTTACCTCCGTGCAGCCCACGGCTATGGCAAAGGCCATGGCCAGCGGCAGCGCCACCACACCCACGGTGACGCCCGCGCCCAAATCCTTCAGGAACGTGGCGCGGTTGTATTCTTTCAGACACTTGACGATACTGGGAAGATACATAACAGGGGCGGGAATATACGCCTCCTTTCCCGTTCTGTAAAGCACTATCTTCTATTTTCTTGTCAAAATGCGCGCACGCGTGCGCGCTACGGACCGCCAAATCAAAAATCCGCCGCCTAATGGTCTGCGGGGGCTTGCCACCGGCGGAGGAAAGGTGTACAATGGGAAGCATGAGAAGACCTTCCCTTCCCGGATTGGTGCTGGCAGACGGATGGCTGGCACCCTACCAGCGTGAGATTCAAGCCCGCATGCGCCTGTATGACGGGCAGATGGAGAGCATCTGCCGCCGCTACGGCTCCCTGACAGAGTGCGCCAACGGCTACCGCCGCATGGGGTTCAACAAGGATGCCGCCACCGGGGAATGGGTGTACCGGGAGTGGGCTCCCGGCGCGCGCGAGCTCTTCCTCATCGGTGATTTCAACGGCTGGGACCGCACCGCCACCCCCATGCAGCGCAACAGCGAGGGCGTGTGGGAGGTGCGCCTGCCCGCCGGCACCCTGTGCCACGGCATGCGCGTGAAGGTGCACGTGGTGGGCGCAGACCTGCAGCACACGGACCGCATCCCCGCCTGGATCCGCTTCACGGAGCAGGACCCCGCCACCTTCGACTACTGCGGCATCATCTGGGACCCCGCGGAGCCGTATGCCTGGGAGAACCCGCGCTGGAACCCCGCCCGCATCAAGACACCCTTCATCTACGAATGCCACGTGGGCATGGCCGGGGAGGAGGAGCGCATCCACACCTACCGGGAGTTTGCGGACAACGTGCTGCCCCGCATTGCGGAGCTGGGGTACAACGTGGTGCAGATCATGGCCGTGCAGGAGCACCCGTACTACGGCTCCTTCGGCTACCACGTCTCCTCCTTCTTCGCCCCCTGCAACCGCTTCGGCACCCCGGAGGACCTAAAATACCTCATCGACACCGCCCACGGCATGGACATAGCCGTGCTGCTGGATGTGGTGCACTCCCACGCCGTGAAGAACGTGGCGGAGGGCCTGAACAACTTCGACGGCTCCGGCGGCCAGTACTTCAACGCCGGTGAGCGCGACAGCATGCACCCGGACTGGGACAGCTGCCTCTTCGACTACGGCCGCGCGGAGGTACTGGAGTTCCTGCTCAGCAACCTGCGCTGGTGGCTGGAGGAGTACAGGTTCGACGGTTTCCGCTTCGACGGCGTGACCAGCATGCTCTACGTGCACCACGGGCATGAGCCGTTCACGGACCTGGGCTGCTATTTCAACACCCAGGTGAACTACAACGCCGTGACCTACCTGCAGCTGGCCGCCACCCTGGTGCAGCAGGTCTGCCCCGGCGCCTTTGCCATTGCAGAGGACATGAGCGGCATGCCCGGCCTGTGCCGCCCGGTGGACGAGGGCGGATTCGGCTTCACCCACCGCCTGGCCATGGGCCTGCCGGACTACTGGATCAAGCTGCTCAAGGAGAAGAAGGACGAGGAATGGAGCGTGGGCGACATGTGGTACACCCTCACCAACCGCCGCTACGGGGAATCCAACATTGCCTACGCGGAAAGCCATGACCAGGCCCTGGTGGGAGACAAGACCATCGCCTTCCGCCTGATGGACGCGGAAATGTACACCCACATGAGCTGCGACATGCCCAGCATGGTGGTGGACCGCGGCATGGCCCTGCACAAGATGATACGCCTGGCCACCCTGGCCGCAGGCGGCGAGGGCTGGCTGAACTTCATGGGCAACGAGTTCGGCCACCCGGAATGGATTGACTTCCCCCGCGAGGGCAACGGCAACTCCTACAAGTACTGCCGCCGCCAGTGGAGCCTGGTGGACAACGGCCTGCTGCGCTACCGCTTCCTGCACGCCTTTGACCGCGCCATGGTGGAGCTGGCGCAGGAGACGGACCTGCTCTCCACCCAGCCCGCACGCCCGCTGAACATGGATGAGAAGAATCAGGTGATGGCCTTTGAGCGCGGCAACCTGGTGTTCGTGTTCAACTGGAACGGGGAGCGCGCCATACCGGACTACCTGCTGCCCGCCCCCATGCACGGGGAATGGAAGGTGGTGCTGGATTCAGACGACCCGCGCTACGGCGGTTTCGGCCGCCAGGATTCCAGGCTGCACCACTTCACGGACAAGAAGCAGAACCTCTCCCTGTACCTGCTGCCCCGCACCGTGATGGTGCTGGCCAAGGCCTACCAGGGCCGCTGAGCCGCAGCAGCAGCGGTTCAATCCCCCGCAGGGTGCCCCGCCAATGCGCGGCGCACCTGCGGCAGTATATCCACGTCCGCCGGCAGCCAGTCCACGGATTCCAGCTCCGCCGCCGCCAGCCAGCGCGCGCCCTCATGCTCCCGCAGCTCCAGCGTATCCTGCAGCATGGTGCAGGCATAGCACTGCATGCTCAGGTGAAAGGCCGGGTAGTCGTACTCCACCGTACCCAGCAGCGCGCCCACGTCCACGCGGGCGCCCAGCTCCTCCCGTATCTCCCGCTCCAGCGCGGCGCGGGGTTCCTCCCCCGGCTCCACCTTGCCGCCGGGGAACTCCCAGCCGCCACGCTGCTCACCATAGCCCCGCTGCGTGGCCAGCACACGCCCGCCACGCAGTATCACCGCCGCCACCACCTCTATGCGTTTCATGACTTTTCCCGTTTCTCCATATAGGGTTTCCCCATGGGTTATGGTACCCGGCAAGGGTCCGACTCCTCCATGGGGCATACAAACAACCGATAAAACTCTGTTTCCGACATGCACTCCGCCATACGGCAATACCGCCCCTCGAAGGTACCGACATGGAACAAGTCCAGCGTACGGCGGGAACTATCCCTCGTCACCGTGCCGTATACGTCATCCACGGCCCGGGCCTCCTTCGCCTCACGGGAATCGTCACCATATTTCCCGGAGTTGTACACCAGTATGTAGTGAACACCGGAACGCACAGCATCCGCGTCAGGCATTATCCCCAGCTCCACGCACACCTCCATACTGCCCTGCATCTTGGACTCGATATCCTCTTCCCTTATGCGGCCCGTCTTGAACTCCATGAAAAACGGTTCGCCATCCACAGCCACATAATAGGCGTCATTCGCCGCCGGTATGGGGGTCAGCTGCCGGGCAATATGCTTGTCAAAATTGATGACACCCAGCAGGCTCTCTGTCATGCAGACTCCCTTGTCATTGGCAGAAGCCGTTCTCAAGGCACAGAGCGGCACCTCACGCGGCCACCCGGCTATCTTTAGCGCATTCACTGTTCTTCCCCTGGATTGTCATTGTCATAGCGCAGGCGCTTCAGCAGCGCCAGGCTGGGCGCAATCACGTCATATATCTTGTGAAGCTCCCCGTTCACGTTCTCAATGACCGCATAGTCATCCTCCGCACGGCTCAGGTAGAAATCCGTATTCCCATGGGTGCCGTGTTTCCTGGTGTACTGCACCAGGGCATCCAGGAAAAACGGGCTGTGCGTTGTCACCACCACAGACAGGTTGAAACACTTCTGCAACAGCACGATGATTTCGGCATAGGCCACCTGCCACTCCGTGTGCAGGTGTATCTCCGGCTCATCCAGCACCAGCACGTCCTGCTCCTCCAGCCGCAACGACTCCAGCAGCATGTAGAGCACCATGAAAGACTTCAGGCCGAGTGACAGGTTTCTAAGCGACAAAGGCATTCCGCCACGGTCATGCTGCAGTGCCAGTCCATCGCTCCCGCTCACCACGCGCCCCTGCACCATCCGGGAGAGCCGCTGCTCCACCTCTTTCAGCTTATCGGCAACCAGAGTCCGCCTATAGGCATTGCCGGCCCGATAGATATCCCTCTTGTAATTCTGAAGAAGATTGAAAAGCTCTTCCTCCGTCGGACGCTCCGTCCGCCAATTGGAACGGGAGCTTGACACACGGTCCAATATATAGGGATTGTCTATGTAGATAGAGCGGTGCTTCACCACCCCGGGATTGGCCAGGGAAACACAGCCCCGTGCATCAAACCCCATCCCTATGGTCTCCCCGCGCACCTCCAGGGCAACAGATGCCTTGCGGGAGGAATCATAGATAGAAACCATCTGGTCTCCGAACATCCTCATGAAATACCCGGAGACTATAATCTTATGTACATTCTCAACCGGAATGCGCAGCACATCCCATACCTTGTCGGCCAGCCGTCCGGCCAGCTCTCTCTCCTGCACAGGATCAATCCCCCTACGGGTCATCCACTCATTGATACGGGAAAGCAAATCCTCATGCGTGGCAGGGTGCGCCCCTCTCAAGTACAGGTGCAGATGCTGGCTACATGCCCAATACACCGGCTCCGGCAGGCCGGCATGCATACTGTCCAGCTCATCACGTACAGCACCACGGACGATTTCTATCCTCTGCTGGCCCACCTTCCGCTCAATCCCCCTCAGGGAATTAAAGATTGAATGCAACACCTTGCCAACTGTGCTTTTGCCGGTATTGTTCAACCCGCAAATCACAGTCAAGCCGCGCACCTGCACATCAGCCGTGCGAATCTTTGCAAAATTCTCAATCCTTAATCTCATAATCGTCTCAGCATGCCGCGCACCTGACAGTGGCACCGGTACACGGCCACTATTTTCATGAAATCTACATGAAACGGCGGCTGGTGTCAAGCCATATAACACAAAGGCAGTTACAGGGTGCGCTTGAAACAGCCGTCCAGGCCGAAGATATCCACGCGACCGTCCTTGCGGGTCATGGATATGGTATCGGAACCCAGCTGGATGGAAACCACCTCTCCACTGCCGAAGCTGCGTATGTAGCAGCCGTCGCGCCGGTACAGGTCCACACGTCCGTCTGCCTTCAGCAGCGCCACCTCCTGCCCGTTGGTCATGGCCTGCACCACATCCCCGGAGCCGAAACTGCGTACATAGCAGCCGGATACCGTATAGATATCCGCGCGCCCGCCGTTCATTTTCACCACAATGGGCTCGTCTGCCGCTGCGGCAGCCACGCTGCCCAGCGCCACCAGTGCTATCAGAAGGGATTTTGCGTTCATGTCTCCTATTGTACTACCTAGGCGCGCCACGTCCACCTTTTTCTGCCCTGCCCCGGCATTTTTCGCAAACATTCAGGGCTACAGCGTCCATGTGGACAAATTGCAAGTAAAAGTTTAAATTTGGCCGAAAGGTATCAGGGAGCACAAAAACACTTGCCCCCGTGCAGGCAGGCTGCACGGGGGCTTGTTGCGCATTGTTTTATTACCTTGGAACCAAGTATTAGAAGCTCACGCTGATACCTGCGCCGCCGGAGATACCGCGCTGCACGCCGGTCCAACCGCTCATGTTCAGGTTGAGCAGCACGCGCTCAGAGCCGAAGGGGGCGAGGGTGGTACCGACCTCCAGCATGCCGGAGGAACCGCCCAGGGAGGGGGCGGGAGATTTGTCACCCTGCACGGAGACGCGGGCATCACCGGCGTACTCGTGCATCCAGGCGGCACCGGCATACACGGTGGCCTTGTCGCTCACCTTGTGGTTCACGCGGGCACCCAGCACGGAGCGGTGGGAGGCCACGGAATCATAGCGCAGGCCCTCCAGGTCACCCTTGGCGGCAGAACCGGCGGTGTAGGAGAACATGTAGCGGGCATACAGGTCCAGCGCGGTGGAGTCGCTCAGCGTCACGGACTTGCCGGCACCCGCCAGCACGCCCTGGTAGGCTGCGTCATCCTCCAAGTCCAGCACACCGTTGTGCTCGGAGGACACGCGGCCCATGCGCACGGCGCCGTCCACATGCCAGCCGCCCTTGCCCTGCCAGTTGAGCATCAGCGCACCGCCGTACAGCTTGTTCTCGCCCTTGGCGGAGATGTCTGCCACATGGCTGCGGAAGTCGCTGGTGGCGTACTCGCCGGCCACGCCCAGGGTCAGGCCGTCAAAGGCCTTGGCCACGCCGGCGGCCAAGTTGAAGCCGTTGGACTGCACGCTGGAGCCAGTGTTGTAGCGCAGGTTGGAGCCGCCCACGGCGGAGAAGGCTGCCACACCATGCTTGCCGGCAGTGGCGGCCTTGGCCTGGTCCACGGCGGCGGAGAGCATGAAGTCTGCCGTGCGGTTCACCGTGGCTGCGGCAGAAACGCGGGTCTCGGCAATGGACTTGAGCACATTCTCCAAGGCGGCCTTTTCGGCAGCCTGGGCGGCGGGGTCCTCGATGCGGAACTGCAGGGTGACCATCTCGTCCTCCTCCTCGGGAGCCTGGGTCAGGTCCGCAGCCGCTGCGGCAACGGGAGCCGGCAGACCGTCCTCCTCATCCGCAAGTGACAAGGGGGCGGCAGCGGACTTCGCCGCAGCCATCCTCACCACCGGGCGTGCGGTGCCGCCCAGGGTCAGCACCAGGTCGTTGCCGGACACGCTCACCAAGGCGGCAGTGTTAGTATCAGCGGTGACAGCAGAACCGAACACCAGCGTGGAATTGCCGCCCAGGGTGGTGGCGATGGAGTTCAGCACGCTGCCGGACTTGCTGTCCACGGAGATAGTGGCAAGGTTGCCCTGGAGCAGGCCGCCTTCCTTGTGAAGCAGGGTAATGGTGGAAGCCTTGCCGTTCAGCTGGGCCTTGCTTACGTCGACGCGCACAACCGTGCCGTTGAGGTTCGTGTTGGCGCCGCCAGACAGGGTCAGCATGGTGCTGCCGTTTTTAACCGCGCCGTCCACCATGAAGTTGAGGTTGAGCCCTTTCAGCCCGCTGATATTGGAAGCGCGGTTCCCGGTACCATAGACATTGAGCACCGTCTGCTTCTTCAGCGTCACGTTGCGCATATCGAGCACGGCGCCGGAGGAACCGGTAACGCCGTCGAGACTGGCTCCGGCACCCACCATATCCACAATCACGTTCGTCAGCATGACATCATGGAACTTGAAGTCGGTATTGGTGACAAAGCGGGAATCGTCCACCTCGCCGCCACGCAGGCCGCCAATAACGCCGTTGGCAGACAGCTTCACATTCCACAGGAAGGAGGACTTGTAATTCAGGTCCAGGGAGTCCTCATTAACGTTGGCAAAAATCTTGGTGACCCCGCCGTTACGGGAGTTCTCGAAAGAGACTGCACCCGTGTACTGGCCCAGGTCGCGGTCCGACACGTGGCGGGCGAGCCACAGCGTGCCGTTCCTGTAGGTCTTCGGCAGCTCGCCGTTATAGCTGTCAATCGTGGTATCCCTGAAAATGAACTCCTGGCCTTCCTTGACACCCACATACATATCACCGTTGTTCACGATGTTGGCCACACCGGAACCATCGCCCTGAATCAGCACGTGAGCGTTGTCAGTAATGTTGATGCTGGCTCCCTTGGCATTGAAGATATCAGCGCCGGACTTGGCCTTATTGCCGGAGAATACCACATGCTCGTTCCCGCGGATGGAAACCGTACCGTCGCTGTTGTAGATGGCAGCGCCGGTGGCGGTGGCCTTGTTGTTGAGGAAAGAAACCGTGCTATTGCCCACCAGTTCGACATAGGCGCTGCTCCACAGGGCACCGCCGAAGTCGGCCGTGTTGTTCTGGGCCAGGAACGAGCCGTCGTTGACATACAGGCTGCCGTTGTTCAGAATGCCGCGCCCGGCGCAATCCGTGGCGCGCAGGGAGGACAGGGACACCATGCTCCCGCGGGCAATCTCCAGGCCGGCGTCAGCGCGGGATGCGCCGGTAACTGTCAGCGTGGTGTTGTCCTTGCTGCTCAGAACCACAATGTTGGTGCCGTCGCCCACGGTCAGGCCGCCGCGGACAGTGGTGGATTCCGTGAGGGTGGTGCCTGTGGTAACATAGCCGTTGTCCGGGATTTCAGTCTGCGGCTTGGGTGCGGTTTCGTTCACCCCATAGGTAGGCACGATGTGCTCCGCACCTGTCACCGTGATATGGTAGAAATTACAACCGTACGCCATGAAGGTGTTGGTGTTGTCGGTCATCAGGTAGGGGCGGCCCAGCTCGTCATAGCCCACATCGAAGCGGAGGGCACCGAAATAGCCGTCATCGGAGTCCGTGACAGTCAGGCCGGTAACGCGCCCGTTCTTCTCCTCGTACCCCCAGCAGGTGATGTTGTGAGAAATGGACCCCTCAAGGCTCAGCACCAGGGCCGTACCTTTGTCCTGCAGAACACACAGCGCATCCTTCAGGGCAGCAGCCTGATCCACCCAAAGATTCCCGCCCCAACGATATTCAGCAGTCAACACGCCGGAACCATTGTAGTAGCCGCCATCGGAACCGCTGAGGACCAAGATGTTGTTGGAACCTCTCAAATCCTTGCCAGAGAAATACCAATCGAACAGGCCGCGGGCACGTCCCGGCACATCCGCCTTGGATTTCTCCAGAAGATCCTTGTAGACTGCCGTATAGGCGGTGCCACCGGGCAGGTTCTTGTTGATATCCAGCAGACCGTCCGGATTCTCCTTGACGGCAGTGAAATCGTCCCGGTTGGCATCCAGCCAGAACTGGATGGCGTTGGCGCCAGCGGTAGCCCAGCAGTACTGGGTGTCCCTGATGTCCTCGGGATCGGGGTCGTAGAGCCCCATGCATTCCTTTCCGGTGTCATAGTACACACCGCTCTGTATCTTCATTTCCGCATTCGCAGTGCTGCTCACAGCACTGCCCAGTATTGCTGCCAGGAGGGCAGCAGTCAGCCTAGGCTTCATGGTATAGTATTATTGATTAGATTATAGGTTAGAGTTGCAGGCGTGATAGTAGTCCGCATTCACAGGGTAGCCTAGGATAGCCGGTAGTTTTGTTGGGGAAACAATAGCACTCTGCCAGCATTTCGTCAAGGCCATTTCTCATATATTTTCCCACATAAAGAGAAAATACAGAATAAGCTTTAGACTTTCACAGTTTCAACGCTATTAAAAATGGACTTTTCACCCCGCACGGTACAACGGCGGGCGGGATTTGGCAACACTGGAAATCAAAAAATCAGGGAGCCGGCCTGGCCCCACGCCAAACCGGCTCCCCTTTCATGCGCCATGGGCGCAAGTTTTTCCTGTGGGCACATGCCCCGCGTCACTTCCTGCGGCGGCGGGCAGCCAGGCCGGCCATGGCCAGCAGGGAGAGCATACCCGTTGCAGGCTCCGGCACGGTGCCGCTGGCGGAATCCGCGCCTCCTGCGGCCATGAGTACCGGATTATACAGGCCGGACAGGGTGCGGGCTGCTTCCAGCGTGCGCATATACTGCGCGGCGGCATCCCCGGCCAAGCCGGCGGCTTGCAGGCCGGCAGCCACGGCTGCCATGTCGGCCTCCGTCATCTCCGCTCCCTCCGGCAGCAGGGTCACGCCCCCCTCCGGCAGCTCTGCCGGGTTCCCGTCAAGCTCCGGCGTGGCCATCACCTGCGTCAGGCTGTCGGAACCGGTGGCAACAGAATCGGCACCACCCAGGGTTACGGCAGCGGCGGGATTCTCCGCAGCCACGGCCAGCTCCGGGTCCTTCAGGGCATCCACCACGGCAGGCGTACCCGGGCAGGTCTCGTCGGCCACGGGCGCTTGCTCCGCAGCAGGCAGCAGGGTGGCTGCATACTCGCGGCACAGGCGCTCAAAATCGGCAGATTCACCACAGTTGAAGACATAGGACTCCGCCTCTGCCAGGCCGGAGAGAGTCAGGGAACCGCTCACGGCGGAGGAGCCGAACAGCCCGCCCAGGTCATAGCTGTACACCATGGTGGCGGTATCCAGCACACCGCAGACGGAGCTGAGGTCAATCACCGTATCTGCCAGGATGATGGAACCTTCCTCCACGGAGAACACGCAATCCGCGGCATTGATAGTCACAGCCTGCAAGTGCAGGTCTGCCCCGGTCAGGGTAACCGCCACATCATCCATGCGCACGCCGCTGAAGGAAAGTGCGGCATTGGAATCAAAGGCGGCGTGGGCCACGCTGCCGCTGTTGCCGCCCGTCACTCCGGTGGCGTTCACCTGCACATCCTTCAGCACGGCCACGCCGCCGGTCTCCTTGGCAGAGACGGACAGGCAATCGAAGAAGTTGTCGCCGATGAAATCCACGGCGCCATCCATGCCGCTGCAGTGCCCGGCGGCATCACGGCCAATGTTGACCGTGCCGCTGCGGCTGTCCAGCCCGGAACCCAGGAAAGCGATGGACTGCCCGCTGCCGTTGGCCAGGTACAGGTCACCGCGGTTCGCGATGGACACGGTATCCGTGCCGCTGATGAAGATCACGCTGCCGTTGTCCGCAATGCTCAGGGTGGCACCCTCTGCATTGTAGATATCATGCCCGGCGCCGCCGGCGGCATTCTCCATAAAGGTGATGCTGGCATTGCCGCGCAGGGACACCGTGCCGGTGTTGGCAATGGCTCCACCGTTGGCGGATCCGGTCGCCTCATTGAAAGCAAAAAGGATATCCGCACCGTCCTTGATTTCCAGGTAGCCGCTGTTGCGCACGCCTGCACCGTCACAGTCCTCGCTGATGTTGCCGTAGAACTGCACCTCGCCGTTGTGCAGGTAGGTCTTGCCCTCGTTCACCAGGGCGGCACCCTGGTGGAACACGGAAGCCAGGTTCTCCATGGACAGCATGGCCCCGCGGGACACGGTCACGCCATCCCCGCCCTGGTAGTAGCCGAAGGAAAACAGCATGCTGCCGGCACCGCCGGCGGCAATCATGGCATCCCGGCCGTTGCCGAACTGCAGCCCGGACCCCTCCGCATACTCGGAGTCGCCAATCTTCACATTCGTTGCAATACAGGTCTGCGCTGCAATCTCCGGAAAATCGGCGGCAACAGGCGCAGCCACGCCGACCGGCGTATCAAGTGACACCACACCCGCCAGGCTCACGTGGAACTGCCCGCCAAAGCCGTCCAGCGGCGCATCCGTCAGCAGGTTCAGCATGGGGATATTGCCCATATCCGGGTCTATGGCATACCCGGCGGCCACCTCCACGCGCAGCGCACCGTACTCGCGGTCGTCGGAATCCGTGAGGTACAGGGCCGCCAGCCCACCGGCTGCATCCGTCTCATACCCCCAGCAGGTCACGGCATGGTAGCGGGAATTGCCCATCAGGTTGGTGGGGTCCTGCTGCCATATCTCCAGGCCCACCGCCTGGCCGGCCTTGCTGAAACCAGTCTCCAGCATCTGCTGCAGCACCGCCTTGTCATCCACGCCAAAGGTGGGAACAAGCATGGAATCAGGAGCCTGCCCAGCTGCGTAATACGCATCCTTGGCCTTCAAGGCCGCGTTGCCCTCGTTTTTGAACCACCAGTCCAGCGCCACGCAGTGGCGTCCGCCCTGGTCCGCAGTAGAGCTGGCCAGGAACTGCTCATACACGGCCAGGTAGCGCGTGCCGTCCGGCTGGCCGTAGGGCTGCCCTGCATAGCCGTTCGGGGTACCGTCCGCCGCCAGGCTGCCGTACTGGTCCTGCCAGTACTGGATCATGTTGGAGCTTGCCGCTGCCCAGCACAGCACCGTATCCGGCGCATACGCAGCCTTGTCTGCGCTGTATGAGCCCTTGCCCACATCGTAAATCTTTCCGCCGCCTATGGTGGTGGCACTTGCGTTCCCGGCCATGCCGGCACCGATAATTGCTGCCAGCACGGCAGCCTGGATTTTCAGCTTCATGTTGTCTTATAGAGAGTGTGTTGCATGCACCTCGGCGGCTCAGCGTGCAGGCGCAGGCCGGCCGGGGCACAGGGTTCTTCTTAGGGTAGCAGGTGGCGGGTAGCAGGCCATCCCGGGGCAGTAGCCAGGCGGGCAGGCGCAAGATATTAGCATTTTCAGTCCAGGCTGTCAATCCCGTTTTCCGCCCGGAGGCGTTTTTTTGCGGCACCGACATAATACGATACGCCCGCCTGCATGGTGCAGGCGGGCGCTCTCTTTTCATCGCATTCTTCGCTCGCAAGATTACTTGCGGCGTCGACGTGCTGCCAGCCCAGCCAAAGCCAGCAGCGAAAGTGTTCCGGTGGCGGGTTCCGGCACCATGTTGTCGGCGCTACCTGCTGCACCCGGGGCAAGCAGGCCCACCTCTGCCAGGGCAGCGGTACCGGTCAGGTCACCAAGCTCTGCACCGCGCGGGCGGCGGTTGTTGTTGCGCTTGGTAGCCTTCTCATACTCCTGTGCCACCTGGTCGGCAGCAGCCTGCTGCTCAACCAGAGCCTGGTCCACGGCAGCCAGCAAGTCCTCGGCGGCGGATTCCACCGTACCGTCCTGCAGGGTCAGCGCGGCATCGGCATCATCGGGCAGCGCCACCTCCGTCTCCGCAGGCGTCTCCACGGTCTGCGTCAGGGTCTCGGCAGGGCTCAGGGCCACGGCCTCGCCCTCACCCAGCGTCACGGAGTTGTCGGGGGTCTCCACCTGCAGGGTGAGCTCCGGGTCCACCAAGCTGTCCACCACCAGGCCGGAATCCAGACTGCCGGCGTCCACCACGGGGGTGTCATCCACATCGGGAGTCACGGTAATTTCCGGCTGCTCCTCGGGCTTCTGGTACAAGCCCAGCGTGAACTCGCGGAACAGGGTCTCGAACTTGAGATCGTCGCTGATAGTGAACCAGTCGGACTGCACACCATCCTCCAACCCAGTGAAGCTAAAGGTACCGGTAATCGTCTCATAGCTGAACAGGCTGTTGAAGTCGTAACCCTCACCCAGGCCGGCCACGTTAATGACCGTGTGGTCCAGGAACAGGGAACCGGTGCTGCTGAACAGGGAGCCGGAAGCTGTGAGGTTCACGTTGTCCAGCGTAATCTTTGCGGCAGTTGCCTGTACATCCACCATCTGCAGGGACGCAAAGGTCAGGGAGGTCTCGGAGCTGAACAGAGCCCCCTCCACCAGGCCGGTGCCATTCACGCCGCGCACACCGTAACCATCCACCACCACATTCTTCAGGTGGGCCACGCCGCCCTCTGCAAGAGCGGAAACCTCCATCCATGTGTTGGGAGCAGAGACGCTCTGGAAGGTCACGGCACCGTTCTGGCCGGAGCAGCGGTTGGTCACATCGCGGCCAATGTACACGTCACCGTCAGCACTATCCAGATGACCACCGAAGAAAGCCAGCACATTGCCCTCACGTGCCGCCAGGTACAGTCGCCCTCGGTTTGTGATGGAGCTGCGCCCCTCGCCACTCAGGAACAAGGTGTAGCCGTTGTCGGCTATGCTCACCGTTCCCCCTGCGGCATTGTAGATATCGTCGCCCTGGTCACCCCAGGCCTGATTGTCGGAGAAGAACACCATGTCATTCCCGCGAATGGAGACGGTGCCCTTGTTATAAATAGCACCGCCGTTCTCACCGGCCATGTTATAGCCGAAGGTCACATCTGTGTTGCCCACCAGCTCCACATAGGTGTTGTTCAGCACGCCGCCGCCATTACCTGCGGTGCAGTTGAACATCGCCTCAAAGGAGCCGTGGTTCACATACACGTGCCCGTCTGCCACCACGCCACTGTCCATGAAGCCCCACACGCCCAGGTTATCCACAGCAGCCATTGCCCCGGTGCGCACATGCAGACCAGCCTCCACTGTCTCGAAATCCGTCTGCAGCGTCAGCCCGCTGCCCGCCGTGCCAGCAAGGACCACCACGTTTTGGCCGTCGCCCACCGTCACACCGCCCATGCGCTCCTCCAGGGAAACCAGGCGCGTGTTCGTTTCCACCTTATTCCCGTCAATAGTGCCGGGAGCCGCCATGGTATTCGCATACTTTTCCATTCCCGCAGGCATCACAATATAGTCCACGGAGCTTATGCAGTACCGGTTCCGCTCGCACCCCCGGCCAAAATACGTACTCTGGTTGTCCGTCAGCATGATGGGACTCCCCCAGGAATCATATTTCACATCCAGGCGAATGGCACCAAAGTAGCCGTCATCGGAATCCGTGACAATCACGCTCTCCAGCCGCCCGTTGCGCTCATCATAGCCCCAGCAGCTGATTTCATGGTTCATCACGAGCGCACCGGACGCATTGTACGCCATCACCTGCAGCCCCGTCGCCACCCCCTGGTACGCCATGTTGCCGCGCAGGCGCGCAAGCAGCGCGCTACCGGAACTTATAACCTGCTGCCCGCTCTGGTACATTGCCCCTATCGAATCATACTTGAAATAGCCCGCAGAATCCTGCTCCAGAACAGTCCTGCCGCCCGCCGATACCTCGGAACCGTAGAAATACCAGTCAAACAAGTTGTACGTGAACGCTCCGGTATCAACCTTGCCTTTCTCCAGGATATCCTGGTAGATGCTCAGGTAAGCTGTGCCTGCCAGGGGGCCCGTGGCCTCCACCACACCTACAGGATAGGTATCCCTGCTCGGCGTACACTCCGACTCATATGTATCCATCCAGTACTGCAGCAGGTTAGCGCCCGTGGCAGCCCAGCAGTAGTTCCAGTCGGAATGCGGGTTCTGCATCCCTGAGTATGTCTCCTTCCCCACATCGTAGAATATACCACTCTGTATCGTATCTGCTTTCACAGTGCTGCCTACAGCACCGCACAGTATTGCTGCCAGCATGGCAGCCGCTAATCTTGGCTTCATATAGTCTTTTTGTTAGTTGATGGGTTGTGTAGCGGGGCGGGTAGCCCCATCTCACAGGGTAGCGTCAGGGTAGTCGGTAGTCTTGCTGGAGCAATTTTAGCATTTTCAATCCCACATGGCAATACCAAAGTCGCATCGAGACTCTTTTTTTCTTTGCACACAGGCCACAGGTTACGTAAACTCCCGCCCTGCCGTGCGGCAGGGCGGGAGCCGCCTTCACCTCACAGCCGCATCAACGCCGCCTGCGGCGCATGGCTCCTGCCCCCAATCCCACCAGGGCCAGGACTCCGCCCGCAGGTTCCGGTGCAGCCTGCGGCCTCGACTTATCTATTGTCAGGTAGCCCACCGGCTCAAACTCCTGCGCCGTCATATTGTCCCCCAGCAGCAGCCCCCAGTCCGGGTGCGGCCCATGGTATGTGCCAAACCCGCCCCAGACCATCAGGTTCACACTCCCCGCCAGCTGCAGGTCGAACTCCGCGCCCACCTTCACCCGCGTCAGGTTCTCCTCTGTCACGTAGTACGCCCTGTAGACGGTGTCCGGCAGCAGGGTTACCGGCTGCGTGAAGTTGTTGTGCACCACGGCAAACTTCTCCTCTCCCGTTCCAGGCAGCTTCTCAAACCCGCCCACATACGTATTGCGGGATATCCCCAGCACGCGCCTGTCCGCATCCGTCACTGCCATGTACACCCCGCTCCCTATCTTCGTTCCACCGTTGTCGTTCCGCCACTGGATGGCGATTCCCGTAAGCGAGTAGTCATACCCGTCCTCCAGTCCCCCGCCGGTGTAGAAATAGCGGTCACTGCCGGACCGCAGCGCAAAGGATATGCCGGAATAGCCGTTTCCGGCATCAGAGCGCCCTATCGTCAGGTTGGAGCTCAGGGTTATCGCCTCCCCGGCTGCAGCTGCCGCCGCCGCCACCAGAATGATGATGCTTGCTATTGTATTATTCATTGTATCGTATTGTTTAGGTGTTTCGGGAAATTGATTCCATCCGGGCACCTGCCCGGACAATTCAACTTCCATCAATTCGGCATCCTACACTAACAAATGACGTTCCGCAACAAATTTAATATGTTTTTTTGAAAACATTTTCAAATTCATAACACACAAACAATTTGATACAATTTACGTTTATTATCGTATTTCCTACTTCATTGCTAAGTTTATAAGCACCATGCAGTCGGTTTTTGACTTTCATCTCCGCCCTGCTATAGGAAATGCCACCACCACCCCCAGTCACCCCACTTCAAAAAAACAGGAACACCCATCCGCCTCCCCGGCAGATGGGTGCCTGTTCATCGCTTACCGCTCCGCAATCTTACTTGCGGCGTCGGCGCGCTGCCAGACCAGCCAGAGCCAGCAGCGAAAGTGTTCCGGTCGTCGGCTCGGGCGCAGCCTTGTACAGGTACACCGTACCTACGTTGTTGCCACGGCCACCAGCCTGATTCCCGGAGTAGCACAGGAAGTACTCTCCCTGATAGAACTGATTTTTACCGAAAATCGTGCTGGCATCGATATGGTGCTGACCTACCAGCTCATCATTATAGTCCCAGCCGAATGCCTCGGAATAACCGTTAAGGCTGCTGACATTGAATGCAAGGTCATATCGCTCACCTATCGTCATCGCCCACACATTTTGCCAGTCGGCGTCCGAGAGCAGGACACCGACATCAAGCGTCAATGCGCCGCCAAGCCCAAGGGAACCCTCTACAGGGGTCTCTTTCATCCCCATATCCACACCACCGGAGCCGACTGCAGCAGAGACATCCAAGATAGACCCCGACAACATGCGAAGATCGGCATCCAACATGGAAGCTGTACCTTGTCCGTTAGTAGTTGCACCACCCCATGCAAGGAATTTTTTATTTACTTTCACCTCTCCATTTTCGGTGCCGTTATCCCCCTTGTTAACATTCAGGCGGCTATCACGGGCTATAGTAAGCTCCTCAACCGTCACGGTGACATTTTCAAGGATGTTAAGAATGCCACCTGGGTTACGTTCTATGTTACCTACACGTATGTCCGCGTTAAATTCACCAAAATCTCCCATAAAAGTCTGGGTCCCTTGCCCACACTTGTACAGATTCAAATCGGAAAGCACACCTGCAGATGTACGATACTCGTCTTGTGCATTTTCAACATACACGTCAAGCGTTCGACGTTTTCCATCAGATTTGCACACGGCATTTTTTTCTTGGCTAACAGAGCCGGAGAAAATAACAGCCTTGTTTCCTTCTCCTACCTCCTTACCTTTCACGTCACGAACACCGCAGACATAAGTATAGGAACAATCAACACCAACACCAAAGTCGGAGTAATTAGCATCGTTCTGGAACTCGATTGCTGCCCAGTCAGTTGGAGTATAGTCACGGAGCACCAGTACATTGTTCTTGTGCACATCCTGCGTTCCATCATTGGCAGAAGACAGTCGAATCACACCTCTGAAATTCCCGGAATATGAGAACCCTGTACCTGTATTACCGATATAAAACACCTCTGTCAGTGATTTTTTGTTTGACTCATCTGCCATGATATTGTTTTCAAGAACCAGAGTTGCATTTTTACCATTGCTATTCAAGAACTGGATATCATAACTACCAGCCTCCTGATAACTCGGGGTGCCAGCATCCTCTACTGAAGCCGCGCCGATGAATGTTTCCCCCCTGGCCGTGACGTACAGCCCCTGCTCGACGATTATTTTCTGCCTTGTCTCCCCAGAATCCTCTTGGAACGCGTGGTAAAAGCGATTTTTATCACCAAAGTAATTTTCATCCATGTAGAGATTGCGGAAAGTCAAGCTGGAACCATCATCAATCCTTACTGCTGCGCGTTCAGCCTCATAATAAACATCGTTCATATAAACATGAACACTCCCAGAAATATCATGAGTTTGTCCAGGTTCGGAATTCATCCAATAGACGCTGCCACTAAAGCTAACATCATTGGTGATTACTTCACCGGCCTCGTCGAGATTCCCTCCTTCACCAGCCAGCTTCCAATAGTCTGCATACAGCGCTGCATCCTGGGCATAGAAATTTGCTTTTCCTCCCAAATTGACAGTCATATCATTCGTCACATAAAAGCCATACTCAAAATAATCGCTAAAGTAGTGATCAAATTGCAATGTTGATTTTTCAGCAATATTGATTGAACTCAATCCTCTGATTACAGTATTGGGATTGAAAAGGACACCACTCTGAGCTTCTGTATGTTTGATGTACATATTCAACTCAGCAGAGTCCTCAGCTATCAAGTCAGCATAGAGGTTATTACCAGATCCAACCAAGTTCTCGAAGCGGATATTCATTGTTCCGCTCATTACATGGATATCGGTATTGAAATTCGAATCCTGCACACTAGCATCCAGCGTACCTTCACCCTTCATAATCAACTCAGTCGTTTTATCAGGAAGATTCCCCGTGTGATATTCCATCGCAAACAATGAATCGACAGTCAGGCTGTCTCCTTTTTTTTCGATATCAATCGTGACGACATTCTTATTCGGTGACTTTCCCTCCGCAATCTGCATACTGGTGGTGTGAACCTGTCCTTCCACCTTGGCCACAGCCCCAGACTCTCCCTCCTTGGGGAGATCAAAGAGCACCTGGCTTCCAGGAGTGAAAGGAGCAGGGGTATCAGAGGTTGTCCAATGCCATGACGCGGTCTGACCATTGTCCCACTTATTCTCGCCTCCCAACCAAATCAAGCGTTCATCCTGCATTGCGCCCACAGGGTGGACAACGATGCGGGAAGCATCGGCGGCGAGAGAGGAGAAGACGGGGCGGGAGGAGGAGGAAGAACCAGCACCACCAGCACCACCGCCGGCGGCTGGGGCAGAAGCAGGGGAGGAAGATGAGCCGGAGGAAGAAGCGCCACCGGAGACATAGGGGGCAGCCTTGGGGGCGAGGTCCAGGGAGGACACGGAAGCGGCGGGAGCTGCGGAAAGATTCTCACCCTGGTAATCACACTTCACGGTGTAATCCACGGGGGCGGGGGAAGAGGCCTCCACAGGAACGGTGAGGGGAGCCAGGTTGTCCGGAGCGGGGGAAGAAACGGGGGCGGGAGCCTCGGTACCGTTGTCCTGAACGGGGGCAGCCATGGTGAAGGACGTACCGCCCATGCCCACGCTGGCGCTGCCGACGGAAGAGGAGCCGCCGAGAACAGCATCCAGCACATCAAGGATAGTGGCAACGAAGGCACTACCGTTGGCCTGCACAGGCGCGGCAGAGGCGGCAGGCTCACCGGAAGCGGCGGGTTCGGCAGCGGGAGACTCCGCCGCGCAGAGGGAAGCGGAAGAAAGGGTGAAAGAGCATGCAGACACAATAACGGCCAGCATGGCGGAACGGAGAGATTTGGGGAGGTGCAATTTCATGCGTCGTTCTTTAGTTAGGTTACTTACAGTCCATGGGATACGGGAAGGCAGGCAGCCGGCATCCCATGATACCGACCGGAGGAAGCACCAGTCCCCTGCCCTGCCGTGGCGGCAGTCAGGAGCCTGGCTGGCGTGCGGCCCAGAAGGCCGTATGTAGCATTATTTTTTATGGCTTAGCGGGTTGCGATATTGTTGGATATCACAGGGTAGTACTACGCGGGTAGTTGGGGGCGGGTAGCCGGGCGCAGAAGATACAGGAACGCCCCCGCTTTGGCAAGCCTTTTTTTTCAGCCAGGTTCACCAAGCGGCACCTTGCACCCCCATATCAACTTATTAAAACTGCAAGTCCACCAATCCGTTTTTCCCAAATACAGATAAATCATTATATACTATTCACGTAGTAGGTAAGTTTACTTGAATCTCCCATAAATCAAGGGAAGCAGCCATATTTGAATAATTCTACAATCACTGGATAAAAATGTTTTTTTATACGCAATGATAGAATCCATGGCAACGCCTCTAAATGATATGTGCCCGACACACTAAAAAATCAAAAAAAGTTCATAGGCAAAGCACGGCAAAAAAATCGGCTAAAAACTGTTTTAGAACTGCATTCAAAATCATTATACGTTCTTTTTGAGTAGTTTACATAGCGCGTTAAGCAGATTTTAGAATATTTGATTACAAAAAAACACACAAAATAGCCTCCGCAAAAAGATTATGCAGGGGACCACCCGGCCCCGTCTCCGCCAAGGCCACGGCGCCCTGTCTCGGCGTAGCAAGCGAGCGCAGCGAGACGCGAAGCCGGGAAGCTATGGTGGTGACACGCTATGCAGGCGTGAGAGGGGAACCCCGCTCCGCGGGGTGGTTCAACTACACCACCGCACCACCCATGCCGCCGCTCCCACCCAACCACCGCATTACCGATGAGGCTCCCCCCTCCACAAATCTGCCCCCCCGCGCCATGGGCGCGGCAAATTTCCCCAAATTCTAAATTCTAATTCCTACATTCTAAATCTTCCGCTTCCCTCCGCTTCCCCGGAACCGCTGTTTTTCCGCATTTCATCGGCTTTAACTTCTTGTACCTGTTCTATTTTCTTGACAAAGCCGCCCCTAACCGTTACAATACGCGCGCGTGTGGCACTTACCACGCATGCTTTCTGCTGCACCTCTTTCAGCAAGCCATGACTCATCATTACAGACACTGGTTCAATACCGCCATCCTGCGCAGGGTGGCCGTGTTCACCCTGTCTATGTTTGAAAGCGTGGCTCCCCTTACCCAGGGCCAGGAAACTGCGGATGAGGAAGAGGAGGTGCAGGAATCCCTCATCGATTTCCCCAAGGCACAGGACGACAAGAAAAAAGCCCTGGAGGCCCTGCTGCAGGAACCGGAAAAACACGCGGACCAGGCTGCCGAACAGGTAGAGCCCTCCACCACGCTCTCTGATTCAGAGCTGTACATGCTGAACATCTCCCTGGAGGAGCGGAAGCGCCGCTTTGAGCAACAACTGGACGGGCACCAGGACACCACGGACACGCTGGTGCGCAAGGCCATTGCAGACATGCAGGCCGTGCCCATCCCCGTGGGCAAGAGCGCCTCCCCGGACCGCCCCACCTTCCAATCCGCCTCCCCCTATGAGCTACCGGATCAGGTTACGGGTGAGCTCATCTCCTCCGTCTCCGCAGAGGCGGCCGCATTCCTGGTGGGGGATGGTGAATCCGCTGTCTACGACGTGCCGCAGGCGGCATCCCCGCTGCTCGGCGGCATCATTTCCACCGCGGCCGTCTGCAGCACCGTGGCTCCCCCTGCGGCAGCCCCCCTCACCTACGGCAGCGGCGCACCCGCCTTCTCCGGCGGTGAAGCCCCAGCCGGCGGCGGTGGTTTCGGCGGAGCTGCCAGTGGCGGTGGCGGCGGAGCCTCCTCCGCAGCAGTGGCAGCGGAGGAAGAAACATATGCCACCACCCCTGCCACGGGTGCAGGTTCTGCCCAGGTGGATATCAACTTCCCCGCCAGGGATGAAATCGCCCTGCAACCGGATGAGGAGGACGAGGACGAGAAGAAGAAAAACTCCACGGATTCCGACGCCCTGCTCACGGCGGATTCCATGCTCGTTGTCAACGCCATCGCACCCCGCATGGCCATGGCCGCCATGGCTGACCAATCCGACACCGTCATCTGGAACGGCAAGAACCTCGCAGACGGCCAGGGCAAGGAGATGGTGTTCGATTCCACTGGCAAAAGCCAACTGGATGTAGGCTTCGGGAGAGAGTACGCCACTAACGGCTACGAGGCGAAATCCATTGTCGTTGAGTTAGACAGCAATTACAACACGAAACGCGGCACAGCCGATGGCAAGGCAGGCTACGCATTGACCTCCAAGATACTGGACGGCACTTCCCTGATAGAGCAAGGCGGCTATATTACCGGTGAGACCTCCATAACAAAAAGAGGCACCGGGATTCTGGTCATGGAAATGGCCAAGAACGATTTCACAGGCGGCGTCTTCTTGGAGCAAGGCGTACTGTACGTGGCAGAGGAAGGCTCACTGGGAAAGAGCGTTGTCACCATGAGTGACGGAACAGCCATGTGGGTAAACCTTACCTACACTGCCAAAACCGATACCACGACATCATTCCGCAGACCTATCGTCAGCAATGATATCAATTTGGCAGATGGGACTACTGCTACTATCTCCTATGGCAATTTCGCCTGGCATGTGACGAGCAATCCGGCCGTATCATCACGCGTATGGCGTGACATGACCCTTACAGGCCAACTCACCGGCGGCAGCAACTCCAAACTCATCCTGCAAGGGTATACCTCCCGTGGCTCATATGATCAGACCAATAAGTTTTTCAAGGAGGTATGGTATTCCCAATTCTCACTTAAAGCCTTGACGGATAGCTCAAACTCCTTCCAAGGCACCATAGTCCTAGCTAACAGGGTGAACAGCTCTGACCTTTCGGCCGACTCTTTGAAAAATGGTGGGCGTGCCAGCGGTCCAGTCCGCCTGAACATATCTGATGCCTATCTCAAGTATGCCACCCTGGACTTGACACGTGAATTCGTGTGGAACACCTACGACAACGATTCAACCGGATTGGCATTCACTAAGGATTTGAAAGCCAATGACTATGATACTGAAAACCAGTGCTGGAAAACGCTTTCTGATGCAGTAAGTGGCGGATACAATGAAAAGGCCACGCTGCACCAGACCAATTCCCACGCGCTGGTCATCAGTGATACGGCATACGTGGGCGAACTCAAGGCCGATTTGCTGGGAATCACCACGGATACCTACATGGGGCTTCTCAATTGGTCCGAGCAATATGAAGTCAAGCATGTCAAGGTAGTTACAGGTGAAAAAAATGCCACGCTCGTACTGGGCAAAACCATCACCGGGGACAATTTGACGCAGGCGGACATGGAATCCTGGTATTCCGGCACCATGGGTCTGGCCGGACAGTTCTATGGAGAAGGAAGCCCAAGTGCGGATATCAGCGAAGATGTACTCAACATAAACAGGGTTAAGGCCCTTGTGGATACAGAGGGTGGCTCGGTGGCCGGTCTGAGCCTGACCAAGACAGGGAACAACACCCAGTATATCCACACGGCGGAACTGGTAAACCTGAAAGTGGAAGGTGGCACGCTGGGGTTCAACAACCTAAAGATAGACCGCAACCTGCAGGTGAATAGCGGTTCTGCTCTCATTCTCGGAGTGACGAATGAAGCCCGCAAATGGACGGATGAGAATCTTGCCAAGGATGGCATTACCCTGAACAAAGGTGAATCCAACCAGCGTTTCTTGGTGTACTCCAATACCACCACCAAACAGACGGATGTGGATGTACCGGTCAGCGCCGTCGTGGAAGGCAATGTCACCTTAGGAGACGACGCACTGCTCAGCTTTGAGCTTGATTCCCGCCAAGGCATCGTTCCCATTGCAGTCAATGGGCGGATAGGGGAACAGGACTATACCGGGCCAGAATGGACTACCGACGAACTCAAGGAACATTCCCTGCTGCGGGTGGAGGGCACGCTCACGCTGAGCAACAAGACGGCCATTGCCCTGAGCGGTGTGGATTTCCTTCAAGACGACTACGAGCACAACACATACTACCTGGCCGCGGCAGACCGGATTGCGGTAGGCCAGAGCGGCTCCGCCTCTGATTTTTCTTCCCGAATCATCCGATTGCATTATGGTTTCTACGGTATCCTTTCCACAGTGGATGGGCATGGCTCGGATTTCCTGGTTATGACCGTGGCCACTGATCCTACCCGCTCCTGGTCCGGTGCAGGGGTGGCCAATACCTGCGGAAACACGAATTGGGCAGCCAACGTATGGAAAGCCCTGCCGCAAGACATCTCATCCTACACGGAATACAGGGACAGCAACTACGGCAAATCCCCCAATTCCCAGTGGAAGGAAAACCGGGCCTACACGGACGGCGTATCCGTGAAATTCGGCAACCTGTGGATTCCCAAGGCATGGGAAGACTACTTGAAAAATACCCCGGATGCCACGATTGAGGGATTCACGGACCTCCTGACATCCTCCTACGTGACCAAGGGTTACGGAAGCCCTGCGGACACCCCGGACCACGGAACGGACCTGTTCTCCGGTGCAGCCACCACCAAAGACCGCACCTCCAATGGTATTGCCGTATCGATAGGCGGCATGTCATTCGGTAGCAACGACAGCGTGTACGGCACATACGATACCTGTGGCGATTTCACAAAGAACGTGAAAGTAGTAGAGGGAACAGCCCTTTCCAACCACTATGAATGCGTGCTGATAGACGGAACCGTGCGCCCCGGCTATATGACGGTCAACTCCAACTACGAGTTGATGAGGGCTGACGGGTCCTACGTCTCCATGAAGGACGACACCAATTACGTGTTCAAGGACGGCGAGAACAAGGGGTGTATCGCGGATGCCTCTGCCACCCTGATGGGAGATATCTACAATGGCGTAGTGGAAGAAGGCTCCACCTGGCGGACCAAACTGGCAAAGGGTGGCACCGGCACGCTCATTATTGAAACGGAAAACACTTTCAGCGGCGGCACAGACCTGCATGGCGGACTCACAGTTATGAAGAACCGGCAGGCCTTGGGCTGGAGTGCGGAGAGCCTGTCTGCCGGAACTTTCAGCAAAGGCGGCGAGATTGAAATGGCCTACGGTGCAGCCCTGATGCCAGATTACGTGTCAGACACGCATGAGGGGCTGGACGAGCTGCAGGAAGGAGTCCTCACCAACCACCTGGTGATTACCCACATGGCGGATTTCGATGATGCCCAGTGGAAGGTGACAGGCGATGCCCAGATTCTCAACCGCTGGGATACGGAGTGCCGTATCGATTCCCTGGAGTCCTACATGGATGCCGTACTTACCCTGCGCGGCGTATCACATGAAGCGGATGACAGCGTATACAAAACGGACTCAAAGGGTGTCTCTGCCTATTACAACACGTATGCAGATTATGCCATCACCACTCCCAAGGGAGCATACGGCACCATCCGCATGGCCGGCTACCTGTATGGGGATAACCAAATTGGCTGGCTGACCGATGCCGACGGCTATGTGGCAGAAGGAGGCAATGTGCAGTTGGCCATATCCGGGCACAACGCAAAGGAAAAGAACCCGGAAGCCCGCTGGGACCACGTTACCATTGACCTTTCCCTGAACGGCAGCGCAAACAACGTCCTGGCTCTGGAGACCCGCTTCATTGACAAACTGGGTACGGACGGCAAGCCGACCGGGGAGGTTATCGAAAATGCGAACGCCGATGAAAAGATGGTGACCTTGTCCACCCTGAAGGACGATGTAGCCCGCATCGGCAACGTGTGCCCCGTCAACAACGCCGCCCGAGTCATCAACGATGCATCCTCCGAGCGCCTTGCTGACAAGGGGAAATACAGCTATCTGGTAACGCTGACCCTGAACCCGACAGCGGACTCATCTTTCTCCGGCAATGTGGGGTACGGCATAGGCCAGAATGCCGCAGGTGCCGCGCTGCCCAGCCGAGGCTACATCAGCCTGGTGAAGACGGGTGCCACCACGCAGTACATAGGCAATGCCAAGCTCAAGGACCTGACCGTGGGCCTGGGCGGTACGACTAACGGGCAGGATGGCGGCGTGCTCCATATCGGCCACTCCCTTTCCGTATGTTCCATTACTACCTCGGCCGTAAACGTGAACGGCTTCTCCTCCTTGGGGCGCATCCTGGTGGGAGATGTGGACGAATCACAGGCATCCCATACGGTGATTGTGGGTGCGGGCGGCATCCTGGCCTTTGAGACGGCAACGAGCATGGCCAAGCCCTTGGAGAACCTCCAATCCTCAGAAGCCCAAGCCAAGTATGGCAGCTACTACACCTATGTCCTGCTGCAAGGCGGCGGTGCAATGCCTCAGAAGGAGGAAATCCTTGAGAACGAATTGGATACCGACGATCCTGCCTCTGCCGGGGCTATCCTGACAGCAACCGGCAACTATACGATCGACAAGGCGGTCTCCATTATGGGTGACTCCAATGTAACGGTCAACACCCATGAATACCGCATGGATGACACCATTACCTCCACCATGCCCGTGTACGGCCAAGTGGCTCAGGAATTAAAGGATTCACTCAACAAGAGCCACATCATCAAGTTTGACAACATCTTTGTTGGCGATAACGTCACGCTCAACTTTGTCAACGAGCAAATCAGCGCAGGAGCAACACCTGATGAACGGGGCAAGGCTGATTATAACGGATATGTGCTCGTCAGAGACCTTAATGCATTCGAGGTCAAGTTTGACGCTAATGCCCAGCAAAATGATGTCATTGGAGTTCGAGGAGAAGTCAACATCGGGGCAAAGACCATCGTTCAGGTCACCAGCTCTGCTGCCGTGAAGGACGAGAAGACCAAGGAAGGCGTCATCATCCTGAAATCTGCGGAGAGCTCCGTACACTACAACATCACGGGGGAGAATGCGGCTCTCAAGTTCCATGATTCCGGCTCGTCTGGCATCAATTCCTTTGTGGATGCCACAATCCAGGACGGCGGCAGCGTGCTGCTGGGCGGTTCCTTGGTGCAAAACGGAGTCACGGAGGGTTCTGTATATCGGAATGACACCAAAGGTTTGCAGAAAAATGGTATCACGGAAGGCGTGGACCTGGTGATTACAAACAAGGATGGCAAAATGGCCGAGCTGAGCGGATTCAAGCTGAACACGGCAAACACCACCCGCACGGCTTGCGGCCGCCAGTCAGTCTCCATGGACACCGTGCTGGGCGGCGCAAGCGAGACTAGCCGAGCAAGCATGAGCAACGCCGTGCTGACGGAGCAATCCCTTTCCAAAGGCACGAACACGCCGCAGAACAACCTGCTGGAGCACACGGATTTGTCCAACACGCTGGTGAAAATCCAGAAGGACATGACGCTCTACATGAGCGACGTGACTCTGGACTCAGATAGCAAAATCCAGGGCGAGGTCGTGGCTCAGACTCGAAGCGGAACCGCTGACGGCAAGGTGGTGAACGACCGCCCGGGAGCGCAATCCAACGCCTACACGGACACGGCCACGCGGGTAAGCGTGACGCTGACTCAGGATAACGCAAACACCGTCACCTCCAACACGCAGAACAAGCTACAGGTGATGAAGGTGGACCAGCTGGTGGATGTGGACATGCTGGGCAGCGGGCTCACCATCGGCATCAGCAAGGAAACCCTTGAATCATACAGGGCGACCTGCGATATTCTGGCCCTGGAGGTAACCGGCACCGGCATCTTCACCTATGAGGCCAACGGCGTGCTGAGCGGCGTGCAGCTGGCGGATACCACCACCGGCAACATATACGCCACCACGGATACGAGCAATCCCATAGCAATAGCAGATTCCGCCTACGTGGCCTACCTGCTGGGCGTGGAGAAAGCACAGGTTTCCATGAACTACATCTACATTGTGCTCCCGGAGCCGACCACGGGTACGCTCTCCCTGTTAGCGCTGGCGGCGCTCTGCGCCCGCCGCCGCCGCACCGGTGCCGGGAAGGTGTAAGGGAAAGGCCCCCGTTCTTTTCTTGAATCATGCCGCGCCCTCCCCGGCGCGTTTTTTTTGGCACAGGGTCACGCCGGCGGGTGCGGGGGTGTTTGACGACAAGGGTTGTGCGGTGGTGTAGTTGAACCACCCCGCCGCAGGCGGGGTTCCCGGCAGGGCAGTTCCACCGTGGACACCCCCACGGCTTTCCGTCTACGCCCCTGACGGAGCTACGCCGAGACAGGCCGCCGTGGGCTCTATAATGGTGCCGTCGCCTTCGGGCGACTACAGTTAGTGCGGCCTATGGCCGCACGGCAGGGAGGGCGGGGCAAGCCCCGCCCTGGTGGGAACGGCGCTTCCGCGGCACCACAAGGGGCATCTGAGAAAGGATTCTCCACCGACACATCATTTTACACAAGCATTTCAATTATCTTTTGTATGAGATTTCTTATTTTCGCGAAAAACGCCCAATATTCACAAATCGTTGTATTTGCTCGACTTCTTATTTTCGCTTAAAGCAACCGCCTAGATTTCAGATAACAACATTCCCATTAGAAACATTTCCGCACCACCCCTTTGCCCATTCCAGGGCGGCGAGAGGCTCCCAAACACCACCGGCAGAAGAATCGAACAGGGAGAACAGCGTCAAAAACAACACGATTTCAGAACACAGACTGTCGCTCCTAAATACATGAGATTTCTTATTTTCGCAGGAAACGCCCGATATTCATAAAGCGTTATATTTTCTAGACTTCTTATTTTCACTTAAAACGACCGAGCAAAAACCGACTATCATCAATCCACAAAACAACTACACAACATAAACAACCAAATTCAGCATCACGCTTCAAGCAATCATTCCTTAGAAAGCAGCTATGGACAAGTATATGTCTGATGTTTTTAGGCTGGACAAGCGGGGGCTGGCATGGTATGTACGATTCCGCAGCCAGTCCCATTCCTGCAGACACGGCTTCGTCATGAAAAACAGCAGCATGGGCAGCTGTAAACCGACACACAAAGGCATCCAACACAAAGCATCTATGACCTGGAAAAACAATGTACTGGCACTGCTGGAGCGGAGCTTGAAGCCCGTTCCCCAAGAATTGAACGAGCTGGATTGGAAATGCGAGTTGTCGACCAACAGCAAGAAACTGGCCCACCACATATGCGCCTTTGCCAACAACCGGGGAGGCGGAGTCTTTGCATTCGGGATAAATGACAAAGATGCATCTTTCACCGATATCAGCAAGGAAACTATAGAAGAGATTTGCCAGAAACTGGCGCAGATTGCCGGGAACAGCCTATCCATTTCCATTGGACTGGAGCACGACGTACAGGAATACGAGGGACACACCATCCTGTTTGTCTATGTACCGGAGCAAGCCACCAAACCCGTGCACATGAAAGGGCAGCTCATGGAGGCCTTTTGCCGCTCTGCCGGGCATACCACCAGGATGACGGAAAACCAGATACGCGCCATGATGGCGCAGACACAGGGACTGGAATTTGAGAAAAAACCGGCCATGGAGCACCTGACAGTGGACCTGGTCTTGAAAAAACTGGATTACAAGGCCCTATTTGAGCACCTGGGGGAAACAGTTCCCAGCACCGGCGTGCACACAGTCCAAAGACTGGCAAACTACGGACTGTGCAGGGCTGAATCCAACGGGCAATGGGCCATCACCAACATGGGAGCCATACTCTTTGCCAATTCCCTGCCTGATTTTCCCAACTTGTATGCCCGGCGCGTCATTATACGCCGATACTCCGGGACCAACAACCTGCAAATGAGCTTCGTCCAAAAGGAAAGCACGCGAGGATACGCATTGGAATTCGAGGAAATGGTGAAATTCATCATGATGAACCTCCCGGCACAGGAGGAGATAGCCGTACAGCGCAAGCAAAACAGCGCCTACCCGGAAATCGCCATCCGCGAATTATTGGCGAACGCCCTTGTCCACCAGGATTTCAACATCACCGGCATGCAGATAACCGTGGAGATTTACACGAACAGGGTAGTCATCACAAATCCGGGAGCCCCGCTGAACGAGATAACGCGCCTGATAGACATGCCACCCCAATCCCGCAATGAGAAGCTAGCCCAGATGCTGTTCCTGCTCCGGCTCTGTGAGCGCCGAGGCAGCGGAATAGACCGCGCCATGGATGCCATCGAGGCCATGTACCTCCCCGCACCTCGATTCGAGCGGGAAGACAGCTACACGCGCATCACACTGTATCCAGCAAAGGAAACCGGCAAGATGACCAAGGATGAAAGGATAAAGGCATGCTATTACCACGCATGCCTCCAGCATGAAAAAGGAGAAGAGACCAACAACCAGACTGTACGTACCCGATTTAACCTGAACACAAAACAGACATCCATGGCCTCGCGCATTATTGGAGATACAGTAGAAGCCGGATATATCAAGCCTACGGAACAAACACGGCCTTCCAAAAAATTCGCTTCCTACATTCCGCATTACGCATAGTGCTATTTATATGAGATTTCTTATTTTCGCGAAAAACGTCCGATATTCATAAAGCGTTATATTTTCTAGACTTCTTATTTTCGCTTAAAACGACCGGCACAAATTCGAATATCAGTTGATTCCGCACCAACGGCTGCATTTCCACGGTGATACGCGGGTGTGTTCGGTGCCATGGGTTGTGCGGTGGTGTAGTTGAACCACCCCGCCGCAGGCGGAGTTCCCGGCAGGGCAGTTCCACCGTGGACACCCCCACGGCTTTCCGTCTACGCTCCTGACGGAGCTACGCCGAGACAGGCCGCCGTGGGCTCTATAATGGTGCCGTCGCCTTCGGGCGACTACAGTTAGTGCGGCCTATGGCCGCACGGCAGGGAGGGCGGGGCAAGCCCCGCCCTGGAGGGAACGGCGCTTCCGCGCCGTTTTATTTACCCCCTGTTGCTCAGCGGGCCAGTTCTGCGCGGATGTAGGGAGCGGTGACTGATTTCTTGCTGCGGGCCACCTGGCGTACGGAGCCTTGGGCGACGATGCGGCCGCCGTCCTCCCCGGCACCGGGGCCGAGGTCGATGATGTAGTCGGCCTCGCAGACGAGCTCCAGGTTGTGCTCAATGACCACGACGGTGTTGCCCATCTCCACGAGCTTGCGGAGGACCTCCACGAGGCGGCGGACGTCCTGGGGGTGCAGGCCGATGGTGGGTTCCTCGATGATGTAGAGGTCCTGCGGGAGGGCGCGGCCCTTGCGGATGGCGGACTGGACGGCGCGGCGGCCCTTGATGAGCTCTGCGACGAGCTTGATGCGCTGGGCCTCACCGCCGGAGAGGGTGTTGCTGGCCTGGCCCAGGGTGAGGTAGCCCAGCCCGGTCTCGCACAGCAGGCGCAGGGGGTCCGCCAGGCGGGGCTGCGCGGCGAAGAATTCCGCGGCCTGCTCCATGTTCATGTCCAGCACCTCTGCTATGGTCTTGCCCTTGTAGCGCACCTGCAGGGTGCGGGAGTTGTACCGCGCGCCGCGGCAGGTCTCACAGGGGACGATGCAGGGCGGCAGGAAGTCCATCTCCTGGCGGATGTAGCCGGTGCCCTTGCAGTCCGGGCAGTTCCCTGCGGAGGTGTTGAAGGAGAAGCGCCCGGCATCGAACCCCATGCGGCGGGCATCCGCGCTCTGGGCAAAGAGCGCGCGGATGTCGTTGAAGATGCCGATGTACGTGGCGGGGGTGGAGCGCGGGGTCTTGCCGATGGGGGACTGGTCCACGCCATAGATGGCGCGCACGGAATCCAGCCCGCGGGTGGTGCCCCAGCAGCGGTCTGCGGCGGCGGACTTGTCCCCCAGGGCGGCACGCACCGCCGGGGCCAGGGATTCTGAAACCAGGGAGGTCTTTCCTGCGCCGCTGGGGCCTGTGACCACGGTGAGGCGTGCGCGCGGCACGCGCAGGTTCACGCCCTGCAGGTTGTGCAGGGTGCAGTTGTCCACCTCCAGCCATTCGGCATCCTGCAGGGGGAGCCAGGGGCCGCAGAAGGGGTGTTTGCCATGCTCCCGCAGGGCGCGGCCGGTCACGGAATCCGGGTTCTGCACCACCTGGGCGAAGGAGCCCTGCGCCACAATGCGCCCACCGTGCACGCCGGCGCCGGGGCCCAGGTCTATCACGTGGTCTGCGGCGCGCATGGTGTCCTCGTCATGCTCCACCACCAGCAGGGTGTTGCCGCGCGCCTTCAGGTCCGCCAGGGTATCCAGCAGGCGGGCGTTGTCCTGCGGATGCAGGCCGATGGTGGGTTCATCCAGCACGTAGAGCACGCCGCGCAGCTCCGAACCCAGCTGGGCGGCCAGGCGGATGCGCTGCGTCTCTCCCCCGGAAAGGGTGGTGGCGGGGCGCATGAGGGAGAGGTAGCCCAGGCCCACGCGCTGCAGGAACTTGAGCCGCGGCACAATCTCCGCCACCACGTTGCGCGCTATCTCCGCGTCTCGCCCGGTGAATTTCCATGCACTGATGCAGGAGAGGGCGCGCGCGGCGGACATTTCCCCTACCTGGGCGATATTGACCCCGGAGAGGGTGACCCCCAGGGCAAAGGGGTGCAGGCGCATGCCGCGGCACACGGGGCAGGTGCGCCCCTCGCCGTCCTTGGCGGCGGCGCGCTCCACATCGCGGTCGTAGCGCAGCTCCGCCTCCAGCATGCTCTGCTTCTCCTTTTCATCCTGCCCCTTGAAATGCACGGCGCCCACGCGGCCGTGGCCCATGCAGCAGGGGCACCAGCCGCGCGGGGAGTTGAAGGAGAAGGTGGAGGGTTCCGGGTCCGCATAGCTCTCCCCGCACTGCGGGCAGGTCAGGCGCGTGCCGATGAGCTGGTCCGTGCCGTCCTTCAGCAGGCGGATAAAGCCGTCTCCCATCTCCAGGGCGCGGCCCACCATCTCCATGAGCGTGGCAAAGTCGCACTCCCTGCCGTCCAGCGTGATGCGGGAGCCCTCCACGCGCACCTCACCCAGCACCACATCGATATCATGGTTGGAGTAGCGGTCCAGCGGCGTGAACTCGTCCGGCGCCACCAGCGCGCCGTCTGCGCGCAGGTAGGGGTACTTCTTGCGGGCGGCCCAGCGTGCCAGGTCCGCATAGTGGCCCTTGCGGTTGCGCACCACGGGGGCGGCAATCATCAGGCTGGCGGGGCGCTTGTCTATCTCCTGCTGCACCAGCACGCGGATTTCCTCTGCAGAGCGGCGCCCCACGGGCACGCCGCACGCGGGGCAGTGCGCCTGGCCCAGCTTGGCATACAGCAGGCGCAGGTGCTGCCATATCTCCGTGACGGTGCCTACGGTGGACTTGCAGCCGCCGCGGGAGCGGTTCTGCTCAATGGCCACGGTGGGCGGGATACCCGTGATGCGGTCGATGTCCGGCGCCTCCATCTGCTCCGTGAACTGGCGGGCGTAGGGGCTCATCACGTCCATGAAACGCTTCTGCCCCTCTGCAAAGACGATATCAAAGGCCAGGGTGCTCTTTCCGCTGCCGGAGAGCCCGGTGACCACGGTCATCTTGTCGCGGGGTATATCCACGTCTATGTTCTTGAGCTGGTGGTGGCGCGCGCCGCGCAGGGCGATGACACCGGCAGGCACGCCGGGGTCGTAGTCCTCTGCGGCAGCGGCGGGCAGCTCGTCCACCGCATGGTGCAGGGCATCCGCCAGGTAGTGGGAGGTATAGCCGGCGCGGCAGGCGGCCACCTGCTCCGGCGTGCCCTGAGCCACAATGAGCCCGCCGCCGGAGCCGCCCTCCGGCCCCAGGTCTATCACATGGTCCGCGCATTTCACCAGCTCCATGTTGTGCTCAATGACCAGCAGGGTGTTGCCCTCCTCCACCAGGCGGTCGAACACGCGCAGCAGCACCTCCAGGTCACGGAAATGCAGGCCGGTGCCGGGCTCGTCCAGGATGAGCAGGCGGCCCTTGCCGCCCGCGGCGGCGCCGTCCATGGTCTCCACCAGGATATGCGCCAGCTTGAGCCGCTGGTTCTCACCGCCGGAAAGCGTGTTGAGCGGCTGGCCCAGCGCCAGGTGGCCCAGTCCCACCTCCACCAGCAGCTGCAGGCGGCGGGCAATGCGCGCCGCGCGGGCGCCGTGCTGCCCGGCAAAGAGTTTCTGCGCGGACTGCACGTCCAGCTCCAGCATTTGGGCCATGTTGTACCCCAGGCAGGTGATGGAGAGCGCCTGGGGGGTGTAGCGCGTGCCGCGGCACAGGGCGCAGGGCACAAAGATATCTGAAAGGAACTGCATTTCCACCTTCTCCTGCCCCAGGCCGGAGCAGCGCGGGCAGCGGCCCTCCCCGCTGTTGAAGGAGAAGTAGCCGGGTTTGAGAGCGCGCGCCTGGGCGGCGGGTTCTGCGCAGAAGAGCGCGCGGATGTCCTCGAACACGCCGATGTACACCGCCGGGGTGGAGCGCGGCGTGCGCACAATGGGGCTCTGGTCCACCAGCACCACCTCCTGCAGCTGGTCCAGCCCGGTGATGGAGCGCACGGACACCTCGTCCTCGTCGTCCAGGGATTCCGGGTGGGTGGTGCCGTACAGCACCTGGCAGGCCAGGGTGCTCTTTCCGCTGCCGGATACGCCGGTCAGGCAGTTGTACACGCCCAGCGGGATATCCACGGAGAAATCATGCAGGTTGTGGCACTCTGCGCCGGAGATGCGGATGCACCCCCTGCCCTTGCGGCGGCGGCGCGGCAGCGGCACCTCCCGCGTACCGCCCAGGTACTGCCCGGTCAGGGAATCCGCGCAGCGCACAATGCCCTGCGGGCTGCCGGAATACATGACGCGCCCGCCGGCGGAGCCGCTGGCGGGCCCCATGTCCACCAGGTGGTCCGCGGCACGCATCACGGCCTCCTCATGCTCCACCACCACCAGGGTGTTCCCGCGGGCGGCCAGGCGGCGCATGGCGGAAATGAGCCGCGCGGTATCACGCGCATGCAGGCCCACGGTGGGCTCATCCAGCACAAACAGGGTCTCCGTCAGCGCAGCGCCCAGGCAGGTGGTCAGGCTCACGCGCTCAATCTCCCCGCCGGAGAGGGAGCGCGTCAGGCGGTTGGCGGCCAGGTAGCCCAGGCCCACCTCGCACAGGTACGCCACGCGGCTGCGCAGCTCACGCGCCGCCTGGGCCAGGCTCAGGTCCTTCTCCGCGGCGGGCAGCACATGGGTGTCTATCCACGGCAGCAGCTCCGCCATGGGCAGGGCCTGCACCTGCGGCACGTTCAGCCCGCCGATGGTGTAGGCCAGGGACTCCGGGCGCAGGCGGCCGCCGCGGCAATCCGGGCACACGCGGTACACGCGGTAATAGGCCAGGAACACGCGCACGCTCATCTTGTGGGCGTGCTTCTCCATGTCGTCGAAAATGCCCTTGTAGCCGTACCAGCGCCCGGCATCGTATGCCTCCCAGGGGTCCAGCAGGCCGCAGTTGCCGTACAGCACCCAGTCCTGCTCCTCCTGGGTAAGGTCCTTCCACGGCACATCCATGCGCACGGCCTTGAACTTGCGGTTGGCGCGCACCATGTGGCCGTAGCATTCGGAAAGCGTGGCGGAGGAGAGCATCTTCAGCGCGCCGTCCTTGATACTCAGCTCCGGCACAATGCCGCGGCCGTAGTCATACGAGATGGCGCGGCCGTACCCCTTGCACGCCGGGCAGGCGCCCAGCGGGGAATTGCCGCTGAACAGGCCGGGGCGCGGCTCAAGCAGCGGGTACCAATCGCTGCGGTACTCCCGCGGCTCCTGCCAGCTGCCGTCCTCCGCCCGCAGGGAGATGTACGCCGTATCCTGCCCCAGGTGCATGGCGGTCTCCAGCGCCTCCATCAGGCGCGTGCGGGAGTCCGCGCGCAGTTTCACGCGGTCCTGCACCACCATCCAGCGCTCACTGGCATCCAGGCTTTCCGCGGCGTCCGCCAGCTTTTCCACCCGTCCGCCGCGCAGCACACGCAGGTAGCCCTGCGCCTCCAGCGCGCGGGCCATCTCCTGCGCGGTGCCCACGGGGACAACGGCAAAGGAAACCACGGCATCCTGCCCGGGGTGGGCGGCCAGCAGCTCATCCGCCACGCCCTGCGGGGTGGCGGGTTTCACCACGTTGCCCTGCGCATCACGCCCCACGGCTATGCGGGAGAAGATGAGTTTCAGGTACTCGTTCATCCCGGTCATGGTGCCCACGGAGGAGCGGGAGTTCTTCACGGAGTTCCGCTGCCCCAGCGCAATGGCCGGCGGCACGTTCTCCACGCTGTCCACACAGGCGCGGTCCATGCGGTCCATGAACTGCCGCACATAGGGGGAAAAGGTCTCCACATAGCGCCGCTGCCCCTCTGCATACAGCGTGCCCATGGCCAGGGAGGTCTTGCCGCTGCCGCTGGGACCGGTTACCACCGTAATGCCGCCCAGCGGTATGTCCACATCCACATCCTGCAAGTTGTGTTCCCGCGCCCCGCGGATACGGATGGCCTGTTCCTCCCTGCTCTCGTTCATAGGAATGATTCTAACACGGCTCCGCGTCCTTGTGAAGCCCCAAACGTGTCACCCCCCGCCGAACGGGTACGGCGGGGGCGGCGCGGCGGCGCATTACTCCCCGCGGAGCTTCTTACAGATGTCGGTATTGTCCTGCACCCCGGAGAAGCGGGCGGCTCCCGGCCCGGCGGCAAAGACGGGCACGGCAAAGCCGTTGTGGGAGTGGGTGGGCAGCATGGCCTCCACACGGGATTCCCCGGGCTTGCCGTCCTTGATCAGCATGCCGCCGGTCTGGTGGTCGGCGGTCACCACCAGCAGGGTGTCCGGGTGGGTCTTCATCCAATCCAGCACCACGCCCACGGCGCGGTCGAAATCCAGCGTCTCCAGCAGGGTCTCCCGCACGTCCGCGGAATGTGCGGCGTGGTCAATCTGGGAGCCCTCCACCATCAGGAACAGGCCATCCGGGTCCTTCTCCAGCTCCGCCAGGGCCTTGCCCACATAGCCGGAGAGGTAGTCCATGCCGCGCACGCTGGCGGCGGGGGGATTGGAGGGGTGCGTAAGCTCCGCCACGGTTCCGGCGGCAGCCATGGCCTGCTGCTGCTCCGGGGAAACGGTGAGCTTGCCGCCGCCGTACAGCACGGTAAAGCCGGCTTTCACCAGGTCTTGGGCAATCAGCTTGCGGCGGGTGCGGTCCGCCACATGGGCATAGAAGGCGGCGGGCGTGGCATCCGTGATATCCTTGGTCACCACCAGCCCGGTGGCCTTGCCCTGCGCGCGGAAGAACTCCGCCAGGTTCTGCATGGGCGTACCGTCCGGCGCCATGCCCAGGTACTGGTTGGTGGTCTTCCGCCCGCAGGCCAGCGCCGTGCCGCCGGCCGCGGAATCCGTGACGGCGTGGGAGGCGGAGGTGGTGCAGGAGTACCCGGTGTACGGCAGGTTGAAGATGTTCAGCTTGCGGCCGTTGAGCATCCAGGCCGCCCACAGGTTCTCATGCCCCATGCCGTCTCCTATCATCAGGATGACATTCTTGGGTGCGGCCACCGCCGGGGTGGGGATAAAGTGGGGGGATTCCTTGTCCGTGAACGTGTAGGGCTTCACCTCATGCTGCGGGGTGCCCTGCACCTGCACCAGCTTCATGTTGGCATCTGCGGGGGCGGCACCCTCCAGCGCCGCGGCGGGGAAAAGGGACAACGCCGCGGCAGCGGCGGCAGGCAGGATGTACCGGGGGGATGCTTTCATACGCTTGGAATAAGGGGTGCGCCCCTCCCCGTTGACACTTCTGCCGGAATGCCTTGCGAACACCATTCCGCCTTGAAAGGGAGACGAGCCACCGGGAACCATTGTATGAATAACACGGCCGTTGTCAAGTACGAGTTTTGCCAAAGGGAAAGCCAAGCACACGTGTCCCAAAGATTTCTCTCCGTGGGCTGCGGTGCTAGAAACTCTGGATTTCTCCCGCAGGGGCTTTTTCCCTTTGCCAAAGCAGCCGCATGCCCTATAATGGGCGCGCACCATGGCAAGAGTAAGAGAGATACCCGTGCGGAACCGGTGGCAGGGCCTGGTGGCCCTGAGCCCGCTGGCCGTGTTTTTCACGCTGTACCTGGCCGTATCCCTGGCGGCGGGGGATTTCTACAAGATGCCGGTGACGGTGGCGTTTGTGGCGGCGTGCGCGTGGGCATTCGCGGTATGCAGGCCGCGCCGGCTGCAGCAGTGCGTGGCGCGCTTTTCCGCCGGCGCGGGGCACCCCAACATTGCGCTCATGGTGTGGATATTCGTGCTGGCGGGGGCCTTTGCAGAATCCGCCAAATACATCGGCGCGGTGGATGCCACGGTGGCGCTCACGCTGTGCTGGCTGCCGGCGGGGCTGGTACTGCCGGGGCTGTTTGCGGCGGCATGCCTCATCTCCCTGTCCATCGGCACCTCCGTGGGCACCATTGTGGCGCTCATGCCGGTGGCCGCGGGCGTGGCGGCGCAGGCGGGCATACCCCTGCCCACCATGGCGGGCGTGATTGTGGGCGGTGCCTTTTTCGGGGACAACCTCTCCTTCATCTCCGACACCACGATTGCCGCCACGCGCTCCCAGGGCTGCAGCATGAAAGACAAGTTCCGCGCCAACCTGCGGCTGGCGCTGCCGGCGGCGCTCATCACCATGGCGGCATACGGCATCATGGGCGCGGGGCACAGCGTGGCGGTGCCGCAGGGGCATATCCTGTGGTGGCGCGCCCTGCCCTACCTGCTCATCCTGGCCACGGCCATGGCGGGGGTGAACGTGATGCTGGTGCTCATGCTGGGCCTGCTGGGCACGGGGCTGGTGGCCCTGTGCGCGGGCGGGCTGGGCCTGCTGGACTGGGCGGGGGCCATGGGCAAGGGCATCACCGGCATGGGGGAGCTCGTCATCGTGACCCTGCTGGCGGGCGGCCTGCTGGAGCTCATACGGTACAACGGCGGGTTCACCTATGTGGTGCAGCAGCTCACCCGCCGCATCCGCACCCGCCGCATGGCAGAGCTGTGCATGGCAATCATGGTGGTGTTTGCCAACTTCTGCACCGCTAACAACACCATCGCCATCCTCTCCGTGGGGCAGATGGCGCGCCGGATTGCCCACCGTTTCCACATTCCCCCCACACGCGCCGCCAGCCTGCTGGATACCTTCTCCTGCACCACGCAGGGCATCTTGCCGTACGGGGCACAGCTGCTCATGTGCTCTGCCCTGGCGGGCATCGGCACGCTGGAAATCATCCCCTGCCTGTACTACCCCATGCTCCTGGGGCTGGTGGCAGGCGGCAGCATCCTGCTGCAGCGGGGGCGGCGCTAGTCCCGCCCGGAGGTGCGCCGGGCTACGGGGGTGCCGCCGCAGTGGTAGTCCATGGCAAAGCGCCGCCTCCCCCTCCGGCGGGAGGGGCAGGCAGGTGGTGCTGTGGCGGTGTGCTTCATGCGCGGCCTCTACTACTTATAACACGCCCGCACGGGGATGCCCAAGGAAAAATGAAAAAAGTGGTTATTTCGGGGCATATCCGAAAAGGCGAGAAAAACCTCGCAAGCCTTGATTTTTCAATGACTTGCGGGGCATAGTCTCGCCAGGACTCGAACCTAGTCAGAGGGAATCAAAATCCCTAGTGCTACCATTACACCACGAGACCACGGTGTGTGCAGACAGGCTGCCCGTTGTTTGTAGCACAGGGCGGGGCGGCAGGCAAGCCTAAAATGCGCTGGTGACAGGATTTGGGTGATATTGCGCTTGCGCGGGGCGGTGGGGTGGGCTAGAATGGGCGGCGTATGATGGATTATGCCCCGCTGATAGAGAAACGCCGCCTGCGCCTGGCGGAGCTGGAGACGCAGATTGCCGACCCGGCGCTGTTCGACGACCGGAACCGCGCGGGGGAAATCATGCGGGAGCACCGCCGCACGCAGGAGCTGTTGCGGGATTGGGCGGAGCTTTGCGAGGTGGAGCGCCAGCTGGAGGAGAACCGCGAGCTGGCCGCCGGGGAGGACGAGGAGCTGGCCGACATGGCCCGCGCGGACCTGGAGTCCCTGGAGCCCCGCGCCGCCAGGCTGCAGGAGCAGATCCAGTACAGCCTGCTGCCGCGGGATGCCACCGAGGACCGCGACGCCCTGGTGGAAATCCGCGCCGGCACCGGCGGGGATGAGGCTTCCCTGTTTGCCGGGGACCTGCTGGCCATGTACCAGCGCTATGCAGACACGCGCGGCTGGAAGTTTGAAATCCTGGATGCCAGCCCCAGTGATGTGGGCGGTTTCAAGGAGGTGACGGCACGCGTCTCCGGGGAGGAGGTGTTCCGCTACCTGAAGTATGAGAGCGGCGTACACCGCGTGCAGCGCGTGCCCGCCACGGAGACCCAGGGGCGTATCCATACCTCCACCGCCACGGTGGCCGTGCTGCCGGAGGCAGAGGAGGTGGACATCGAAATCCGCCCGGAGGACCTGCGCATAGAGACCTGCCGCTCCGGCGGCGCCGGCGGCCAGCACGTGAACCGCACGGAATCCGCCGTGCAGATTTTCCACCTGCCCACGGGCATCATGGTGCGCTGTGAGCAGGAGCGCTCCCAGATCAAGAACAGGGAGACCGGCATGCGCATCCTGCGCGCCCGCCTGTTCGAGATGAAGCAGAGGGAGGCCCAGCAGAACTACTCCGACCGCCGCCGCGCCCTCATCGGCTCCGGCGGGCGTGAGGAGAAGATACGCACCTACAACTTCCCCCAGAACCGCATCACGGACCACCGCATAGGCTACACCGCCTACAACCTGGATATTGTGCTGGCCACCGGCGGCCTGGATGAAATCATCGCGCAGATGCAGCATGCGGAAATGCAGGAGCGCATGGAAGAAATGGAGTGATTTAGGATTTAAGCCATGAAGACTGTACAGGAGGTGCTGGTGAGCGGCACGCAGTATCTGGAGGCGCGCGGGATAGAGGGCGCGCGGCATTCCATGCAGAGCCTGATGGTGCATGTGCTGGGCTGTGACCGCACGTGGCTCTACCTGCATTTCGATGACCCGCTGGCGGAGGCCTCACTGGCGCCGCTGCGCGACCTGCTGCGGCAGCGCGGCCAGGGCGTGCCCCTGCAGCACCTGCTGGGCAGCACGGAGTTTTTCCGCCGTGAGTTCCGCACGGATGCCCGCGCGCTCATTCCCCGCCCGGAAACGGAGGAGCTGGTGGAGCTGGCCCTGCAGCGCACCGCCCGCCGGGACGGCATGCGCGTGCTGGATATGGGCTGCGGCTCCGGCATTATAGGCATTACCCTGGCGCTGGAGCTGGCTGCGCACCGCCCCGCCGTGGTGATGGCGGATATATCAGATGCCGCCCTGGCACTCACGCTGGAGAACGCCGCCGCCTTGGGCGCACGGGTGCAGACGTACCGCAGCGACCTGTTCTCCGCCTGGCAGGGAGAATCAGAAAGCGCGGTGCTGCCGCCGGACGGTTTTGACCTGGTGCTGGCCAACCTGCCCTATGTGCCGGATGGCGAGCAGGTGGCCGCAGAGGTGGCGCACGACCCCGCCACCGCCCTGTACGGCGGGCCGGACGGCCTGGATGTGGTGCGCCGTTTCCTGCAGGATGCCCTGCCCCGCCTGAACAGCCGCGCCCTGGTGATGCTGGAGGTGGGCCATGACCAGGGGGAGCAGACCCGCGCCCTGATGGAGCAGCTGGGCTACACGGATACAGCCGTGCTCACGGATATGAGCGGAAAGCCCCGTTTCCCCATGGGATACGCCCCCGTGAAACAGGAGCCGGAGAAGGAAGGGGAACCCGCTGCTGATGAATGACGCCTGGCTCATCTACCCCGCCACCAAGCGCGCCGCCGCCCTGCTGGCAGCAGGCGCGCTGGTCTGCCTGGGCGGTGCCGCCGTGCTGGGCGCGGCAGAGGTACTGCTGGCTCCCGCAGCCCAGGCCGCGGGCAGCGCGGGGCTGCTGACCGCCGCCATCTGGAGCGGCCAGGCGGGGGAATTCCTGCTGCTGGCAGCCACCGCCTGCCTAGGCCTGCTCACCGCCTGGTGCCATGAGGTGCTGCTGGCCGCCCGCGGCCATGCCGTTTCCCGTTTCCTGGCCCACATGGGCGTGCTGCTGGCCGTGCTGATTCCCCTGTGCCAGGCATACACCCTGGCCACGGGGGAGCCGCTGCTGGCCCGCCAGGCAGAGATTCCGGTGTACCTGAGCTTCTTCATGCTGATAGCCGCCCTGTTCAACCTGGGCTGCATGGCGGGTTCCACAGCGCTGAAAACCGCCGTGTGCCTCACCCCGCTTTTCCTGCTGGCCGCCCATATCCTGAACGCCCCCGGCCTGCTCCCCCTTTCCACCGCCGCCACCCTGGCCGCCGCCGCCACCGCCTTTTCACCCCTCCGCCTGCTGGCAACCACCGCCACAAGAATCATCTCCCTGCCGGAAAAGGAAATCCAGCCTGAAGGGAAGTAGCATGTTTTCCGGGAAAATTCCCCGCGCCCAACGGGCGCGCTAACCATAGACGCCTCGGCGACGTCACCATTTCAAGCCACGGTGCCCTGTCTCGGCGTAGCAAGCGAGCGCCAGCGAGACGCGAAGACGGGAAACCGTGGTGGTGGCCCGCTTTGCAGGCGTGAGAGGGGAACCCCGCTCCCCGCAGGCCTCGGCTCAGCCTTGGCGGAGACAGGGCGGGGTGGTACCCTGCATTACCGCACTACCAACCCGGTGCGGAAACTTCCTAATTGTAAATAGCCGGCCTTGGCCACACCGGGTACCCAATTATTCGGAGCTGTTAATATCCCCTTGGCATGTGTACAATACGCACA
>JAUNQN010000017.1:0-3771 GCA_030536145.1 Akkermansia sp.
CGGCACGGGCGGCGAACGGGAGAGGGCCGGGCCCTGACGCGGGAACAGGAGCGGATGCCAATGCCAAGGGCGAGGACGGGAAAACTCCCCTAGACGAGGCAACGGAGCACGGTAACCCGCCAACCTGCGAGCTGCTGCGGCAGTACGGGGCCGAGTGACGAAGCTCATTCCATCCCCCATCACACTTCACCGCGAACAGAGTCCGCCCCTGCCTGGTTGCGGGTGTGTCCGGCAGGGCGGGGCGCCGCTCACTGCGTGTTTGCCGATACCCCAGGCGCGGGTGCCGGTCCGGTAAAGCGGAGCCGGGCCGTGCCGGATACGGGCCCCGTTGTGCGTCAGGCGGTGATGCTGCGGAGGGTGGATTCGAAGGTGGGGTAGGATGTGTTGATGTTCCGGCAGCCGAGGAGGGTGGTTTCCCCCTCTGCGGCCAAGCCGGCCATGAGGAAGGACATGGCGATGCGGTGGTCGTCGAAGCTCTGCAGGGTGGTGCCGCGCAGCGGGGCTCCTCCGGTGATGGCCATGCCGTCGTCGAACTCCTGCACGGCGGCGCCCATGGCGCGCAGGTTTCCGGCGGTGGTGGCTATGCGGTCGCTCTCCTTCACGCGCAGCTCTGCGGCGTGGCGGATGGTGGTGGTGCCCTCTGCAAAGGCGGCGGCTACGGCCAGCACGGGAATCTCATCGATGAGGTTGGGGATTTCCTGCGGCAGGATGTCGGTGCCGTGCAGGCGGGCGGCACTGCATACGGTGATGTCGCCGTAGGGTTCACCCTCCAGCTGGGTGGGGGAGATGGAGATATCCGCCCCCATGCGCTGCAGCACGGGGATGATGGCGCAGCGGGTGGGGTTCAGCCCCACGGCGCGCAGGGTCAGCCGGCTGCCGGGCACGATGGTGGCTGCCACCAGCCAGAAGGCGGCGCTGGAGATGTCTGCCGGGATGGTGATGTCCTTGGCCACGATGTCCACCGGGCCGGTCACGGAGATGTCCAGGCCATCCGCAGAGACGGAGCAGGGGATGCCGAAGTGGGCGAAAAGGCGCTCCGTGTGGTCGCGCGTGATGGCGGGCTGGTGCACGGCGGTGGTGCCGTGTGCCAGCATGCCGGCCAGCAGCACGGCGCTCTTTACCTGGGCGCTGGCCATGGGCAGGGTGTAGGATACGGGGTGGAGCGTGCGGCCGCAGATGTGCAGGGGGGCGCAGCCGGGCTTGGTGCCGCAGGCCTCTATCTGCGCGCCCATGAGCGCCAGCGGGTCGATGATGCGTTTCATGGGGCGGCTGCTCAGGGAGGCATCGCCGAACATGCGGCTCTCAAAGGGCAGGGAGGCCAGCACGCCGGCCATGAGCCGCATGCCGGTGCCGGAGTTGCCGCAGTCTATATCCCGCGCGGGGGCCTGGGGGCGCATGCCGCAGCCGGTGAGGGTGAAGTTCTCCGGCGCATCACCGGGGGTGACGGTGGCACCCAGCTGCTGCATGGCGCGCAGGGTGTTCAGGCAGTCCTCGCTGCACAGGAAGTTGCGCACCTGCATGCTGCCGCGCGCCAGCGCGCCCAGGATGGCCACGCGGTGGGAGATGCTCTTGTCACCGGGGATGGTGACGGTGCCGTGCAGGCCCTGTGCCGCGCGGCGAACGGAGATGTTTTCACTTGTCCTTGCCATGGGAATCTGTGTGGAATTTGATGCGCTTGTCATGCAGGCCCTGCTGCAGGCCGCTGTCAAAGTAGGAATCCGTGGCCAGCTCCCGCTGGGCGCTCTGGATGGCGGTGCGCAGGGAATCCCGGCAGTCGTCCAGTCCGGGGGTGTAGGCCGGGGTTACGGGGCCTGCCAGCACAATATGCCAGCCCCAGCGGCTCTGCACCAGCACGGGGGAGGAGGCGGGCAGGGCGTCCTCGCCGAAGAGGCGCAGCTCCTCCAGGGGAATGCTGCCGTCATCGTACAGCGTGCCCAGGTTGCCGCCCTGGGGGGCGGAGCGCTCGTCCTCGCTGCACTCCCGCGCCACGGCGGCAAACTCCTCACCGGCGGTGATACGGGCCAGCAGGGCCTCTGCGGCGGCTTTCACCGCAGCCGCATCCTTGTTCAGCGTGGCCAGGAAAATGTGTTTCACCGGGCGGGATTCCGGTATGGTCAGCTCATCCTTCACCTGCTCGTAGTGGGAGACCAGGGCGGCGTCCTCCACGGCGGTCACGGGGGCAATGGCGCGCTCCAGCTGGGCCAGCTCACGCAGGCGGGCCTCAATCTTGGCGGCAAAATGCTCCCTGGTGTAGCCCTGGCTTGCCAGCTGGCCGGCAAAGTCCTCCGCACCCTGGGCGCGGCTCTCCAGGCGCCCCAGCTCTGCGGCGGCCTCCTCCTTGCAGGGGGGCAGGTTGCGGTCGTTGTAGCGGGCGCGTATGCGCAGCATGTGGTTGTTCACCATGCCCAGCAGCAGGGAGCCGCGGTACTTGGGATCCGTCATGTCCCTGCCGGAGAGCATGCCCTGTTCCGCGGTGTAGCGTGCCAGCTGCGCGGCGGTGACAGGTTCCCCCAGCACCTCTGCCACGGGAGCCTCCGCTGCAGCGGTCTGGAAAGGGTGCAGCAGGCGGTACGCCGGGCCGTGGAATACCCACAGGTCCAGCGCCAGGTACACCAGGCCCGTGGTGAACAGGGCCAGTTTCAGGGCAAAGATTTTCAGGGAACTGATTTTCACGCGCATATTCTACCCCCTGCCGCCCCGCTTGGCAATATAAAAGCGTGCCAACCGCCTTGACATTCCGCCGCCGGCGGCGCAGAATAGCGCCATGAGATACATAGCCCTCCCCTTGGCCGCCCTGGCATGTGCGCCCGCGCTGCACGCTGCGGATGCCGCGCCGGATTTTGAGACCTACCGCGCCGCCTATGCGGAGATAGTGCAGGCCACCCAGGCTGCGGCAGACCTGGCCGCCAAGGTGCATGACCGGGCCACGGCAGATGCCGCCGCCCCCGCCATGCAGCAGCTGGCGGACCGCCTTTCCGCCGCATACGCCCGCGCCAAGGCCCTGCCGGCTCCCGCCCCGGGGCTGGAGAAACGCCTGCGGGAATCCCTGGAGCCCGCCGCCACCAAGGCCAACACGGAGTTTGCCGCCCTGGTGGTGCCGCTGGTCATGGGCGGCTGCCACGGCTCTGCCGCGCTGGATGCGGCCATATCCTCCATCTCCAAATAAATCGTATCATAAAAATCTATATACGCTTGACAATGCGCCCGCCGCAGTTCACAATAGGGCCTTCCGTTATGAAAAAGACCATTATTGCACTGGCCGCCATGGCCTGCCCGCTGATGGCTCAGGAGGCCGCTCCCGCCGCCCCTGCAGCCCCCGCCGCTCCCGCTCCCGCTGCCGAGGCTCCCGCCGCTGATGCTTCCGTGTACGAGGCTATCGCCATGGAGCAGCTTGCCTGCGTGAAGGAAATCTGCGAGACCCTGAAGACCGTTAAGGACAAGGAGACCGCCGATGCCGCCGCCCCCAAGGTGAAGGAGCTTGCCGCCAAGATGGACGCTGTCCAGGCCAAGGCCAAGGACCTGCCCGAGCCTTCCGACGAGGTGAAGGAGAAGCTTGAGGCTTCCCTGGAGGCCCAGATCAAGCCCATGATGCAGGAGTTCGTGGGTGTGCTCCTGCCCCTGGCCATGGGCAACTTCTACGGCTCCGAGGCCCTTTCCGCCGCCATGGACGCCATGGAGGATTCCGAGGGCGAGCCCGAGGCTCCCGCCGCAGAGTAAATCCTGTAAAAATCATCTTAACCCGGCGGCAGCGCGTTCCCCGCGCTGCCGCTC
>JAUNQN010000017.1:3871-50475 GCA_030536145.1 Akkermansia sp.
AATCCTGTAAAAATCATCTTAACCCGGCGGCAGCGCGTTCCCCGCGCTGCCGCTCTTTTTTTGCCGTCGCCGCGCACAATCGCTTGACAATGCGCCCGTTGCGGTTCACAATAGGGTTCCCCGCTATGAAAAAGACCATTATTGCACTGGCCGCCATGGCCTGCCCGCTGGTGGCCCAGGAAGCCGCCCCCGCTGCTCCTTCCGTCCCCGCCGTCGTTGATGCCGCCGCCCATGAATCCCAGGCCCGGGAGGTGCTTGCCTGCGTGAAAGATATTTGCGAAACCCTGCAGGCCGTGAAGGACAGGGAGACCGCCGATGCTGCCGCCCCCAAGGTGAAGGGGCAGGCTGCCGCTTTCGCTCTCCTGTTGGAAAAGGTGGAGGCCATGCCCGCCGAGGTTTCCGCAGCGGATACGGACGTGGATGCTGCGCTGGAAGGGCTTCTGGGCCAGGTCCGGGAGCTGGAGGAGCTTTCCTGCCATGAATCGGAGGCTCTTTCCGATGCCGTGCAGGCCTTGCTGGTCATCATGCCTGACTCTCCCGGGGACGGGGCGGAGGAGGTATCCGACGACCCCGCGCCCTACATTGCCGTGTTCACCTCCTTTGTGGACTGTGTACGGGAGTTCTGCGAGCTGATGGAGGGGGTGCAGGACCAGGCGACGGCGGAGGCCGCCCTGCCGGCAGCCCGCAGTATCAAGGAGCGCATGGCGGCGCTGGGGGAGAAGGCGCGCTCCCTGCCGGAGCCCACGCTTTCCGTGCAGCTGGTGCTGCAGGAATCCCTGGAGCCCCTGGGCTCCCTGCTGGTGCAGAAGTACGGCTCCACCTGCACCCGCCTGACGGAGTGCGGCTGCTACGGCTGCGGTGAGCTGGCCGACTTCCTGGATGATGTGATGGAAATCACCCGCATGGGGGACGCGGAAAATTGAAAAATGCCCCCCCCGGGGCGGAGAATCAGTCGTTCATCCGGTTGAACACGGGGAAGCGGAGCTGTTCCGCGGGGGAATCCACATGCAGGACCATGGGGATTTGCGTGCGGTTCAGGGCGGAGGTGATGAGCCGGCGCTGGACCTGGCGCACGTCGTCCTCCCGGAAGAGGCCGCCGCGGTCGTTGGCCAGCTCGGATGGGGCGGTGTTGCGGTCTGCTATCTCATGGATGATGCGGTCGATCTCCGGGTTCCGGGGTTCCTCCAGCACGCCGAAGAGCTCCGGGTTCTCCTCTCGGAGCAGGCTGCAGAGCAGGTGCAGGTCCATCTCATACAGGTTGCCCAGGGGGGCCAGGGCACCGCAGGAATCCCCGTACAGGGTGAAATCACCCATCATGATTTCCCGGCGCGCCAGGGGGGAGAGCAGCATGTATCCCATGTCATCCGCCACGGTAGCGGCCAGGGCGGCGTGCAGGCGCCGGGTGAGCATGCCGGCCAGGCGGTCCCCGGGGGCTACCTTGGTCTGCTCTGCGGCGGTGGCCAGTGCGGCGGCATCCACGCTGCGGCAGGTGATGCGCAGGGCCTTGCCCAGGGCGGTGTTTCCGGTGAAGGTGATGCCGCAGACGTGTGCGGCACCCAGTGCGGCGGTGCAGAGCGCGGCCAGCAGGGGGGCGTTCGGGTGGTCCAGCGGCAGGCACACGCCGGTGTAGCCGGTGTTTTTCACCGTGTCTGCAATGCCGCGCTGCAGGGCCTGGCGCAGCAGTTCCTCTGCCTTGGGCAGGGCGGCGCAGGGGCGGCCTTTCTCCAGGTCCGCCACCTTGGCGGCGGTTTCAAAGAAGGGCAGGCGCAGCATGGTCTTGCCCTCCGGGGAGATGATGAAGGAGCCGCCGGCGTAGATGTCCTCGCCCGTGGTACCCACGGGGGCGCAGTAGACCACGGGGGTGCCGTTGGTGGAGGCCTCCCAGCGCAGGGAGTCCTGCAGGTCCTCTGCGGCGGTGGCGTGCCATGGGCGGCAGGCCAGGTGGACCATCAGGTCGAAGTCCTCTCCCTCCGGCAGGATGTCCTCCTCACCGATGCGGACGTACACGCGGCAGCCGTCGATATCCGTGACGGCGCCGTCCTCCAGCTCCGTCACGGTGTCCTTCTCCACCAGGTAGGGCACCAGGGTGGCGCGGCGGCCGGGCTTGCGCAGCTCCTGCGGGTCGTCGTCGTCCTCTCCCAGCATGCCGTCCCACAGGTCGTCGCTCTCCAGGAACTGGAAATACGCGCCCAGGATAAGGGGGGCGCTGCCCAGCTCATAGGAGAGCATGGTGAGGGCGTGGCGGGTCTGGGCATCGAAGGAGGCGCGGGTGGCGAGGTCCTTGGGATCCAGGCCGCACAGGGCCTCTGCCGGGGCCACCACCAGCTCTGCGCCGTGGTCTATGCAGTCCCGGTAGCCCTGGACGATGGCGCGGAGGTTGGCGGGAAAATCGCCCGCGAGGGGGGCGTTCTGGACGATGCCGATTTTGCGGAGTTTCTGCTGCATGGGGGTGGTATGGGTTGGGTAAGGGGGGTAGTGAAATCAGTACAGGTTGACGGGCAGGGAGGTTCCTGTCTCACCCAGGGTGAAGGAGAGCCCCAGGCCCATTTCCTTCTTGCCGCCGTTGTCACGCAGGAACATGTTCACACCCACGTACCAGGCCCCGGCGTTGCGGAACACGGAGAGCTGCTGGTATGGGCAGGTGCCTTCCGTGATGTCGAAGTAGGCGCGGCCGGAGAGGGTGTAGTTCTGGTTGATGCGCAGGTTTGCCTGGGCGTACAGCTGGTTGGAATCTTGCTGGATGGGGTGGTCCGTGATGTAGCGGTGGCCGAAGGTGTATTCCAGCCAGGCACAGGGGAGGTGGGAGACGGAGGTGTTGTACTGCTGGAACTCCTCCCCCCCGCGGAAGGTGGGGGTCTGGCTCTCAAAGCGCACGTAGATGTGTTCCCCCGGGGAGAACTGCACCAGGGAGTACAGGTTGGAGAACGGGCGCTCCGTGTTGGGGTTGTCCGCGTTGTAGTCCACGTAAGCGTTCCAGTCCAGCACCTTCACGCGCTCTCCATCCACGCGGGAGGAGAATACGTTCTGCATGCCGAAGCGCCAGACGGCGAGCTTGCCCCAGCCATCTATGCCGGTGAAGCTGCTGAGGTCCATGGGCATGGGGTTTGCCACGCTGGAGCCCATGGTGGTGGACCAGTGGTCGATGCGTGGCACCAGCTCATTGGAGGAGGAGATGGCGGTTTGCGTGAAGGAGGCGTACGGGCGCACCGTGTGGGTGAGCCCCTTCATGCCCAGGCGGGGGTAGGAGAACCCGGTATAGTGCCGCTGCAGGCGGAAGTTCATGTCACAGCCCAAGAACCCCATGAAGCGGTTGTCTGCGCCGATGCCGCCCACGTCATAGTACCCGGTGTAGCCGAACCCGGCCTTCGGCGTGACATTCAGGAAGCGCATGAACTTGAAATCCGTGGTCAGCTCATGGGTGGTGTTCACGCGGAAGAAGGCCTCCGTGTTCAGCAGGCGGGCGTAGTAGTCGCGCTCCGGGGAGTCCTTCATCTCCTGCAGGGTGTGGCGGTAGGCGGTGCGCTGCTCCGGGGAAAGGTACTGGCTCATGTACCCGGCGCTGGAGCGGGTCTCATAGTTCAGGCGTGAGGAGCCGATGGGGGTGCGCACGCGGTAGAAGGAGAGCTCCACGCGCCGGTCCGTGGCGTAGTAGTCGTTCGGCGCAAAGCGGGTGTAGAGCATGCCCAGCGTCTGCCCGGAGGTGCGGGTCAGGCGCACGGTGTTGTCCGGCTTGTCGGTGGTGTGCACGTCCGTCAGGAAATAGTCGCGCAGCATGTAGCGGTCGCTCACCACGTTTACGTTCACGGCCGCTTTCCACTCCGCGCGCTTGTTGCTCAGCACGGGCAGGTCCCACTCTGCCTGCATGGCGGCGCGGTAGCGCTTGCTGTGCATGGATTCCCTGCGGGCATCCGTGGGGGAGATGGTGGGGTCGCTGTCATCCAGCCCGTACAGGTGGATGCCGGTCATGGCGCTGTTCCTGCGTTTCATGGCCAGGTCCTGCAGGTCCAGGCCGGCGGCCATGCCGCGGCGGCTGCGGTAGTCTGCATGCAGGGTGGCCAGGTAGTCTGCGGTGGGCATGATGCCCTCCACGCGGCGGTTGCCGAAGAGGATGCCGTAGCTGTTGAAGAGGTAGGCGCCCCAGTAGGATCGCGTGCCCAGGCCGGGCATGTAGCCCTCCTTGGGGTTCAGGGAGTGGGAGAAGGGAATCCAGCCCAGGATGGGCACTGCCATGTCATGCGTGCGGCCGGCCACGCTCAGGCGGGAGAGGGAGCCGTAGTCCCCGGGCACGATGCGCAGGGTGCCGGTGCCTATCCAGTTGTGCGGATGCTCGATGTCCTCCGTGGTCACGTAGGCATCATGGATGGTGATGACGTTCCTGCCGTCCCGGTCCTTGGTGTATTCAATGTGGGAGCCGCGCACCATCATGCCGTTCACCTTGGCGCGCACGCCCTGCATGGTGGCCTGGCCTGTGCCCCAGTTGTAGGTGGCGGAGCTGCTGCGCATCATGGTTTCCCGCTGGTACATGGTCACGGGGCCGCGCAGCTCCGCCGTGGTGTCCTGCATGCGGGCGGTCATGCCGTAGGCGTATATTTCCGCGCCGGAATCCGCGGCAATGTGGATGGGCTTTCCCTTGGCGTCATACTCCACGCTCTGGTCCCCGGCGTTGTAGGTAATCTCGCTGCCGTCACTCTCTACCGCCAGGTTCTCCGGGATGGTTGGCCCCTGTGATAAGCCGGCCAGGGAGTGCATCCCGGTAATTTCCGCCAGGGTGGGGGTGGCGGGCTGACCCCCCAGGGCGTGGGCGGGCAGGGGCATATCCGCACTGTTCCCGGTAATGGCGGGGATTTCTGCGGTGTCTGCGGGCGTGTCCTGCGGCAGGGCGGGGGCGGGTTCCGGCAGCGCGGTTTCCGGGCGGGCGGTCAGCAGCTCCGTGTTCGGTGCGGTGTCTATTTCCGGCAGCGGCAGCGGGCCGTCGGCGGGCTGGGTGGCGGCTTCCTGCGTGTAGGCGTAGCCCGCCAGTGCCAGCACCGGCAGAATCTTGCAAAGCCCCGTTTTCCTGTACCCACTGCGCATTGTTCCCTTGCCGTTTGGTGTGTCAGGACTGCACGTCCATATAGCGTTTCGTAAACCGGCTGGCGGCGGATTTCAGGTCCAGCAGGACCAGGCAGTCCAGCGTGCCGCCAAAATCGTTGTCTATGCCGAAGGAGACCATCTTGCCGTTCAGTCGCAGGTACTGGCGCAGCAGCACGGGAATGCCCTTGCCGTCGGCCTCGCTCTCGCTCACCAGGGCGTTGAGCAGGCGCACGTCCTTCATGCCGTTGGCTATGAGCGGCTTGTCCTCCGCGCGCAGGTCCATGTCCTCCGGCGGGAAATTGGCCTGCACATATTTGGCCAGGTTGTCCTCCATCTCGTTGGCGCGCAGCCAGCCGTGTATCAGGCGGCGGGAGAAGTCCGTGTACTCGTTGGATATGCTCACCGTGCCGTACAGGTAGCGGTACTCCGGGTGCTTGAGCAGGTAGCGGCCTATGCCCATCCACAGCGTATCCAGTGAGGCGGGCTGGCGCTGGTACGCCGGGGTGATGAAGGCGCGCCCCATCTCCAGGCCTTGGGAGATGACATCCAGCATGGGCTGGTCAAAGTGGAAGAAGCCGGCATTGTACAGGCCCTTGATTCCCTTGTTGCGCAGGATGAAATCCGTGCGGCCTATGCGGTAGGCCCCGGCCAGCGCCTTGTTCCGGGAATCCCACATGATGAGGTGGATGTAGTGGGGGTCGAACTCGTCCAGGTCACACGATTTCCCGGTGCCCTCTCCCACGGAGCGGAAGGTGAGCTCACGCTGCAGGCCTATCTCATGCAGCAGGCGCGGAATCTGCTCCGCCTCTGCGGCGTATATCTGCAGGCCCGTGCTGTTGCCGTGGTAGCAGAAACAGCTTTCCGGCAGGGCGTCTATCTCCTCCTGCAGCAGCTCCGGCGGCTCCGGCTTGTCCACCTCCGCGCGGTCGGCGGGCAGGGATGCGGCGGGCTCCTTCTGCACCACGGGGTAGCGCAGCAGGGATGAGCGCAGGCGCAGGTAGTCGTTCAGCGCGGCGGTGGTCTCAAAGGAGGCCATGAGCGCAGGGGGAATGGCCTTGCCCAGGCGGATGGTGTGGCGCATGCGTCCGTCGCGCTTGATTTCGCGTGGCAGCAGGCTGGCGCGGTGCCCCTTGGCCAGCACGGTCACGGCCTGGAACAGCCAGCCCGTGTGCCCGGATATGTGCATGGGCACCACGGTGGCCTTTGTCTTGCGGATCACGCTGGTGATGTTCTCCTGCCACGGGTCCTCCTGCACCTCGCGGTGGCGCAGGGAGAGGGAGGACACGGAGCCGCTGGGGAACACCAGCAGGCAGTGGCCCTCCCGCAGCCAGTTGAGCATCTCCTTCATGCCCTGCATGTTGGCGCGCTTGGCGGCATCTCCGCCGTACACGTTCACCGTGATGGCGTACTGCCGCATGCCGCGCACGCAGTACAGGAAATCGTTCACCACGATGCGCACGTCCTTGCGGACCTTCATGGCCACGGCGCCGAACATGATACCGTCCGACAGCCCGTGCGGGTGGTTGGATGTGATTACGCAGGGGCCCTCCGCCGGTATGTTCTCCAGCCCCTCCAGGTCATAGTTCAGGTTCAGGTACTTGCAGGCCAGGGTAAAGAAATCCTCCCCACTGCCGTTTTCCCAGTCCTCTTCTATGTGGTCGTGCGCACGGTTGAAGTTGGCAAAACCCAGTAGACGCTCCCCCCAGCCAATAACATCTTCCGAGAGGGCAAGGCTCTTCGGAAGGTATTGGGTCAAATCCATGATTTTCTCCCTTTTCTTCACGCGGTAAACAGTGGTTGAATCAGGCTATGGTACGCCGTAGGGGTATCCTACCACAGCCCGTTCCCCGCGTCAATCTCAAATTTCTCCGCCCCTAGCCGTAAAAAAATAGCGTTTTCAGCAGGTGCAAGCGGATTTTCTGCTCGCGTTCCCGTGGAAAACATGGTAGAGTTTGAAGAACGACAAATGAGCGATTCATCCTATACCTTTGACAACGTGGACGCCTACCTCAGCCTGGCTGGCCAGGTGGCAAGTCCTTCCGTATACCTGGGCGCCGGGTTGCAGCCCTACCTGATGTATGCGCCCTCATACGCTCCCGTCTCCCCGGATGCGGAGCCGCTGAGCGCGGAAACCATGCAGGCCATTGTGCAGAGCTGCACCACGGAGGAGCAGCGCGCCACCCTGGCAGAGCAGGGCGCCGTGGATTTCATCAACGAAGGTCCCCGCGGCAAGTACCACGCCTATATCTACAACCAGGAGAGCGGCTACCTGGTAGTGCTGCTCAGCCTGAAGGTGGACGACTACCTGGCGCAGGGCGTGAACGCCGACTGCTCCGATGTACACCTGCCCACGGCCTATCCGCCCACCTGGCGCCGTTTCGGCAACCTGGAGCCCATGTGGCAGGATGCACCCCAGTTCACCCGAGAGGACACCGCCGCGCTGGTGGAGAGTTTCCTCTCCGGCAAGGAGCGCCAGCGCCTGGACGACACGGGCGACGTGGACTTTGCCTATCAGGACGAATACGCCCGCTACCGTGCCTCCGTGGTTTCCCAGCGCCTGGGCTTTGACCTGGTGTTCCGTATCATCAACACCACGGTGAAGACCATGGAGCAGATCAACCTGCCCTCCGAATACGTGGTGCCGCTGACCCGTTTCACCAACGGCCTTATCTTGGTGACCGGCGCCGTGGGCTCCGGCAAGTCCACCTCCCTGGCATCCATCATCGATTTCATCAACAAGGACCGCCATGACCACATCATCACCCTGGAGGACCCCATCGAGTTCCTTTTCCAGCCGGAAAGCTGCCAGGTGAACCAGCGAGAAGTCCACAAGCACACGGAATCCTTCGGCCGCGCCCTGCGCGCCGCCCTCCGTGAAGACCCGGATATCATCATGGTGGGTGAAATGCGCAACCTGGAGACCATCTCCCTGGCGCTGACCGCCGCAGAAACGGGCCACCTGGTGCTGGGCACCCTGCACACCGGCTCCGCCGCCCGCACGGTGGACCGAATCCTGGATGCCTTCCCCGTGGAGGAGCGTGACCATATCCGCATCATGCTTTCAGAATCCCTGCGCGGCATCCTTTCCCAGCAGCTTGTACCCAAGAAGGACGGCACCGGCCGTGTGATGGCCCTGGAGATGCTGGTGAACACCGCCGCTGTGGCCAACTGCATCCGTGAGGGCAAGACCTTCATGATTCCCGGCCTCATCCAGACCGGCAAGGCCCAGGGCATGCGCCTGATGGACGACGCCCTGCAGGAGCTGTACCTCAACGGTGTCATCACCGCCGAGGAATGCAGCGGCCGCGCCACGGACAAGGTTATCATGGAGCGTTTCCTGAAGGAACACCCGGAAGCACCCGCCGCTGAACAGGCATAACGAAACGGAGTACCAACCCCACACCTTTACCCAACCATGGAAAACAGAATCGACCAATATTTCCGCGCTCTCGTAGAGATGGGCGGCTCCGACCTGCACCTTTCCGAGGGCCAGCCCCCCAAGGTGCGCGTGCACGGCGACATCACCCCCATTGCAGAGGAAATCCTGACCCATGAGGACATGGTGGAGCTCATGCAGCCCATCTGCACCCCCAAGCTCTGGGAGCAGTACGTGGCAGAGGGCGACGCCGACTTTGCCTACGAGATGGACGAGCACTCCCGCTTCCGCTGCAACTACATGAAGCAGCACCGCGGCTACTGCTGCGTGTTCCGTCTCATTCCCACGGACATCATGACCCTGGAGCAGCTCAACATCCCCTCCGTGGTCAAGCGTTTCGCGGAGATGCGCTCCGGTCTGGTGCTGGTGACCGGTCCCACCGGCTCCGGCAAGTCCACCACCCTGGCCGCCATTATCGACTACATCAACACGAACTACAACCGCCACGTCATCACCATCGAGGAACCCATCGAGTTCGTCCACAACTCCAAGCGCAGCATCATCACCCAGCGTGAGGTGCCCTCCAACTGCCCGTCCTTTGCAGACGGCCTGCGCGCTTCCCTGCGTGAGGACTCCGATATCGTTCTGGTGGGTGAGATGCGCGACCTGGAGACCATCTCCCTGGCCCTTACGGCGGCAGAGACCGGCCTGCTGGTGTTCGGCACCCTGCACACCAACAACGCCCGCAAGACCATCGACCGTATCATCGACGTGTTCCCGGCGGAGCAGCAGGCACAGGCCCGCACCATGCTGGCCGGCTCCCTGCGCGGCGTGGTGGCACAGCTGCTCATGAAGCGCTGCGACAAGCCCGGCCGCTGCGCCGTGAACGAGATTCTCTTCGCCACCCCGGCTGTGAGCGCCATTATCCGCGAGGGTGCCACCCAGAAGCTGGCAGACGTCATCATCGGCGGCAAGCAGCTGGGCATGCAGTTCATGGATGACGCCATCTGGCAGAAGCTCCAGCAGGGCATCGTTTCCCCGCAGGAGGCCTACATGAAGGCTATCGACAAGGCTCGTTTCAAGAACTTCCTGCCCAAGGAGCTTGAGATGATGGCCAACGCCGGCGGCGCATAAGCCTCCGCCAGCCCATCCCCCCGCCACGGGCGCCGCATTCCCCCCCCCCCAAGGGAGTGCGGCGCCTTTTGTGTGCCTGCTCGCGCCGGGGGCCGGCCCGCATGCGCCCCCTTGGCGTATTTCCCATCCCTTGCGTCGCAAAAAAGCCCCGCCCCGCAGGGGGCGGGGCAGGGCCGGTTCGGGAGGTGTCTGCCGGGGGCAGCCCTTAGCGGGTGCGCCGCCTGCGGGCGGCCAGGGCGGCCAGGGCCAGCAGGCTCAGCGTGGCAGTGGCGGGTTCCGGGGCGGCCTTCACCAGGCACACCGTGCCCACGTTGTGGCCGTTGCCTACCTCTCCCTTGATTATGTCCTCCGCACTGCCCGGCAGGTAGCACACGTAGAACTCGCCCGGGTACAGGTGGAAGTACCGGGAGGCGTCGTTCTGCTCCGTCACCTCGCCGGGGTCGCCGGCTTCCCACTTCATCCCACCCAGAACCAGCTCGGAGACGTTGTAGGCCAGGTCATACTTGGCACCTATTTCCATGGTCATCAGGTAGGTGATGTCCGCTTCTGACAGGTAGGCGTTCCCGGAGATGGTCAGGGAGTGGTTCTCCAGGTTCAGGCCTCCCAGGCCCTGCGCGGCGGATACGTCAATCATGGCGTTGTCCATGATGACCAGGTTGCCGGATACGGTGGAGGCGGTGCCCACGTTGTCCCGTGTGGGGCCGCCCAGGGCAGTCAGCTTCTGCTCCACGTAGGCGGTGCCGCCTTCGGCCATGCCCAGCTTGTCCATGCTGCCGATGGTCAGGTCCGTGATGTTCAGCCTGCTCTGCTGCCCCAGCACCTCCAGGTCGGCGGTCGTGCTGTTCTGCCCGTCGTTCACGGTGATGCTGCCGTAGAACCCGTCAGCCCCGCCGAATGCCTGGGTTCCCGTGCCCGTGTAGGCAATGTCCAGGTTCCCGCCCAGGGCACCGGCGTAGTTGTGCGTGCCGTCGCCGGTGATTTCCAGCCGGTGGTTCACCTGTTCGCTGCCGGACTCGGCAGGGGTGCCGTACACCTTGCCTCCTGATACTGCCGGGAATGCCTGGTCGCTCTCCAGCGCCATCACCTTGGCGGATTCTGCCACCACCACCACGTTGCCGCGGCCCGTGTTTTCCAGCACGGCCTTTGCTGCCACGTTCTCACCCGTCAGCAACACGTTGGCGCTGCTGTCGGGGGTGGGCGAACCGAGTGCGGCCCCGTAGCGGATGCGGCCCTGGATGGGGGCGTTGTTCTCCGTCAGCCTGTAGTCTACCGTGCCGTTGCCATCCTGCTCCAGGGCCAGCTTCACGTTGTCTGAACCCTGCGTCAGGGAGACCACGCTGCCCACTTCCACCACGGTCACCGCATCGCCCGGCGTGGCCGTGGTGATGGTCGTTGTATCGGCACCCGCGTTGTTGTCTATCTCCACGTTGCCCACCTTGAAGGTGTTCTTCGTGTCTGCCACCAGCTGGATTGTGCCGCCGGCCTGCATAAGGATAGTGCCGTCGTTCTCCAGGCCGTGGAACAGGGATGCGGCGTCTCTCTCCTGCAGGGCCAGGGTGCCCGTCTTGCCGATGGTGACGCCGGAACCCTCCGCACCCGTGATGTAGTCCAGGGTCACCGTCTTCTTCTCAATGTTCCAGGTGGCTCGCTCACCCAGGAGTACGCGGGTGGGAGGAGCCCCCTCTGTATTGTCCTTCACCGTCACGTCCACGGAGCTGGTCAGGTGTACATCATGCTCCACGATGAGCTGCCTGGCGGTCAGGCTGGAGCCGCCCTCTGCCTCCACCCAATTCACGATGGCGCTTTCCTCCAAGGTTACAGTGCCGGCGATAACCGTGCCCTGTATGCTGGAGATTGCCGGGTGATTCTCCGTGGCGCAGCACTTGTTGAACCACACGTCATCCCCGTTCGTGAAATAGTAGGTGGCTTGGCGCTTGTCGTTCTTGTGCCAGGCCAGGTTGTCCTGCTGCCCGGCGTCCCAGATTCCGGCGTGGGACAGTTCGCCGCATACCTCGGAGCTCTCCCAAATCAGCTTGATGACATCATCCTTGTAGATGTACACCGTGCCGGTGTTGTCGCCCTGGCCTCCGTTGGCCTCACCCGTGTAGTGGATGAAGTAGGTGCCGGTTTCCGTGAAGTTGCTGAACACCGTGGATGCATCAATGTCCTCGGAGAAGGTCAGAATCTGCCCCCCGTTGTCGATTTCCAGCTGCTGCACATGGAATGCCAGGTCGTATACCTTGCCCTCGGTCAGCTCCGTGATAAGCCGGTAGTCCTCATTGTAGAGCAGGGAGCCCGTGCCCAGTGTCAGCACATGGCCGTCCAGGTTCAGGCCGCCTGTTCCCATGGCCTGGGAGACATTCAGCGTGGAGCCTTCTGCCAGCACCAGGTGGCCGGATACCGTGGAGGCCGTGCTCTGGTCGCTGATGCGGTGCTCCGTGGGCCCGCCCAGGGCTGTCAGCACGCCTCTCACCGTGGCGGTGCTGTCCGTTCCCAGGGAGAGGGAGTCGCTGGCGCCGAGGGTGAGGTTGGTGATGTCAACCTTGTTCTGTTCTCCCCAGATGGACAGCTTGGCTGCCCCGTCCTCCTTCTTGTCATCCACGGTGATGCTGCCTTTGAACCCGTCCGTACCCTGGAATCCCTGGATACCCGTGCCCGTGTAGGCAATGTCCAGGTTCTCGCCCAGCATGCTGCCGGATATGTGCTCTTTCCCGTCGCCGGTGATGGTCAGCAGGTTGTTGCCGTCTGGGGTGCCATTGCCGAACACCTTGCCGCCGGCGGAACCATCGGCGCTTTCAAAGGCGATGACGTTTGCCATGGGGGTGTCCACCTCCACGTTTCCGTATCCCACGCTCTCCAGGATAACGCTGCGGGCCACGTTCTCGGCGGTCAGCACCACGTTGGCACTGCCTGTGTCAGTATCTGCCCCGTAAAGGATTGTGCCCTGGATGGGACTGTCGTTCGCCGTCAGCCAGTAGTCCACCTCGCCGTTGCCTCCTGTCTGCAGCAGGGCCAGGGAGACATCCGGCTTCTGGCCGTCTTTCTCCACCTTGCCTATGATTACCGTCACCCTCGGGTCTTCCGGGTCTTCCGTGTCCAAGATTGCGGCGTCGTCTATGCTCGTGGTGATGGTGACAGGCTTCTCTCCGGGATTCTCCAGAACCACGTCACCCACCAGGAACTTGGATTTGCTGTCCGCCACCAGCTCAAGCGTGCCGCCGTCCTGCATACGGATGGTGCCTTCATTGGTCAGTCCGTGGAAGATGGACGCCTTTTCCGGGTCTGTCAGGTGCAGGTCGGCCCCCTCCTTGATGGTGACAGAGGAACCGGTGGCTCCCGTGATATAGGGCATCTCGGCAGTATCTGTCCCTATCGTCCAGCTGGCATCCTTGCCCAGGGAGACGGAATCCTCCACCGTCACATTCACGGTGCTGGTCAGTTTCACCCCGCTTTCAAACAGGATTGCCTTGGCGTTCAGGATGCTGTCAGCATATTCCCCGGATTTCTGCCATTCCACCACGGCTTCGGTCTCCAGGGTTACCGTGCCAGCTGCCACCACGGATTCTATGATGGCCTGGGCCGGCTTTTCATCCGTTCCGCAGCATTTGTTGAACCACACGTCTTCTCCCTTATAGAACTCCGTGATGAAGTCCCTATCCGCGTTCAGGTGCCACGGGTTGTAGTTCTTCCGCTGCAGGGTCCAGTACCCCTTGTTGTCGGCGTCTCCCTCCCAAATCGGCCTGCGCTTTTCTGTCGGAACGCCGAGGATGTAAATCAACTTTTCATCATCGTCGTAGTACAAGTAGTTGTCACCATGGAATGTCAACTCGGCCGGGCCGTTAAACGTCAGCGGTTTCAGCTCGAACTCGTTGTCTTCATCCCCCACCAACGTCAATTTGCATATCTGGCCAGCCTCGTTGATGAAATCCTTAATCCCCTTGACGGTTCCCTCCCATAGGTCGAAAGCGAGAAGTCCAAAGTCCTCTCCCGCAAATTCCTCTGTGGTCTCAATCTTGATGAGGGGAATGCGGCCAACGGACCCCTGTGGACCGGTAAAGCGGTACTTGAAGTTGTCTCCCAGGTCGATTCCGCTGCTCCACCACCCCATTTCCGAATCATCCTCGAGGGTCAGGAGGGTCTCGAAAAGACTCAGGACCACATTGGAGTTCTTGATGGTAACCAGAGCCTGATTCCGGTCGATGTAATCCCAGTCGAGACTCGGCGAAGCCGTCGCGCCGGGAAGGGCCACATAGCTCCCGTCGATGCACAGCGTGCCGCCCGCCCCGATGACAAAACCTGCTGAACTTGTTAACTCAGTGGAGACTTGATAGGGGTCCATCGTCACTCCAAGATTATCGTGATATTGCCAGAACTTGGTTGAATCGTATTCCCGATTATCAGCCTTCACAGCCTTCATCTCCCTGGCGTACTCGCTCAGGTCAATTTCCTGGGCGTGGTGAAATACCAGTTTGGAGTGTGTATCCACGTTATCATTGCCAATACAGACCTGGTAAGGGTTGGGCAGGGCGTTCCAGTCCCCTATCGTCCCGCTGCCCTTCAAATCCAGTGTGCCGGTATGAAGGAACAGTAAACCGGTAAAATCCGGGGTGAAGGTTTTTGCCGTTACCGTCTGATTGTTCGCTGGCTCTAGCGCCTTGTGGTATTCAAGATACTCATCCTCATACTCCTCATAGAATAATTGATTAGTGTTTATCCCCATGACAAAGGCACCGTTTCCCGAAACATTGCCTTTTATGTTCACCGTTCTGTCGGTAATGTCCCATTTGGCGTATCCTGTCAGGTCCACGTTTCCGTCTATTGTCAGTTCTTGAGTATCCGTATGGAGAATGCTTCCCAGGACATACAGGTTGTCGGCTTTAATAGCGCTATCCCCATCGCCGCTCAGTTGCAGACCCAGGCTTTCCCAATTGTATCTGTTTGCACCATCAATGTCATAGTCGGATTCCACGAAGATGTCTCCAGTCTCTACGGTGCCGGTAACCGTTATTTCTATTGGGGTTTTGTACCCATTAGGATTCATTGATTGAGAGAAATGGACGGTCTTGTTCTTGCCATTGGTATCTTTGGTATCCTGAGGATGTTCTTCTCCCTTATATCCGATCACCCACCTGTCAAGAGTATTGGAGGACCAAACGGCGGAGTTTTCCCCGGCATCGGTGTCCACAGTCCAGTACAGGTCGTCCTTGCCGGATTTGATCAGGTAGAGGTTGTCCTGAAAGCCGTACTCGTACCAGCTCCCTTCTATCAGGTGGCACAGGCGGGAGGTTTCCCATCCCTGGATGTTCTCCAGGCCGGTAACGGACATGAGGTCGAGGGTGCAGGAGCCTAGCCGACTCAGTCCAGGACAATACCGAGACTGCGGGGCAAATTCCGTAATCTGGAGCGCTCCCCCGGAATAACTTTCCAGATTGCAGCCGGCGAAATCAATGGTGGTGGTTGCGTCTGTGGTAATCCAGTAATGATTGTGGTCGGAATCACCGCACTCAAATTTGGAAGAGGTACTAGGGCATTCATCCCCAAATAATGTACATGCGTCCTCATCGAGGAAAATGACGGCACCTTGCTGCCCGGCATCCCCTGTCAGCTTGATGGTAGTGTTTCTCAGGTCCAGGTCGGCACTGATTTGGAAGCTGCTCTTTCCGTCCAAAACCAGTGTTCCGAGCTCAGAGGTAAGACTGTTGACCACAATGGTGCCGGCGGGTATGGGGGTAGAAGTATCCTCAGTCAGGATGATTTGCTGGCCGGACAGGTTCAGCGTGCTGTGGTCTATATCGATTTCCTTGGCATACAGGGAACCCTTGGAGCTGTTCGTATCCAGGATAACGTCGGAATCCTTGGACATCTGGATTTTGTCAACCTTCACAGCATTGGTCAGTGTTGCCCTGGCGCTGCCATTTGCAGCATAGACATCGGAGAAATAGACAGTCATGCCGTCCTCCTTGTTTTCGTATGCCTTCTGAACAAGGTCCGCTAATCCGTCTTCATTTTCCGTGTAGGTGATCCATGGTGTGTTGCTCGCGCTGTTGTTCCATGTGCCGTTGCCGTTGGCATCGCCCTGCCAGTACAGCTCGGAAGTTCCGGTCTTGACGAGGAACAGGTTGTCATGCTCCAGCAAAAGGCGGGCATTGTTCCAGGATGAGCCCCCGGCAAAATTGTAATTGTCCTTTGCCATGTGGGACAGGATGTCGGTATCCGCCGGCAGACCGGCGGCAATCCACAGCTTGTCGTCCTTGGACGTGGGATTGGAGTTCCCCCAGTCCAGGATAATTTTGTCTCCGTCCTCGGCCTTGAGCCCGGCCCCATCCAGGTACAGGGCAGGGGCGGAGGCCGCCGCCTGTGCTCCATCGGCATCATACTTCATGGTGCCGATGTGCAGGGTGCGTGCGCTGCCCCCGGCGTGTACCGCTGTGTCGGCACTGATGGAAAGCGTTCCCAGGTGCAGGTCCCCCTCGGTGGCGCGAGGAGTGTCACCGGCGGAAAGCAGGGCAAATCCCGCACCGCCAGTCCAAGTGAGATCCTGAGCACCTGTCTGCCCGGTGATACTGAACCCCGTGGCCCCGGAACCCAGGTGCAGCTCACTGCCGGATTCCACATGCAGGGTTGCTATCCTGGTTGCTCCCTGGATGTCGACCCGGCTTTCCCCTGCCAGGCTCAGGGTGTCGATGCTTCCTGCGCTGTCGATGCTTGCCGTACTCCCCCCGGAGAGGTCCATGGTCCCGATGCTTTCTGCCTGTACCAGGTTCAGCCCGCTTGCCCCGGAAACCTTGATTGTTTGCGCTTCCAGCGTGGGGGCGATGGACAGCTTGCTCTGGTCTATTACATTCAGGCTTTCCGTGGTCAGGGAGCCCTGTCCGTTCAGTGAAATGTCTGACAGCTTGGATACAAACACACTTGCGGCATATTCATTGCCGTCAATAGTGATAGACTCCTCTCCGCCGAGGACGTGCGCGAAGCAGATGTTCTTTCCCTCGGTGTATCCGGAGCTGCCCTCGCCGGTATACGCAGACCAGCCGGAGTCTTTCCAGAAACCGCTGCCGCTGGTGCGGTACAGGGTGTCCTGATCTTTCTTGACCATGAAAAGGTCGCATCCCTGTTGCACGAACACCATATCGTCCGCCGTCAGTCCCACACTTTCGTAGCAAGAGAACTCCAGCTTGCCGGTGTCCACAGTGTTGGAGATACCCGTGGCAATCCAGAGGATGCCGTTTCCCTCTGCCAACGGGGTATAGGAGAAGTATACCTCCACCTTGCCGTCTCCTTCACCGTTTCCTACGGAAAGGGTGCCGCCATTCAAATCCATCATGGCCCAGTACCGTTCCGTGGTGCAGAGGTTGCTATTGTCGTATATCGCGGTCAGCTTCGCCCCGGCCTGAAGGGACATATGGAATTTGCTTCCGGCTAGGATGGATTCTGCGCGGGTGTTGTTCAGTTCCAAGGTGGAACCTTCAGACAACACGAGACTGCTGTTGTCTCCGAAAATGAGTCGCGAGCCATTTCCAACGCTGACTCTACCTCCCTGTCCGACGTCAATGCTTGAGCCGGCCCCCATGATAACGGTGGAATCATGGTCAATATCCAGCGAGCCGCTTGCCGGGCCGCCCAGTTTGACTTTGGCATTTTCCCCCATGGTAAAGAGGCTGCCTGATCTCACACTGATATTTCCTCGCCCGGATGCTCCCTCAGCCGCGCCCAGGAGTACAGTGGCATCTTGCCCCATGCTCAGGCTGGAGCCGTCGCTCACTTGCATGTAGGATGTGCCGGAGAAGTCGATGGTGCCGGAGTCTCCCATGCTGAAGTTGGCATTGTTGGTGATGCGGAGGTAGGAATAGTCGAGTTGGTCCACAGTGCCTCCGCTTGCTTGCAATGTGCAGTTCTTGCCCATATCCACTTGTGCCCCGTCCTGGAACCCGACATCGGCTCCGTCGCCATTTATCGAAATGATTGCCCCGTCTGCAAAGTGTGTCCTGAATTGTACTTGGGTATTGGCACTGTTGCTAAAAGAGCACGTCAAACTGCTATAGGATGCCTCCCTGCTTGAGCTATGGATGTAGAAGTCGCAGCCGCTGTTTACAGTAATCCCCGATTGGATATAGAGGTCTGCGGCAGATGCGCCGGGGGCCTCCGTATCGTAAAGGTGCAACCGGGAGCATTTTTCCGCCGGGTAGATGGTTCCGGATTTTTGGGTGATGGTAATGGCATCGATGTATATCTCCCTGTTGCTCTTACTGGAATTGAAATTTTGAAAATCGAACGCAGCCTTTGCCCCGTTGGTAACGCTGATGGTTCCTATCCTTCCGTTTCCCAACTGATTGGTTGTCGGCTTGATTTTGATGACATTGGAAGCTGATTGGACATTGTAACCAATACTCAGATTTACGCCATCGGGGGCTGGGGCGGTAGTTGAGGATGAGTACAGTTTCCATTTCCATGAACTTGACAAGGATCCATCCCAAGACCAGGTCTCAGCGGCCCCTGCCGTGGAGGCAGAGCCGGCGGAGAGGACGGCAAAGAGGGACATGGCTGCGGTGACTGCAGCCCGCAAGGCACGTGGAAGGCGCGGTTTCATGGTCGGAGAAAGCAGGATTTGGTGTAAAATGTGTAAAACAAGGGAAACGGGTGAAACAAATCAGGCATCTCCCTCTTTGCGTAGTATACTGTATTATCAATGCTGTATGCAAGAAAAAACTGTTAGATGCTGATTTTCTTGCGGAAACGCATTTTCGAAAGTCTGGACAGACCAGGGGGACAGGCTGGCTAAAAAAAAGACTTTAACGACTGGCTATCAATGTGTAATGATGCATGCAGCATTGATAATGCTGTATGCGTGTGTTTGGTGTGTAAGGTGCTGTAACAAAGTGGGTTATGCGTATTTTTGCTGCCGCGGTGTCCCGGGTGGAGCCCTGTCGTGCCGCCGGTGTCGGCAGGAGTCTATTGGCCGTAGAATTCCCGTATAAAGGCGGGGTTTTTCTCTGCATACAGGGTTTCTGCCAGTTCGTCTGCCAGCCGGATGAGCAGGCGTTCGCTTGAGCAGAGGAAGGGGGAGACCTGGTTGATTTGGCCGCTGGCGGCGTAGTTGGAGCAGCCGCAGCCGTTCATGCAGCGGGTGTGCAGGGCGCAGAGCTTGCAGGCGGGGGTGGCGTTTCCGCGGGTGGCAATGATGTAGTTTTGCCTGGCGCGGTCTATGCCGCTGCGCACGTTGCCGAAGGTGAAGGCTGCGGCATCCCCCTCTCCCACCAGGCGGGAGCAGGGGAACAGGTTGCCGTCCACGCTCACGGCAATTTCCTGCTCGCCGATGCGGCAGGCATCGCAGCCCTTGCCGTTCAGGTGGGTGTAAATCTTGCCGGAGATGTTGTCTACCTGCACGGGGCGGGTGCCGCTGCGGTAGGCGTCCAGCATCATCTGCTGCACCTGCTGCAGCTGGGCGGTGAGCACGTCGAACTGCTCATCCGTCCACTCGTGCCAGTAGTCCAGGTTCAGGCCAATCTCATGGTCGTAATGCTCATGGAGCCAGGCCACGCCCTCCGCCAGCAGGTGGCAGTTGACGGGATTCACCACGCAGATGGCCTTGGAGCGCAGGGCGGGGTACTTGCGTATCTCCTGCAGGGCGGGCTGCAGGGCGGCGTGGCTGCCCGTGCCGTCGGCAAAGCGGCGGTTGGTATCGTGCATGGCGGGGGAGCCGTCCACGGATACGCCCACCAGGAAATCCCGCTCCGCCATCCAGGCCAGTTTGTCCGGGCTGAGCAGGGTGGCATTCGTGGTGATACCGAAGCGCGGGGGCGTGCAGAGGGAATCCCCGCGCTCCTGCATGTAGGCATGGCAGCGCTGTAGCAGCTCCCACTCCAGCAGCGGCTCACCGCCAAAGAAGGAGAGGTCTACGGAGATGCCGAGCCGCTGCGCCTCTGCCAGGCCCAGGTCCATGCCGGCGCAGGCAGTCTCCCAATCCATGGCGTGGGCGTACTTGCGGCCTGCGTAGCAGTAGCGGCAGCGCAGGTTGCAGTTGTGGGTAAGGCAGAGCGTGAGTGTGAGCGGGCGTTTCATGGCGCCTGGGTGGGTTTAGCGCTTGGGCGGCAGGGGGATGCCGCTGAGCGGCTGGGGCGGCAGGGGCTTGCCGTCCTGCTGCCGGGGCTGTTTGGGGGACGCCTTGCCGGCGGGCGGGGTGCGCTTGGTGACGGGTGCCTTGCCGGGCATCCGCTGGGACTTGTCCGGGTTTGCCTTGGATTGGGTGGCCGGGCCGGGGGTGGTGTCGGGCGTGCCCTGGTTGTCCGTTGCGGCAGCAGGCATGGCCAGCATGGCGGCCATGGCAGCGGTGAGTACGGGGTAGGCGGGTATGCGTGTCTTGTTCTGGGGGAAGATGTCCATAGTCGGTTCCTTTCTATACAAAGATAAGGCTCATGGAAGCGGCAATCCGCAAGAAAAGTGCACTATTTCTCGTTTTCCGCGTAAAAATCCTCCTCGGAGAACACGCGGTTCCCCGGCTGCTTGGCGCGCATGAGCTGCTTGCAGCGGATTTTCAGGTCGTTGTCGAAGGTGAGCAGGATGGTGTTGGCGTGCTCCTGCATGTAGTCGATAATCTGCGGGTCCGCATAGCGGGAGTCCGGGTTCTTGGGGGATTGGCGCTGCAGGCCTGCAATCTCCATGCGGGTGCCCAGCTTCTCCTGCAGCAGCTCTATGCGGTTACGCGCCAGGCGGGCATCCTTGGCCTTGTTCTCGTTGCCGCGCTTGGCGTGGTGCAGGATTTCCTCGTACACCGCGCCGGGTACCACAAAGCGCCAGCCGTTCTGCTCCGCGTTGTTCAGCAGGTAGCCGAACCAGTTGCGGATGCAGTCGTCCGGGCACATGAGCACGTTGGTGTCCGCCAGCAGGGTTTTCTGGCGGGGCAGGTGGCGCCACACGGGCTTGACCACCGCGCCGCGGCGGGTGAACGGCGTGCGCCCGCTGCCGCCTTTCCTGCCTGCCGGCAGCTTGCGCAGCGCCAGCCAGCTGTACACCATCACCACCAGTGCCGCCGTGCCGATGATATACCACAGCACCCGGTTGCCCGCCGGCAGGCCGATTTCAAAACATATATCCAGCAGCAGGGAAATGCCCACATACAGCACCGCCGCATGGGATACCTGGTAGAGTACGGAAAGGAGAATGCGCTTGAGAGTCGGCATGCCCCTATTCTACGCCATCGGCGGCACCTTGGCAAGGAGGGAATCTCCGTTTTCCGGCAGCAGGCGCGCCGGCTCACATCTCATCCCCCAGTATGGACTGGAGCTGCCGGTGGGCATAGTGCAGGCGGGAGCGCAGGGTGCCCTCGGAGACGTTGATGAGCCTGGAGATTTCCGGGAAGGTGAGCCCTTGGATATCCGCCAGGTTCACCACCTCCTGGTGGGCGGGGGAGAGCTGGGAGATGGCGTAGGCCAGTTTCTTGCGCAGCTCTGCGTTCTGGGCGCTGCGCACCGGGTCTGAATGGCGGGTGCCGTCTGCCAGTTCGGCATCCTTTTCCAGCGGGTTGCCCTTGTCGTCGTTGTCCAGGCTGAAGGCGTTTTCCTTCTTGCGCTTGCGCATGAAATTGCGCGCCTGGTTCAGGGCAATGGTGTACAGCCAGGTGTAGAAGGCGCTGTCTCCCTTGAAATAGCGCAGGGAGTGGAAGGCTTTCAGAAAAGCCTCCTGTGCCACGTCGAAGGCGTCCGTCTCATTATTCAGCACCTGCACCAGCATGGCGTGCAGCTTGCGGCTGTGGCGGCGGATGAGGATATCGTACGCGCGCGTCTGCCCGCCGAGGGTGAGCTTGATAAGCTCCTCGTCCGTAGGTTCCGGGATCTGTGCGTCGTTGTCCATGGCGGGTGCTGTGAGCCGCCACGGCAGGGTTTTGTGAACCCCGCAGTGGCGGCCACGGTATTATTTTACGCGCGGACGCGCAAAAAGTAAATGATTTTTCTCTGACTGTTTTATGTCATCAGAGCGGCAGGGCCTTGGCACCGCCGTCATTGCCCTCGTACCAGTTGATGAAGGCGCGGTTCACGGCAGTCATGCCGCCCGGGGTGGGGTAGTCTCCGCTGAAGTACCAGTCTCCGCAGGGGCCGCCGATGGCCTCGTGCAGGCCGTCCATGGTTTGGTAGATGACCTCGATGGGGCAGGGGCTGTCCTCCGGGGTGACCATGCTGGACACCTCGTCCGTGATCTCGTCGTCCGTAAAGAGCTCGTAAATCTTCTTCACGGGGTTGGTGCGCACGGGGGCGGGCAGGGTGAGCTGGTGCTTGCACTCCTCGTACACGTCGTCGATGAGCTTGTCCATACCGCGGCGGCGGATAAGGGCAATGGCGGCGTGGAAGGCGATGAAGCGGCCCAGCTCGCTCATGTCGATGCCGTAGCAGTCCGGGTAGCGGACCTGCGGGGCGGAGGAGACGATGACAATCTTGCGGGGCTTGGAGCGTGCCAGCAGGCGCAGCAGGTTCTTCTTGAGCGTGGTGCCGCGGACGATGGAGTCGTCGATGGCCACCAGCACCTCGCCGGGGCGCAGGGCGTCGTAGGTCAGGTCATACACCTGGGAGGCAAGCTGGTTGCGGCGCAGCTCCGGGGTGATGAAGGTGCGGAGCTTGATATCCTTGTGCACTACCTTTTCCGCACGGGGCCAGCGGCGCAGGATAAGCTCGTCGATAAGCTCGTTGTTCAGCGTGCCGTTGGCCAGGGCCTCCTTCATGGTCTTGGTCACGTACTCGCGGCGGTAGGCGCGCAGTCCCTCCAGCAGGCCGTAGTAGGCAAACTCTGCGGTGTTGGGGATGAAGGAGATGGCGGCGTTGGACACATCGCCCTCCAGGCTGCGCACCACCTTGGGGGCCAGCTTGTAGCCCAGGGCCTTGCGCTGGCGGTAGATGATGGGGTCGTTGCCGCGGGAGAAGTAGATGCCCTCGAAGCAGCAGGGGGTGGGCTCCAGCGGCGTGGTGTACTCCTTCAGCGTCACCGTGCCGTCGTGCGTCACCACCAGCATGTTGGCGCGGGGCAGCTCATGCACCTGGTCCTGCTCCACCTCCATGATGCTCATCAGCGGCACCTCCTCGCTGGCCACGGCCAGGTACTCGTCCGTGAGCACATAGTGGCAGGGACGGATGCCGTGCGGGTCACGCAGGCAGAAGAAGTCGCCGTTGCCCACGGCACCCACCATGGTGTAGCCGCCGTCCCAGTCCTTGGCCGCCTTGCCGATGATGTCGTAGAGGTCGATGCGGTTGGAAATCTCCTGCTGGAGCTCCTGGCCGCTGTGCTGGTCGCGCAGGCTGCGGTACAGGTCCGTGTGGGCCTCGTCCAGGTAGTAGCCTATCTCCTCCATCACGGTCTGCGTGTCGGTGTCGAACACGGGGTGCTGGCCGCGCTTGATGAGCTTCTCCGCCAGTTCCGGGGCATTCGTCATGCTGAAATTGCCCAGGAGCATCAGGGAGCGGGTCACCCAGTTGGTGCGGCGGGTGTAGGGGTGGCAGCTGCCTTCGTCGAAACGGTTGCCCACGCCGTAGCGCATGTGGCCCATCAGGACCTCGCCGCCGTAGTTGAAGTGGGTCTTGTAGTCCTCCGCGCTGGCAATCTTGCCTTCCTCCTGCATCTTGCGCAGGTTGCGCTGCTCCGTGGAGAAGATGTTGGAGAGGGCATTGCCGGTGGCGTCGCGGTGGCGGAACATGTAGGGCTCACCCAAGGGCATGCCCAGCTTGATGCAGCCGATACCGGCGCCGTCCTGGCCGCGGTTGTGCTGCTTCTCCATCAGCAGGAACAGCTTGCGGAATGCCCAGTTGGCATCGCCGTACTTCTCCTCGAAATAGGAGTGCGGCTTGAGCAGGCGGATGGCCGCTACGGCGCATTCGTGTTGAAGTGCGTCTGACATGGGAACAGGTGGAAAACAGGTTTACTTGCGGACGGTGACCTTGATACCCTGGCCCTGGCGGATGGTGCCGATGGGCGTGCCGCCGGGGCCGGCGGTGCAGGCCTTCTCCACCTGGTCGGGCTTCACGATGGCCACCCAGCCGATGCCCATGTTGAAGGTGTGGAAACGGTCCTCCGCATCCACAAACTCCAGCACCTTCTGCACGGCGGCGTTGTCCCAGTAGGGGATTTCCAGGTCGGAGCCCTTGTCGCCCAGGAAACGCTCCAGGTTCTCCGGCAGTCCGCCGCCGGTGATGTGGGCGTAGGCCTTCGGCGTAATGCCCAGCTGGCGCATGTCGTTCACCACGTCATGGTACAGGCGGGTGGGGGCCAGGATACCGCGCAGCTCCTCCTCCGTGAGCAGGTCCGGGTTCTCTGCCAGGATACGGCGCACCAGGCTCCAGCCGTTGGCGTGGAAACCGTCGCTGGGGTAGCCCACCAGCACATCTCCCACCTCCACGGTGGCAGGCTGGATCATCTGGCTCTTCTCCACGCAGCCGATGCTGAAACCGGCCATCTCCACCAGGTTCTCCGGCACCACGCCAGGCATCTCGGCGGTCTCGCCGCCGGCCAGGATGCAGTTGCAGCTCTCCAGGTAGTCGCACATGCCGGCCACCAGGCGGGTGATACGGGGCTTCTCAATCTCCAGGTTGGAGATGCCCAGGTAGTCCAGGAACACCAGCGGGTCGCCGCCCGTGGTCAGGATGTCGTTCACATTCATGGCCACCAGGTCCTTGCCGGCCGTCTCCAGCATGTCCAGGTCAAAGAGGATTTCCGTCTTGGTGCCCACGCCGTCCGTACCGGTCACAATCACCGGCTCCTTGTAGGAGGACAGGTCATACGCTGCGGCAAACAGGCCGAATGCATTGCACAGCTGGCGGTTTTTCTGCGTGCGCTTCACATGGGCGCTGATGTCGTGAACAAAGGATTGGGCCTCGATAGTATCGACGCCGGACTGCTTGTAAGTGAGATTGCCGGACATAGGTTATAGAATCACGTGGATTACGGTGCGGATTATACAGGAGCAGCCCTCTCTTGGCAAGCAGATTTGTTACATGGGAGGTCTTTCCGCTGTGTACAAAGAATCCCCGCCCCTTGGGGAAGGGGCGGGGATGGGAAAATACGGGATTCTGGCGGGATTAGACTTCGTCGTCGTCGTCATCCTCGTCGTCATCGGGGCCGCCTTCGTACTCCGTGGTATCCACGGGGGTGGCGGGTTCCTCTGCCTTTTGGGCCGCAGGGGCGGCAGCGGGGGCGGAGGCGGCGGGGGTGGTGGTCACGCCCTGCAGGGAGTCGTTGATGAAGCCGGCCATGTAGCTTTCCGTGAGCAGGGGCTGGGTGATGGCGGGTTCCTTGTCCTTCACGTACATGACGTTCACGGGCACGGAGCCGCGGTTCAGGCGCTTGAGCTCGGCATCGATGTCGGCGCGGGGCTTGGTCTTGTCGGCACGCATGAGCACCACGCCGCGGTCGGCAAACTGCTTGTAGACGGCATCCGTGTAGGCCATTTTCTTGTTGGACTGGCAGGTGGCGCACCACTTGGCGGTGTAGTCCACATAGACGGGGTGGCCGGCATCCAGGGCTTTCTGCATGAGCTCCGGGGTCCAGGCGTACCAGTTGTGGTGGATGTCGGTGAACTCTGTCTGGGCAGCGACGGGGGCGTTTGCCTTGTCCTCAGACTCTGCATAGAGCGGTGCGGAGTAGCGCACGCCGACGGCCAGCAGCACCAGGGCGATGATGAAGCCTGTGATGCGGCTCTGCTTGCTGCAGTACATGGGGCACCAGCGGCCGTACACCCAGAAGGCGGCGCAGATGACCACCAGGTTGATGAGCACCCAGGTGGTGTTCTCCGTCTCCGGCCAGAAGACCAGGTACACATCCAGGAACCAGGCGGCGGCGGCAAAGAGCAGGAAGGAGAGGCCCTGCTTCAGGGATTCCATCCAGGCGCCGGGGCGGGGCAGGAAACGCACCAGGCTGGGGAAGCAGCCGAGCACCAGGTAGGGGAAGGCCAGGCCCAGGCCCATGAAGGTGAGCGCCAGGATCATCCACCCCGCGGGCATGGCCATGGCGGCGGGCAGGGAGGTGCTCAGGAAGGGGGCGCTGCACGGGGTGGCCACCACGGTGACGAAGAGGCCCTGGAAGAAGGAGCCGGTAAGGCCGCCCTTGTTCTGCAGCTTCTGGCCGGCGCCGGTGGCACCCACGCCAATCTCAAACAGGCCGAACATGCTCAGGCCCAGCACCAGCAGCAGCAGCATGATGCAGTACACAATCCACGGGTTCTGCATCCACACCGCCCAGCTGCGCTCGGAATCGCTCAGCAGCACGGCCAGCACCCAGAAGGATACCAGGATGCCCAGCACAAAGGCAAAGGAGTGCAGGAACACCTTGCGGCGGTCTCCGCCGCCCAGTTCCACGAAGCTCATCACCTTCAGGCCGATGACGGGGAACACGCAGGGCATGAGGTTCAGGATAAGGCCGCCCAGGAACAGGGAAATGAGCGTGGTGAACAGGCCGTCCGGGATGCCGGAGGAGCCTGCGGGGGCTGCGGCCTCTGCTGCGGGGGCGGCGGCAGCGGCTCCGGCAAACGTGCCGTTGATGGTGTGCAGCTTGCCGTCTGCCACCAGCAGGCCGGAGAGCTTCTCCAGCGGCTTGCCCACCTGGGCCTCGTCCTTCACGGGGGCCATGGGGTCGCTGTTGTCGTTGCGCTGCATGGTGAGCACGCCGTTCTCCAGCTTCTGCTCCGCAGTGGGGCTGATGCAGTTGTCGTCGGAGAAGAAATAGGCCGCCTTGGCATCGGCGGGCAGGCCGGAGATGGTGACGGTGTTGCCGTCCTGCGCCAGCGTGTATTTCAGGGGGGATTCACCCAGGGTCTCCACCTTCTTTTCCTGGCCTTTCCAGTCGGGGCTGGCGGCGGGGGCGCCGGCGGCCAGGTTTACGGTCACGGTCTTGGTTTCAGGCGGGTTGCAGCCCTCGTCGGAGCAGCACTGGGCGGTGCAGCTGGCGGTGAACGTGGCGTTCTGCGGGGCGTTTGCCTGCGGGGTCACCTTCCACACCACGGTGGGGTTCTGGTGCGTGTATGCCACGCCGATGTCGCTCTTGTGGAACTCAGGCGCGGAGAAGTACGGCCCCTCCACGGTGAACCCCTCCGGGGCCTTCAGCTCGGCGGTCATGGCCTCGCCGAAGGTGGCGGGGTTGCGGAAATAGGCGTGCCAAGGCTGGGCCACGGAGGCATCCAGGGCAATGTAGAAGCTCTCGCCTGCCTTGTAGGCGGTGGTGCTGGCATTGCCCTTGGCAGTCATCACGGACGCAGGCGCACCGCCCATGCCGGGGAACTGCGCCTGGGCCATCCCTGCAAGCATCAGCAGGGGCAGCAGAAGGTATCGGAGTATATGCATGGCGCAGATAGTACCATCTCATCCCCGTTTCCGCAAGCGCAACTTGTGCGTGAAACACACAAAAACGGCGCACCCGCCGCTGCGGTTCCGCCGCCCGCGCGCTATTGTGCGGCGGGGGACCAGGCGGCGGTGCTGTCCAGCGCGGCGGATTCCAGGCGGGCCTTTCCGGCGGCGGGGTAGTTGACCATCACCCCGTTGCACAGGGTGCAGTCTGTTTCCGGCAGGGCCTCGCCGATGAGGGTGCCGCCCAGCCACACGTAGAACCCGGCGCAGATGCTGCGCGCGGTGTCTGCCGGGCGGTAGGCAATGCGGATGGTGCAGGTTTCCGCCATGTTGCGGGAGTAGATGACGGAGTCTCCCCACTTGATATAGGGCTCCGTGACTACCAGGGAACCCATGTGGCTGCCGTCGCCCACGATGATGGTCATGGGCGTGTTCTTCTCCCAGCCGTTGGCGGCACCGTCCCCCAGGCTCAGGGAGAATTCTGCGGTGAATCCCTTCTCCCGTGATACGGGCGTCTTCCAGTGCATCCAGGTGGCGGATTCCCCGTCGCTGCCAAAATCCAGTGCGGTGCCGGAGAGCTGCAGGTTCTGGGAATCATGCGGCATGGAGCGGAACCCGGCGGCGTGTGCGGCGGAGTTGAAATCCGCCGCCGCGCGGCGGGGCAGGGCCACTGTGCGGCCGCGGCAGCCCATGGCGCGCGCCAGGTTGCCGGCCACCAGCATGCTCCCCTGGTTTGTGGGGTGCAGGCGGTCCTTCGCAAACATGCCGGCCACGGCCTGCCCCGGCTCGCGGCTCACGTCCTGCAGGCCGGGGTTCACATCTGCATACACCACGCGTGCCTGCCGCCCCTGCAGGGCGGGGGCCAGCTCATTCCGCAGCCAGGTGTTGTGCTCCGCAATCCGGCGGGCCAGGGCGGGATTGTGGTCCGTGGCTGTCACGGACATCAGGTAGATGGTGGTGGGGGTGTCCTTGCGCGCGGCGGCGGCCAGCATGCTTTCCATGTTCTTGCGGGTGGCTTGCCGTATGTTCTCCGTGCTGGTCTCGCGCATGCCCTGCAGGTCATTGGTGCCCAGCATGTAGGTAAAGGTGTCCGGGGCAAAGGTCGCGCCGTGGTAGGTTCCCCTCTTGCCGGAGGAATCCGGCGTGAGCACGTCGGAAAGCCCCAGCCAGTTGTCCAGGTTGCTGGATTGCAGCCCGCTCATGCTGGTGAGGCGGCGGAAGCGCAGGCCCGCCACCTCGTCCGTCCAGATGTTGAACTGGGCGCAGTGCTCGTTGTCGAAATCGCGTCCGCAGTAGCTGTCCTTGTCGTACGCGCCGCTGTAGCTCCTGTTCAGGTAGCCCTGGGCATCGAACCCCACGCCGTTGTCGATGAGTATCTTTTGCAGGAACCAGCGGTAGGAGTGGCTGAACGTTCCGTGGGAAATGGAATCCCCCACCGCCATCCACACGCCCAAATCCTTTGCCGGGGCAGGGGGCTCCGCGCAGAATGCAGGGGCCGCCACCGCAGCGGCCATGGCCAACAGGTAAGCTCTTTTCATGCCGCCTATCCTACACCTCCTGCGGTGCCGTGTCAAACGGCTAGGACGTATGCGCGCAGAATACGTGCGTGACGGAAAATCGGCTTGCATGCCGCGCGGATATGGGATACCATACCCGCATGAGACTTTCCCTTGCCTTAGCCGTCCTCTGCGTGTGCCTTGTGCCGTCCTGCAAGCTGTTCAAGCACCGCGATTCCATGCCGTACTACCTCCAGGAGGCCTCCCCCACGGATCCCCCCGGTGCGCAGGCTGCCCGCGCTGCGGAGCGCGCCAAGCGCGTGAAGGACGGCCTGTACAAGCCCGGCACCACGCTGGCCGTGCAGGGCGGCAGGGTGTACGTGTTCCGCCGCAACCCGGATATCGACGGCGATTCCGCCGGACGCATGGTGTCCGCAGAGTCCGCCACCGTGGTGGTGTGCGAGGGCCTGTACTACTATGTGCAGCTGAGCGACAAGAGCAGCGGCTACGTGCGCGAGACCGACCTGGTGAACCCGCAGCGCCTGGTGGCCAAGGGTGCGGCCATTCCGGAGCCGAACCTGAACCCCAACATGGAAGGCACTGCGTTCCCCCCGCAGTCCGGCGTGCTGTTCCCGGAGGAGAGCGCCGTGCAGGGTGAGCCCATCCACCTGGACCCCAACCAGAAACTCATGACCAACAACACGGGCCGTACCGTGGTGGTGGTGAACAAGAGCTCCGAACGCAGCCAGGAGTTCGAGGCCCGCAAGAAGGCCCTGCTGGAAGGCAAGGACGCCAACACGGGCGCTCCCGCCGCTCCCTCTGCCCCAGCTGCGGATGACGTGCCGGACCTGCCGGATTCCTCCGTGGAGACCACGCCTGACAAGCCGGAGGACAGCGCCCCCGCGCTGCCCCTGTAACCCCGCAGGGCGGTGGGCAGTCCCGGTTCCTTTGCCGTGCATATAGAGTCCTTTCTGCTGCACCTGGCGGCAGAAAGGGGGCTGAGCGCGAACTACCGCCTTTCCGTGCGCCGCAGCCTGGAGCGTTTTGATTCCTGGTGCGCGGAGCGCGGGCTGGAACCCGCACAGGTGGCGGAGCCCCTGCTGGCGGAATACCACCGCAGCCTGCATGCCGCCGGGTTGGCGGCGTCCTCCTGCCGGGTGGCTATGGTGCACCTGCGTATCTTTTTCCGCCACCTGGCGGCCAAGGGCGTGCTGCCGCACAACCCCGCCGCCCTGCTGGAGACAGGCCGCGCCGGGCGCAACCTGCCGGAGACCCTGGGGGCGGAGCACGTGGCGCGCCTGCTGGAATCCATCGACCCCGCGGATTTGCCCTTCGGCGCGCGGGACCGCGCCATACTGGAGATGCTGTACGGCAGCGGCCTGCGCGTGAGTGAGCTGGTGAACCTGCGCCCGGAGCAGGTGGACTGGCAGGAGATGTTCCTGCGAATCACCGGAAAGGGGAACAAGACCCGCTATGTACCCCTGGGCGGCATGGCGGCGGAATCCCTGCGCAGCTACCTGCAGCAGGGGCGCCCCAAGCTGCTGCGCCCGGGCAGGGCGGCAGCCGCGCTCTTCCTCTCCAACCGCGGCACACAGCTCACGCGGGAGCGCATACGCCAGATTATCAAGGCGCGCGCCGCCGCCGCCGGAATCCCGGAGAACGTGTACCCGCACATCATGCGCCATTCCTTTGCCTCCCACCTGCTGGAGAACGGCGCGGACCTCCGCGTCATCCAGGATATGCTGGGCCACGCGGACCTGGCCACCACCCAGGTGTACACCCATGTGGAGCAGAAGCGCCTGGTTTCCCTCCACCGCGCCTTCCACCCCAGGGGCAGGAAGGAAAAATAGCCGCCGAATCCCGTACGGACGGATATGGAAATTGACATGCCGCCGCGCGCGTGGTAGTATCTGTGGCTCCTGAACAATACTGCAGATGGCTATGACCTTTTACGAAGAACTGGAATGGCGCGGGCTGGTGAACCAAATCTCCAGCCCGGAACTGAAAGAGAAGCTCAACAAGGGCGGCATGACGTTCTATATCGGCACGGATCCCACCGCCGACAGCCTGCACCTGGGCCACTATTCCAGCTTCCTGATTACCCGCCGCCTGCAGAAGGCCGGCCACACGCCCATCCTGCTGGTGGGGCTGGCCACCGGCCTTATCGGCGATCCCCGCGGCACCGTGGAGCGAGAGCTGAAGCAGAAGGAGGAGGTGTACCGCAACTACGAGGCCCTGAAGGCCCAGGTGGAGCGTCTGTTCGGCTTTGAGGTGGTGAACAACCACGACTGGATCAAGGACCTGAACGTCATCGATTTCTTCCGCAACTACGGCAAGTACATCAACGTGGGCTACATGCTGACCAAGGACCATGTGCGCCGCCAGATGGAAAGCGGCATCTCTTACGCGGAGTTCTCCTACATGCTCATCCAGGCCATTGATTTCAAGCACCTGCACGAGACTCGCGGCGTGGACCTGCAGGTGGCCGGCAGCGACCAGTGGGGCAACATCACCACGGGTATCGAGCTTATCCGCAAGACCACGGGAGACGAGGTGTTTGCACTCACCATGCCGCTGGTCACGGACTCCCAGGGCAACAAGTTCGGCAAGAGCGAGGGCAACGCCCTCTGGCTGGACAAGGAGAAGACCAGCCCGTATGAGCTCTACCAGTTCCTCATCAACACGGAGGACAGCTGCGTGATTTCCTACCTGAAGCGCCTGACCTTCCTCACCCCGGAGGAGATTACGGAGATAGAGGCGCAGCACGCGGAGCACCCGGAGCAGCGCCTGGCCCAGAAGGCCCTGGCGCGGGAGATTATCACGGACCTGCACGGGGCGGAGGAATTCACCCACGCCGTGGAAATCAGCGAGAAGCTCTTCGCCGGGGATTTCAAGAGCCTGAGCCTGCGGGACATCAAGGCCGGCATGAAGAACGTGCCGCACGTGGTGCTTACCCCCGGCCCGTTGGCGGATGTGCTGGTGGGTGCCAAGGTGTGCAGCTCCAAGCGTGAGGCACGTGAATTCATCGGCAACGGCGCCATCTCCCTGAACGGCGAGGTGGTGAAGGACCCCGCCTATGCGGTGGATGCCTCCTGCGCGCTGGAGGGTTCCGTGGTCATCATCCGCCGCGGCAAGAAGAAGTTCTACATGGGCGAGATTGCCTGAACCGCTCCCCCCGCACCCCGTGTATGAAAAGGCTCCTTCCCCTGGCCCTGCTGCTGGCACTGCAGCCCCTACAGGCTGCAGATGTGGCGGATTACCTGCCCCTGCCGTGGATGCAGGCGCTGTGGGGCGCGGAGCCGTACGCCACGGTGGTGAAGGAGGGTATGCCCGCTCCCCCCACGCGGCGGCAGGTGGAATCCCTGCAGCCGCTGGTGCGCCTGCAGCAGGCCACCGGCATCAAGGCCGTGCTGCTGATGCGCCACCTGCAGCGCAAGGCGGATGCCGGCCGCATGACCAGCGAGAACAACCTGCGCGCCGCCGGCTATGCCCGCACCCTGGAGTGCCCGCAGGCCTTTGTGGACCTGCTCCAGCGCATGGGGGAGGGCTACCTGAGCGGCCGCCAGGGCTACGCCGCAGACCAGGCCATCATCTGCTGGGCAGAGCTGTACGGCATAGACATGGGGCCCATGGGCCTGATGGCCCAGTATGCGGACATTCCCGCAGAACACCAGGCGGAGGTCATCGACTGGCTGCCCATGCCCGTGATGTTCAATGCGTTGCCCGCCGGAACGCCCAAGAAGGTGTACACGCCGGAGGAGGTGCAGGAGCTGATATCCCTGTTCAACGGCCTGGCGGAGCTGTATGCCGGGGTGCAGGATGCCGAGGGCGCAGAGACCGCCGCCCGGCAGGCGTATGAGCGCATTGCCCGCGCCCAGCAGACCTTCCTGCTGGTGAACCAGGCGGAGCAGACCCTGCCGAACGAGCTGCGGGATGCCACCACCGCCTACCAGGAGCAGCGCGTGCGCCTGATACGGGAGAAGTTCTACGGCTGCCTGCGCCTGCGCGCGCTGGATTTCCTGGTGTACTGATACTCACCATGCTCCCCCCGTGCCACAATGACAGCGTGCGCCGCCGTGACCGCCTGGCGGACGAAACCCTGGCCCGCCGCCTGCTGGAGCAGGGGGAGTACGGTTTCCTGGCCCTGCAGGCAGAGCAGGGCGGGGGATACGGCGTGCCCGTCAACTTTGCCTGGGATGAGGCGGCCAACGCCCTCTATATCCACTGCGCGCCGCAGGGGCGCAAGCTGCGCTGCCTGGCGGCGGAGCCCCGCGCCTCCTTCTGCATAGTGGGGCATACCCGCCCGCTGCCGGACAAGTTCACCGCCGCCTATGAGAGCGTGCTGCTGCAGGCATGTGCCCGCACCGGCCTGCCGGAGCAGGAGCGCATGCACGCCCTGGAGCTTATCCTGCACAAGTACTGCCCGGATCACGTGGAAACCGGGCTCAAGTTTGCCGCAGTCTCCTTCCACCGCACGGAAATCATCCGCCTGGACTTGCTTTCATGGTCCGCCAAGGCAAAAGTGGTGCCGTGCTGACAGAGAAAATTTGGGAATCAAGACTCTGCACTTGCTTTTTCGTTAGCCTTCCTGTATGATTCCGCGACGCAAATTTTCAAACCATGGATATCAAAGTCAACAAAACCAGTGATTGCGAGGCCACTCTCGAAGCCGTCGCTACCGTAGAAGAGGTCAACGCCATCAAGGACAAGGCCGTGGCCGTTTACATGAAGAACGCCAACATCCCCGGCTTCCGCCCCGGCAAGGCCCCCAAGAGCGTGATCCTGAAGCGCTATGCCGACGCCATCAACGACGAGGTGGACTACCGGCTCAAGTCTGATATCCAGGACAAGAGCCTTGAGCAGAACGAGGACCTCAAGGTGCTCGACTTCGGCCAGCCCCAGGCCGGTATCCAGGAGGACGGCTCCTACAAGTTCACCACCACCCTTACCATCGTTCCCAACTTTGAGCTGCCCGAGTACATGGGCGTGGAAGTCACCGTGCCCTCCGGCGAGGTGAGCGACGAGGAAGTGCAGAAGACCCTGCAGCAGTACGCCGAGACCTCCGCCACCCACGAGCCCGTGGAGCGCGCCGCCGCCATGGGTGACGTGACCGTTATCGACTTCACCACCACCGTGGAGGGCAAGCCCACCGCAGAGTTCTGCGGCAAGCCCGTCGGTTTCATGGAGGGCCGCGAGGGCCACTGGGTCTCCATGGAGGAGGACGCCTTCATGCCCGGCCTGGCAGAGGGCCTCGTGGGCCTTTCCGCCAACGACACCAAGGACATCACCCTCACCATGAAGGAGGATTTCCCCATCTCCGACCTGGCCTCCAAGGAGATTACCTTCCACTGCACCGTCAAGGAAGTGCGTGAGAAGCGCGTGCCGGAGGTTACCCCGGAGCTCTTCGCCTCCGCCCTGCCCGGCAAGTCCATGGATGAAATCAAGGAAATCGTCCGTGAGAACCTGAAGAACCGCAAGGAGCAGGAAATCAACGAGGCCAAGGCCGACCAGATTTCCGAGAAGATTGCCGACCAGCTCACCTTCGCCCTGCCCACCGCCCTGGTGGACCGCGAGAACGAGAACACCGTGCAGCGCAAGGTGTACGAGGCCATCCAGTCCGGCAACTACGACGTGGCCAAGAACATGGACACCCTGAAGGAGGAGTGCCGCACCGAGACCGAGCGCAACCTGCGCGTCTACTTCGCCCTGCAGGAGATTGCCCGCAAGGAGAACATCGGCGTCACGGAGAACGAGCAGCTCAACGCCCTGGCCGCCATGGCCCAGCAGGCCGGTGAGAAGAACCTCAAGAACTTCATCCGCAAGATGGTGCGTGAGAACCGCATGACCGGCGTACGTCTCTCCATCGTCACCTCCAAGGTCCTCGACCTCCTGGCCCGCAACGCTAAGGTGACCATCGAGGAGCCCAAGGCAGAGGAGAAGGCCGAGGCCTAAGCACCGCCCGTCAACCAAGCTTCAAGGCCGGGAATCCGAAAGGATTCCCGGCCTTTTCTTTGCCTGTGCGGCGGCGTATCGGCGGGCGTATCGGTGGCGCATTGCCTCAAATAAAAACGCACCGAAGCGAGGAAGCGCGGAAATCGAGTCTGCGGCGAATTTGGGTGTTGCCTCAAATTAAAAATCACTATAATCAACACATGCCGCTGAAAATGAGAAAGGAAGAGAAAAAACTGTTCTTGGCCAGGACAAGGGCGGAATATGCCCGCACAAGGGGAAGGAAGGCCAAGGGGCAGCTGATTGATGCCGTTGTGCAATTCGTTGGCTACAAGTGCAGGAAGCAGGCCATCAGGGCTCTGAACAGCAAGGTGCCGGCCCCGGGGAAAAGAAAACGGGGACGTGTCAAAAAACTCGATGCCCGGCAGGTGGAAGTCCTGCGCGAAATCTGGTTCGCCCTGGATCAGCCGTGCGGCAAACGCATGCAGCCTGTACTCGGTACCTGGGTTTCATGCTGGGAAAAACAGCACGGCGCGTTGAACCCGCCCATGCCTGCTGTTTCTGCCTCCACGCTTGACCGGGTGCTGGGGGCTTTCAAGCTGTGCAAGCCTGCCGAAAGGGACGACCGGCTGCAGCTGGCAAGCCTGAAAAAATCCATCCCGTACGTGGACCGGAGGAAAGCGGTTGACACGCCCGGAGTCCTGTCTGCCGACACGGTGGCCCACTGCGGCGGCGACATGTCGGGAGACTTTGCATGGACCCTGACGGTGACCGACGAGCTGACGGGATGGACCCGCACTAGAGCCATCTGGAACAAGGGCCAGTATGCTACCTGTTGCGCCCCGGGATACATCCTGCGCCACCTGCCGTTCCGGGTGCGCTCCATCAACACCGACAACGGGAGCGAGTTCATAAACTATCATTTGCAACGGTTTATAAAGGAAAGGTACAAGACCTGCAAGGTGACGAGGTCGAGGCCGAACAGGAAGAACGACAACGCCCGCGTGGAGGAACGCAACCTCCGCATGGTGCGCGAATGCGTGGGGTATGAGCGCCTGGACGACGAGAGCTTCGTGAGGCTGCTCAACCGCATCTACAACGCGAGCAACCTTCTGGCAAACCATTTTCACACATGGCAGCGGGTGGTGTCCAAGGAGCGCAAGGGCAGCAAGGTAATCCGACACATGGACACTCCGACGACGCCCTATGAGCGTCTGCTGGGGCACCTGAAGGAAGGGGGGGGCAAGAAGCGTTTGCAAGACTTTCACGAGTCGCTGGAGCCTTGGAAGTTGAGGAAGGAAATGCAGGAAGCGATGACTGCCCTGGTCCGCCGGTTGGAGGCTGTACGCCTTGGGCGCCGGGCCGGCCGGCCCGGCGCCCAAGGCGAGGCTTGCCAAACGGGCTAAAGTAGTGTATCCTTCGGTGCGTTTATTTTTGAGGCAACGCCCCTGTTCGGTGCGTTTTTATTTTGAGGCAATGCGGTGTCAGCCGAACCCATGAGATGTGTCAGTTCGGTGACTGGATTTTTGAGGCAATGCGCAGCCTGTCGTAATCTTCGCAGGATGCGTATTTTTGTCTATTTTGCTCTTGCTTTGGCGGGCCTAATGCGGTATTCTTGTGCATGTAATGGAGTGGTGTATTGTCACCACATGGGCTTTTTTCTTTCCTACATTACTTATTCTCAGTAACTTAACAGATTATGAAACTGCATCTTCCCCACAGATTGCAGGCAGCCGTCATGGCTGCCATAGCCTCCGTGTCTTTCTCCACGGTCAGCTCTGCCACCCTTGCCGCCGGCACTTTTGCCTTCTTCGCCGGCCAGGCTTCCGCAGAGGACCTCGCCACGGATTCCGTGCTCACTCGCTTGCCGGATGGTGCCGAACAGGTAGAGCCCGGCGCGCTTGTCGTTTCCGAAACAGGGGCCGAACAGTTGGAAACCCCGGAGTCCGCTGCTCTCTCCGCCTCGCTGGATCCCGCCTCCTCCTCAGAGTTTGTGACTGCTGACGGCTTGGCCGCCATTGAGGCTGGCAAGTCCGTGGATGTCTCCGTAACCGCGCCCCCTGCGGCTGCCGTGGCAGGTTCCCTGGACCTGGCTCCGCAGCCGGATAACAGTTATAACAGTTACAACGGCACCACCGTTTCCCCCTCTTCCGACTCCGCTGTCTCTGCATTTTCCGTGGGGGGTGGTGCAGGCGCAGGCTCTCTGGGCGGTGTCTCGGGATCCATCCGCCCCATAGCCCGCCCAGTTGTCATGAAGACCGCCGCTGTCGCGTCCCCCGCACCCGTGATGAAGATGGCGGGTGCTGCCGACGAGCAGTCCAAGGGCACGCTGCATATCTATGTCCTGACAGGCCAGTCCAACTCCTTGGGGGCCGTGAAGGGCAGCCCGCTTTCTGCCGAGCGCCTGGATGCATACAAGAGCCAGGGCGTGCTGATGTGGGATGCCAACATGGCTGGCGGCTTGTCTGGTTCTGCCGAGATGGCGACGGCATGGAAAGATGCGGGCAAGACTTGGTTTGCCCTTCAACCAGCCAGAACCCCTGGTACTAATGTGACAGGAACGCCGTGGGAAGGATTGGAATATACGGAGATGAATCCCACTTTCAGGTCTCAATGGGGTGGTGATTCCGTGATGGGGCCCGAATACGGTTTCGGCTACATGATGGAGAAAAAGGGGTGGCTGCTTCCGGAAGGCGACAGCCTGGGCGTCATCAAGGCATCCCGAGACGGCGGCGGCAATAGCAACTGGGTCAGGGGTGATTCACTAGAGACTGCGGCCAAGGGCTACCAGACCTTGCTGAATTCCATTAAGGTGGCATTGGGCAAAGCCCGGGAAGATGGGTATTCCAGTATTACCATTGATGGTTTGATGTACCTGCAGGGTGAATCCAATTCAGGAGCCGAGGTTACTAATGCCGCTTCCCGGTATCAGCAGCTTCTCGCGGACCTGAAGGCAGACCTGAAGACTGCCGGTTATGATGAAAGCATGCTCAAGTTTGCGGAGAATAGCGTGCTGGGCGAACATGCAACCTGGCGTGAGACATCGACTTCTGTTGGTGATGAAGGCAATTCCGGTAATACGCATGTCCTCTTGGAGAACTTGGCGGCTGGTAACGACGATATCGGTTTTGTCCACACCCGCGACTTGGGCAAGATTACCTCCGGTGATTCCATGGGTGTACATTATAGCGGTGAATCACAGCTCACCATCGGTGCACGCTATGCGTATGCCTTTGCCGTGCAGAACAACATTGACGTGGGCGCTGTTCGCGGTGATAACGACGAAGTGGCCTTGGACCAGGCCGGTGCATGGTGGATGAACCGCCTGCCCGATGCAGCTGCCGTGGCCGTGTGGGACCTTTCCTCCGTAAGTACCCCCAACCCTGCAAATCTCATGTTGGGCAGGGGCAACTATATCACCCAAGGGGCTACCCTGACTGTGGGTGGTATCCGCGTGGAAGACGTGTATAATCAGCTGGTCACTATCAAGGGCGGCACTATTGCCCTGGGGGCACAGGGTATTGTGCTGCAGAACGGTGGGTTGGATGTCTCCTCTGACATCAACGTGACTGCCAGCCAGACTTGGACTACTCGCTATACCCCTGAGGGTGGTGCTGCGGTGGATAACCAGATGACCGCCACAGGTACTATCACCATCGCAGATGGCGTCACCCTGACCCTTGCGGCCAACTCCAATCTGAATTTCAACAATATTATCGGTACGGGCAACCTGGTCATCGGTAATGGCGTGACGCTCGGCATGAGCGCCACAGACCTGGCAAAGCATGCCACGGGGGAGAATCCCTTTACCGATGGCAACAACGGTTTTCAGCAGGGAACGTTTGACCTGATTACCCTGACAGGTGCCGACAGCACAATTACCCTGAGCGGAACCTTGACTGGAGCAGATGCCCTGGAGGGCAAAAGCCTGGTACTCTCCAGCGACCGCAAGATTCTCCAGATAGCCGGGACTGCTGCAGGCGTGTACATGGTGCGGGACGGCATCGTGACCTACAGCCAGGCAAAGGACATTGCCTCCGCCACTGTCATCAATATAGATGACAAGGGAAACACCGGAGCCACCCTGATGCTGGACCAGGCACTGTCTCAGACCAATAGTATCGAATCTACCGGAAACGGCGGTAGGATTAGTCTGGCGCAGGGGGTGACCCTGGCTCAATCTTCCTTGGGCACGCTTGGGGCAGCTGTGCAGCTGGGTGGTTCCGGTACCCTTAAGCTCAGTAACAATACCTGGACCCGACCCGCTAACCTGCAGCTCCAGTCCGGGGCTTCCGGCTGGACAGGCAAGGTGGAGATCAGTGGCGGCGGTAATTTTGCGGGTGCCAACCTTGGCGACCTGGCAAACGGCAGCTATTCCACCATCCTGATGCATGGTGTGTCTGGCTGGTCCAGCCAGTGGAACGGCGGCAGCCTGAACTGTGACATAGAGCTGCAGAACGATGGTAGTACCGTGGCGTGGAACTTCAATGCAGGGGCAAGCAACGGAACCCAGCGTATTACGTTCTATGGTTCCGTTAGCGGGTCCGGTACCCTGATGAAAACGGCTAACAACAGCCAGGGTTTTGAGTTCGCCGGGGATATCTCCGGTTGGACAGGAAGCTTCGTCAAGGATGGCAGCCAGACATCCCGTCTGTATTTCAGCGGAAAGGCGAATACGGTGAATGCTGCTATTTCCCGCTCTAACGGCACCCTAGGCTTGAACGTGAATACGGATGCGGTGTTCAATGCCAATGTGACAGGCGTGAACGGCGGCCTTGTCCTTGCCGCTGGGCATACAGCCACTTTCAAGGGCTCCACCACAGAGATCAGTGGGGCTTCCTCCTTGGGCGGTACCGTGTACAACGAGCATAGCATGACCCTGGGCGGCAGTGTTGCCGTTACCGGTTCCATGGAGATGTATGAGCGCTACGGTTCAGAGGGCACCAATACCTATTCAGGAGAAGGGGCGTATGCAGGTAGCGGCTATCTCACCTCGTCTACGGCTAAGTATTATCTGGTGAAGGGTGGTGCGAACAGCAGCCTTACGGCCGACGGCTTGAGTGTTACCGGTGTCGCGTCGCACACAATAGAGAACAACAACATACTTGTCACATTTGAGGCAGACAACACCATTTACCACATCAACAGCAACCTGGCTTGGGGTGACGCCATGGGGGCAGACACCACCTCTGGCGTGGTTGTGGCCAAGGATGCCGAGCTGACCTTGTCTGCGTTGGCAACGAAAACTATCACTGGCCCCGGCACGGTGAAGATTGCCTGTGCCACCACCAACGAAAGCTATGAATATCACAACCAGACCTTCTTGGAGAACTTTGTCGGTACCGTGGAAGTAGCGCGTGGTGTTGTCCAATTGGGCAGCCAGACAAGCAAGTTTGCCAACGCAACTCTGACGGTCGGTACGGATGGCACCCTCAAGGGCTGGAACGGTAATGTGAATCACAGGTTTGTCCATGATATTATCTTGTCTGGTGGTACATTGGGGGCTGCCGGTAACAACATGGGCTACAAGGGAGCCTTCACTCTTACAGCGGATTCTACTGTGGCGGCTACCCACACCACCACGCTGGAGGGCACCTTGGCCGGGCAGCATAAGCTTACCACGTCTGGGAATGGTACGGTCAAGATTGCTGCCGCCGGTAGCATTGGTGCCTTGAATGCTACTGCCACCACGGTGGTGGACAGCGACTTGGAGATTGGCTACCTGGAGGGTAACAAGAATGTTACAGTAAATGCCGGCAACTCCTTGGTCATTGATGCTGTCAATGACGGAGATGTTACGAAATACACCCAGACCCTGACTAACTCCGGTATGCTGACCTTGGGTGCGGGCGTGCAGTCCCTGAGCACCTTGGTGGTGAACAGCGGTGCCACCCTGGCGCTCACGCAGCAGGGGGATGATGCCGTGGCGATTTCCAACCTGACGATGGCTGCTGGCTCTGCGCTGGATGTGAGTTCCCTTTTCCGCGCCCGCGCTAGCCAGTCCGGGCAGGAGGATATCATCCTGGCCAAAGGCGTGACCAGCTCCAGCGATTGGTCTGCTGTGCGCCTGCTCAGCGCTCCCGAGGATGCGGTATTGAGCCTGAAGGACAGCAACCTGGTGCTGACCATGGCTGCGCCCGGGGGCAATGACCTGATATGGGACAATGCGTCTGCATCCGGGATGTGGAGCACTTCTGACAACAACTGGCATACCGCCGCTGCGTCGGGTACCCACGTGCCGTTCACGTCGGAAAGCAGCGTCAGGTTTACCTCCGCCACCAATGGGCAGACGGTGACCTTGGCCGGTGCCACCACAGCTGGAAGCATAACCATTGAGGAAGGGGCCGATATTGCTATTTCTGATGGGGGCAACACTCTTTCCGGTACGTTGAAGGGTGAGGGTACCTTGGTTATCAATTCTGCGCTGAACAACAATGCCAGCACGCAAGGCTTGCCTGGCGGAAGCCTGTCATTTGACAGTGATGGGTGGAGGGGAACCGTCCAGGTGAATGGTGGCGTTATGGATGTAGGTGCAAGCATTCAGAAACTGACCCAGGATGGTTCACGAGTAGAGCTTCGGGGGGTCGAGGGTAAATTGGGTGGAAACAATACATACTCCGGTGATATTGTCTTGACTAATACAGAGAATGCTTCTGCCTTGAAAATCACCGCCTCTGTCTCCAATAATACAACGCGTTTGACCGGCAAAATTACTGGTACGGGTGATATTGAGCGCAGGATCGCGAATGGCAACTCCCTGAGTTTCGATGGTGATATTTCCGGTTGGTTCGGCGGCTATTATAATGGCGGCAAGGCTGGCGATTTCAATTCTGGCTGGAACAACGTCTATTTCACATATGGCGGCGAAATCAATGCAGACTTTGTCAACCGGGCTCGTACCGCTGCATGCCACCTGACATTGTATTTCCAAGCTGCCTCAACAGTCAACGGTGACCTTTACTTCATGCCGGCCCAGGGCTATTCCACCTCGCAGGCCCTGAATGTTAATGTCAATGCTGATGCCTCATTCAACGGCATGGTGAAGGCCACCACGTTCACTGTCTCGGCCGGGAGCAAAGCCACGCTGAACGGGCAGTCATCTGTTGCCTCTCTCGGTGGGACGGGCACGCTGGAAGTGGGCACGGGCGGCACACTGTCGCTGACTTCGGCGAACACTGGCTTCACCGGCTCCCTGCAGGTGGATAAGGGGGGTACGCTGGGCTTCAGTGGCAGCAATGCCCTGCGAGCCACAAATATCACGGTGGAGGGAGGCTCTGTGTTCGACCTTGCCAATGTGATCCCGACTGAGGCTGGAGAGATTATCCTGGCTACGGCTACGGGTTCCCTGATTGGACCAGGGGACTGGACGAGCGTAGTCCTGAAGCATACGGGCGGCGTGTCAGACTACCTTTACACACTGGGTAGCAATGGCCAGAGTATTGTGCTGACGTTGAGCGAGGCCGAGTATCGGATTTGGGATGGCGGCAGCAACAGCTGGGACAAGGGAGATACCCCCCACTGGCATGACACGGCCAGCGGTACGTTGTCCACCAAAAACTTCGCTGATGGTGACTGGGTCAGGTTTGATTCGGCTTCCAGCGGTAGTGGTACCACTGCAATACTGGGGGAGGATGTGCATGCTGGCCGCGTGAAGATTGACTCTGGTGTGACGGTGAACTTGGATACGAACAGCCATAGCTTGACGGCTGACGCTGTGTCCGGCACAGGAGCCACCTTGGTGAAGCAGGGTGCCGGTACGGCCGAGCTGGACGGTTATGTAAGCCTGGGTACGCTGTACGCCAAGGTCGGCACGGTGAACGTGAGTGCCGAGGAGGATTCTGCCAGCACCATCGGTACCATTAAGTCGGATTCCGGCACAACCATTGCCTTGAAGAATGTTACTGCCCAGATGAACGACAGTGGCAAGCAGACGTTCAAGGGCAACCTGACGGTGGGTGAGAATGCGGTGGTGAACGTGGTTTCCGATGACCGTCTGGATTATAGTGCCTCCAATACGATTACAATCAATCAGGGTGGTGAGGTCAACTTCAATGATTCCGGTCGCTGGACCGTACACTCTGGCAACAAGATTGTGCTCAACGGAGGCAATATCACCGGCTCGGGGCAAGGCGAGAACGGCGCTTTGGACTTTGACGGCTCCGGCAATGTGCTGAGAGCTACGGCTGATTCCGAGATATCCGCCAACCTTCGCTTGCGCAACAATATCACGGAATTCAGCGTGGAGAATGTCGATACTACCCTTACCCTGAGCGGTATTATCTACAAGTATAACAATGCTGCCGGCCTGCAGAAGACTGGTGACGGCACGCTGCTGATAACGGGTGACAACCGTATCTCCGGTGCTGTTACGGTGAATGCTGGCACGCTGGTGGCGGGCAGCGCCAATGCACTGGGTACCGGTGCGGTGACATTGAACAATGGCGGCGAGTTGGAGCTGACGAGTACGGTTCTCACCAGTGGCGCGCTCACGGTGAACAGCGGGGCCACGCTGACCTTTGCTCGGGAGAACAACCTTGTCTCCATCGGTGCTATCAATATCACCGGCGGTGCCATGGTGGACGTGACGGCGCTGGGGATGCTGGACCGCACGCAGAGCTACACGCTGGCCAGCGGAACCGGTGTGACTGCGGCAGAAGACGCCATAGTGATTCTTGCCGACCGTACTCTGGAAGATTATGCGCAGGTCATCAACCGGGACAACAAACTGGTACTCACCTTTAGCGAGAACCCGCTGACCAAGAATCTTATCTGGGACGGCAGCAGTGACTACTGGGTGGCTGACGGCTCCAATACGCACTGGCTGCGCCCGGATGGAACTCTCGTAGCATTTGCCAACAGGGACTACGTGCGTTTTGATTCCCGCAGTAACAACAAGACCGTGACGCTTGGCACAGATGTAACCGCCGGTTCGGTGACCACGGACAATGGTGTGGCCGTGACACTCGGGACCAACGGACACAACCTGACGGCAAATGGCGACTCTACGCTCTCCACGTTGGAATTGAACGGTACCGGTAGCACGGCCAGGTTCAATGGTGATACGACTGTCACCAATCTGAAGGCCAACGGTACCGGTTCCATAGTAGCCGGAATGGGCACCATTACAGTGACCAATACGGCTCAGGATCAGGGTGTGCGCGTAGAAAGCGGCAAGGAATTGTCAATTACAGCCCATGAGGTGGATGCCACCAATGTGTGGAACAGCGGCTCTCTGGTGGTAGGTGACGGAGTGAATGCCACGCTTATCAAGACGACGCACTTGGTGAACGGTAATATGAACAACCAGGGCACCACCAGCCTGGAGATTAAGCATGGGGCCACTGTGGCAGTGAGTGGAGGGGACAACGAGGGCAACACCCACCTGACGGGCCTGGTGCTTAGCGAGTGGGAGAATACCACTGCCGCAACGGTATCTGGCAAGCTGCTGGCACAGAATGCCACGCTTCTCAGTGGTAACACCAAGGCCTTTACCCTGAATATCAATAATGGCGGTGTGGTTGCCGTAAAGGGTATCAAGAGTAAGGGCAGTCGGGGATACGAGGTGAACCTGAACGATGGTGGTACACTTGTATTCGGCGGTACGACCAGTACCAATAACGGCGGTACGCTGAATGCGGCGGCCGGTAGCACCATCGGTATCTCTGCTGATGCGGCCTCCTACAACCGTAATATTGTGACCACTGCGGCTGATGGCAAGATCGTGACCTTCGACACGGGCAAGTACCAGTTCAATGCAGACGGCACGGATATCACACGGGCAGCGGATGCTGCCGGCGGCACTTTTACGTTGACGGGCAACTTGACTGGTACTGCGGCCGTGCAAGTGGAAGGCCCCGGCAGGCTGGTGCTGGACGGCACCGGCACGCAGACTGTGGGGGCCATGACCGTGGCCAGCGGCACGCTGGTGCTGAACAGTGCCGGTGGTCTTACTTCCACAGGGACCCTGAGCCTGGGCTCGGGAGCCGTGCTGGAAATGGGCTCCGCTGCCGGTACTATTACAGCCGGCAGCCTGAACCTGGGGAATGATAGCACCGTCAGGCTTACCGGATTTGGGATGGTATCCACCGTCGGCGGACTGACGCTTGGCAGCAATGTCACGCTGGACCTTTCCTCTATTAGTGTGACGGATGAGGGCGAGTATGTGCTGATTGCCGCAAGTTCCCTGATGGGATCTGCGGATGATGTACAGCTCCTGATGCCGGATTTGGACGAGGGGTGGTTCCAGTACGGGGTGTCCGTGAAAGACAATGACCTGGTTCTGAGCGTGATGCTTTCCCGCAAGGAAGTCATCTGGGACAATGCTGGCCAGACAGGCCAGTGGTTGAACGGCGCGGATGCCAACTGGCACAAGTCTAATAACCCGTATTCTCACCTTGCCTTTGCGGATGGCGACCGCGTGGTCTTTGAGCGTGGTGCCAGCCTTGCCTTGGGCAGTGATGTGGAGGCCAACAGGCTGACCATCAAGAACGGCGGATCGGTTGTTATCTCCAGCGAGACTACTGGAAATGACATGACGGTGAATAACTCCGTAGTGGGAGCAGGCTGTTCCCTCACTCTCAAGGGTAGCACTGAATCCTCCAACGAGGTGAAGGAAAATGTGACCCTCGCGAACCTGACGTTGAAGGGCGGTAAGACAACCGTCGGCGGGTATGTCGACTTGAGCGGCAACCTCAGCATCGATGAGAAGGGCGGTTTGACGATTGGCGGCCTGACCTATGCCAAGAAGGTGACGATTGGCGGGAACAGCAATGTGGAGCTGGGCGGTGGCGTATCTGCTGGTGACATGACGGTGACTGACAGTGCCGTTACCATTGGCGCGGATTCCACCCTCGCCTCGCTGGCTCTGACCGGCAGCACCCTGGAGAACAACTCCACCCTGCAGGTGTCTGACCTGTACCTGCAGAAGTCGATTGAGGTAGCCGGAGAATCCCATATTACCGGCAGTGGCACGACGACGGCCGAGGGCGTTACCCTGGCAGCAGGCAGTCACCTGACGATAGACGGCGGCCAGACGCTGCGTCTAGCCTCCGAGAAGGGAATTGTCGGCGGAGCGGGGCGTGAGATCCTGACGCTGGATAATGCCTCCTTGGCAACATCCCAGTCTTCCTGGACGATTGCGGCCAGTGTGGAGGAGGTTAACCTTAAGAATACCGCGACACTGGATGTACGTGGCGGCACCCTGACGGTTGATACGACCATGACGGGTAGCGGTGCGCTGCAGAAGACCGGCGTGGGTACGCTGCACCTGACTCATGCTAATACCTATACCGGTGATACTGTGCTGGATGGTGGCTCTGTCCTGCTGAGCCATAAGGATGGCCTGGGCAGTGGTAACGTTGTTATCAACAGCGGGGCCATGCTGGAATTGGACCGTGCCACGTTGGCGGATGCAGTGACCATTGACGGCAACCTGACGCTGAACCGTGGCGGCGCTGTCCAGCTGCTGCCCCAGGCGCAGGGGGGGAATGACCCCATGCTGAATGTGACGGGTACCATGACGATGGGGACCGATTCCGTGCTGAACCTAGCCCACATGGATATCAGGATGGGTGAGAATACATACAAGCTGGTGCATGCTGGAGAAATCACCAATGATGGTGTGCAGCTGGAGATGGACCGCGGTGTGCATACGAAGTCTGATTATACGCTGCGGGTGGTGGAGTCCGGTACGGGGGAGGACCTTGTGCTGACCTATGACCGCTACGCTTCCCGCGAGCTTATCTGGGACGGTGGCAGTGATACGTGGAACAACTCCAATGCGCACTGGCACGCCTCCGGTGATACGGAGCTGGGCACGCAGGCATTCTCCCTCTATGACAACGTGACCTTTGACGGCACAGGTGCTGCTGCCGTAGCCACCATCGGAGAGAACGTGCATGCCACCAACATGACGATCACGGCAGGTGACTCCGCCGAGAGCAAGAACGTGGTGACAGTGAACACCAACAACAAGACGTTGACGGTGGACTTCCTGAATGCAGAGTCCAACACCGCGTTCGTCAAGACCGGAGGCGGTACGGCCAACATCGGTATCGCCCAGGAGAACTTCGGCTCCGACATCACGGTGCAGGACGGTACGCTGAATGTCACCTATGCGGGTGATGACCAGACCGTTACCGGCAACCTGCTGCGTGAGAACGGCACCATCAACGTGACGGTGGGCGAGGGCCGCGAGGCGACCCATGTTACCTTTGCCGAGGGAACGCAGGTGCAGAACCTGAACGCCCTGACGGTGCATGACGG
>JAUNQN010000018.1 GCA_030536145.1 Akkermansia sp.
GGATTTTTTCAGATGTTGCGCCCAGTATATAGATGAGCGAGGGGAGGGGAATTTTCAGATGGCTGAGCGTGCTTCCCTTGTGTTATGGAGAAGCGGCGCTGCGTGGCGGCTATCATGTGCTGACAAAACCATGGGGGATGTGGTGCTTTCAGCAGTTACACAGGGAAAGGGGGTTAGGCAAGATTCCACTATTTCCTACCGTTTGGGCTTGAGAAAAGAGTTTACCCAAGAGATGGTCCCAGCATATGCTCTGCGCCTGCTTGCTTTTTTTGAGATGGCAAGCAAGCACCAGGCTGTCATTAATGCGGGGCTTGAATATGCGCCATTCTTCCATCGTGAAGCCAATTGGCAACTGAATCTCTATTCCCGGGTTTGTGAGGCATCTCGGGGGAGCGGGCGTGTATCCAAGCCGGAGGAGGCTTCAGACGATTGGACAGAGGCTTTCCGCAAGGTGGCAGAGGGCTTGGAAATGCAGCAACGCCTGTTTGCCGACCTCCTCCGTGACTATGAACTTGTTTGCACGGAAGAGGTGTGGCGCAAGCTGCTTCGCTGGTATTATTCCAACAAGGAAGGCAAGGATATGGTGGATGAATACCGTCAGCTTCCTCCAGAAGTCCTCCCTCTCGTCGACAAGACGGTGGACGGTTTAGCCGACATGGAGATGCCGCCCATACTGGAGTTTCTGAAATCTGAGCCGGATAAGCCCATTGCACAGCTGCGCCCTTCCGCCGAATCCGAACAGAAAGAAATGAAGATGACACTGGCAAAGTTGCTTGGGCTGCCAGATCGGGATAAGCTACTTACAAAATCCAAGCCCAAGTATGTGGAGGTGAAGGCTTGGCAGAAGGATGGCGGGGCTTTTCGCGTGACGGACGAATCCTGGCGCCCCCTGCATAACAAGATTTGGCAGGAGGCATGGAAGGATAAGAATACGGCGATTGTTGCCTGCGAATCCTTGGTCGTGAAGAAATCTACGGATGATTATAAGTCGACCCCCAAATACTATTTAAGCCTTGATGATACCTATGCAGTATACAAAAATAATAACACGATTGACCTCGTGACTAGGTTAGGCAGGCTCCTAGGTGCCTGCGGGGTGCCCAACGAGGATGTGGAGCTGTGTTTCCTTACTAATGCGCCGGGTAGCCAGGAGACAGAGAGGGATGTGGATCAGTCCCCCCCTAGCGATGCTGAGGAGCACTCGCAGCCAAAGACGGATGTAGATCTGAATACCATCCTGTACGGGCCGCCCGGCACAGGCAAGACCTACCACACGATGGCCTATGCGGTGGCTATCTGTGACGGGCGTCGCCTAGCGGATGTAAAGGAAGAAGCTGGAAAGGTTGTGCAGCCCCGGTTCCGTGAACTGATGGATGCCGGGCGCATAGGCTTTGTAACTTTCCACCAGAGCTACGAATATGGTGATTTCATGGAAGGGTTGGCTCCTGAGGTGAAGGACGGGGCTGTGACCTATACGGTGAAGCCCGGGGCGTTCTTGAAATTTTGTCGAGAGTGCGGGGATGAGCCGTGCGTCTTCATTATAGATGAAATCAACCGCGGCAATATCTCCAAGATACTTGGTGAGCTGATTACCCTGGTGGAGCCTTCCAAGCGCGATACGCAGTTTGTAACGTTGCCTGTTTCCGGGGAGCGTTTTACTGTGCCGTCCAATGTATATCTGCTGGGCACTATGAATACGGCGGACCGCTCCCTGGCCATGATGGATACGGCCCTGCGCCGCCGTTTCGACTTTGTTCGCATGGATCCTGAGCCGGAGTTGCTGCGCGAAAATGCAGAAGGGGTGGATGTGCCCCACATAATAGGGGTGGATGTGCCCCACATGTTGAAAACTATGAATGAGCGCATCAGTTGGCTGCTGGATGCGGAGCATACCCTGGGCCACGCCCTGTTCTGGGAGGTGCGTGACAATCCGACGCTGGAGCAACTGGGGCATATTTTCCGCAAGAAGGTGATTCCCCTGCTGCAGGAGTATTTCCATGATGATGACCGCAAGGTGAAGCTGGTGCTGGGTGGGAGCCCTATGCTGGAGCAAGCAAAGGTGAGGTCCGGGTTGTTTGCATCAGAAGATACGGACCAGTTGCCGGAGCGGTATGCCGTGCTTGCTGCGGATAAAGACTTGTGGAACGATGCTGCCACCTATACGGCTATCTACTCAGGCGTGGAAAAGCAGAATGAACAGGGTTGAGACATACTCGGAGTTTGACTGCCTGGTGCCGGACAAGGCCTTGGAAGACCCTGTGCGCGGTATCTGCTATTGCGCGTCCTTCAACGATTTGCGGGATTTTGTACTCTCTGCCGACGCTGCGGATGGTTTTTTCCGATATGCCAAGCGCCGCGGCCTGGGGGAGTGTATAACCTTGCAGAACTACGTGGGTACCATTCGCTTTGCAGACGGCAAGCAGCTGGAGATACTGCCGAAGATATGCAAGGGATCGGAGGCTGCGTCTGGCCGTGCGCGCGCCCTGGTACTGGAGATGCTGCGCTGCCTGCGGGATGCACCTTTCCAGGTATCCGGTACGGCGCAGTTGCGCACGGCGCAAATGAGCCTCCTGGAGGTGTTCATCCGCATGTTCCTGGATGAGGTACAGCGGTTGGTGCGAGACGGCATACGCGCTGATTATGTGTCCCTACGCGGTAACCTGAACCGTGGCCGTGGCCGTATTTTGCCGGCGGGGCAGCTGCGGCACAACCTGCTGCACCCGGAACGACTTTTCTGCGCATATGACGAGTATTTGCCGGACAGCGCGGAGAACCGCTTGGTGAAGGCCACGATGCACACCCTGCTCCGCCAGGCCGGGGTCTATGCCCTGCAGCGGGATATCCACCGCCTGTTGGCGTATTTTGACGACGTGAGCGATACTGTGGCTTATGCTGCAGAGTTTGCCCGCGTGCGCCAAGACCGCAACCGCCGGGAGTACAGCCGGCTCATGGAGTGGGCACGCGTCTTCCTGCTAGGGAAGAGCTTTACTAATTACGCCGGCACCAACCACGCCCAGGCGCTCTTGTTTCCCATGGAGCGCTTGTTTGAGGATTACGTAGCCCACCACGTGCGCCGTCATTTCTCCGCGTCCGGCTGGCAAGTCACCGCGCAGGACTGCTCCGCCTACCTGTTCGAGAATGTCGAGAATACGGAGAAGCGCTCCTTTCGGCTCAAGCCGGACCTGGTGCTGCGCTGCGGGGAGCAGACCGTGGTGATGGATACCAAGTGGAAGCTGCTCAGCCGGGACCAGATCAAACATTTCGGCGTATCTCAGGAAGACATGTACCAGATGTGCACATACGCCGCGTGTTTCAGCGCCAGTCATGTGTATTTGCTTTATCCACGCCAGGAGTGGATGAAGTGCGATACCCCTGTTTTCCGGTACTCCAGCTCTCCTACTGGGGCCACTGTCACGCTGTTCCCGTTGAATTGGCAGGTCGAGAAAGGCATGGAAGCCAGCCTGCAGGCGCTGAATGATGACATGGCTGGCAGCTTTCCCGCTTGCTAGCCCGAGGCTGCTTTTCTATAATCTGCGCCATGCGGATGGTCTTTATTGTCTACGCCATGATGTTCCTGTATATCACCCTGCGGGTGGTGTGGCCGCTGCCTGTGCGGTGGTGGTGGAAGCTGCTGTTGGCGGTGCCGCTGGCAGCGGGCGCATTCAAGTTTTCCATCCTGCACCGGGTGAATCCGGCAGGGCGGTATTTTGCGCCGGATGTGGATGCGGGCTTGCTGCTGCCGCTTACCTGGCTGAATGTGTTCCTTATCCTGTGCTCCATGCTCCTGCTGATGGCAGAGCTGCCGCGGCTGGTGGCGTGGTGTATCCTGCGCCGGCGCGGTTTGCAGGGCAGTGAGGGGGCGCTGCGCGCGCGCCGGTGGGTGAACGGAGCCCTGGCTGCCTTGGCTGCGTTGGCTACCTCTGTGGGTATGTACCAGGCTTTCTCTGCGCCCCGTGTGCATGAACTGGAGCTGGAGATTCCGGGCATGGCGGCGGATGCCCCGCCGGTAACGGTGGCCTTGCTGGCGGATTTGCATGCGGATACGGTGAAGCGTGAACCGTATTTCCGCGCCCTGATGGAGCAGGTGAATGCCCTGGGGGCGGATGCCGTGGTGATTTCCGGGGATTTTGTGGATGGTTCACTGGCTGCGCGCGGCCGGGATTTGGCCCCGCTGGCGGGGTTGCGCGCTCCGCTGGGTGTTTTCGGCGTGCCCGGCAACCATGATTACGGCTCCGGCTATGCGGAGTGGATGGAGTTTTTCTCCCGCTGCGGCGTCCGCATGCTGCCGAATGCGCATGCGCCGCTGGGGCAGGGGCTTGAGCTGGCGGGGGTAACGGATCCTGCTGCGGAGTGGGCAGGGGAGGAGGGGCCGGACCTGGCCAAGGCGCTTTCCGGTGTGCCGGCGGGCAAGCCGGTGGTGCTGCTGGCCCACCAGCCTGTGCTGGCTCCGCAGGCGGCGCAGGATTCCCGCGTGGCACTGCAGCTTTCCGGCCACACGCACGGCGGCATGTTCCCCGGCCTGGCTCAGATTGTGGCCAAGTACAATGGCGGCTATGTGAACGGGCTGTATTCCCTGGGGCATCTCCGCCTGTACGTTTCCCCCGGCACCAGCCTGTGGTCCGGCATGCCGGTGAGAATCTTCTGCCCGGGGGAGATAACGCTCATCACGCTCCGCCCGGCCCGGGCGGAAGGGTAATGCGATAATGCAGGGGAACCACCCCGCAAAGCGGGGTTCCCCTCTCACGACTGCATAGCGGGTCACCACCACGGTTTGCACCGTGGGCTCATGATGGTGCCGTCGCCGATGGCGACTAGGATTAGCGAGCCCTACGGGCGCGGAGAAAGATAATCGCTGGTGCGTGCGCATGCAGCCCACAGGGGATTTGGCATATAGGGCAGCGCCCGCGTATTGGATTTAGACGCTGTATGTTTGTGCTGCATCATCTTGCGCGGTTACGGCCTCGCACGGCGGCGGGCGCAGAGGGCAGCCAGGGCCAGCAGACCCAGCGTGCCGGTTGCGGGTTCCGGCACCTGGGCGGAGAAGAAGGCGGCGCTGCCGGAGCTTCCCACGTGCTGCAGGCCCTGGATGCGGAGGCTGATGCCGTTTGCAAGGTCCACGCCTTCTCCGAAGTCTACCTTCAGGGTATCGGCGCCGGAGGCTTGCATGGCGGCCAGGAGGTCCTCTTGGACCAGGGTGAGAGAACCGGACAAGGTTCCTGTGTTGAACACGCCGGAGAGGTCCAGCAGGTACTCGGCTGAGGGCGCGTCATTATCCGCCAGCAGGGCTGCGGGGGAACCCAGGGTGAGGGTAACGCCATCCAGGACGATGGCATCTGCCGTATAGGAGGAATCTACTGCGGTGGTCACATTGCGGAGGCTCAGGGTGCCCTCTGCCTCTATCTCCACGGCATCCAGCCGGGCATCTGCCGCCAGAAAATCAGAGTCTGCTGTTATCATGCCGTAGAGCAGGCGTGCATTTGCTCCCATGCCCTGCAGGGAACCGGTGGAAAGGGTGATGGCGCGCAGCTCTGCGCCGTCATCATCCCGTGTGCTGCCCACGGCGGTGGAGTTTTCCCCCTGCGTGAATACCACCCCCTGGCCCGCATACACGGATTCCATGGCATCCAGGGCGATGCTGGTGGTGCCGGAGCTTTCCAGGGAACCGAGGATGGTGATGGGCGCTTCCTCGTCCGCTGCCAGGTAAAGGATGCCCTCATTCCTTATGCTGCCGCTGATGGATGCCCCCTCATAGCAGTCTGCCAGCTCCATGATGCCGGAGGCTGTATTGATGATGACGGGTGTGGTGCTGCCCTCTGCTGCGAAGATGGTCACAGATTCCCATATCCCGGCGATGGAGAGGCGGCCGGCGTTGTAGATGGCGGAGCCTTGGCCGGCGGAGTTGCCTTCCATGGTTACGCTGTCCAGGTCTTGAATCAGCATGGAGCCCTCATTGTAAATGGCGCCGCCGCGGCCTGCCGCCGTGTTCCCGGAGATAACCAGGTTGGGAAGGGTGTTTTCCGCAGAGATGGAGAGGTAACCGCCTTGTGCGATGCGGATACCGCCGCCGTTCCCGGCGGTTTTGTTGCCGCTGATGGTTGCTTCCGTATCCTGAACCTGCATGCGCCCGCCCACGGCTAGGCCGGAATCCCCGTTTTGCGTGACGGAGAGCACCTGGCCCTCCACCCCGGCAATGCCTTCCACGCGCATGCCGGAGCCGGAGTTGGCGCTGAGGGTGGTGCCGTGCAGCTCTGCCGTGCCGCTGTGCTCCACGGAAAGGCCCGTGCCTTCTGCTCCGGTGATGGTCAGCCCTGTACCCTGGGCGGCGGCAAGCAGCAGGCCTTCTCCCACGGTCACGGTGCGGGATACCTGTGTGTCCGCGTTCAGCGCCAGGCTGGCGGCCAGCACGCCGCTCTCCGGCAGGATGCTGCGGTCTGCTGCGGCCTGGGCGGTGCCTTGCGGCGTGTCTATACCGGTTACGGATTTGATGCAGAAGGATTCCTTGGCGTACAGGCTGTCCCGGTCGTTTGAACTCAGGTACAGGCGCCCGTCGCTCACGTTGACATCCAGTTTCACCAGGCCGCTGATGCTGTCTGCGGAGTCGGTCACGTACAGGGATTGGATGATGCCGTTTGCATCCGTCTCATACCCCCAGCAGGTCAGGGCGTGCATGGTGGTAATGGAGTTCACGGTATCATAGCTGTAAATACCCAGCCCGGCGGCCTGGCCCTTGTATTGGAATACCTGGTCCAGCCCGGATTTCAGCTCAGCGGCGCTCACCTGGCGGCCCACGTTGTTCCCCGTGCGCACGGAGAAGTCCGTGCCGTAGGTATCGGTGAAGCAGGGCTTGGCGCCATTGTCCGTCACGTCATCGGAAAGCACGGAATTGCCGAAAACCGTGTTGTAGTACCCGCTGTTGCGGTCGGCATGTAGCTTGGCCTCGTTGACGGGGGCGGTGATGGTGCCGAAAGCCATCTGGTACTCCCCGCCCTGGAACCACCATGTCAGGCCGTTGGGGATGTAGGAGCAGCCGTCCAGCTTCCAGCCCTGCAGGAAGGCATCATACACCGCGCCGGAGCGGCCTATGGCCGTTCCGCTGCCGTTTGCCGGCGTTTCCCCGGCATCATGCGTATCATAGTACACATCCTGCCATGCCTGTATCAGGTTGGCATCCACCGCAGCCCAGCTCATCCAGCGGTCCACGCCGTTCACGCCGGATTGCTCCACGTCACACACGCAGGCGTCTGCCAGTTTGATTTCTGCGTGGGCGGCGGCGCAGCACAGCAGCAGCGCCATGGCGGTGGGGCGTATCTTCATGGCCCGAATGTACAACGGTTCCAAGGAAAAGTCAATACTGGGTAAGCAAAAACCGCTTGCGGAAGCAAGCGGTTTCTTGAGTTGCGGGAGCAGGATTTGAACCTGCGGCCTTCAGGTTATGAGCCTGACGAGCTACCTGGCTGCTCCATCCCGCGATTGGTACGGGCTCATTATACAGTATTTTTTGAGCTGCGTCAAGCTAAATCCGCTATTTTGTTTGATTTTTTTGCAAAAAAGTGCAAAAAAAAGCGCCCACCTGCGGGGCAGGGGGCGCTTTTGGGGAACGGGTGTTGCCCGCCGGTGCTTACTTGAGAAGCATCTTGAAGTCCACGACAACGGCGCGGTCAGCGGTGACCAGCACGGGGTTGCCGTCGATAGCGGTGATTTCCGGGACCTCCAGCACGAGCTGCTGGACCTTGCGGAGGGTGTCCGCCAGGGGGCCGACGGCCTTGGGGGCCTCGCCGCGGACACCGTTGAGGATGGTGCCCACCTTGGTCTCCTTGATCATGGCATCGAAGTCGTCTGCGGGGAGGATGCGCATGGTGGTGTCGCGCATGACCTCGGTGTAGATACCGCCGGTGCCGAAGACCATGACGCGGCCGAAGTTCTTGTCGCTGTTCACGCCGATGATGGTCTCGGTGGCCTTGGTGATCATCTCCTGGATGAGGACGGAGGCACCCTTGAGCTGGAACTTCTCAATGGAGCCCCAGAGGCCGGTCCAGGCTTCCTCGAAGGAGGCCTCGTCGTTCACGTTCAGGTAGATGCCCTTCATCTCGGTCTTGTGCAGGGCGTCCGGGGCGGAGAGCTTGAGCACCACGGCGTTCGGGAAGATGGTCTTGCAGAAGGCAAGGGCCTCGGCCTTGTCGGTGAAGTTGCCGCTCTTGGGGAAGTCGATGCCGTAGTGGGCCATGAGGGCGTTCACGGTGACCTGGGGCAGGGAGGCGAGGCCGGCTTCCTTGGCCTCGGTGACCTGCTTCTTGAGCTCGGCGGGGAGCTCGCCCACGGTGGCGGTGGCCAGCTTCTTGCCGCGGTAGGCCATCTGGCCCTTCAGCAGGCCCAGCAGGCGCACCACGTCAGACGGGTACTCGTAGGTGAGGATGTGGTTGGCGCGCAGGATCTGGCGGCCTTCCTCCACGCGGGCACCGCCCACGAAGACGGCGTAGATGTTCACGTCCGGGTACTGCGGGGCCAGTTTCACGATGGCCTCTGCGGTGCCGGTGGGATCCGTGACGCGCTGCGGGGTGAGCAGCACCAGGATGTTCTTGTACTCCTTGCTCTCGCAGAGCACGCGCAGGGCCTTCTCGTAGCGGTCTGCCAGGGCGTCGCCCACCACGTCGATGGGGTTGCCGACGGAGGCCTCTGCGGTGAGGTTGGCCTTCAGCTCTGCGATGGTGGCCTCGCTCGGGCGGGCCAGGTCCAGGCCGGCTTCCTCGCACAGGTCGGAGGTGAGCACGCCCACGCCGCCGGCGTTGGTCAGCACGGCCACCTGGCCGCCGAAGTCGTTGTGCTGGCAGTACTGCAGCACCTCAAGCAGGCCGAAGAGCTCGCGGTCGTTGTAGGCCTGGATGGCGCCGGCGCCCTGCAGGGCCATCTCCAGCACGCGGTAGTTGGGGGCCAGGGAACCGGTGTGGGAGAGGGAGGCGGCCTGGGCCTTGGCGCTCTTGCCGGGCTCCATGATCACGCAGGGCTTGGTGTCGGACACGTCCTTGAGCACGCGCAGGAAGTTCTTGCCGTTCTTGAGGGACTCCAGGTAGAAGACGAAGGCGTTGGTGTCGGGGTCGTTCTTCAGGGCCTCCAGCAGGGCGTCCTCGCCCATGGCGGCCTTGTTGCCGATGGAGATGAAGTGGGAGAAGCCGATGTTCTTGCCGGCGGCCCAGTCCATGATGGCGGAGCAGTAGGCGCCGGACTGGGAGATGAAGGCCACCTTGCCCTTCAGCGGGGTGTCGCCGAAGGAGGCGTTGAGGTTGTTCGGGGTGGAGATGTGGCCGAGGCAGTTCGGGCCGAGGAGGCTGATGCCGTTGTCCATGCACTTCTGGGCGATGCGCTTCTCCAGCTCCTTCTCGCCCACCTCGCCGAAGCCGGCGGTGATGATGGAGATGTTCTTGGTGCCGTTCACGATGCAGGCGTCGATGACGGGCTCCGTGAAGCGGGCGGGAACCAGGATGACCACCAGGTCCATGGCCTCCGGCAGCTTGTCAACGCTGGCGTAGCAGGGCTTGCCGTATACTTCCTGGCCGTCCAGCTTGGGGTTCACGCCGTACAGCTTGCCGGTGAACTTGGCGTCGATGATGTTGTTGAACACCACGGAACCCAGCTTGGTGGGGTTGTCGGATACGCCTACTACGGCGATGCTCTTCGGGGCGAAGAATGATTCGAGTGACATGGTTGTTGTGTATTTGAGTTAAAAACGGGAAGCGCAGTGGCTCGCGGTGATTCTAGCACCTTTTTCACGGTTCCGCAAGTGCCATGTGCGGGATTTTTCCATAAAATGGGCGGCATGCGGGAAAAATGCCCTGAGCAGCGGTGACGCGATGCGCGCTTGCGTTCCGGGTCGGGGTGTGCTACCATGCAGCCGCGCCATGTTATACAAACGCTCCATAGCCCTGTCTCTCCTCTCCCTGGGTTCCGTGCTGCTGGGTTCCTGCCAGCAGCAACAGCAGCAGACCATGGCTGCCGCCGCGTACACGCCGCGCTACGTGTACCACGCCGGCACCACGCCGCGCCTGCTCCCCAACGGCAAGGTAACTATCCCCGCGCACCTGCCCGCGCGTGTCAAGCGCGTGCTGGCGGCGGGCAACAAGATAGTGGGTAAGCCCTACCGCATGGGCGGCGGGCACAAGAGCCACCATGATTCCGCGTACGACTGCTCCGGCACCACCGCCTTTGTGCTGCGGGAGGCCGGCATGCTCAAGCCCGGGGCCAAGCCCACCAGCGGTGATTTCCTGCGCTGGGGGCGCGCCGGCTACGGCAAGTACCTGACGGTGTATGCCAAGCACGGCCACGTGTTCCTGATGGTGAACGGCATGCGCCTGGATACGTCCAACGAGTACGGCCGCGGTCCGCGGTGGACCACCGCCTCCCGCCGCAGCAAGGGCTTCTACGTGCGCCATATCCCCGGCTATTGAACATAACTGTTTATCCCATCCCTTCCTACATGAATCCTGACAACGAACTCAACCACGGCACCCAGCGCATAGATTCCATTATGGCCGCCTGGGGGCTGGAGAACCATGACCTGGTGGACGTATCCACAGAGCAGCTTACCCACAAGCAGGTGCAGAAGGCCCGTGCCGGCCGCCAGCTTACCCTGAAGATGATGCAGAAGGTGGCCCGCGCCCTGAACGTGGCCATCTGGTACCGGCTGGATGCGGAGGAGCGCGAGCAGTACTACGAGTACATCCACCGCGACCTCTTCTCCTACGCCAAGGGCTACGCCCCGGACTGGGCGGACCCGAACGCCGCCCTGTGCAGCGCCCATTTTGCGGAGAAGTAACGCCCCGCCACCATGCCGCCGCTCACCGTTACAGAGCTGGTAAGCCGCCTGAAACAAGCCGTGGAGACCGGCGTGGGCGCCCAGCTTGTGGCGGGGGAGATAGGCTCCTGCAAGATGGCCGCCAGCGGCCACCTGTATTTTACGCTGAAGGATGCGCACGCCCAGCTGCAGTGCGCGCTCTTTGCCTTCCGCAGCCGCGGGCTTTCCGCCCCCCTGGCGGAGGGTATGCAGGTGGAGCTGTACGGCCGCCCCACCGTGTGGGAGGGGCGCGGCTCCCTGCAGTTCATAGCGGAGCGCGTGCGTGAGCTGGGCACCGGCACCCTGCAGCAGCAGTTTGAGACCCTGAAGCGCAAACTGGCCGCAGAGGGCCTGTTTGATACCGCCCGCAAGCGCCGCCTGCCGGGGTTCCCGCAGAGCGTGGGGCTCATTACCTCCGCCAGCGGCGCGGTCATCCAGGATATGCGGCACCGCCTGGAATCCCGCGCGCCGTGGATGCAGGCCTACCTGTACCCCGTGCAGGTGCAGGGTAGGGGGGCGGAGCTGGGCATAGCCCGCGCCATCCACCACCTGGGGCACCCGGAGCAGTACGGCCTGCCGCATGTGGACTACCTGGTGGTGGCCCGCGGCGGCGGCTCCCTGGAGGACCTGTGGTGTTTCAACGAGGAATGCGTGGCCCGCGCCATAGCCGCCTGTCCCATACCCGTGGTTTCCGCCGTGGGGCATGAAACGGATTTTACCATAGCGGATTTTGTGGCGGACCTGCGCGCCCCCACCCCCACCGCCGCCATAGAGATGACCACGCCGGATGCCGCCGAGCTGGATGCCTGGCTGGACGACACCCGCACCCGCCTGCGCCGCCGCCTGGCGCAGGCCATGCAGCTGGCCCGCCTGCGCCTGCGCGCCGTGGAGCAGGGGCGGCTCTCCCGCCCGGCGGAGCTGCTGGCCCCGTACAGCCAGCACCTGGATGTGCTGGAGCATGGGCTTTCCACCGCCATGCAGGCCCGCCTGGCCGCCGCCGCCGCGCGCGTGGATTCCCTGGCCGCCCGTATTTCCACCGCCGCCCTGCGCCGCCGCGTGGAGTACAATGCCGCCCGCGTGGATGCCGCCGCCCACCGCCTGGCCGCCACCTGCGCCGCCCGCCTGGCCGCCGCCGGTGCCAGGGTGGAGACCCTGGCTGCCCGCCTTTCCGCCGCCAGCCCCGCAAATGCCCTGGAGCGCGGTTTTGCCCTGGTACGCACGGCGGATGGCCGCCTGGCCCGCCGCGCTGCGGACCTGGCGCCGGGGGATACGCTGGATATTTCCCTGGCCTCCGGCAGCGTCTCCGCCGCCGTTTCCGCCGTGCACGCCAAGCGCTCCATCCTGCCGGAATAGCCCGTTTTTCAAGAAAAACGCATTTTTCTCAAAAAAAGGCTTGCAATCTGCTCCCGCCTTGTATATACTCCTCCCGCACCCAGTGCAATCAACCATGCTCGGTTGGCGGAATTGGTAGACGCGTTAGACTAAGGATCTAATGGAGCGATCCGTGGGGGTTCGAGTCCCCCATCGAGCAGAAAGAGGGCGGCCGGAAACGGCCGCCCTTTCTATTGGTACGACCGGCGCGATATGCGAACTGTGGTGAAAGTCCCCAAGGTGCCGTGAGTCCATAAGGTAGATGCAGACGGCGCGGGAGGAAGGCACCCGACGGCTGTAAGGCCGGTTAGCCAAACTTGCTTGCACGTTTGCCCCGGAGGGGTGAGCGCCCGTGGGGCGGGCGCGAAGCAAAGCCGCATAATCATATTCGGTGAGACCCTGCTTAAGCGTGAAGGCGCTGCGGAGCAATCCGTCTGTAGGGAGTTAGCAGAAGCCATAGTACCGCCAAACAGAACAACCCCGGCGGGAAGGGCCGAATCGAGGACAGTCCGCAGCACGAATCTCGGTTGCACGGAGTGGCAGGGAAGAGACGCCCTGAGATGGAAGAGTCCACAGGGGCGAGGTTGAGGGTGGAACTCCCGATACTACGCTCAAGCGGGAGCCACAAATGCGAGCGGCTGGGAGTGAGAACATAGCGGAGCGCAGGAAACTGCGAGACCCTGTCTCTGAAACCGCCGTATGCCATAAATGGCACGTGCGGTGGTGTGAGAGGGGCGTAAGCCCCCCTACTCGATCAGGCCGGTTACAAGGGCCGCCCGGCGCGCCGGGCATCCCACACCAGCAGGAGCATGCCTGCCAGCAGGAGCACGCGCAGGGCGGTATCCGCCGGGTAGTCCACAATCTCATGCTGCACGCCCAGGCAGTTGCAGCTCAGCTCCAGGCCGCGCGCCCAGCCCTGGGCGTAGAAGAACAGGTACACCGCGCACATCACGGAGCCCCAGGCGGCCGCGGCCAGGTACTTGTACCGCAGCACCAGGCACACGGAAACCACCAGCTCCATGGCTATGCCCGTGCAGGCCAGCGGGGTGGAGCACCAGGCCGGCAGTATATCGCTGCGGGTGATAAAGGTGGCCGTATCCGCCACCTGGCCAATCTTCAGCACGCCCACCACCAGCAGGAACAGCCCCATCCCGGTGCGGAACAGGTGCATGGCATACTTGGCGGCAAGTGCGGATTTCATGGCCGGGATTGTACCCTGTACGGGGGCGCGCTTCAAGCAAAACGTGCGCCATTGTCACTGGTGGATTGACGCGCGGGGCGGGATAGTGTAGAATGCGGGCATGACAAGCTATCAGGCCCCAGCCAAAATCAATCTTTCACTGCGAGTGAGCAACAAGGTGCGGGAAGACGGATACCACAACGTGGATATCCTGATGGCTCCTATAGACCTGTGTGACACGCTGGAGTTCCACAACTCCCGCACCACCACGCTGCTGTGTGAAACACCCGGCGTGCCGCTGGATGAGAGCAACCTGGTGTTCAAGGCCGTGCGGGAGTTTGAGAAGCTGTACGGGCGCAAGGCCAAGCAGCGCATCACCATCATCAAGCGGGTGCCGTTCGGCGCCGGGCTGGGCGGCGGTTCTGCGGATGCGGCGGTCACGCTCCAGGCGGTGAACGAGATTCTGGGCACCAACTACGGCATGGAGGAGCTGCACGCCATGGCGGCGGTCATCGGCAGTGATGTGCCTTTCTTCCTGAACCCGGTGGTGAGCCGCTGCACGGGCCGCGGTGAGATAGTGACCCCGGTGGAGCACCTGGCGGGGTGGACGCGCCCGGTGGTGCTGCTCAAGCCGCAGTTTGGCGTGGCCACGCCGTATGCGTACAAGATGCTCACGCGCTCCCGCCGCCTGCGCGGGGTGAACTACGGTGTGCAGCACCTGGATGACATAGACTTTGTGAACGAGCTGGAGCGCCCCGTGTTTGCCAAGTTCCCGCTGCTGGCGGCCATGAAGATGTGGCTGAAGGAGCAGGAGGGCGTGCGCGTGGCGCTGATGAGCGGCTCCGGTTCCACCATGTTTGCGCTCACGGATACGCCGGAGCAGGCGCAGGCCGTGGCGGAGAAGGCGCGTGCAGAGTTGGATCCCACGCTCTTTGTACACTGCGGTATGGTGAATCCCCAGGCATAACCCGCCATGCAGCCTGACAGTGCGCCCGTACAGCCCGGCGGAGAGGAGACCGCCGCCCTGGATATCCGTATCCTGGCCGTGGCAGAGGATTGTATCAAGGGTTTCCACCGCCGCCCGTTTGCGGCCATATCCGCCGCCTGCGGGGTGGCGGAGCCCGTGGTGCGGCAGCGCCTGCGCGCCCTGCTGGAGCAGGGGCGCGTGCGCCGCGTGCGCCAGACCCTGCTTTCCACCAGCCTGGCAGAGGGCGCGCTCATGGCCTGGAAAGTGCCGGAGGACAAGCTGGAATCCGCGTATGACTGGCTGCTGGAGAACGACCCCTTCACCGGGCATATCGTCATCCGCCGGTGCGACGACCCGCAGGCCCCCGGTGCGGACTACCGCCTGTGGACCACGCTGAAGGTGCCCGCCGGGCGCGGCACGGTGGAGGCGCACTGCCGCGCGGTGGCGCGCTACATAGGGGCGGAGGATTTTGTGGCGCTGCCCGTGGTGGGTATGTTTGCGCTGGGCGTGGGGCATGTGCGCCGCGCGCACCTGAAACCGGGGGACCGCCTGCCGGAGCTGCCCAAGATGCAGGTGCCGCAGCACCCCGTGCTCACGGATGAGGAGTGGCAGGTGCTGCTCTCCCTGAAGGAGAGCCTGGCGCCGGAGGAGTTTGTGCCCTGCCCGTGGCAGGGGCGCGCCGCCGCCATCGGCATGGATGCGGAGCGCTACTGCGCCCTGGCGGAGGACCTGGACCGCCGCGGCGTCATTGGCCGCTTTGCCACCTTCCTGGACCACCGCGGCAAGGCCAGCCGCAGCGCCGGCACCGGCTTTGCCGGGCTGTTCCACTGGGCCGTGCCGCCGGGTATGGAGGAGCGCGCCGGCGCAGAGTGCGGCAGCCATATCTGCATGACCCACTGCTACTGGCGCAGCGGCGGCGCCGTGTTCGGCGGCGCGCAGGTCATGGGCGTGGTGCATGCCTCCACGCGGGAGATGGTGCTGGCGCACAAGGCCGCCATCGATGCCCACCTGGCCGCACAGGGAATCCCCGTGCTGCACACCGCCGTGTACTGGAGCGGGCGCGCGGAGATTCGCCCCAGTGAGATTTCCCCCCTGCGCTATGCAGAGTGGCTGGCCCGCTACGCGTGAAACAGCCGCGCGCGCGTGAAATGGGGATTGCCACGCGCGGGGAAATAGGGTAGAATGGGGGCACGATGCTCCGTTCCAAGTTCCTTACCTGCCTTTTTGCCGTGGCCATGGGGGCCGCGGCCGCCTACGCGCAGCGCCCTGCTATGCAGGATGCCGACACCGCGGAGGAGGTGACCGGCGCCCCCGCCTTTGTCCTGCCCGCCGGGGCAGAGGCCGAGGAGGAGGCCGTGGAAACCGTGCGACTGGGCGGTGAGGACCGCGTGACCACCCAGGAGGGTGTGGGCGAGGCCGACAGTTATGAGCGGACCGTGGACCCCAATGCCCCCACCAATGTGAAGGTGGGCGCGCAGGGCGCGGATGACACCACCGCCGCCGCCCCGCTGAAGGATACGGAATCCGTGCTGGATTCCGGCGCGCCGGACCCCTCCCGCGTGGCGTATGCCAGCACGCGGCGCAATGCCCGCACCATATCCCTTTCCGTGCCGGGGCCGCGCGGCATGATTACGGACCGCACGGGTGAGGTGATGGCCGCATCCGAGGTGGCGTACCAGCCCTCCCTGCTGTTCAACCAGCTGGAGGACGAGTCCGACGCCGCCATCGTGAAAGTGGCGCGCAAGGCCATGAAAGCCCTGGCAGACCAGGGAATCAAGGTGGCGGAAAAGACGGACGAGCAGCTGGTGGACCACTACCGCCACCGCCGCTGGCTGGCGCTGCCGGTGGGCTCCATCATGCGTGAGAAGCAGCTGGAGGGCAAGCGCGCCAAGCTGGAGAAGATACCCCACACCCAGCTCACCGCCGTGTATATCCGCAACTATCCCGCCAAGGATTCCGCCTGCCATATCCTGGGCTACACCGGCGCCCAGGCCAAGCTGCCCACCGGCCCCATCAACCACAACGACCCCATCTTTGCCCGCCAGGAGGGCCGCTCCGGCCTGGAGCTGCAGTTCGACAAGCAGCTCAACGGCCAGCCCGGTACCTGGCGCCTCATGTTTGATGAGAACGGCAAGAAAATCCTGGATGAGCTGCAGGCCAAGCCGCGCCCGGGCGGCACCGTGGTGACCACGCTGAACCTGGAGTGGCAGCGCGCGGCAGAGGAGGCCCTGCGCCGCAACACCCAGGGCCGCGGTGCCTTTGTGCTGGTGGATATCTACACGGGGGAGGTGCTGGTGCTGGCCTCCGTGCCGAACTTCGACCCCAACCTCTTCATCCCCTCCATCTCCCAGCAGGATTACGACAAGCTGCGCAACGACAAGAACACGCCGCTGGTCTCCCGCGCCTTTGCCGGCGTGTACCCGCCCGCATCCACCTTCAAGACCATCACCATTGCCGCCGCCCTGCGCTACGGCGTGATCAAGGAGAACACCAGCATCTACTGCCCGTACTCCATCCGCATCGGCAACCACACCTTCCGCAACGCCGGCAAGTTTGAGGGCACGCTGGATTGTGTGGGCGCACTGGCCGCCTCCAACAACCCCTTCATGTACCAGGTGGCCGCCACCCGCTCCCCGCGCCTGGGCGCCCGCCTGTGTGATGCCGCTCGCCGTTTCGGCTACGGCCGCCCCACGGGCCTGCCCCTGGCGGACAAGGCCGGCAACGTGCCGGACGAGAGCTGGATGCAGCGCAACTACGGCCGCGGGTTCGCCCCGGGTGACTTTGCCAACATGGCCATCGGCCAGGGCGCCATCCTGGCCACGCCGCTGCAGGTGGCGCACGCCATAGCCGGCATAGCAAACGGGGAGTACCTGCCCAAGCTGCAGCTGGTGCGCCAGATCCTGGATTCCCGCGGCAACGTGGTCTACCAGGCCCAGCCCGCGGCGGATTCCAACCTGAAGGAGTACAGCGCCTCCCTGGCCGTGGTGCGCAAGGGCATGCGCGCCGTGGTGGAGGGCGGTACGGGCCGCCGCGCCGCACTCAGCTATGTTTCCAACGCCGGCAAGACCGGCACCGCCCAGTGGGGCAAGCAGTCCGACGACTGCCGCCTGGCCTGGTTCGCGGGCTTTGTGCCGGCGGACAAGCCCCGCTTTGCCTATGCCGCCCTGTATGAGGGCAAGCCGCACCAGAAGATTTCCGGCGGCCACATGGCCGCTGCCATCGTGCGCGCCTTCTTTGAGAACAGCCGCGTGAAACCCGGTATCAAGAAGGCCCTGGACGAGGCCGCCGAGAAGGTGAAGGGCAAGATGCCCGGCGAGGAAGGGGCAGAGGACGACGTGGAGGAGGTCGAAATCATCGACGAGGAAGCCGCCGCACGCGAGGCCGCACGCCAGCGCGCCAAGGCCGCCAAGGCGGCCGAGCAGAAAGCCAAGGCCGTGCGCCAGCAGCGCAGCGGCTGGAGCGATGGCCGCTCCCGTGATTGATCCATCCGCACACCCCCGTTTCCTGCGCCATGAGATTGCCCCTCCTGCCAGCCGCCTGCCTGGCCGTGTCCCTGGCCGCGGCAGATGATTCCCTGCTGACCCCCTGTTACGGGCCGGGCGCCGGGGAGCTGTTCACAGAGACCGCCCTCACCCGCGTCTGGGTGCGCACCGCCACTGCGCGGGACTATTCCCTGGAGCTCTGGCAGGGCGTGTACTACGGCTTGTCAGATTCTTGGACCCTGTGTGCCGGTGCGGCGGAATCCCGGGAACGCTACGCCCCCTTTGCCCCCGCAGACCCGGAGGACGACGAGGCGGAATGGCGCGCCCACAGCCGCACGCGCGGCACCTTCCTGGGCCTGTGGTACTCCCATGACCTGGATGATGCCGACTCCCTGGAGGCAGAGGTGTATTACACCGTGGAGCGCACTGCGCGGGAGCACCCGCAGGAGCTGCTGTCCCTCTCCTCCTACTACTGCCATGATTTCGGCGGCGCCCTCGGCCTGGTCCGCCTGGCCATGGATACCCCCGTCTCCGCCGGCCGCGGGAACGACCCCGCCTTCCGCGCCGGACTCTGCGCCTATACCCGCCTGGCGGAAAACGCCGGGGTGCAGCTGGAGCTTTTTGCAGAGCATTGCACCGCCACCGGAAACCGCGCCGCCGCCTTTGCCTCTGCGGCTGTCGGCTACCAGTTCAATGACCACATCGCCCTGCGCCTAGGCGTAACCGCCCAGCTCCATGATTCCGGCCGCACCCACCGCGGGGAGCCGTATGAGCGCACCCGCCGCTCCACCTCCCTGGATATCTGCCTGCGCGTGCTGTTCTAAGCCAATGTCCCCCCGCCGGATTTGTAGCGGATTGCGTCAATGAGGGCGAGCAAGGGGGCTTGTCCTGCACCGCAGGTGCAGCCTTGGGGCGGTTCCGCGCCAGTCCTCATCTTGTCACGCCTGGGAGCCTTGTGGGCGGAGGCGGATGGCCATGATGGTGATGTCGTCGTTCTGCTCGTTGCCGCAGGTGAAGGCGTGGAGGTCTGCGGTGAGGCTTTCCACGGCTTGGCGTGCGGAGGCATCTGCGGGCAGGTGGTGGGCCCAGTTGAGGAGGCGGGCCTCGCCGTACTGGTCCTGGGCGGGGGCTTCCGCCTCTGTCACGCCATCGGTGTAGAGCAGCAGGCTGTCCCCGGGCTGGAGCTGGATGCGCTGCATGCGGAAGGGGAAATCATCCATGGCGCCGACGACGAGGTTTGGGATGAGGGGGAGGAAATGGGGCTGCCCGGCGGCGGGGATGACCACGGGCGGGTTGTGGCCGGCGTTGCAGTATTCCAGCTCCAGGGTCTGCAGGTCCAGGTGGCCGGTGAGGAGGGTGACGAACATGCCGCTGCTGTCGTACTCTGCGATGCAGCGGTTGATTTTGGCGACCACGTTGTCCAGTGTGGTGCGTGTGCTGCCCACCAGGCGCAGGGCGCTGCGGGTGATGGCCATGATGAGGGCGGCGGACACGCCCTTGCCGGAGACATCCCCGATGGCGAAGTAGAGGTGATGGCCGCGGATGGTGAAGTCGTACAGGTCTCCGCCCACCTCCCTGGCGGGGGTCATGCCTGCGTACAGGTCCACGGGGCCGGGGGGCGGGAAGTCCGTGGGGAGCATGTTCATCTGGATGTCATGGGCGATGCTCAGCTCGCTTTCCAGGCGCTGCTTGCCGGCGGTGGTGCGCTCCAGGTCTGCCATGTATTGTTTCAGGGAGGCCTGCATGTAGTCGAAGGAGTCACGGAGCTGGGCAATCTCATCCCTGGTGGAGATGCGGGGCAGGGGGGTGTCGAAATTGCCGGAGGCGATGGCGCGGGCGCTTTCCGAGAAGGCGGAGAGGGGGCGTGTTTCCCGCGTGACGGCGGCGCGGCAGAGGAGGAAAATGCCCAGGAGGCCGGCCAGGCCTGCGGCCAGGAGCACGGCGGTCATCTCCATGGCGCTGCGCAGCACCTCCCGGTAGGGGCAGATGATGGCGGCGCTCCAGCCGTTGCACAGGGGGCCGTACACGGAAAAGTATTCCACGCCGGCCTCGGAGAAGGAGAAGACACCGCGCTTGCGGTCCACCACCATGTGGCGCAGGTCCTGCGTCACCGTGGGGTCGTGCATCTCTGCGGCCTGGCTGAAGATGGTGTCGCCTTCCAGCCAGGAGGAGAACGGGGCGCATACATACGTGCCGGAGCGGCTTACCAGGTTGGTGTATGCCCCGGGGTAGGGCTGGATGCTGCCGAACTTGGTGGAGAGCCAGGCCAGGGAGATATCAGCGGTGATCACAGCATACACCTGGCCGTCTGCATCCCGCAGGGGGCGGCTGTAGGTGGCCACCCACTGCTCGCCGCCGTTCTCGTCGTAGTAGGGCTCGCTCCAGCTGGGCTTGCCGGTAAGGCGCGGCACCTGGAACCAGTCCATGTAGAAGTAGTCATACGTGCCGGAACCCAGCTGGGTGCGCTTGCGTTTGCCGGTTTCCTCGTCAATCCAGGTGTAGGGTGCAAAATAGTGCTTGCCGGGGAAATAGTCCGGCACAAAGGCGATGGCGCTGCCGACGATGTGGTCGTTGGAATCCACCAGCTGGCGGGTAATGCGGTACAGGTACTCCTGGTCGTTGCCGTGCTCTTTCACCAGCCAGGCGGCATTGGCGGTGGCCACCTCCACGGCGCAGAGCTCCTTTTCCACGTCCTTGATGGTGGCCTCCAGCAGGTTGGCGGCGGATTGTGTGGCCTCTTGCGTGATGAGGTGCCTGCCGGTGCAGGCCACCACGGCCATGCCCACCAGGAAGAGCAGGGAGCTGAGCGCAATCACGATGATGCTCAGGCGCTGGGCGAAGGAGGTGCTGTAGCGGGGCGTGCTCACGGGCGTATCATTTCTGCGTATTCCACCTTGCGGGGGATGGCGCGCGCGCGCACCATGTCATCCACCAGCTTGTCGAATTCCTCCTGAGTCACGGGAGCGAAGTCCCGCAGGCCGGTGCGCGGGTTCACCAGCAGGCGCAGGTATTCGTCGAGCATCATGCGCTCCAGCTCCTTGTTGGAGGAAACGTGGCCTGCGCGGATATAGCGGGCGGAGATGGCCAGGGCCTCCGCCTGGTGGGAGTGGGCGTATTCCCAGCCGCGGCGCACGGCGCGGGCAAAGCGCTCCAGGGCATCCCGGCGCTGCGCGTAGGTCTCCTCTGTCACGTACAGGCCGTCCTCCGGCGCTGTGTAGCCGAAATCGGAGAAGCGCAGCACGTTCTCCCGCGCCACGCTGCCTGTGGAGAGCAGCAGGCGTATGTACTCGTTGTAGCTGAAACACAGCGTGGCATCCACCGCCTTGTAGATGAAGAGGGAGGAGATGCGGCTGCCGTACACCCAGTGGATGTTCAGCCCGTGCATGCCGGCCAGCATGGTGCAGACGGCCCGGTGGCTGCTGCGCCAAGTGCCGATCTTCATGTGGTTGAGGTCCTGCGGGGTGCGGATGGGCCTGTGGGCCACGCACCACAGGCCGCTGCGCTGGGAGAGCTGCATCACGTTCAGCAGGGGTGCCCCGGCGGCGCGCGCCTCCACGGCCTGCACCAGCTGCATGCTGGTAATATCCACCTGGCCGCGGGTCAGGTAGTCCAGCGGGGTCTCTGCAGAGTTCAGGCCCATGTGGCGTATGGTCACCTTCAGCCCCTCGTCATGGAAAAAGCCCTTGTCCTGCGCCACGTAGACCCCGGCGAACTGCCCCTGCGGAATCCAGTGCGGCATGAACACAAGCTCCTGCAGCTCAGCCCGGCAGGCGGAGGAGATACAGATGCAGAACGCGGCAAAGATGGCAAGCAGGCGGCTCACAACCCGCATTCTAGCAGATATGGCGCCCCATGGCAAGGGATAACGGCGCATGCCGCAATAATCCGCGCCCGCAGCTCTCTTTTAGCTTGAAATCACAAAAAAAACGGCTATACTCCGCGCGAACTGACATTTTTGCGTATGATGGACACGAAACGCACATTCACGACAGGCAAGGGCACCGAGGGAACGTACTACTCCCTCCCGGCCCTGGCAGGACTGGGCTATCCGGGAATCAAGCGCATGCCTGTTTCCCTGCGCATAGTGCTGGAAAGCCTGCTGCGCAACTGTGACGGGCTGAAGGTGACGGAGCAGGACGTGAGGAACCTGGCCGCCTGGAATGCCGCCGCCCCCGGCAGCTATGAGATACCCTTTACCGTGGGGCGCATTATCCTGCAGGACCTTACGGGCGTGCCGCTGCTGGTGGACCTGGCGGCCATGCGCGCCGCCGTGCAGGACCAGGGGGCGGACCCAGCCGGCATGGAGCCGCTGGTGCCCGTGGACCTGGTGGTGGACCACTCCGTGCAGGTGGACTGGGCGGGTTTCCCGGCGGCGTACCAGAAGAACCTGACCCGCGAGTTTGAGCGCAACACCGAGCGCTACGAGTTCCTGAAATGGGGCCAGCAGGCGTTCAAGACCCTGACCGTGGTGCCGCCCAGCACCGGCATTGTACACCAGGTGAACCTGGAGTACCTGGCCTATGCGGTGATGGAGAAGGACGGCGTGTACTACCCGGATACCCTGGTGGGCACGGATTCCCACACCACCATGATCAACGGCCTGGGCATTGTGGCCTGGGGCGTGGGCGGTATAGAGGCAGAGGCCGGCATGCTGGGCCAGCCGGTCACCTTCCTGGTGCCGGAGGTGGTGGGCGTGCACCTGAGCGGCAGGCTGCAGGAGGGCGTGACCGCCACGGACCTGGCCCTGCACATCACCCAGATGCTCCGCAAGCAGGGCGTGGTGGGCAAGTTCGTGGAATTCTTCGGTGAGGGCGCCGCCTCCCTCTCCCTGCCGGACCGCGCCACCGTGGCCAACATGGCCCCGGAATACGGCGCCACCATGGGCTTCTTCCCCTTCGACTCCACCAGCGAGGCCTACCTGCGCAACACCGCGCGCCGCGCGGAGGACGTGGATACCTGCGTGGCCTACCTGCGCGCCCAAGAGCTTTTCGGCATGCCCGCCAAGGGGGATATAGACTACTCCATAGAGCTGGAGCTGGACCTGGGCACCGTGGTGCCCGCCGTGGCCGGCCCCAAGCGCCCGCAGGACCGCATTCCGCTGAACACGCTCAAGCCCGCCTTTGCGGAAATATGCGCCGGAACATACGGCCACCCGCAGCGGCAGGAAAAGGTGGCCGTGACCATGCAGGGGGATGCCGGGAACCCGGATTCCCCCGCCGTGCATGAGGTGGAGCTTACGGACGGCTCCATCCTGGTGGCAGCCATCACCAGCTGCACCAACACCAGCAACGACGGCCTGATGCTGGCCGCCGGGCTGCTGGCCAAGAAAGCCGCCGCCCTGGGCCTGCGCGTGCCCGCGTATGTGAAGACCAGCATTGCCCCCGGCTCCCGCATTGCCGCCCGCTATTTCTCCAACAACGGGCTCACGGAGGCCCTGGATGCCATCGGCTTCTCCACCGTGGGGTACGGCTGCACCACCTGCATCGGCAACTCCGGGCCGCTGAACGCCCAGGTGGAGCAGGCCGTGGTGGAGCATGACCTGGTGTCCTGCTCCGTGCTTTCCGGCAACCGCAATTTCGAGGCCCGCATCCACCCGCACGTCAAGGCCAACTTCCTCATGTCTCCCCCGCTGGTCATCGCCTTTGCCCTGGCCGGCCGCGTGGATATAGACCTGGCCGCAGAGCCCCTGGGCACCGCGGCGGACGGCACCCCCGTGTACCTGAAGGACATCTGGCCCGCCTCTGCGGAGATAGATGCCGCCCGCGCCAAGGCCGCCACCTCTGCAGACTACTGGCAGTGCTATGAGAGCCACGTGCCGGAGTGGGACGGCGTGTCCGCCCCGCAGGGCGCCACCTTTGCCTGGAACGCGGATTCCACCTATATCCACCGCCCGCCCTTCTTTGCCGGGTTCAGCAAGGAGAAGAAGGACATTTGCGATATTCTGGACGCCCGCCCCCTCGGCATCTTCGGCGACAGCGTGACCACGGACCATATCTCCCCCGCCGGGGCCATCAAGCCCACCGGGCCCGCCGGGCAGTTCCTGGCCTCGCTGGGCGTGCAGCGCCGGGATTTCAACACCTTCGGCTCCCGCCGCGGAAACGACCTGGTGATGGCCCGCGGCACCTTTGCCAACGTGCGTATCAAGAACCTGCTCACCGCCGGGGTGGAGGGCGGCTACACGCTCTACTTCGGCCCGCAGCAGGTGCCCGCGCCGGATTGCGCCATCTCCGCCCCCTGCGGTGCGCCCACCTTCATCTATGATGCGGGCATGGCCTACATGCAGGACGGCGTGCCCACCATCATCATCGGCGGTGAGGACTACGGCATGGGCTCCAGCCGTGACTGGGCCGCCAAGGGCACCAGCCTCCTGGGCGTGCGCGCCGTGGTTACCAAGAGCTTTGAGCGCATCCACCGCAGCAACCTGGTGGGCATGGGTATCCTGCCGCTCAATTTCGCCAACCCGGCGGACTACGACCGCGTGAAGGACCTGAAGGACGCCACCTTCTCCATCACCGGCCTGCACAACGGCCTGGCCCCGCGGGATGCCGCCACCCTGGTGGTCAAGCCCGCCGGCGCCCCCGTCTTCGAGCTGCCCCTCGTCGTCCGCATCGATACGCCCATCGAGAAGGAATACTTCCGCGCCGGCGGTATCCTGCAGTACGTGCTCAGGCAGTACTGCTGACGGGCAGCCGGCCCTGCCGGAAAACCAAAAGGGAACAGGCCCGGGCGTTGCCCGGGCCTGTCCTGTGTTTTGGCAGGGGATGGCACCCTGCCGCGGCGCTGAGCGCTCAGAGCTTGAAATCGTTGTAGGTATCCCACTCCTCACAGGTGGTGAGGCGCAGGGTCTTGGCCTCCAGGTCGTACACGCAGTTGTAGCTCGTCTCCCACAGGAAGCGGGGGTTGTGGGCGTGCGTGGTCTCTTTGTAGGCCTTGATGTCCCTGTTGATCCTGGCCTGGAAGGCGGGGTCGTTGTGCGGGGTGCTGGTGGTGAAATGCTCCCCCTCAGCGTGGTTGTCCAGGTATTCGGAATACCAGAAGGGGAAGGTATCCGCGGAATAGGCCTGGGAGTATGCGACACGGCGCATCAGCCCGCGCATGGATTCCACGGAGCCGGAGCCTTCCGTGTAGTGCTTGCGGAGGATATCCGCACGCTCCACTCCGCAGGAGTGCGGCGTGATTTCCGGCGTGGTCAGGTAATAGTTGGTCATCACCTTGTGCTGGTCCGTCACGTACCACCCCGGCCACGCACGAGGCATTCCAGGGCACGGAGTATGGGTACGAGGATCTGATTGCCGCCAACGTATACACCCTGACGGGGGTGATGCCGCAGCCGCCCGTGCCGGAGCCTGCCACGGGCACGCTGTCCCTGCTGGCGCTGGGAGCGCTCTGCGCCCGCCGCCGCAGGAAGTAGGGCGCAGCGCTTTCCAAAGGTGTTTCTCAAACGGCCCTGCATGCCGCCGGGCCGTTTTGTCTATTCATGCGGGGCCTGCATTCTCACACCGCAAAAAGGGCAGCCCCTGCGGGGGCTGCCCTTTGATTGAATGTTTCAGGCGGGTTGGATTAGAACTCGCAGCCCACACCGAGGGAGATGATGTGCTGGCCGAAGTTGAACTTGCCGTTGTCGTCGGCATAGGTGCGGCCGAACTCGTAGCCGAGCTTGACGTACACCTGCTGGCTGCACTGCACCTTGAGACCGCCGCCCACCGTGAAAGTGAAGCCGTCGGTCTTGAGCTTGTCGGAGCCGTAACCCGGGACCTTGATCTTGGCCTCGCCGATGGAGTAACCGGCCTTGCCGCCCAGGTAGAAGGAAACCTCGTCGGTGACGGCCAGGTTCACATCGTAACCGAAGGTGATGGGCAGGACGTACATGTCGTTCTTGTAGCTGTAGGTCTCGTTCTGGCCGAAGGACATGGTGTGCTTCTCCTCGCCGGTGAGGTAGGCGACGTTCAGGCTGAACTGGTGGCGTACGGAGGCACGCTGCTGGGAGTACAGGTTGAGGCTCAGGCGGGCACCCCACATGTCGGGGGTGTCGTTCTCGTCGCCGATGGCGTAGAGGGCGTCAACGGAGTAGACGGGTGTCCAGTCATAGACGGTGTAGGCACCGGGCTGGTTCTCCGGGAGCACGTAGGGAGCTGCGCTGGCGGCACCGGCAAGGGTGGCCAGGATGGTCAGTGTTGAAAGAAGTTTTTTCATAGACGATTCCTCTTTAGCATATTTGCCGCAGGAGTTCAAGCCTATTCTTGGGCACGGGCAAATAAAAATGCAAATAAGGCGGGTCAGACCCCCTTTTTGTCATCCCAGAGCTCCAGGTGGAGGCGGTCTCCGAAGCGCACGCCGTGGCGCATGCACATTTCCGCCACGGCGGGGCGTGCGGCGTGCAGGGCGGCGCGGGTGGTGGCGCAGGGCATAAGGATGATGCGCTGCTGCGGCAGGCCGAGGGCCTGGATGGCGGGCCAGTCCTCCTCCCCCTGCACCACGAACTTGAACCAGGTATTCTGCAGGGCGGCAAGGGCGGCAAGCACCTGCGGCTGCAGGGCCTGTGCGGGGGAGTTGCCGGCGTGGTCCAGCTTGGGGGAGACGTTCCACTGGTCCACGCGCTGCGCCAGGGCGGGCAGGGGGGCTATGGTGCCGTTGGTCTCCACCTCCACATACAGCTCACCCTGCGGGGGCAGCAGGTCCAGCAGGCGCAGCAGGGCGGGCTGCTGGAGCAGGGGCTCTCCGCCGGTGACGACGAGCCCCGCGCAGCGGTATGCGCGGATGCGTGCGGCTGCCTCCTCCTCCGGCAGTTCCAGGGCGTTTCCCCAGGAGTGCTTGGTATCACACCAGGCGCAGTGCAGGTTGCACCCGGCCAGGCGCAGGAAAACGGCGGGGGTTCCGGTGCGGCTGCCTTCCCCCTGCAGGGAGCAGAATATCTCCGGGTTAGATTTGAGGCGTGCAATCTTCATCTGGTTGTGGTAAGCTCCTTGACATGGATTTTCTTACCAGAAGCAAGCCCTCCGGTCAACCCCAATCTTCCGGACCCGCCCCGTACCGCGTGCTCTTTGTGTGCCTGGGGAACATTTGTCGCTCCCCTGCGGCGGAGATGGTATTCTGCCAGGCGCTGGAGCAGGCCGGGCTGCAGGGGCGCATCAGCTGTGATTCCTGCGGCACCGCCGCCTACCACGTGGGGCAGCAGCCGGACCGCCGCATGCTGGCCGCGCTGAAACGCGCCGGGGTGCCGTACAACGGCCACCGCGGCCGCCAGTTCTGCCGCGCGGATTTCGGGCGGTTCGACCTCATCATTCCGCAGGACGAGGAGAACCGCGGGGATATCCTGAGCCTGGCGCTGAATGATGCCCAGGCGGCCAAGGTGCAGCCCATGAGCAGGTGGTTTGGCCCCCGTTCCGCCTACGCAGAGGTGCCGGACCCGTACTACGGCCCGGATTCCGGGTTTGACGAGGTGGTGGAGCTGCTGCAGGATGCCGTCGCCAGGCTGCTGCAGGAGCTGAAAGGCAAAATTGGTGCGTGAAAAAGCCCGTTTCTCCTTGCATAATCCGCGCGGCGGGGTATAATGGCAGGGTACGGAATAGAATAGCAGCTATGAAAAAGACTTCCCTGAGAGTAGTTTTGGCCGCGGCGGCCGCACTGGTGGTGGGCGCCTGCTCCCAGCCGAACGGCGCCCTGAGCCAGAGCGCCGTGAATGCCACGCTGAAGGCCCCCAAGCTGGCCGTGACCCCCTATGAGCCGGGTTGGCTGCAGGAGCCGTCGCAGCAGCACCTGGTGAGCGATTCCCAGCGTGTGGGCCTGCGCAAGCTGCTGAAGGATGCCAAGGTGCGCCGGATTCCGGATTCCATGTACCGCTCTGCGGAGGAGGGGAACCGCGGCGACAATTCCCAGCGCCTTTTCTACCTGTACGGCAGCAATGCCCAGTGCCTGGGCGCCCGTGTGGTGGAGCAGCGCGTGCTGCTGGACGACCTGGGGATGGACGAGCGCACGGAGTCTGCCCTGTACAATCTGCTGTATCCGCAGCTCAAGCTCCTGTTCCCTGAGCTGGCTGCGCCGCCCGTATACAGATGAAGCGTTTCCTGCCCCTCCTGCTTCCGGCGGCGTGCCTGCTGCCCGGCTGTGCGCAGAAAGTTGCGCCCGGCATAGAGCCCGCACCTGCCCAGTCCTTCCTGGGCAGGCGGCACCAGCAGTTCCTGCCTGCTGAGCAGGCAGACCTGGCCGTGGTGTTTGTGGGCGGTTTCACGGAGCAGGTCATGACCCGCGTGCGCGGCCTGTACGAGACCATGCCGCCGCTGCCTGCGCCCGGTCGGCAGCTGCGCGCCTTCTATGCCTGGGATTCCGGCACGGGCTGCCTGCCTGCCCACAGCACTTGGCGCCTGCAGAAGGACCTGCGCGCCTTCATGCGCATTAATCCGCGCGCGGATATCGTGCTCATCGGCCACAGCTACGGCGGCTCTGCCGTGATGGATGCCCTGCGCCATGTGGCGGATGAGCCGTTCCAGGGCCGCGTGCTGGTGGTGACCCTGGACCCCGTGAGCCGCCGCGCGCGCTCCCACCCGCGTGAGCGCGCCCCGCAGGTGAACGCCTGGGTGAACGTGTACGTGGCTCCCTACTGCGCCGTTACGGATGCCGTGGCCTGGGTGGGCGGCCCCTGGCGCCACTGCGAACAGGCAGATGCCAACCTGGTGTTCCCCGGCTACAAGAAGGATGCCAAGGGCCGCTGGTACAAGCATATCTACCCCGCTCCCCTGTTCATGGAAAAGCCCCCCGGCAGCACCATGGGCGCGTATGACTTGCTGAAGGAGACCGCCCTGCAGATGCGCCTGGGAGACCCCGCACTCACCCGCAAGCCCTGACCATGGAACCTTGGAAACAGCTGGAGGCCGCCGCCGCCGCGCTCACCGCGCAGCAGCCGGAGATTCTGGGCACCGTGCACCCTCTGGCCTCCGTGCTGGGTTCCCTGCGCCTGGGGGAGGGCTCCGCCATCCTGCCCGGCACCGTGATAGAGGGGCACGTATCCATCGGCAGGAACTGCACCATAGGCCCCCATGCCTACCTGCGCGGCACCACCCTGGTGGAGGATGACTGCTACATAGGCCATGCGGTGGAGGTGAAGAGCAGTATCATCCGCCGCGGTACCCGTGTGGCCCACCTGAGCTATGTGGGGGATTCCATCCTGGAGGAGGACGTGAACCTGGGCGGCGGCTGTATCTGCAGCAATTTCCGGCATGATGCCGGGCCTATCCGCATGCCCCACGCCGGGCAGCTGCAGGATACCGGGCGCAACAAGCTGGGCTGCGTCATCGGTGCCCACTCCCGCATAGGCTGCAACTGCACCATCCTCCCCGGCCGCGTGCTCCCGCCCCACTCCCGCACCGCCCCGGGCACGGTCGTCTCCCGCCCGGGGAAGGACTGCATGGGCTGATGCTTGCAGGGGCGGTGGGGCCTTGCTCCATATCGCGGCTGGGAACCGCCTCCTTTCCTGTCTCCGGGTGCCGCTGACACATTGAATTTGCCCCTCCGCGCGCTTTTTGCTTGTCGGACAGGGCGGATTGCGGTATAGATGGAACTACCTGTCCATACATACCGCCATGAAACGCGCTCTCTCCCTGCTCCTGCTGCTCCCGTCCCTGACGCATGCCGCAACCCAGACATACTTTTTGCCTGGTGTCTCCGAGGAATCAGGGTGGTATGATGTCTCCAAGCACAATGTCACTTTCAACGGCCCGGATGATTCCCAGATGTGCGCTTCCGTGGCCGCATCCAACATGATGGCCTACTGGCTGGATTCCCATAAGGATGAAAACGGCCAGTGGGTGGAGACCAAGTGGGGCAGCAGCGCCGAGGAAATCTACGAAAACATCTACAAGGCCAACGGCAATCAGCCCTACCTGATCTGGCAGGTGCTCAATACCCTCACCGATACCGACCTGGCGGCCAGGCCCGCGGCTGCGTACTTTGACACCCGGCTGACCAACAAGGTGGATATCACCCCGGACGGTGGTTTCACCGGCTCGCTCTACTCTATGATGAAGCTGGAGGATGCCTTCGAGTGGGGTATCTCCAACGGGGCCCCCATGGGCTTGTCCATCATGAACATGGGTTCCGGCGCCGCGCACGCCCTGACCGTATGGGGCATCGGGTATGAGGTGTACACCTACGGCGACAGGAGCTCCCGTGAGCTCAGGTACCTGTACTACACCAATTCCGACAACGGCTACAAGCTCCAGAAGGGCCTGCTGGGCGCCGAACCCGAGCCCGTGGGCGATACCTTTGCCACCTCCTACACCCTGACCTACCAGGAAGGCGACGACACCCGCTCATGGCGTATCGCCTCCGTCGATTTCCTGCTGGACCCCTTCGCCATCCCCTCAAAGGTGGACGTGAAGGACGACCACAAGTACACCCTTTCCGGCGGCCAGTCCGGTGAACTCTTTACGGGCGGTGCCCACGCAGATGCCACCTCCTTCGACATGGAGGCCAATAGCAATATCCGCATCGGCAGCGGCATGGTGCTGGACAGCCAGCGCCTGCGCAGCGAAAATGATTCCACCGCCACCCTGAGCGGAACCGGCACCTATGTGGCGCACGATTTCAACCTGGGCAAGGCCAAGCTCGGCGATGACTGGCGCGGCACCGTGCAGCTCACCGGCTACGCCAAGAACCTGACCGCCCAGTCCATCAACAACATGAGCCTGCAGAGCTCCATGGTGGAGCTCAAGGGTGCCAGTACGGGCGACCTGGAGGGCGGCAGCGTCACCATCACCGCCAATATCACGCTTACCAACGGTGCCATAGACTCCGATGAGGCCGGCCTGCAGCTCCGCGCCCTCTATGGAGACAAGACCATGGCTTTCAACGGCATTGTGAGCGGCAGCGGAGACCTGATGCTGGGCAACTGGGACCGCGACGAGACCAACGCCCGCATCTCCTGCTCCTTCTCCAACGACGTGTCGCGCTGGAACGGCTCCTTTGTCTCAAAAATCAAGAACGGCGGTTCCATGGATGTAAGCTTTGCAACCGGCGGCATCGTCAGCGCCGATATCGTGAACGCTGAAGAGGGGACCCTCCGTGTCCACCTCGGTAAGAACACCATCATGAACGGCAACATTTCCGCCACCGGCAAGGGCAGCGTCGAGGTTTCCGCTGAAAATGGCGTGTCTATCATCGGCAGCGTGGCGGCAGACACGCTGCAACTCAACGGCAAGGTGTTCCTGGCCGGCCAGGAGGCACCAGCCCCCGCAACAGGGCCGGAAAACCGCCAGGCCGGCATGCCGTCGCTGAAACTGGCTGCGGCGGTAGATGAAAAGGCAACCGCGCCCAAGCCCATGAAAATCGTGTTCGGCAAGGGCAGCCAGCTGGTGGTGAACGGCGACTACGACACCACCAACCTCTCCATCACCCTGAGCGAGGATTACGTCAAGGCCCTGGGCAACCATACGGCCAAGCTCATCTCCGCCCGCGACAACACCGCCGGGTGGGAACAGCTGCTCAAGGCTCCCGACGGGTTCACGCTGGAGCAGGACGGCGAGGGCAACATCTTCTTGGTGGGTACAGAGGAAGACCTGGACCTGGAAGTGGGCTTCGCCGGGCTGGAGGGAAACGTGCTCACCCTGACCCCTGCCGGGCAGGATATCTCTGAACTCTCCCTGCAGAACCTCGCCAACATCAACGTCCATCTCTCTGATGAGGCCATCGCGGCCTTGGCGGAAAGCGAGGCCGACCTCTCCAAGAACGTGTGGGTCAACATCGGCGGCAACACCCGCTTGGGCAACCTCACGTTCCTCAAGGCCGGGGCCGCTGCATACGGGGGTGACAATCAGGGCCAGTACAGCCTTGCCACCCTCACCGGCAAGTCCGGCAACGGCACCGTCCCGGAGCCCGCCACGGGCACCCTCTCCCTCTTCTCCCTGGCAGGGCTCATGGCTCGCCGCCGCAGGAAGTGAGGCGCCGTTCCCTCTCTCATATCCGCATGCAGGACAGGCCCGGCCATAAGCCGGGCCTGCTCCGTTATTGCCCTCGGCACACGAGAAGGAAAATTGTGAAAATATTCAAATATATGAAACGAGCCTGCCATGCCTGCGCCTTCATCTTTTCAAATGCTGTATGCGGTCATGAGGTCACAATAGTTTGTATATCGACATAATACAAAAACCGCCTCTCCTAACCGGAACCATAGCCGGTGCATGGGTGCAAGCTGCAATGGTGCAGAAAAACAAGGACTTGCGTATTTCTGCCTTGCTACAGCATTCCAAATGCTGTATACATGGTGCATACACCGAGGCTTGCCTTGACTCGCCCCAAAAACGAAAGACAAACTGAAAACACTTACATGAAAAAGCCCCTGCCGCTTCTTGCCCTGACCACCGCACTGATGGCCACCACTTCTGCGTATGAAACTGGAACATACTGGGTGCAGGGGGTATGGAACCAGGAGACTCAAAAGGCAGATGGATGGTTCGATGCCGAAAAGGATACGAAGGGCGGAACCGGGAACAGGGCGGATGGTGAACTGTGCTGGGCGGCATCCAGCAGCAACCTGATTGCATGGTGGCAGAAACAGCAGGACTATGTGCCCGAGAGGACTCCGCCCACGGAGCTCAATGACATTTGGAACCAGTACAGGGATACTTGGCTGAACGTTGGCGGACACACTGAGCTGGGGATCCACTGGTGGCTGGACGGCTCATACGAGGATAGGCTGATGCGCCCCAACGGGCATCCCGAAAACGGGGGCTATTATGCCGGCTCCCTGTCATATCCGCGTGTAGAAAGGGCAGACCTGCAGAAAATTGAGGCATCCAGCTTCAAGAATGATGTACACTCCATGAGCGAGGCGCTAGTCGGCTACATTACAAGCGGATATGGCGTGGAGCTTACATGGGCTGTTCCCGACTGGGACAACGATGGCTACACGAACGGGCACTCTGTCACTCTTTGGGGGGTGGATTACAACGATACGCTGGGGCGCATCATCAACTTTTACATTACGGATTCAGATGACTACCAGCTCAACACCCTGACGAAGGTCCAGGTCAACGTGGGGACGGATATAGAAGGAACCACAACGCTGACAAGGACTAAGAACGGGGGCGTGTATACGGCCTATTCCTTTACCGTGTTGAATTCAAGGCTGGGCAACGATATCCACTACTTTAACACGCTTGATACAGCAACGAACAATATCATCCTGAAGCAGGCCGTCGATGACGAGGGCTTCAAGCTCACCTCCGACATTCAGGAGGTGAAAGACATAGTATTCGATGGAAGCCGCGGAACGCAAAGCCGTCTGCTGACTGTGGAGGGAGAGCATACTGCCGAGAAGCTCTGCATGAATGGCAGCGGTACGAACACAATCAACGTGACAGAGGGTTCCAAGCTGACAGTAGACCAGATAAGTGGCGGACAGAAGCTGACCAAGGCCGGTGCCGGTGCGCTGGAGATTCAAGGAGGTGCGGCACCCGGTGGTTTGCATATCCTGGATGGAGATGTCGTCAACAACGGCTCTTTGGGAGAGGTGACGATGAGTGGCGGCTACCTTGTGAACGGGGGTACTACCGGGGACATTACTATCAATGAGGGCGGTACGGCGGAAATGGTACGTACCGGTGCCAATAAGGATGGAAAGGCATTCACCCTGTGCAAAATCGAGGACGGTGGCGTGTTGAAAGGCAGCGGCAGCTTTGGCAAGGTGGTGCTGGACCACGGCGGCACGTTGGTGGTGGGCAACTCCCCCGGCTTGCAGACGTATGCCGATGAGCTGATAATCAATGGCGGCAAGCTGGTGTTCAGCATAGATGACGCCCTGAGGGGCTGGCAGGATGCTGCTTCTGCAACGGTTAACGGGTGGGGGTCCGGGACCTATTCTGTCATCGACATGCTGAATGCCGGTCTCACATTCAACCCGGATGAAATAGTATTTGCCTTGGGCAAGACGATTTTGGAACGCAGTGCGAACGTGAAGGATTTGGCAGATGCTGTTGATACCACATTCTCCATCACCCTTTCCAGGGTGGCGTTTGTGGATGGACTGAACATGATGAGCGACCTCTTGAAATACGGCAACGAATCGGTTTTGGATCAATTGGCACAGCGCACGACCTTTATCCTGAGTGAGGAAGAAGAGACTTTGTTAACAGAGGGAATCACCGGTGCTGTTACCCCCTCTCGCATCCGCTACTATACCAGCGGCAACACCCTGTACATGGAGGCAGGGCTGAACGTCATGCTGGCAAAGGCTGCAAATGACAACGTCCCGGAGCCGGCTACGGGTACCCTTTCCCTGCTGGCTCTGGCTGGGCTCTGCGCCCGCCGCCGCCGTAAATAACCCTTGTGTGCAAGGTCACAGGCCCCATCCGCCCGGCGGGTGGGGCTTTCTTGTCTTTTGCCGGGATGGGCCCAGAACCCTTTTGGCCGGTCATGGGGGGGCTTCCGCAGCGTGCGTGGCGGTAGCGAAACAAAGCGGCCCGGTTCCAAGGGAACCGGGCCGCTTCCTATACGCACGAGAAGACTCGAACTTCCACGATGTTACTCACTAGAACCTGAAACTAGCGCGTCTACCAATTCCGCCACGTGCGCATTTGTGGTGCTTAATCCTGTCGGATTGGTGCGAGGACATTAAACCATATTCCGGGGCGGGATGCAAGCCTTATTTTGAAAACAAATTGTCATACTGCGGGTGATGGGGTGATGGGTGGAGCGGTAATGCAGGAAACCACCCCGCCGCAGGCGGGGTGCCCGGCAGGGCAGTACCACCGTGGACAATCCCTGCGGCGCGGGGGAGGGAAAGGAAAAGAGCATCAGGCGGGGCCTGATGCTCTTTCTATACGCACGAGAAGACTCGAACTTCCACGATGTTACTCACTAGAACCTGAAACTAGCGCGTCTACCAATTCCGCCACGTGCGCATTTGTGGTGCTTCATCCTGTTGGATTGGTGCGCCGCAATTAAACCATGTTCTGCGCCGCATTGCAAGCCTTTTTTTGCGTTTTTGCAAAAAAACTTGGCAGGGGGCAAAAAAGGCAGCCGGGTAGGCTGCCTTTGGGAGAGTGGTAAATGTTTGCCGGAGAGTGACTTAACCCAGGCGGAAGGTGATGCGGGCCTTGGTCATGTCGTACGGGGAAACCTCAATCTTGACGCGGTCTCCCACTACCAGGCGGATGAAACGCTTGCGCATCTTGCCGGAGATGTGGGCCAGGAACTCGTGCCCGTTGGCCACCTTCACGCGGAACATGGTGCCGGCAAGCACGGCGGAGATGACACCCTCCAGCTCAATCTCGCCCTCGCCGTCATCGCTGACCTTGGGCTTGGGGGTGGAGGAGGGGGCGGGGCGGTTGTTGTTCCGCTGGGCGTTGTTGGGGCGGCCCTGGGGGCGGCCACCGCGGTTGTTCGGGGGATTTGCCATTATAGATAGGAATGATTGAAAGCGCCGGCGCGCGCCGGACGCGCGTAGTGTAATGCGTAAGGGGCGGATTGGCAAGCCAAAATTCACCCCCTGCGGGGCAAAAAGGAAAAAAAGTTGGGGCAAATGGCAAAATGCGGTTGACAAAAGGGGTGGGAGATGGTAGAGTATGCGCCCCCGAACATCAAGAGGTTCGATGGCGAAAGCCAAAACCGGAAAATCAGACTAGAGAAAATATGAAGACGTACTCTGCAAAGCCTCAGGAAATCGAGCGCAAGTGGTATGTGATCGACGCCGCCGACAAGGTGCTCGGTCAGGTTGCCGTGGAGGCAGCCAACCTGCTGCGCGGTAAGTGCAAGACAATTTTCACCCCGCATGTGGACTGCGGCGACTACGTGATTGTGGTCAACGCCGAGAAGGTGGTCCTTAGCGGCACGAAGGAGCGCACCAAGATCTACACCCGCTACACGGGCTACGTGGGCAACCAGAAGGTGACCACCCCCGCCAAGCTGCGCAAGACCCACCCCGAACTCATTCTGGAACACGCCATCCTCGGTATGGTGCCGCACACCCGCCAGGGCCGCGCCCAGGCCGTCCGTCTCAAGGTGTACACGGGTGCCGAGCATCCCCACACCGCCCAGAATCCGGAAGTTGTAACCATCGCCTAACCCATTTCAACCATGTCTAATACCCCGTATAACGCTACCGGTCGCCGCAAGGAGGCTATTGCCCACGCTTGGCTCACCCCCGTGGAGGAAGGCAAGTCCGGCAAGATCACCATCAACCGCCGCAGCTTTGAGGAGTATCTTCCCACGGATGCCCTCCAGAATGTGGTGCTGCAGCCCTTCTACGCCACCAACACCATGAAGAAGTACGACGTGCGCGTCGTCTGCAATGGTGGCGGTATCCACGGCCAGACTGGTGCTATCAGCCTTGCCGTTGCCCGCAGCCTCGTGATGATCAACGAGGAGTACCGCGCCCAGCTGCGTGAGCAGGGTCTGCTGACCCGTGACTCCCGCATGAAGGAGCGCAAGAAGGCTGGTCGTCCGGGCGCCCGCAAGCGCTTCCAGTTCAGCAAGCGCTGATTCGTTCCCCAGAACCTCTTGGAAAGGGCCGTGCGCACGCCGCATGGCCCTTTTTCTGTCGTTTTCGCGTCGTTATTTTGGTAGGCATGCCGGGTGACCCACGGGCTGTCCGGCTCCTCTACGATACGCCGAGACAGGCCGCGCCGTGGCTTGAGTCACCCCACCGTTCGGTGGGGTGGGGTATATGGGAAGCAGCGGGCCGCGGCCCGCTGCTGATGACACAGCCCATTTTTATTCCCGCCCCCTGCCCGGGGGCGGGGCTTGGCTACTTGCCTTCCAGCCAGGCGCGGAACTCGCGGGAGGCGCGGGGCTTGCCGTCGGCGGTTTCCGCAGCCCACTGCTTGAGCGGGGGCAGGCCGGGTGCGGCCTGGGTGGCGCTTGCACCGTTCTTGAGCAGGGCATCCGCCACCTGCAGAATCTTGTCCTGCATTCCGGCGTTGGCGGGCAGGGCGGATTGCTCTGCCAGCGTGTAGGGCAGGGGGCGCCCGGCGGCATCCGCCACATCTGCCCTGGCCCCGTACTTGAGCAGCAGCAGCGCGTGGTCAAACAGGCCTGAGCCGATGCACATGGCCAGCACGGGCTGGCTTGTGCCCCGGGAGATGGTGGTGGTGTCCGGCATGGATGCCCCTGTGGGAAGCCTTGTCATCCCACAGGGGCATCCATGCCGTGGCGGCGGGGTCTGCGGCTAGGATACTGCGGGGAACAAAGCCGAGCATGTCCGGCGAGAGGTCTGCGGCAAGGCTGCGGAGACGCGTGCCCACCTCCCCCGGTGCGGGGATATCCCCGCTGCGGCGGGCGTCGATGTAGTCCATGGCGGCATCCACGGCCAGGGGCAGGTCCTTCCCCCAGGTGTAGCGCCAGCGGCGCAGGCCCGTGCCCTTGGCGCGGCGGTGCAGGAATGTGGTGTCGTTGAGCAGCATGCGCAGGGCGTGCAGGGCCTCCAGGCGGTCTCCGTATCCCCGGCCGGAGTTCCAGATTTGCCGGAGCCGCTCCATGGTGGCGGGCAGTACCTCGCCGTTGAAGCTGAACCCGCCGGGGGCACAGAGCAGGCGCAGGGCCGCATCGGCATCCGTCTGCTCCATCTGCGCGCTGCTCATGCCGCGCTGCATGCAGCAGAAGGAATGGGTGTTGCCGTAGGCTTCCTCCACCGCCGCCAGGGGCAGGGCGGTGAAGGCCAGGAGTATGAGATGGCTCGCTTTCATAAGTGGTTTGTCTTACACCTGCCTTTAAGCGCCCCGCTGCCCCGCCTGCCTGTTTTTTTGCAAAAAAGCAAAAAAAACTCCCGGAGTCCTGCCGTGCGGGGCTCCGGGAGCTGCGGAAGCATGCGTGTGCGGGGGGCGGTCAGGAAAGCTCCGCCAGGAATCCGCACTCGTCCAGGTACAGGTTGTCCGGCACGGTGAAGGGGCGGAGCATGCTGGGCCCGTCGATGGTGAGGTTGCCCTCCTGGCGGGAGCCCGCCACGCTGAAACCGGGGAGCAGGATGCCGCGGGTGCGCGGGCGCGCGCCGAGCTGGCTGGTGCCGTCGCCGAGCTTGAAGACGCTCTTGCACATGCTCATGGCCAAGATGGTGTGGGAGCCGTTTGCCAGGCAGGGGCGCCAGCGCATGTTGGGCGTGGCGATGGCGGAGGCTCCGCTGAAATCAAAGAAGGGAATCTGGCGCGGGGGGATGGATTTCAGGAGGATGGAGCGCATGTGGGTGCTGCCCACAATCTGGGAGATGACGTTGTCCAGCATCTCCTGCGGTTCCTCGATGATGTGCACGGGCGTGCGGGTGAAGATGGGCCAGAGCACGCCCAGCACCAGCTCCTGGGGCTCCCCGTGGCCTATGGTGGTGAGCAGGTGGTGGTTGCCCTCCTTCAGCGCGTTCACGCGGCGCACCTGGTACACGTTCATCCAGTGGCGGTGCAGGGAGAGCAGGTCCTCCGTGGCGCTGAGCAGCAGCTTGACCCAGGTAGTGAGCAGGGGGTGCCAGTTCTCCCCCGCCTGGCGGCTCACCAGGGCGCCGGCCACCTGCAGCCCGGTCAGGAAACTGCCGCCGGGGGCGTACACCAGCGGGGAGTTGCCCATGCTTTCCAGGCGGCGGATAAGGCCGTCGCGGCTGCTGCTGTCGGTGTTCTCCAGGCACTGGGCGGAGAGGGCGCGGAAGGAGCGCATGACCTGCTCACCGGAGAAGTTCTCCGGGCTGAAGGGTTCTCCCACGGCCACGGTGTAGGCAAAGGGCATGCGGCCGGGCAGCTTGGTGAAGAAGCGGTTTCTGAAGTAGGAGAAGATGCTGCCCCACAGGCCGTCCATATAGATGGGGATGACCGGGGCGGAGGCGCGGCGGGCAATCATCTCCACGCCCCTGCGGATGGGGGTGATGCAGCCGTGGCGGGTGAGCTGCCCCTCCGGGAAGAGGCAGATGAGGTCCCCGGCCTGCAGGCCCTTTTCCGTCTCCTGGATAGCCTTGCGCGGGTTCTTGCTGGAGATGGGCAGGGAGTTGAAGATTTCCAGCACCCAGCCCAGCAGGCGTTTCTCCGTGAAGGATTCCTCCACGATGAAGCGGATGGGGCGTTTGCTGACCATGGTGAGGAAGAGCGCATCCGCATAGGTGACGTGGTTCACCACCAGCAGGGCGCCGCCGCGCTCTGGTATGCGGTCCGTGTTCACGGCGCGGGGGCGGTAGAAGAGGCGCATGAACCAGATGCCCAGCATGCGGATGAATTCCTGCGGAATCAGGCGCAGGGAGGACACCAGGATGAGCACGCTCATGGCGTACAGCACAAAGAACTGCCCCTGCGGGGAGGAGCCGCACTCGTGCAGCAGCCACATGAGCCCCACGGCCACCAGGCCCATCAGGTTGTCGATGAGGTTGCCGGCGGCGATGATGTTGCCGCGGTTGTTGGGGTCGCAGTTATCCTGCAGGAACGCGTTCAGCGGGGTGAGGTACACGGCGCCGAAGGCACCGGTGAGCGCCAGCAGGATATTGCTGGTGAGGGTGTTCACCTCAAAGATGGTGAGCAGCATGGTGCAGACGGTGATGCCGATGGCACCCAGGGGGATGAGCCCCAGCTCGTTCTTGCCCTTGCAGAGCTGGGCGGCGGTCACGCCGCCGGTCACCACGCCGCCCGTGAGCCAGGCCATGAGGATGCCGCACTCCAGGCTGAAGTTCACGGTGGGGTCCGCAGCCTGCATGTCCTTGGCAATCTGGATGATGATGAGGAACAGGGAGCCGGCCAGGCACCAGAAGTAGCAGATGCCCATCTCGCTCAGGCGCAGGTTGCGGTCCCGCCACAGGTATTTCACCTGGGCAAAGTGCTCCCACAGCAGGCTCCAGCTGAACCGGCGGGGCGGGCAGGGCGCATACCGCGGCAGCATGAAGGAGGCGGCGGATACCACGCCTGCCAGGCTCAGGAACACCCAAGTGGGCAGTTTCACCGCGCTCCAGCCGGCTTCCTCCTCGCCGTTCGGCAGGGCGGAGTAGCTGTCCAGCAGGTAGCTGAACCAGAAGAACACGCCGATTTGCGCCGCCAGCAGCACAAAGACCATGCTCATTTCAATGATGCCGGAGCCGAAGGTGATGTAGCGTGAGCCCAGCAGGTCCTTCACGATGCCTTTCTTGGCGGGGGAGAGGATGGTGGCCTGCGTGGCAAACACGGCAAACCAGATGATGGCGGCGTTCATGTCATGCTGGTAGAAGCAGAACAGCATGCAGCTCATCACGAATATCTGCAGTAGGCTCATCACCTGGATGATGCGGGTCTTGCAGAAACAATCCGCCAGCCAGCCCACCAGGGGGGAGAAGAGGATGTACGGCAGCACGAAGATGGCACCCAGGGTGTATTCCAGGGTACTGCCCTGTGCGCCCCAGAGCCACACGCCCAGGGGTATCAGCAGGAACTGCACCGCTTTCTCGTTGAACGCGTTCTGCGCCTGTACCGCCACCAGCGTCCAGAACCCGGCCCACTCCTTCCGGGTGGGTTCCTTGTAAAATTGGTCGTTATCGTCCGTCATGGGATTACGCGTGCTATTATCTCACAGCTCCCGGTATTGGCAAGCCAAAAATGCTGCGGCTGCGGCAGCAGGAAAGGCGCGGCCAGCGGGGCTGGTCGCGCCAGGGTGAAAGGTGGTACGGCACAAAGGCCCGGCCACACGCCGCAGGTTAGTAGCGGATGGTGTAGTCGCCGGGCTCGCGGGGCTCCTCCTCCTCACGCTCGCACGGGGGCAGCATGGTGTTCAGGTGGCGGCGCTGGATGGTCTTCTTCATGCCCTTGTCGTTGCTCACGGTGATTTCCTTGGCCTCCTTGATGGCCTCCTCGCGGGCCTTCTCGGCCTTTTCCTTGGCCTTGTTGTACTGGTCGATGCTGGCCTTCTGGCGGTCGCTGGCGATTTCCTTCAGGGTGTCCTCGGAGATGTCCTTGGCATCAATGGCCGGGGCGGCCTGCACAGCGAAAGCGGCCGCAAGGGAGAGTGTGATGATGGAAAAAGTTTTCATGGTCGGAAGATACTCACATTGTACAGAAGCGGGCGGCGGTGTCAAGCCCATTTTTCCGGGCGGGGTGGAATTTCTTGCGCGGAGGTGGCGGAATCAGGCGTCCATGCCGCTGTCCAGCATGGCAAACATGTCCATCTGCCCGTCTGTTTCCGGGGCGGGCATGCCGGTTTCCCTGGCCTTCTTGCGGCGGGCGGCCTTGGGCTCCCGCGCGGCGGCGGTAAGCTCCAGGTGGGTCAGTATCTGCTTGGCGCGGTCTATGATGGGGGCGGGCAGGCCGGCCAGGCGGGCCACCTGGATGCCGTAGGACTTGTCTGCCGGGCCGGGGAGCACCTTGCGCAGGAACACGATTTCGTCCTTCCACTCCCGCACCTCCACGTGCCAGTTGCTCACGGCGGGGTGGGTGTGCTCCAGGTCCACCATCTCATGGTAGTGGGTGGCAAAGAGCGTGCGCGCGCCGATGACGTCGTGCAGGTGCTCCGCCACGGCCCAGGCGATGGAGAGGCCGTCGAAGGTGGCGGTGCCGCGGCCTATCTCGTCCAAGATGACCAGGGAGCGGTTTCCGGCGTTGTTGAGGATGAGGGCGGTCTCGCTCATCTCCACCATGAAGGTGGACTGGCCCTGGGCGATGTCGTCGCTGGCGCCCACGCGGCAGAAGATGCGGTCCACCAGGCCGATGCGGGCGGAATCCGCCGGCACGTAGGAGCCGATTTGGGCCATGAGGGTGATGAGTGCCACCTGGCGGATGTAGGTGCTCTTGCCGGCCATGTTCGGCCCGGTGAGGATGAGCACGCGGTTGGCGGCGCCATCCATCTCCGTATCATTCGGCACAAAGGAGGTATCCGTGAGCACCTGCTCGATGACGGGGTGGCGGCCGTTGGAGATGAGCAGGTCACGGCTCATGTCCAGCTGCGGGCGGCAGTAGCGGTGCAGCTGCGCCTTCTCCGCCAGGGAGAGCAGCACGTCTATCTCCGCCAGCGTGTCGCTGGTGGCCTGGATGCGGTCTATGTATTCCCCCACCCTGGTGCGCAGGGTGCAGAACAGCTCATACTCCAGCTGGCGCGCGCGTTCGTCCGCCCCCAGGATGGTGCCCTCCATCTTCTTGAGCTCCTCTGTCACAAAGCGCTCGGCGTTGGCCAGGGTCTGCTTGCGCACGTAGCGGTCCTGCGGCACCTTGGCGTAGTTGGCCTTGGTCACCTCTATATAGTAGCCGAAGACGTTGTTGAAGCGGATTTTCAGGGAGTCGATGCCGGTGGCCTCGCGCTCGCGCGCCTCCAGCTCCGCCAGCCAGTTCTTGCCGTCTCGGGAGGCGGAGCGCAGCTCGTCCAGCCGGGCGTCGTACCCGTCGCGTATCATGCCGCCCTCCTTGATGGTGACGGGCGGTTCATCCACCACGGCGGTTACCAGCAGGTCCGTGAGCTCTGCAAAGCTGCCCACCCGGTCCGGCATGCCGGCAAAGGGCGGGGCGCTTGCCGCCAGGGCGGCCAGGTCCTCGCAAATGTCCGGCAGGTGCTGCAGGGAGGTTCCCAGCGCCAGCAGGTCACGCGCATTGCCCGCTCCCTGGGAGAGCCTGGATACCAGGCGCTCCGTGTCCCGCACGCCTTTCAGGGAGCTGCGCAGCTTGCTCATCAGGAAGGGTTCTTGCAGGAAACCGCCGATGATGTCCTGGCGGCGCAGCAGCTCCGGCATATCGCAGATGGGGTGCAGTATCCAGTCCCGGAGCTTGCGTGCGCCCATGGGGGTGGAGGTGCCGTCCAGCGCGCCCAGCAGGGTGTTTTTCACGCCGCCGCGCGCCTCCACCAGGTCCAGGTTGCGGCGGCTGGCGGAATCGATGAGTACGGCGTTTTCCGTGGCGCGTAGGGAGAGCTTGCGCAGGTGGTCCGTATGGCGGCGCAGCTGGTGTTTCAGGTAGTGCAGGATGGCGGCGGCTGCCCCCAGGGCGGCGCACAGGTGGGCGCAGCCGAACCCCTGCAGGGAATGCACGCGGAAATGGCTCTCCAGGAACGGCACGGCCACGCCGGGCAGGAAGGTGTAGCCGTCGTAGTACTGGGTGACGGGCAGGCCGGAGAACTCGTCGCGCTGCTCGTCGCTCACCAGCAGCTCGCTGGGGCGTATGCGGGCCAGCTCGTCCGCCAGCGCATCCCGGCTGGGGTAGTCTGCCACGGTGAACTCACCCGTGGTGTGGTCTGCGCAGGCCAGGCCCCAGGCGTTTTTCTCACGGTAGCAGGCGGCTATGTAGTTGTGCTCCCCCTCCTCCAGCAGGGAAAGGTCCGCCAGCGTGCCGGCGGAGACAATGCGCGTAATCTCACGCTCCACCAGCTTGCCGGGCACGGGGTCCGTCATCTGGTCCGCTATGGCCACGCGCTTGCCCAGCTTCACAATCTGGCCGATGTAGCCCTCTGCCGCATGGAACGGCACACCGCACATGGGAATGGTCTGCCGCTTGGTCAGCGTGAGCCCCAGGGCGGCGGAGCACTCCTGCGCGTCCTCGAAGAACATCTCATAGAAATCCCCCACGCGGAAGAACAGCCACACGTCCTCCGGCAGTGTCTGCTTCATGCGCAGGTACTGGTCCATCATGGGGCTGAGCGTGCCGGGTTCTGCCATACGGGGGAATAATGCGGGGTGCGGGGGCAAGTCTAGCGGTTTTGCCCCCGCTTTTCAAGCCTTTTCCGCGCGGGCGGTGTTCAGCGTATGATTTCCGTGAGCAGGGGGATGGTGCCCACGGTGAGCACGTCGCCGTGGCGCAGGGGGGTGCGGAAGTCGCCCGTCTGCAGGGCTTTCTCGTTGATCATGGTGCCGTTGGTGGAGCCCAGGTCCGTGATGACCAGGCCGTCGTCCGTGAGCTCCAGGCGCACGTGCATACGGGAAACGCAGGCGTCGTCCAGCAGGATTTGGGATTCACTGCGCTCACGGCCAATGACCACGCCGTCCTCCTTGGCAATTTCAGAGAAGGGGATATGGATATCCCAGGGCTGGCCGTTGTGCATGCGGCCGGAGAGGTGGAGCAGGGCGTGCGTGGGGGATTCTGCGCGGCTGACGGCTTTCGGGCGGCGGGATTCCAGGCCGGAGCCCAGGTCCCATTTCACGCGCAGGGGATGGTAGGGGGGCAGGGGCTGCAGGTAGGCTGCCGGGTGTACGGTCTTGGTTTTCTGCGGCTCTGCGGTGTTGGGCGGGGCGGATATGGCCAGGGGCTTGTCCCAAGCGGCTTCCTCCGCCTTCACCTGGGCGGAGAGGCCCGCTATCTGGCTGCGCAGGGCGGTAAGCTCCGCCTCCAGTTCCCGCTCGCGGCCGCGCAGGGCGGCCAGGGCCTGCTCGTCTTCTGTCTGTTTCCTGTGGGGCATGGGGTGGTGGCGGTTTAGTCCCTGCGGCTGGTGCGGGAGAGGATGATGGCTGCGTAGTACAGCAGCATGGCCAGTGAGGAGAGCGCGCCGGCCACATAGGTCATGGCCGCCCACCTGAGCGCCGTGCGGGCGTCATCGTGCAGGGCGCTGTTCACGGCGTCGTTGCGCTCCAGCCAGGCCAGGGCGCGGGCGGATGCGTTGAATTCCACCGGCAGGGTAACCAGGGCAAAGACCGTGGTGCCGGCAAAGAGCGCCAGGCCGATCCACGCCACGGTGGGGCCGGTTCCCAGGGCCAGCATGGCCAGCCCGGCCATGAGTACCAGCTGCCCCAGGCGGGAGCCGATGTTCACCACGGGTACCAGGCTGGAGCGCAGCCCCAGCCAGGGGTACGCGGTGGCGTGCTGCACGGCGTGGCCGCACTCGTGCGCGGCCACGGCCATGGCGGCTATGCTGTTGCAGGCGTACACTGTCTCTGAAAGGTTCACCGTCTTGTCCGCGGGGTTGTAGTGGTCTGTGAGCCGGCCTTTCACGCTGATGACCTTCACGTCATGGATGCCGTTCTGTTCCAGCATGCGGCGCGCGGTCTCCGCACCGGTGAGACGCGTTTCCACGGCGGAGTATTTCTCTATCACGGACTTCAGGCGGGCCTGCACCACGGCGCCGATGAGGCTGGCCACCACCAGCAGGCCCAGCCCCAGCAGCGTGGCCGTGCCGCCCAGGGCACCGCCCGCCCCGCCAAAGAAGAGGCCGTTCTCCGCGCCCACGCCGTTGGAGTAGTCCGTGAGTATGTATTCAAATTGTGCCAGGAAATGGATGAAAGCTGTCATGTTCACCCCCGTATCATACCACCCGGGGGCGGGCGTGGCAAGCAAACACATGCCGCAGCCGCGCTTTTCCGCGTGGGATGACAGTGTTAGGCGCTCCGCGGTCTTGACCCGGTGCTTTTTTGTGCTATAGTGGGGATTGTCATTACACCTTCCTTTGCGTATGAGAAAAGTAGCATTGATTACCGGCATTACGGGCCAGGACGGTTCTTTCCTGGCGGAGTTCCTGATTGAAAAGGGCTATGAGGTGCACGGCCTGCTGCGCCGTTCCTCGTCCTTCAACACCCAGCGTATCGAGCACCTGTACCTCACGGAGTGGGTGCGCGACCAGAAGCAGAGCCGCCAGGTGAACCTGCACTACGGGGATATGACGGACTCCAGCTCCCTCATCCGCATCCTGCAGCAGATCCAGCCCACGGAGATATACAACCTGGCCGCCCAGAGCCATGTGAAGGTCAGTTTCGATGTGCCGGAGTACACCGCCGATACGGATGCCGTGGGCACGCTCCGCATCCTGGAGGCCGTGCGCATCCTGGGCATGGAGAAGACCTGCCGCATCTACCAGGCCTCCACCTCGGAGCTGTTCGGCCTGGTGCAGGAGGTGCCGCAGAAGGAGACCACCCCCTTCTACCCGCGCTCCCCGTACGGCGTGGCCAAGCAGTACGGTTTCTGGATTACCAAGAACTACCGCGAGTCCTACGGCATGTTTGCCGTGAACGGCATCCTCTTCAACCATGAGAGTGAGCGCCGAGGCGAGAACTTTGTGACCCGCAAGATTACCCTGGCCGCCGCCCGTATTGCCCAGGGCCTGCAGGACAAGCTCTACATGGGCAACATGGATGCCCGCCGCGACTGGGGCTATGCCAAGGACTACGTGGAGTGCATGTGGCTCATTATGCAGCAAGACGAGCCGGACGACTACGTGATTGCCAGCGGTGAGATGCACACCGTGCGGGAGTTCTGCACCATGGCGTTCCATGAGGCGGGCATTGAGCTGCGCTGGGAGGGCGAGGGCGTGGACGAGAAGGGCATCGACACCGCTACCGGGCGCGTGCTGGTGGAGGTGGATCCCAAGTATTTCCGCCCGGCAGAGGTGGAGCAGCTGCTGGGAGACCCCACCAAGGCACGCACCAAGCTGGGCTGGAACCCGCAGAAGACCCCGCTGCCGGAGCTGGTGCGCATTATGGTGCAGCATGACATGGAGTACGTGAAACAAATCCACCGCGCCTGATAGATGATGGACACGCATGAGAAAATCTACGTGGCCGGGCACCGCGGCCTGGTGGGTTCCGCCATTTGGCGCAACCTGCAGGGCCGCGGGTACACCAATGTGGTGGGCCGCACCCATGCGGAGCTGGACCTGGAGGATGCCGCCGCCGTGCGCGCGTTCTTTGATGCGGAGCAGCCGCAGTACGTTATCCTGGCCGCCGCCCATGTGGGCGGTATCATGGCAAACAACCGCTACCGCGCGGATTTCATCTACAAGAACCTGCAGATCCAGCAGAACGTTATCGGTGAGAGTTTCCGCCACGGGGTGAAGAAGCTGCTGTTCCTGGGCAGCACCTGCATCTACCCGCGGGAGGCGCCCCAGCCCATGAAGGAGGATGTGCTGCTCACCGCCCCGCTGGAGTACACCAACGAGCCGTACGCCCTGGCCAAGATAGCCGGCCTGCGCATGTGTGAGAGTTTCAACCTGCAGTACGGCACCAACTACATAGCCGTGATGCCCACCAACCTGTACGGGCCTTACGACAACTTTGACCTGGTGAACAGCCACGTGCTGCCCGCCATGCTCCGCAAGATGCACCTGGCCAAGTGCCTGCACACGGGGGACGAGGCCGCCCTGCGCCGTGACCTGGCCGCGCTGCCCGTGCCGGGCGTCTCCGCACAGGATTCCCTGCCGGCCATCTCTGCCCGCCTGGCGGAGTTCGGTATCCATGCAGACCGCCTGGAGCTGTGGGGCACCGGCACGCCCCTGCGGGAGTTCCTGTGGAGCGAGGACATGGCGGATGCCTGCATCCATATCATGAACAAGGTGGATTTTGCGGACCTTCGCGGGGATTCCGCAGAGGTGCGCAACTGCCACGTCAACATCGGCACCGGAAAGGAGCTCTCCATCGGCCAACTGGCCCGCCTGGTGAAGGATGCCGTGCAGTTCGGCGGTGAGCTGGCCTTTGATTCCACCAAGCCGGACGGCACCATGCGCAAGCTCACGGATGTATCCAAGCTCCACTCCCTGGGCTGGAACCACAGCGTGGAGATTGAGCAGGGCGTTCCCCGCCTCTACAAGTGGTACCTGGACAACATGGCCTGACCCGCCGCCCGGTTTTTCCCGCCGCCCCTGCGCGCCGATGTGCCGCGCAGGGGCGGCTTTTTGCCCAACTTGCCAACTGTTAGCCGGTTGCGTGAAATATCTTCTCGCTAACAGTGGGTGCCTGTGCTATGAAGGGAGGTGCTTGAAGAACCCCGAATGTTACCATGGCCTTGCATATCCAAATGACAGACAGCGCGGTGGCGCAGCTCCGCCGCACCGCTTTCCGCAACAAGTTGTCCTCCACCCTGGCGGGGGTGCTCCTGATCCTGCTGGGCGGCGTCATCCTGTATTTCACGGTTGTCCTGATAGCCGGTCCCGCAGAGCCGGAGTTCCTGACCTACGTGCCGCCGGCAGAGGAGCAGGCCCCGCCCAGTGACATGCCTGTCACGGCGGACCTTACCTCCAAGCCCGCGTCTCCCGCGCAGGAGGTGGCCCCCTCCGTCATTGTGGCTGTGGGCGCCGCCCCGGTGCAGATGGCGCAGGTGGAGGTGCCCGTGGCAGACGTGTCCGACGGCGTGGGCATGGAGCTTGGCGTGGGTATGGGCGTGGGCGGCCTGGGCGAGGGGCTGGGCGTGGGCGGCACCGGCCTGGGGGATGGCAAGGGTGGCGGCGGCTCTGCCCTGGAGGGCACATTCTATGATTTCAAGCAGACCCGCCAGGGTTCCCCCACGGGAATCGGCGTGGGGCAGGGCGGTACCATGAAATGCATGGAGATTATCAACGATTTCATGAAATCCTGGAACCCCGCCGTGCTGGCCAAGTACTACCAGTCCCCCACCAAGCTGTACATCTCCAGCTTCTACACCCCGCAGGTCATGTCGGAGTACGCGCCGCTGGCCTTCCAATGTCAGGACCGCGTGCAGCCCGCCAACTGGTGCGCCGTGTACCGCGGCAAGGTGAAGGCCCCCAAGAGTGGCACCTTCCGTTTTATGGCCGTGTGTGATGAGACGATGCTCATCCGCTTTGACGGCAAGCTGGTGCTGGAGGCCGGTTACCGCATCCCTTCCGGCGCGCCGGAGGGCAAGATCCAGGCATCCGAGGTCACCGCCGAGGGCCGCGCCTACAAGCAGGCCATACGCGACGGCAAGCAGAAGCGCCACCCGGGGTACGAGTTCGCCCCGTACCCCTCCATCCCCACCTACAACCGTGAGGTGGGCGGCCTGACCTGCGGCACGGAATTCAAGGTGGAGGAGGGCAAGGCCTACCCCATCGAGATTCTCGTGGGGGATTTCGGCGGTGCCTTCGGTTTCTTCCTCTGCATCCAGGACGTGACGGACGGCAAGGCTTTCCCGGCCAAGCCGGACCTTTTCCGTACCAATTTTGCAGAGCCCTCCCGGGAGGAGCTGCAGAAGGTGATACCCGCGCGGTACATCAAGTCCTCCAGCGAGTACCTGGACTACAACCGGGATTCCCCCATCTGGGTGGCCGTGCCCTGATTTTAGGTTGATTTCCACGCCGCGTTCTGCTATACATACAGGCAGCATGATTGAGGATAGCGCGCACAAGCCCTCGTGGCTGAAGGTCAAGTTGCCCAAGGGCAAGGTGTTCAACAACATCCGCCGCATGGTGGAGGGCAATTCCCTGGTCACCGTGTGTGAGGAGGCCATGTGCCCCAACCGCGGGGAATGCTGGAGTTCCGGCACAGCCACCTTCATGCTCTGCGGCGAGGTTTGCACCCGCGCCTGCGGTTTCTGCGCCACGCGCACCGCCAAGCCCAAGCCCCTGGACCCGGAGGAGCCGCAGAAGGTGGCGGATACCGTGGCCAACATGAACCTGACCCACACCGTTATCACCATGGTGACCCGCGACGACCTGAAGGACGGCGCCGCCGCCCACGTGGCCGCCACCATCCGCGCCGTGCGCAAGGCCAGCCCGCAGACGGTGATTGAGGTGCTTACCTCTGATTTCAACGGCAACACGGATGCCCTAGCCGCGGTCATGGATGCCCGCCCGCATATCTTCAACCATAACTTGGAGACCGTGGAGCGCCTTTCTCCCATCGTGCGTTTCCGCGCCAAGTACCGCCTCTCCTTGCAGGTGCTGCAGCGCGCCCTGCAGATGGCCCCGGGCATGGTTGTCACCAAGAGCGGTATCATGCTCGGCCTGGGGGAGACGCGGAACGAAATCCTGCAGACCATGGATGACCTGCGGGAACACGGCGTCACCGTCCTCACCATGGGCCAGTATCTCCGCCCCTCGCCCCGCCACCTGCCGGTAATCGACTATGTGCGCCCGGAGGTGTTTGACGAGCTGCGCGACATCGCCCTCTCCAAGGGCTTCACCCACGTGGCCAGCGGCCCGCTTATCCGCTCTTCCCACCATGATGCCAACTTCCGCCCGGAGGAGTCCATCATGCAGGCCATCACAGCAGACCTCCGGGCACGCGGGGAGCTGTAACCTCCCGCCCAGCCTTTTTGCGGCCCGGACGCATGCGTGTCCGGGCCGCCGTGTTTTTAGTGCGCCTTGCCGGAATTTTCTGCTTGATTTCCTGCAAGTAGTTGCTATTATGCAGCTAATCGGTATCTCTGGTGCCTTTTCCTATGCGCGCGTGCGGTGCGTGCTACAGGGCATGGTGCCTCCCATACAGCTCACGTTTCCGCCAGGGGACGGAAATTTCTTTGCGTTGTAAACCCTTGATTATGCAAGGGGTTGTGGGTTATGCTCTCATTTTTTCTGCAACTTTTTTCAAAAATGAGCTTGACGTTCGGGCAGCGTTCGTGTATACTGACCTCACACCCCGCTACGGGGTAGCCCGAAAGAAAGACGGGCGGCTGAAACGAGCCGAGAGTCTGACAGCCGGGCGAGGCAGTTTTCCAAGACACGGACTTTCCGTG
>JAUNQN010000056.1 GCA_030536145.1 Akkermansia sp.
CCCCCCTGGCAGCCGACCCGGCTCCCTTGCCAGCTCCCGCCCCCGGGCCCGCCCCCGCTGCAGCCCCTGTGGCCGCTCCCGCCCCCGCTCCGGCTCCCGCCGCTGCTGCCGGCACGCCCGTTCCCAGCCCGCTCTCCGGCAAGGTGGTCTCCCTGGATGTGCCCGCCGGCACCGCCGTGAAGAACGGTGACAAGATTATGACCCTGGAGGCCATGAAGATGAACACGGACATCTACGCCGAGGCCGACGGCACCGTGACCTTCGCCGTGGCTCCCGGCGACACCGTGGCCGAGGGCCAGCCCCTTGCCTACCTTGGTTAACCCGGCATGCCGGCCCTGCGCCGCTGCGCAGGGGTATTCCCAAACCTATTCCAAGATATGCAAGAACTCATCAATTCCTTCGTTGATTTCATCAACGGCATGGGCATCTCCCAGATGACCTGGCAGATGTACGTGATGTGGGGCGTGGTGCTGGTGCTGCTGTTCTTTGGCGTGGTGAAGCAGTTTGAACCGCTGCTGCTGGTGCCGATTGCCTTCGGCGCCCTCATCGCCAATATCCCGGACAACGGCATGGTCATCTCCCAGGCGTACAAGCAGGTCGTCTCCGTGAACCAGCAGACCGGCAAGGTGGATACCACGGGCAAGATGATTGACGTGGGCTTCATCACTGCCACGCTCACCCCCTTCGAGGACGAGCAGGGCGAGGCCGAGATTGCCAAGGACCTCTCCCCGGAGGAGAAGGCCAAGTTCAACGAGGCCATGGCTGAGAAGCAGACCGTGAAACCCTACGTGAACCCGGAGACCGGCAAGGTGGAGAAGGGCAAGTACCAGGTGACCGGCCAGAAGGCTGAGAAGGTCATGCTCTCCCTGAGCGGCGGCCTGTTCGACTTCCTGAGCCAGGGCATCAAGTGTGAGATCTTCCCCGCCCTTATCTTCCTGGGTGTGGGTGCGCTCACGGACTTCGGCCCGCTGCTGGCATCCCCGAAAGCCCTGCTGCTGGGCGCAGCCGCCCAGGGCGGCGTGGCCTGCACCTTCCTGGCTGCCATGGCGCTGGACTTCACGCAGGGCCAGGCGTCTGCCATCGGCATCATCGGCGGTGCAGACGGCCCCACCTCCATCTTCCTGGCCAGCAAGCTGGCCCCGGAGCTGCTGGGTGCTATTGCCGTGGCCGCGTACTCCTACATGGCCCTGGTGCCGCTCATCCAGCCGCCGTTCATGAAGATGTTCACCACGGAGGAGCAGCGCAAGATCAAGATGAAGAGCCTGCGCAAGGTCTCCAAGGGTGAGAAGCTGTTCTTCTGCTTTGTGGTGACGATTGTGACCATCCTGCTCTGCCCGGATGCCGCCCCCCTGCTGGGTATGCTGATGCTGGGCAATTTCCTGCGCGAGTGCCAGGTGACGGACCGCCTGGTGAACTGCGCCCAGAATGAGCTGATGAACATCACCACCATCCTGCTGGGTGTCTCCGTGGGCCTTACCATGCAGGGTGCCCGTTTCGTGCAGGCGCAGACTATGCTCATCATCTGCCTGGGCCTCGTCGCCTTCGCCGTGGCCACCATCTGCGGCCTGGTCTGCGCGCAGATCATGAACCGCATCCCCGGCTGGAGCAAGAACCCCATCAACCCGCTCATCGGCTCCGCCGGCGTGTCCGCCGTGCCGATGGCTGCCCGTGTGTCCCACAACGTGGGCCAGCAGGCAGACCGCTCCAACTTCCTGCTCATGCATGCCATGGGCCCGAACGTGGCGGGCGTGATTGGTACCGCCGTTATCGCCGGCTACTACATCACCACCCTCAGCCACTAAGCGGCGGGGGTACAACCCATCCCTGCGGGGGCGTTCCGGATACGGGGCGCCCCCGCACTGCATTCAGGGGCGGCGGGATTGTCCCACGTTTTGTCCCGGAAATGTGGGACAAACATGGGACAAAGCGTGGGACAGACAGGGTGCGCGTTTACTGCAGCCATGGCTGAATAGCTGCTTGCGCCCGGGGGCGGGGTGTGGTAGCATAGGCGCATGCGGTTGAGATTGCCAGCCATATCCCTGCTTGCCTGCACGCTTATGGCGGTGCAGGGCAGCGCCCAGCAGCCCGCCGTGGTGGAGGACGACACCATCATCGAGGACGCGCAAGATTCCAAGCTGGCCGTGCCGAAGGTGGAGACCCCGCAGCCCACCACCTTTATAGAGACAACGGACAAGCAGGGCAAGACCGTGCTGGTACCTGCGGAGGGCAGCAAGACCTACGACCCGAACCGCCCGCTGCAGGTGCAGCAGCCTACGGCGGAACCGGCCCCGCAGGAGCAGCCCGCTGCAATTCCCGCACCCAAGGCGGAGCCGGCTCCCCAGCCCCCGCCAGCGCAGGAGCCTGCAGCCAAGGCGGATACCAGGCCCGCCCCCAAGGCGCAGCAGAAGCAGGATACCGGGCTGATTCCGGAGCCTGCGGACGATGCCGCCCTGCCTGAGCCCCCGCCGGACACCGGCGCGGAGACCACCGGGGATATTCCCCCCTGGCTGCAGGAGGACGGAACCGACACCCCCGCCACGCAGCAGGACGAGGATATCTCCCGCCTGAACGCGGAGGCGGAGGAGCGCGGCGGCGCCTCTGTGACCGCTACCCCGCGGCGGGAGAAGGACCAGCATGTGGTCTCCCAGTCCCGCATGTTCTCCGTGAGCGGCGGAGATTCCCTGCGCATGGGCGCCATTGCCACCCGTGCGGATGAGGTGAACTCCCGCCTCTGCTCCCTGCTCAAGCTGCCGCACGACTGGAAGAACGCCATCTCCATACGCCTGGTGGGGCAGAGTACGGACCAGCCCGTGCGGGATCCCATCCGCAAGCGCATCAGCATCATCGGCGGCGCGCCCAATTTCCAAATCCGCATCTACCCCGGCGGCGGCATAGACCTGGAGGTGCTGGACCAGGCCATCATCACCATGGTGCTGTATGAGCGCGCCCTGCGCAGCCTGCCGGCGGATGCGTACCCGGATACCGTGGCGCTGCCTGCCTGGCTGGTCACGGGCATAGGGCAGGCCCTGCTGTGGCGCACCGGGCGCGCAGACCGCCGCCTGTACCGCAGCCTGCATGACCGCGCGGAGATGATTCCGCCGGAGGAGATAGTGGGCATAGAGGAGCCGGAGAAGCTGGATGCCGCTTCCCGCCAGATTTACGATGTATCCTGCGGCGTGCTCATCATGGCGCTCATCAACAGCCCGAACGGCCTGCCCCGCCTGCGGGACATGATAGCGGAGGCCGCCGCGTCCGACAGCTCGCCGACGGAGTTTATCAGCGCGCATTTCCATGAGCTTTCCGCAGACCAGGCCATGCTGGACAAGTGGTGGGCGCTGGAACTGGCGGCCCTGGCGCTCCCCAAGGCATCGGATGCGCTCTCACCGCTGGAGTCCGAGAAGCAGCTGGAGGACGCGCTCACCCTGGTGTACTTTGACACCGAGCTGGAGGTGGCCCGCACCGTGAGCATAGACAACGTGTACGAGCTGCTGAAGGTGCCGGACTGGGAGAACCAGCTGCGCCCCAACATTGAGCGCCTGGTGGGCCTGAGCGCCACCGCTTTCCCCGCCTACCGCAAGATTGTGGTGGAGTACTGCCGCGTACTCTCCAACCTGCAGGACGACCACGACCCGGATGCCGCCCAGAGCAGCCTGGGTCCCCTGCGTGAGCTGCGCGAGGCCTACAGCGCCGCCGCCACCCGCGGCCAGGACTACCTGGACTGGTATGAAATCACCCACCTGGGCCATACCAACACGCGCTCCTTTGATACCTATCTGGAGGCCATGCACCTGCTCCGCCAGGAGAAACAGGGGCCGGATACCCCCATCTCACGCTACCTGGACGACATAGAGACCCTGCGCTCACTGAAGGCGGAGGACCCGCTGCCCCAGAAGATACGCGACCAGATAGGCCGTGACCCCGACAGCCTCAAATGACCATGCGCACCCCATCCACAGGCCCGGACATGCAGGCGGAGGAGCAGGCCCGCGCAGAGGGATGCACCACCGTGGCGGGCATAGACGAGGCCGGGCGCGGTCCCCTGGCCGGCCCCGTGGTGGCCGCCGCCGTGGTGCTGCCGCAGGGGTTCTCCCTGCCGGGGCTGAATGATTCCAAGCAGCTCTCCGCCAAGAAGCGGGAGACCCTGTACGCCGCGCTCATGGCGGATGACACCGTGCAGAAATGCGTGGCGCAGGCCAGCGTGGAGGAGATAGACCGCCTGAACATCCTGCGCGCCACGCACCTGGCCATGGCCCGCGCCGCACAGGGCCTGCCCGTGCTGCCGGATATGTGCATCATCGACGGCCTGGCCGTGCCGAACTTTCCCCTGCCGTCGCGCAACATGGTGAAGGGGGATGCGCGTTGCCTGAGCATAGCCGCCGCCAGCATACTGGCCAAGGTCACGCGCGACCGCCTGATGCAGGAGCTGGACCGCGAGTTCCCCGTGTACGGCTTTGCCCGCAATTCCGGCTATGGCACCCGGGAGCACATGGAGGCCATTCACACCCATGGAATTACTGTACACCATCGCCGCTCGTTTGCGCCGGTTGCACAAATGGAGCTGCCCCTGGGATTCTGATACCGTGCCGCCGCGCGCCTTCCTGGGGCGCTACGGGGAGCGCGTGGCGGAATCCTGGCTGCGCGCGCAGGGGTTCCGCATCCTGTACCGCAATTTCCGCTGGGGGGATTCCGGGGAAATCGACCTCGTCTGCCGCCAGGGGGATGTGCTGGTGTTCACGGAGGTGAAGAGCACCACCAACCCCGCCTTCGGCGCGCCCGCCCGCGCCGTGAACCGCCACAAGCGCCGCCTGCTCCGCCGCGGCGCGCGCCACTGGCTCACCCTCCTCGGCAAGGAGCCGCCCATCCGCTTCGATATCGTGGAGGTCTACCTCCTCCCCCGCCAGGTACCCCGCGTCAACCTCATCGCAAACGCTTTCCACATGCATGAGGGCGGGAGCAGAAAAAATAGCGGCGGTGTGGATTTTTCCGCGCGCTGAACCCGCCGCCTGCGGGAAAAGGTACAATTGCTGCTAAATTTTACGCTGGAAATGCCGTTTTTTACATTTTTTGTCTAATACTTGTGCATAAACGGGTTAGATGCTTGAATTTGGTGAATTTAGGCTGAAAAGGGCTGCGGTGTGTAAAATCAATACGACAAAATATGTAAAATTGCTTCAAGTCTATATTGTGTCATACAATTAGAAAAAGACTTTTCACGGGGAAAGTATTTGCTATAATGCGCCCGTCTGAAACGCCAGCGGGCATAAAGGCCCGCCGCGGAACCCGGACACAACCATCCACCATGTCTGACTATACTTCACGAGTATTAGAGGAGGTTCGCGCCAAGAACGCCAACGAACCTGAGTTCCTGCAGGCTGTGCAGGAAGTGATTTCCACCATTGCCCCCGTGCTGGACGCCAAGAAGAAGTACGAGGACAACTGCATCCTGGAGCGCATCACGGAGCCTGAGCGCACCATCATCTTCCGCGTGCCGTGGACGGATGACAAGGGCAACATCCGCGTGAACCGCGGTTTCCGCGTGGAGTTCAACAGCGCCATCGGGCCGTACAAGGGTGGTTTGCGCTTCCACCCCTCCGTGAACCTGGGTATCCTGAAGTTCCTGGGCTTTGAGCAGATTTTCAAGAACTCCCTGACCACGCTGGCCATGGGCGGCGGCAAGGGCGGTTCCGACTTCGATCCCAAGGGCAAGAGCGATGCGGAAGTGATGCGCTTCTGCCAGAGCTTCATGACGGAGCTGCAGCGCCACATCGGTGCGGATACGGACGTGCCCGCCGGCGATATCGGCGTGGGCGGCCGTGAGATCGGCTACCTCTTTGGCCAGTACAAGCGCCTGCGCAACGAGTTCACGGGCGTGCTCACCGGCAAGGCCCTGAACTGGGGCGGCTCCCTGATCCGCCCGGAGGCCACCGGCTACGGCACCGCCTACTTTGCCCAGAACATGCTTGCCACCCGCAACGACGAGCTGGCCGGCAAGGTGTGCGTGGTTTCCGGCTCCGGCAACGTGGCCCAATACCTGGTGGAGAAGCTCAACCAGCTCGGCGCCAAGGTGGTCACCATGTCCGACTCCAACGGCTACATCTACGACCCGGAAGGCATTACCCCGGACAAGCTGGCCTGGGTGCTTGAGCTCAAGAACGTGCGCCGCGGCCGTATCAAGGAGTACGCCGACCAGTTCAAGAGCGCCCAGTACTTCGAGGGCCAGCGCCCCTGGAACGTGCCCTGCGACTGCGCCTTCCCCTGCGCCACGCAGAACGAAATCAACGGCGCGGAGGCCGCCACCCTCATCAAGAACGGCTGCAAGCTCGTGGCCGAGGGTGCCAACATGCCCACCGACCTGGAGGGTATCAACAACTACCTGGCCGCCAAGATCCTGTACGGCCCGGCCAAGGCTGCCAACGCCGGCGGCGTGGCCACCTCCGGCCTGGAGATGGCCCAGAACAGCCAGCGCCTCAACTGGACCAGCGAGGAAGTGGATGCCAAGCTCTTCGGTATCATGAAGAACATCCACGACAACGCCTACAACCACGCTCACGAGTACGCCACGGGCAGCGATGCCGCCTTCACCAACTACGTGGCCGGTGCCAACATCGCCGGTTTCGTCAAGGTGGCCGACTCCATGATCGACCAGGGCCTTGTCTAACCCGCGTACCATATCATTCTAGCGCGCCCCGCACGGGGCGCGGGGAATCCCAAAGGAACCGGCCTGGCAGCTGCCAGGCCGGTTCTCTGTTTGCCCGCGGGGAAGGGGAGTGGTGGCTTACGCCTCCTTGGCGGCCTGCAGGGCGGTGCGCATGGCCTGCACGGTGGCATCCACGTCCGCCTCCGTGTGGGCGGTGGAGAGGAAGCCGGTCTCATACGGGGAGGGCGCCACGTACACGCCCTGATCCAGCATGGAGAGGAAGTAGCGGCGGAACATGCCGAAGTCCGCCGTCATGGCGGAGTCCAGGTCGAACACGTCCTGCGTGGTGAAGAAGAGGCAGAACATGGAGCCGCTGCGCTTGAAGGTGAGCGGGAGCTGCAGGTCATGCAGGGCGGCGCGCACGCCTTCCTCCAGGCGGGCGCCCAGGGATTCCAGGCGGTCATGGCAGCGGTGCTGCTCCAGGTAGCGCAGCTGGGCCAGGCCCGCGGCCATGGCCACGGGGTTGCCGCTGAGCGTGCCGGCCTGGTACACGGGGCCCAGGGGGGAGAGGCAGTCCATGATGTCCCGGCGGCCGCCGAAGGCGCCCACGGGCAGGCCGCCGCCGATGACCTTGCCCAGGGTGACGAGGTCCGGGGTGATGCCGGTCTTGCCGATGACGCCGGAGGGGGAGATGCGGAAGCCGGTCATCACCTCGTCGAAGATGAGCACGGCGCCTTCCCGCGCGGTAATCTCGCGCAGCTGCTCCAGGTAGCCGGGCTTGGGCAGGTAGAATCCTGCGTTGCCGGGGTAGGGCTCCACAATGACTCCGGCAATCTGCCCGGGGTAGCGGCGGAAAGCCTGCTCCACGGCGGCGGAATCGTTGTACGGCAGCACGATGGTGAGGCTGGCGAACTCTGCGGGAATGCCCGCGCTGTCCGGCTCCCCGTGGGTGAGCGCACCGCTGCCGGCGGAAACCAGCAGGCTGTCCACGTGGCCGTGGTAGCAGCCGGCAAACTTGATGATGTACGGTCGCCCGGTGAAGCCGCGGGCCAGGCGCACGGCGCTCATGGTGGCCTCGGTGCCGCTGTTGGTCATGCGCACCTTGTCCATGCAGGGCAGCACGCGGCACAGGTGCTCCGCCATGTCCACCTCCACGCGGGTGGGTATGCCGTAGCCCAGGCCGGCCGGCACCATCTGCTGCACGGCGGAAATCACGCACTCCGGCGCGTGGCCCAGGATGGCCGGGCCCCATGTGCCCACGTAGTCGATGTACTCCCGCCCGTCCTCGTCCCACAGGTGGGCACCGGCGGCCCGCGTCACGAAAAACGGCGCGCGCCCCAGGCGGCGGAAGGCTCTCACGGGGGAATTCACGCCCCCGGGTATCACCCGGCAGGCACGCTCAAAAAGCTCTTCGGATATAGGCATGCGCCCATTCTAGCACATGCGGCGGGGGCTGTACAGGGTGCAATGTGCAATGCGTGCCGAAACCGGGACGCAAAAAGAGCCGGGTGCTTGCGCACCTGGCTCTTTTACGCTCCGGCGGTTGGGATCGAACCAACGACCTAATGATTAACAGTCATCCGCTCTGCCGCTGAGCTACGCCGGATTTGCTTTCCCCGTTTGGTGGGGTGCGGGGACATTGTACTCCTTTCCCGGCTTCATTGCAAGCTTATTTTTGCAAAAAATGCTATTTTTTTCAGATTTTGTTGCCAAAGGGGGCAAAATGGGGTAAAAACGGGGTGTATGAGAGAGAACGGATTACCCAAAGGCAGCATAGCCTTCCAATTCCTGGGCGTACCGGTGATTATCACCCCCTTTTCCTGGGTGGCGCTGGCCATCATCGGCGGCGCCTTCGGCGTGAACAGCGCGGCAGACCTGGCGGGCACGCTGGTTTTTGTGTTGCTGGGCATGCTGACCCTGCTGGTGCATGAGTTCGGGCACGCGCTCACGGGGCGCGCGTTCACGGGCGGGCAGCCGGTCATCATTATGCAGGCGCTGGGCGGGCTCACGTACAATCCGGTGGTGCCGCAGCGCGGGTGGCAGTATTTCCTGACGGTGCTGGCGGGGCCGCTGGCCTCCCTGCTGCTGGGCGTGCTGGTGGCGCTGGTGCTGGGGCTGCACATAGGCCATGTGGGCGGTGCGCTGGGGCTGTATTTCTATTATGTGCCGTTCAACTGTCTGGATGAGGTTCCGGTGGACGTGGCGGAGGCACTGGTGCGTGCAGAGATACCGGACCTGCTGCTGCGGGGGTACTGCAGCGCGCTGATTGTATGCTTTTGGTGGAGCCTGTTCAACCTGCTGCCGCTGTACCCGCTGGATGGCGGCAAGTTGCTGGCCACGGTGATACGCAGTGAGTTGGTGGCCAGCGCCATTGGCCTGGTGCTGGCGGTGGCCTTTGCGCTGTGGAGCCTGGCGGTGGGCCTGTGGTTCAATGTGATGCTGGGCGTGTTCCTGGCGGTGACCAATTTCAACTACCTGCGGGATTTCCGCCGCGGCGGTGGCGGGCGGGAATAAAAATGGGGGGGGCACCCGGCGGTTGCATTTCCCCGGGCATCGTTACCTCGCCATATGCGAGGGGTGTGTCCACCCCCATCGGTAATGCGGTGATGTAGTTGAACCACCCCGCCGCAGGCGGGGTGGTCCCCTGCATTGCTTGTCTCAGATGCGGCAGCAGCGCTGGCGCAGCAGGTGGTCGCACACCACCAGGTAGGCCATGGCCTCCACAATGGGTACGGCGCGCGGCAGCACGCAGGGGTCGTGCCGGCCCTTGCCGCGCAGTTGGGTGGGTTGGTGGTCGCTTGTCACGGTCTCCTGGTCCAGCATGATGGTGGCGGTGGGCTTGAAAGCCAGGCGCATGTTGATATCCTCTCCGTTGGAAATACCGCCCTGCACGCCGCCGCTGTTGTTGGTGCGGGTGCGCACGCGGTCGCCTTCCATGTAATAGGGGTCGTTGTGCTGTGAGCCGAGCATGGACGGAGCGCTGAAACCGCTGCCCAGCTCGAATCCCTTGCAGGCGGGCAGGCTCATCATGGCGTGGGCCAGCGTGGCCTCCAGCTTGTCGAAAACGGGGTCGCCCAGCCCGGCGGGGCAGCGGCGTATGGTGCAGGCAATGGTGCCGCCCACGGAATCACCCTGCGCGCGCACCCGGCGGATAAGCTCCGCCATCTGCTCTGCCGCGGCGGCATCTGCCGTGCGCACGGGGTTGGATTCCACGGCGGCGCGCGTGACCAGGTGCGGCTGCACCGCGCAGGAGATGCCGTGCACGCTCTCCACCCAGGCCAGTATCTCCAGCTCCGGGCAGATGGCCTGCACCACGGCCTTTGCCACGGTCCCGGCGGCCACGCGGCCTATGGTCTCGCGCGCGCTGGCGCGCCCGCCGCCGCTCTTGGCGCGCAGGCCGTACTTGGCATCATAGCAGAAATCCGCATGGCTGGGGCGGTAGGCGGTTTCCATCTCCTTGTAGGCGGAGGGGCGCTGGTCCTGGTTGCGCACCAGCAGGCCTATGGGCGTGCCCAGGGTGGTGGCATCCTGCACGCCGCTGAGAATCTCCACCGTATCCGCCTCCTTGCGCGGGGTCGTCAAGTCGCTCTGCCCCGGCCGCCGCCGGTCCAGCTCCGCCTGTATCATCTCACGCGTCAGGTGTACCCCGGCCGGGCAGCCGTCTACCACCACACCCACACCCGCACCGTGGGATTCTCCCCAGGTGCTGATTTTGAATATACTACCGAATGAACTGGACATGCTGCCGCTATTCTACCCCAATCCACCCCGCAAATCAAGGCAAGAACCCTCTACTGGCGGAAAGAACGCCAGCGAAGGGGGGGGGAGTGTCGCGCTGGTAAAACAGCTCTTCACCAAGACAGGCTGATTCCAAAGTCTTGAAATTCGGCGGCAAGCGTGGTAGAATGGGGCGGTTCCATGAGTGAGGAAAAGACACCTGTGTACAAGCAGAAGGACCCGAGCATCATCCAGAAGATGTTCGGCAACTACTACCTGGAGTACGCGTCCTATGTGATATTGGAGCGTGCCGTGCCGCATATAGTGGACGGGCTGAAGCCCGTGCAGCGGCGTATCCTGCACTCCATGGACAGCATGGACGACGGGCGGTTCAACAAGGTGGCCAACGTGGTGGGCGATACGATGAAGTACCACCCGCACGGGGATGCCTCCATAGGCAGTGCGCTGGTGAGCCTGGGGCAGAAGGGCTACCTGATCGACACGCAGGGAAACTGGGGCAATATCCTCACGGGGGATTCCGCAGCCGCCCCGCGATACATCGAGGCGCGGCTCTCCAAGTTTGCCAAGGAGGTGGTGTACAGCCCCAAGGTGACGGAGTGGAAGATGAGCTACGACGGCCGCAACCGTGAGCCGGTGGCGCTGCCGGTAAAGTTCCCGCTGCTGCTGGCGCAGGGCGCGCTGGGTATTGCCGTGGGCATGAACTGCCTGATCCTGCCGCATAATTTCAATGAGCTGATAGAGGCCGCCATCCACTACCTGCGCAAGGAGGATTTTGTGCTCTACCCGGATTTTCCCACGGGCGGCCTGCTGGATGTGAGCGGGTACAACGACGGCACCGGCAGCAGCCGCCTGCGCTGCCGCGCACGGCTGGATACCTCCACCAAGAAACTCATCCGCATCACGGAAATCCCCCACGGCACCACCACGGAATCCATCATCCAGTCCATAGAGACCGCCATGGAGAAGGGCAAGCTGAAGGTGGCCAAGATAGAGGACAACACCGCCGCCACGGCGGATATCCTCATCCACCTGCCCGCCGGGCAGGATGTGGAAAAGACCTGCAATGCCCTGTACGCCTTCACGGAGTGCCAGGTGAGCATCTCCCCCAAGGCCGTGGTCATCATGGACCGCAAGCCCGTGTTCATGGGCGTGAGCGAGATCCTGAAGCACAACGTGGACAACACGCGCGAGACCCTGCGCCGTGAGCTGGAGGTGCAGCTGGGCGAGCTCCAGGAGGGCTGGATGCAGGTCAGCCTGGAGAAAATCTTCATCGAGAACCGCATCTACAAGGAGCTGGAGACCAGCGAGAGCTGGGAGCAGTCCCTCACCCGCATCGCGGAGCGCCTGGAACCTTTCGTGAAAGACTTCATCCGCAGGAGCTGGAGGAAGCTATTACTGCACTTGAGCCATGAGCGCCTGGAGCCTTTCGTGAAAGACTTCATCCGCCCCGTCACGCAAGAGGACATCATCCGCCTCACAGAAATCAAGATCAAGAAGATAGCCAAGTATGAGATTCACGAGGCGGAGAAACGCATCGCCGCCCTGGAGCAGGACATAGACCAGTGCTGCTGGAACCTGGACAACCTCACGCGCTACACCATACGCTGGTATGAGGGGCTGCGCAAGAAATACGGGGAGCAGTGGCCGCGCCGCACGGAAATCTGCGAGTTCGAGAGCGTGACGCGCGCCGTGGCCTCCGTGGAGAACGAGATGCTCTACATAGACGAGGACGGTTTTGCCGGCTACGGCGTGAAGAAGGGCCAGCCCGTGGAGAAATGCTCCACCATGAGTGATGTGCTCACCATAGACAACCAGGGCGTGCTCATGGTGCGGCGCGTGCAGGAGAAATTCTACGTGGGCAAGAAACTGCTGGATATCCGCGTGCTGCGCCCGGGGGAGGACTGGGTGTTCAACATGATCTACCGCGACGGCAAGGAGGGCGTCACCTACGCCAAGCGCTTCCGCATCGGCGGATTCACCAGGGACAAGGAATACCCGCTCACCCAGGGCACCAAGGGCAGCCGCGTGTTCTTCTTCAGCGTGCACAAGGCAGAGGAGGAGAGCGCCGCCATCTCCGTGAACGTGTATTTCAAGAACGCCCTGCGCCCCCTGCGCAGCTCCAAGCAGTACTTCTTCCGTGACCTGCGTATCAAGGGCCGCAACGTGCTGGGCAACATGGTGACCAAGAAAGCCGTGGAGCGCATTGCACGCATCATGCCCGCCGCCGCACCCCCCGCAGGGGAGGGCGCGGAACCCGCCCCCGCGCAGGATGCACCGCCCGCCGCTGAACAGCCCGCCGCAGGGCCCCCCGCGCCGCCCGCCCCGGCGGAACCCGCCCCCGTAGATGCCCCCGCAGACACCGCCGCTCCCGCCCCCGCGCCGGCGCCGGATGCCCCCGCGGTGGAGGTGCCGCCCATCGAGGACAGCACCCAGGGCACCTTTGATTTTTAACCCACCCCACCCCCGCCATGTCCAGTCACGCACCGGAGCCCTCCCCCCGCCGCAGCCGCCGCTGGTTCCTGAAAGGCCTGCTGGGCGCGGGCGGCCTGGCCGCCGCCGGGTACGGGGTGGATAAGCTGCTGCCGCGCACCCTGTGCCGCCCCGGGGAATGGCACGGCCCGGTTACGGACCATTTCGACGGCACATTCTTCTACAACACGGAGCCGCACGTGCCGTACAGCACCTCCAGCCTGCTCACCTGGTGCCGTGACCGCTTTTCCAAGGGCGTATACCCGGAGCTGGCAGAGCGCGCCTGCACCCCGCAGCTCGCCCCAGCCGTGCAGGGCAGGGATTGGGAAATCACCATGGTGAACCACTCCACCATGCTCATCCGCCTCGGCGGCAGGAATATCCTTACAGACCCCGTTTTTAGCGACTACACCAGCCCCGTGCAGGGATTCGGCCCCAGGCGCCGCCGCCCCCCGGGCCTCACCTGGGATGAGCTGCCGCATATCGATGTATGCCTGCTCACCCATGACCATTACGACCATTTCGACGTGCCGAGCCTGCGCCGCCTGCAGGAGCGTGACCAGCCGCTCTTCCTCCTGCCGCTCGGGCTCAAATCCCTGCTGGAGTACCACTGCGGCCCCTGCCGCGCCGCAGAGCTGGACTGGTGGCACGCCGTGGAGGAGTCCGGCCTGCGGATTACCGCCACCCCCGCCCACCACTGGAGCAACCGCTACCGCACCCCGCATACCCGCAACCGCTCCCTCTGGTGCGGATTCTGGATTGCCGCCCCCGCCGGCCCCTCCGTGTACTATGCCGGGGATACCGCCCGCACCGCTTGGTTCGCGCAGATTCGCCGCCGCCTCGGCAGGGCGGATGTAGCCCTGCTGCCCATCGGCCAGTACCGCCCGGAGTGGATTCGCCAAAACCACACCAGCCCCGCAGATGCCGTGGAGGCCTTCGCCACCCTGCAGCCCCGCTGCGCCATCGCCTGCCATTTCGGCACCTGGCAGCTCGCCAACGAGGGCTATCAGGAAACGCTGGATGACCTGGCCGCCGCCCTGAAGGCCCACGGCATTCCCCCAGCCCAATTCACCGCCCCGGACAACGGCCAAACCCTCCGCGGTACCTGCGGGGCGTAGGCGCACTCCCCGCACCCTGCCGACAGGCAATTTTTTCACTTTTTGCTTCTCACTTCTCTCCTTGACATCCTGCGGTGTAGGGTGTAGCATGGCGTTACACTCGGGGGCGCCTTGGACGGCCCCGGCATGAGGCTCTTTATCCGCTCTCTGGCAACATATAGACAATGATGGATGGCACATACATGATTCCCCTGTATCTGGCTGCAACAGTAGTGTTGGTTCAGACTCCGGCTGCGGCCCAGGATCCGGGGGAGGCTGTGCCGGTGCCGGCAGCGGCGGAGCAGGGGGGTGTGGAGGCCATCCGCTCCCTGCTGGAGCATCCCGGTGCGGGAGCGGTGATAGACCTCCCCAGGGA
>JAUNQN010000019.1:0-17886 GCA_030536145.1 Akkermansia sp.
GAATGTGTAACCTATGTGCCTGAACTAAAGTGTTACCTATGTCCGCGGTGCACCGCATCTCAATCCCCCCCGCCGTCATCACCGACGGCAAAGGAGATATCCGTTATCCCCTGCTGCTGCCATGCTTGCAGGAAATCCTGCTGCAGGGCGCCGGGGGAGCCATGGGGGGAAAGGAGCCTGGGCAGGGCCTGGTCCGGCGGCAGCGGGGTGCGGAGCGCAGAGAGCCAGGCGCGCATGGCGGATACGCCGCGCTCCCCGGAGAGCTGCACGAAATACGTGACCAGCATGGCAGAGAGCATGTAGGGATCACACTTGCCGCCGCCCATGTGGCGGTACAGCTCCTGCCGCGGCATGGAGAGGAACCGGGCCAGGGTGAAGGGGAAATGCAGCAGCCCTGCGGCTGCGCGCGCCTTGGCCTGCTCCGTGATGGCGGCGCGGGCGGCGTCGAAATCCAGGGCGCCGTCTGCACAGGGCACATAGCCCACGTACTCCGCCCAGCCCTCGTCCGCCCAGGCGGGCAAGGCATTCAGGACAAAGTTCTGGTGCGTGAGCTCATGCACCAGCGTGCGGGGAACCACGGCCCCCTGCAGGGGGCGGCCCGTTTCATCCAGCCCCAGGGAGGGAAAGGGTACAATCACCAGGTCCTCCAGCAGGTCCTCCTCTCTCAGCGGGGCAGCGGGGGAGCCGGGGAGGGCGGGCACGGCATGCTTGAACACGCCCGTACTGCCCACCGGGCCGCCGTTTGCGTGGTAGGACTGCATGTTGCGCGTGAGATACACGCGGTATTTCCTTTCCCCGCGCTCCTGCCTTGCGCGCTCCACGGGCAGCACAGCGGCTATGGCGCGGCTGGCGGCAAAGGCGTGTTCAAACACGCGGGCGATGGCGGCGCGGCTCTCCGGCGGGAGCTCCACCTGGGTGTAGAAGCGGTAGTTGCGGCTCTCATACGCAAACCCGGACTGCCCGGGGGGCGGGTCCACGCGGGTGAGCTGCCCCGCAGCCGGCACGGGTACGCGGTGCAGCCAGGGCTCTGCCGCAGGGGCGGGAGCCAGCAGCGCCCATGCCATCAGCGGCAGGGCGGCGCGGCCCAGCATATCCATGGTGCGGGGCATGCGCTCACTTCTTCTTGGGCGGCTCTGCAAAAACCATCTGGCGCACCTTCTTCATCTTCCAGGTACGCAGGAAATCCTTCTGCAGGGCAGCGCCGCCCTTGTAGTGCTCCAGCAGGGTGTCAACGGCCTCGTCATGCGGCTTTTTCTCACGCAGGGCCTGCATGTAGGAGCGTATGGCCTTCAGGCCGCGCTCGCCGTCCAGGTGCACAAAGTAGGTGATGAGCATGGCGGAGAGCATGTAGCTGTTCTTTCCGGCGCTCATGCAGTCGTACATCTCCTGCTGGCCCATGCGCAGGAACTTCTCCAGCGTGAAATTGAAGTTCAGCTGGCCGCCCTCGTCCGCCTTCTGGGCCTTGTTCAGGATAACGGCATAGCAGCGGTCAAAGTCCAGGTCCTCTCCCACATACGGTACATAGCCCACGTACTCCGCCCAGCCCTCCGAGGACCAGGTACCCAGGCGGTTCAGGGCAAAGTTCTGGTGCGTGAGCTCATGCACCAGCGTGTGGGTGTCTATATCGTTCTTCACCAGCTTGCCCTGCTCGTTCAGGCCCACGGAATCAAAGGGCACCAGCACGTGGTCGGAGTGGATATCAGATTCCTGGAAAGGCTGGGGATGGCCGGTACCGTCGTCCGGCACCTGCTGCATGAACACGCCCTTGGAGTTCTGCATGCCGCCCTTGGAGTAGTACTCCTGCATGTTGCGCGCCAGCACCACGCGGTACTTCTTCTCCCCGCGCTCCTGCTTGGCGCGCTCCACGGGCAGCACCTTGGCTATGGCGCGGTTGGCGGCAAAGGCGCACTCGAACAGGCGGCCGATGGTCTTGCGCCCCTCCGGGGAGAGCTCCACGGGAGACTCGAAGACGTAGTTGTTGCTCTCATACGTGAACCCGGCGCTGCCGGGCTTGTCCTTCACCTCCGCCAGCTGGGTATCCGCCGGCACGGGCACCTTGTGCGGCCATTCGGAGGGGGACTTGGCGCGCACGTTCTTCACGCCGGATTCCCGCAGCTCCTTCTTCTTCTGCATGGCGGCCTTCTTGGGGTCGCGCGCCTCCTCCTTGTCTCCCTTCTTGGCCTTGGCCTTTGCATCGGCCTTGGCCTTGGCGTCTGCCTTGGCATCACCCTTGGCGGCCTGCACCAGGGGCACGCCCAGCACCGGCTCCGCCGCGTGCAGGGTGCATGCGGCGGATACGGTGCCCAGGCCTGCCAGGAATGTAAGGAAAAGGGATTTCATAAGCGGCAGCGGGATTGGCGGGGGTGTTGCATCAGTGGGTCAGGCCGTCCTGCTTGGCCTGGTTCCAGTACGCGTACTCTGACCGGTTGAAATCCACGTACTCCGGGGAAAGGTCCGTGGTGTACACGGTGTAGGTCTCCGTGCCCATGTTCAGGTTGATACGCACCTCGAACTCGCGGGCCTGCACGCGCTCGCGCAGGTCGTCGCTCTTGGTGGTGGTCTGCACGCCACCGCGGCAGGCCGGCAACCCTGCAATGTCAATATCCACCTTCTCCTCCCGCACGCGGCTGCCGGAATAGCCCACGGCGTGGATAATGCGGCCCCAGTTGGGGTCTCCGCCGTTCCAGGAGCTCTTCACCAGCGAGGACTTGGCCACGCCCTCCGCCACCTTCTTGGCCTCCAGCTGCGTGGGGGCGCCCTCCACGCGCACGGTCACAAACTTGGTCACGCTCTCGCCATCCTGCACAATGTGCTTGGCCTGCTCCATCATCACGTAATGCAGGGCGCGGGTGAAATCCTCCCACCCGGGCTTGCCGGGGGCCAGCTCCACACCGGAGGCACCGTTGGCCATCACCAGGCAGGTGTCGTTCGTGCTCATGTCGCCGTCGATGGTGATGCGGTTGAAGGAATGCTCCACGCCCTCCCGCACGGTGGATTCCAGGTCCGGGCGGGCCACGGCCGCATCCGTGCACACCAGGCAGATCATGGTGGCCATGCAGGGGGAAATCATGCCGGCCCCCTTGCAGCAGGAGCCTATGCGCACCGGCTTGCCGCCTATGCTGATTTCCACCGCCACCTCCTTCTCGCACGTGTCGCTGGTGATGATGGCGGAGGCCACGTCATGTCCCTTGTCGGCGGAAAGGTTTTGGCACAGCTCCGGCAGGCGCGGCTCTATGCGCACCATGGGCATGGGCAGGCCGATGACACCGGTGGAGCACACGGCCACCTCCCCGGGCTTCAGGCCCAGGTTCTTGGCCACAATGCTGCACTCCTTGCGGGCCACGGCCACGCCGGCAGCGCCGGTGCAGGCGTTGGCATTGCCGCTGTTGGCCACCACCGCGCGCACATTCCCGCGGCGCAGGTGGCTCTGGCTCACGCGCACGCACGCCGCACGCACGCGGTTGGTCGTAAAGGTGCCGGCAGAGGTCGTCGGCAGTTCGGAATACACCAGCGCCAAATCCAGGCGCGTTGCCTCCGGCTTCTTGATACCACAGCTCAAGGCATTGGCCACAAACCCCTTGGCAGCAGTCACGCCGCCCGTCACTTCTTTCATTTCAGTATCTGACATGGTATGTTGATTCCTAACTCCCCTACTCTGCCACACAAGCGCCGCCGCTTCAAGCACAAATCACGCACGCACGGGGATTTTTACGGAAATGCCGCTACTTCTTGAACATGCTCCCGTTGTAATGGGTGGTGCCGCCCGGCGTGGTATAGGAGGTGACGGTGCGCCCCTGGTTGTCGCGGTAGTGCGTGGTACCCCCCGGTGTGGTGTAGGAGCTGCCGTGGTAGCCGTTTGCCCCGGTGTAGTGGGTGGTACCCCCCGGCGTGGTGTAGGATGTGCCGGAGCGCCCCCGGTTGTCCGTATAGTGCGTGGTACCGCCCGGCGTCGTGTAGGATGTGCCGTGGTATCCGTTCGGCCCGGTGTAATGCTTGGTACCGCCCGGTGTGGTGTAGGATGTACCTTGGGCCGCAGCCAGACCGCACAGGGAAAGCAGGGTTAAAGTCAATGTCTTCATAGCGTCCTGCAGTATAGGCCAATGCCGGATCCGTGTCAACGAGAAACGACCGACCGCGTTCCCGGCAATGCGGGACGGGGCAGAAGTACAGGACAATTCCCTTGTGCAGCACGCATCCTTGCGTGCCGTCGGCGCAACTTTATTGCAAGTCGTTTATAATAAACATAGTTTTATTCATAAAACGACTGACGGCAAGGCGGGGAGCAGTGAAGCGTGGTCACGCAACGAGGTACCGCGTGAGGCGGTTCTGCGCCAGGAGCCATGTGAGCAGGAGGGAGAGCGGGGCGCAGAAGGCAAAGTAGAAGAGGGCGGAGAGGGCCGGATGCTGCGCGGCTGGCTGCTGCTGCCACCAGGGCAGCAGGATGGCGAAAATAATCGTGTAGTGCGTGAGGTACATCCCGAAGGAATACTTGCTTACGAAGCTCACGGCGGCGGGCAAGGCGGTGGCATTCCGCAGAAGGCAGCGCAGCAGGATAGCCAGGGCAATGCCGCCTGCGGCTATTGTCACGGAGCTGGAATACCAGTGCAGGAAGAACACGTGGGTTCCCTTGAGAAAGTCTGCCCCCGTTGCCACGAGTGCCGAGAAGACCAAGACCGCTGCTGCTGCACAGGCCGTGCGGGCGGTGTCCGGGACGATGTTCCTGTGCATGATCAGGTAGCCCGCAATCGGGTAGAGGAGGAGCCCGGCCGGGATACCGGAGGAAATCATGATCATCTGGCTGCTGAACCATGGAGAGATGGTGATCCCCTGCCCTCCGTCGGCTACTTGCACCTGGCCGATTTCCATGCAGGGGAGCAGGTAGTTGAAGAACAGGATGATACCCGCCAGCACCAGAATCTCCCGCGTTGCCAGATGGTTGAGGAGTCTCCCGAGGAAGGGGGCAGCCACGTAAATCCCCATGCAGGCAATGGTAAAAAGCCCCCTGCCCCGGATTGCGGGGAGGGAGCTTGGAAAGGGTGCTGCAGGAGGCGTATCAGGACTCTGCGGCATCCGGCAGGTAGCCGGTAATCTTGCTGATGCGCGTGGGGTGGCGGAGCTTGCGCAGGGCCTTGGCCTCAATCTGGCGGATACGCTCACGGGTCACGTTGAACTGGCGGCCCACTTCCTCCAGGGTGCGGGGGGTGCCGTCCCTCAGGCCGAAGCGCTGCTCGATAACGGCGCGCTCACGGCTGTTCAGGGTGCCGAGCACATCGCCTATCTTGTCACGCAGGGAGTTGTAGGAGGCGCCGTCCATGGGGTTTTCCGCGCTCTTGTCCTCCAGGAAATCACCGAAGGAGGTATCATCCGAATCACCCACGGGCTGCTGCATGGAGATAGGCTGCTGGGCCATCTTGAGCACGCTGCGCACCTTCTCCACGGCCATGCCGCTCTCTGCGGAAATCTCATCCGACGTAGGCTCGCGGCCCAGGTCCTGCACCAGCTTCTTCTGCACGCGCATGAGCTTGTTGATAGTCTCAATCATGTGCACGGGAATGCGGATGGTGCGTGCCTGGTCTGCAATGGAGCGGGTGATGGCCTGGCGAATCCACCAGGTGGCATACGTGGAGAACTTGTAGCCGCGGCGGTACTCGAACTTCTCCACCGCCTTCATCAGGCCCATGTTGCCCTCCTGGATGAGGTCCAGGAACGCCAGGCCGCGGTTGGTGTACTTCTTGGCGATGGAAATCACGAGACGCAGGTTGGCCTCGATCATCTCCCGCTTGGCACCCTGGGCCTCCTTCATGCTGCGGCGCATGGTGTTGGCGTACTCCTTGAAGTCTTCCGGGCCCATCCACAGGTCCATCTCGTATTCCTCCAGGGCATCCTTGGCGCGGGTGTCCTCCGGGTCCTCCGCCAGCTGGCGCACCAGCTTGGCCACCTTCTGGCGGATTTCGCGCAGTTTCTCCACGAAATCCTCGAACACCTTGCCCTTGAAGGCAAAGAGGGGGTACAGCTCTGCCAGATCCTCGCGGGCGGCCTCGAAGGCCTTCTCCGCAGCGGCCACGCCCTTCTTGCGCCTGCGCGCATCATACAGCTGCTTGTACAGGCGGCGCACCTCGCCATGCTTGGAGAGCACCTTGTTCAGCAGGGGGGGCAGCTCACCGATGTACTTCTCCCGGCGGTCTATGTTCTTGTCTGACACCACGCGGTCAAAGCGCTCCTGGTTGGAGCGGATGCGGTCCGCCACGTCACAGTAGAAGATAGCCACCACGCCGAAGCGGTGCAGGCAGTCCTGCAGGTCTGCCTCCGCCTGGTCTATGCGGCGGGAGATTTCCACCTCCTTCTCACGGGAGAGCAGCTCCTTCAGGCCCATCTGCTTCAGGTACATGCGCACCGGGTCGTCCAGGATATCCAGCTTGGCCTCCATCTTCTCCGCAGCATCCTCGTCATCGGTGTCGGAAAGGCGCTGGCGCTCACGGTAGGTGTCCACGTCGGCGGCGTCGATGATGTCGATACCCACGCCGCGCAGGCGGGCGTAGATTTCATCATACACCGCAGCGTCGATAAGGCTGGCGGGCAGCAGGTCGTTGATGTCGTCGTACGTCAGGTAGTTGCCCTGCTCCTGGGCCTGGCGGATAAGGTCCTTGATCTTCTCCTGCACCTGGGGGGAGTTGATGATGTTGCCGTCAGAGGAATCCAGCTCCGTGAGCGGGGTGGGAGCCAGGGTCTCGTCGCGGACCTCGATGCCCAGCTCATGCAGGCGCTCGAAAAGGCGGGTCATGTCGTCGTCCTCCGCCATATCCGGCGGCAGGGCATTGGAGATATCCTCATCGCTCACCCAGCCGTCGTTCTCCTTGGCCTGGGCCAGCAGGGATTTGAAAGCGGTCTTGAGCGCGTTGTCATCCGGGAAAAACTCCTGAAGCTGCTGGGCGGTCACCTTGTAGTTGGGACGGTCCTTCTTGCTGGAGTCGCGGCTCTTCTTGGGAGCGGCCTTTTTCTCCACAACCTTCTTGGGAGCAGCGGCCTTTTTCTCCTCCGCCTTCTTGGCGGCAGGCTTCTTTTCCACGGCCTTCTTGGGAGCAGCGGCCTTGGCAGCAGGCTTCCCGGCCTTGGCGGCGGGTTTCTTGTCGGTTGGTTTCTCGGCTTTGGACATGATGGTGCTAGAATCAGGTGTGTATACTCCACCCTTTACACATTTTGTCAAGTGGTTGACAAAAGCGCGTGAGGCATTTTACACTTATATTACCCCCTGTCAAGAGGAAGCATAAGGAGAACAAGGGAGTATGACACTTTTATTTCAAAAAAAAGCCGGCACCGCACGCGGTGCCGGCTTCCCATGCTCGGAATCTGCAATTTCCGGCCTTACTCGGCGCAGAGAATCTTCACAAAGCCCTCCTCCTGCAGGCGGGTGGCGCCGCAGGCAAACTTGGCGCGCACCTGCAGGGTCTCGTCCAGGTCGTCGCGCACGGAGATGCGGACCTTGAAATCATCCCAGATGCCGAAGGAGGCGCGGCTCTTCACCCAGGCCAGGCAAGAGCGCACGCCGGAGGCCACGGGCAGCTGCTCCGTGCGGATGATGCGGAAGCCCATGAAGGAATCAATCTTGCCCTCTGCCAGGGCGCGCACGGTGTTGTATTCAAAGCTGGAGACCTCCGGCTGCCTGAGCAGGGCGCCGATCTGGCTGCTGGTGCAGGCCAGCACCAGCTCGTCGCCGTAGGCGCGGCGCTCCTCGTTCCAGGCCTCGGCCTTCTGCAGCATGGCCAGCGCGCGGCGCAGCTTGCCGATGGTGAGGTTGGAGTTCACGGCGGTGCCGCTCTCCACGTAGTCCTTGGCGATGGTCTGGGAATCCGGGAAGGCCACGGTGGTGGCTCCGGTCTCACCTGTGTGGCTGGTGCCCAGGAACTCCGTAATCATCACGGAATCCATGGTGCGGCCGGCAGCGGCGCGCAGGCCCTCGATGGTCTTGCTCACGGGCACGTCGATGTTGGCGAGCTTCTTGGCGTCGAACTCGTCGAACCCGATGGCCTTGGTGAAGATATGTGGATACATCACGCGGCGCTTGGTGGGCGCCTCCGTAAGGGTGGTGGCGTGCATGCGCTCCGTCTTCTCGTCAAAGGTGAGCAGGCCGTACTGGTCCATGGCCACCATCTTGCCGCTCAAGCCGGTTTCCACGGTTACGTACTTGTCCAGGCGGGATGCCTCCTGCTGGAGGAAAGAGCCCCACTTCTCACTGTATTTGATCTGGTAATTGTTTTCGATATCAGCCATAAGTATTTGTCTGTGTATGTGTTTGAATCAGATAGCAAATCGGCTGCATGGATTACCCGCATCCGCGGGGTCTGGCCGCATGGCCGGGCGCTGCGGTTCCCGCGTGGGGGAATTGCGGCAGCAGCCCTGTGCTCTTGCCGCTGCGTATCAAAACACGGCTGCAGCACCCTGTCACGCCCTCACCGGGGGCGCGCACCACCTTTCCGCCAAGGGAACGCCCCCGCGCCGGGGAGCAAAAAAAAGGCAGGAGCCGCACGGCCCCTGCCCTGTTTCAAGCGGTATAGGGAGCTGCCTACTTTTGCAGCAGCTCCACCACGGCATCACGGCGCTCCCGGCGGGCCTTGTCCAGCGCGGTCTCTCCGCGGCGATCCCGCAGCGCGGGATTGGCACCGGCATCCAGCAGGGCACGCACGGCCCCGGTGTAGCCCTCGTCGGCAGCCTCCATCAGGGCGGTCTCTCCCTTGCGGTTGGCGGCATCCACCTTGGCCCCGGCAGCCACCAGGGCGCGGATAACCTCCACGTAGCCGTCCTCCGCGGCCTTCATCAGCGCGGTCTCGCCGTCCTCGTCCACGGCGTCCACCTTGGCACCGGCGGCAAGCAGCAGCTTCACCGCCTCCGTGCGACCCTTGCCGGCGGCTTCCATCAGCGCAGTCTCGCCATCGTCGTCCGTGGCGTTCACATCCGCCCCTTGGCGGATTATCTGCTGCAGCTCCGCCACGGCACCGCGGGCAGCGGCGCGGGAAAGCGCAGGGGCGTCATCGTCTGCCCACGCAGCGGGAAGCAGGGCGGCGGCAAGCAGGAGAAGTGCTATGTCTTTTCTCATATCGGGTGTTCTTTCTGTGTGTTGTCTATGGGTGGCTGGATACGCCGCAGCGGCGTCCATAGTGACCTTATATCGGAAAAATTCTAACAAATCAACATCAAAATGCAGGCATGGCGCATTTTTGTGCGCGGGTCCTGCCGACATGCTATTTTCCACCGTGACAATCCTCCCATGGGGAATGACCAGCACCGCAAGATGCTCCCCACCATGGCAGCACTACACATGTGACCGAATGCACCCGATTTATTCCCCGTAGGGAATATTTTCCGCATTTTCGCCCAAACCGACCCTATTTATTCCCCAGAGGGAACAAAACAGGTTACAAGTCCCTGTTGAGGCGCATGGTTCGCTTCAGAATCTGGTCTTTCAGCTCCGGCAAAATACCGGGGGAAAGCAGCACCTTCCCGGCAGCAGCCAGTGTATCAGGCAGGGCATTGATAACATTGGCCCACACGGAGCGCAGCCTGCGGAAAACGGCAGGCGCGGGCATGCCGATATCCGCAGCCAGGCCTTCCCACTGGCGGGTACGCACCTTGTCCGGGTTGAAACGGCCGCCGATGCTCATGGCCAGGTCCCCGTTCACCAAGGCGGCCGGATAATAACGCGTGCTAATCAGGTCATAGAAGGGGGCAAGGCGCTTCACTTTCCCTTCCGTGAGCAGTGAAAGATTCTTGGCATGGGCATCCATATTGCCTATTGCCATATTGAAGGCCACCCAATCCACCAGCCGGGGCAAGTCACGCCCGGGCATGGAGGAATAGCGGCGGATGAGAGCCGCGCAATCCGCCAGGGAAGGACCGCCCTCTTTCTCATATTTCATGGATGACGGCAGCGAGGCCAACTGGCAGAAGTCCTCCTGCGGGATACGGCGGATAGCCCGCCCTGCCCCGGCGCGGTCATAGCGCATGATTTTCAGGGAGGGGATTTCCGGGAGGGGCAGATACGCCGTGGCAGAAACCTCCAGCCCGGCGGCACGGGCCAGGCTCATGCAGAAAAACTCGTTCTCCACGCTGCCCGCATGCCGCCCCGGGGTTTTGACGATACAATTGCTGGCGGCCCCGCCCAGGGGGAGATGAAAGACGCCGTTCTCCTCAAACAGCACCTCCTTGTCCTGCGCACCGGCCAGGGAATAGCTCTTCCCGGCCTGCTCAACCGGCAGATGAGTCTCACGCAGATGCAGCAACTCAGCCTGCAGGCCCTCCTGCGTCAGCGCCTCGTAACGCCCTGCCGACTGGGGCGCGCCTATGGAAAAGGCACCGGCACAATCACGCCCAATGGAGGACATCAACCCGTAGTAGTTCGTGGATGACACCCCATACCGCGTAGCCAGGGCCTTTCGCAACTCGCCCTCCGGCAGCAGGTTTTCCACGTAGTATTCCACCTTGCAGCCCTCATGATGCCGTGTTTCCAAAGGCAGGTGGACGGAAAGGGCAAAGCCGCCCTCCTGCCATTCCGGCTCATAATCCAGGCAGTACACGTTGCCGTCCGTCCGGTAGAACGTGCCGGCCAGGGTATCTCCGTAATAGATGGGAAGCGCGTTCATGGCTCTCAGGATTCCCCGCGGGGAATGGCGTGCATGTCAATACCCAGCAAGCCGCAGAGCGTGAGTACCACGCCCAGGCTCACATTGCGCGTGCCGCGCTCCACCTCTCCCAGCAGGCGCGGGCTGCACGGCACCAGCTCCGCCAGCCCGGCTATGGTGAACCCGGCCATCTTCCGCCGCCGCCGTATCAGCGCGCCTATCTCTTGGACATTCGTAATATTCATCCCTGCAGGGAATATTATGCGTTTTTTGGGAATACATGTCAATATTTATTCCCCAGAGGGAACAAACAATCTGCGCAGGCTTGAAAGGGCGGGTGGCGCGTGGTAGAATAGGTGCATGGAGATAACGCTTGAAAGCCCGCTGGATATGCACCTGCACCTGCGTGACGGTGACATGCTGAAGCTGACCGCGCCGCTTTCCGCAGACTTTGCGGGAGCGGTTATCATGCCGAACCTGGTGCCGCCCGTGACCACGCCGCAGATGATGGTGGCGTATGCGGAGCGCGTGCAGGCGGCGCTGGGGGGCGCGGCATTCACGCCGTACATGACGCTGTTCTTCACCGCGCTGGACGAGGCGGCGCTGCTGGCGGCCAAGGGAACGCCGGGCTTTTTCGGGTTCAAGCTCTACCCGGCCGGAATCACCACCAACAGCGAGGGCGGCGTGGCCAACCTGCGGGATGCAGACCGCACGCTGCACCTGATGGAGGAAATGGGCATTCCCCTGCTGGTGCACGGGGAAAGCCACGGCTTTGTGATGGACCGGGAGCAGGAGTTCCTGGCCGTGTACCGTGACCTGGCCACCCGTTTCCCCAAGCTCACCATCAGCATGGAGCACATCACCACCGCCGCCGCCGTGCGCCTGCTGGATGAATTCCCCAACCTGTGCGCCACCGTGACCCTGCAGCACCTGATTATCACGCTGGACGACGTGGCGGGCGGCATGCTGCAGCCGCACCTGTTCTGCAAGCCCATAGCCAAGCGGCCGGAGGACCGGGATGCCCTGCTGGGAGCCGTGCTGGGCGGGCACCCGCGCATCATGTTCGGCAGTGATTCCGCACCGCACCCGCGCCACCGCAAGGAAAGCTGCGGCTGCGCCGCCGGCGTGTTCACCGCGCCGCTGGCCCTGCCCAAGCTGGCGGAAATCTTTGCCGCCGCCGGCGCGGCAGACAAGCTGCAGGGCTTTGTCTCCGGCAATGCCTGCCGTATCTACGGCCTGCACCCCGCCGCCAAGACCGTGGTGCTGCAGGATACCCCCATGGCTGTTCCCGCCGCCTACCGCAGCTACGGCCAGACCGTCATCCCCATGGATGCAGGCAAGCAAATAGCCTGGAGCATCAAGTAACCCTGCCGCCCCCCAGCATGGAAGACGCCCCCATACCCGGTGCCGACGACCTGCGCGCCCTGCTGGCGGAGATAGCCGCCATGCACATGCCCTACGGCATGTACGGGCCGGACAAGTTCCCGCCGGACGGCTGCCCGCTCATGGACCTGCCCACGGAATACCTGGACTGGTTCTGGCAGCGCGGCTGGCCGAAAGGCAAGCTGGGCCGCCTGATGGAGCAGGCCCTGCTCATCAAGAACAGCGGGCTGGACAAGCTCTTCGCCCCCTTCCGCCAGGCAAACGGCGGCCGCCGCAAGTACCGCACCAGGCGCAAACCAGACATCTGAACACCATGAACAAAATCATCTCCATCATACTGGCCGCACGCCCCAAGACCCTTCCCGCCGGGCTGGTGGCCGTGTGGGCCGGCTGCCTCATCATCTGGAAATTCCAGCAGCACGCCCCCGCCCTGGGCATACGCATGGATTGGCAGCTGGCCGTATTCACCGCCCTGAGCTGCATGTGCCTGCAAATTGCCAGCAACCTTTTCAACGATGCCATCGACTCCCTGAAACACGCCGACACGGAGCGCCGCCAGGGGCCGCGCCGCATCACCGCCAGCGGGGATTTCTCCCCCCGCGCCGTGCTGGGATTCGGCGCCGCGGCCCTGGCCGCCGCCTGCTGTTTTGCCATACCGCTCATCATGGCGCAGGGCTGGGCCGTCATCGCCATCGGCCTGCCGTGCATGGCCGCCTCCTACTGCTACACGGGCGGCCCCTACCCCTTTGCCTACCACGGCCTGGGGGAGCTGTGCGTACTGCTCTTCTTCGGCCTGGTAGCGGTGGCAGGCACCGTCTTCGTGCAGATAGGCTGGCAGCCGGAATTCCTGCCCGCCTACCAGTGCGCCTTCATCATCGGCACCCAGTGCGGCATCCTCTCCTGCCTGCTGATTGAGGTGAACAACATCCGCGACCGCGAGGAAGACGCCTCCACCGGCAAGCGCACCCTCGCCGTCCGCCTGGGCGACAGCCGCGCCCGCGGCCTCGCCTTCGCCTTCCTCATCCTCCCGTACGCCACCATCCGCTGGACCGCCATGTTCCTCCCAGGCTTCCGCTGGAGCCTCTTCTGGCTCGCCGCCATCACCTGCGGCGGCATCATCCTCGTCAAGCTCCACACCACCCCAGCCAACAAGAAGATGAACGTCATGCTCGGCCTGGCATCCCTACACGCCATGCTCTTCCTCCTGGCGCTCAGCATGTAGTCCCCTGCCCCTTACAGGGGGAATTCCTGGGTCATGTTCGGCTCGTTGGGGTCGAATACGACGCGGAGCTTGCGGTAGCCCTGGCGGCGGTATTTTTCTGCGGCGGACTTGGAGAGGCCGGCGTTGAAGGTGCCGTCCACCTTGCCTAGGAGCATGCCGGTGGCATCCACCTCCACCACCTTGGAGGTATCGTGCACGGTCACGGAGCCGTCGTCCGGCAGGGTGATGCTGACGCGCTGGAGCTTGATACCGCGTGCCTTGAAACGGCATTTGCCCATGATACGGGCGTTCTCGATGGTGATGATATTGGTACCGGCATCCACGCCCAGGTCAGAGATTTGCGCCAGTGTGGACTGGGAGCCGGAGATGCCGTTTTCCGTAATCCGGCAGCAGCCCAGCACGGCGATGCGGCCGCGCGCGGCGGAAAGGGCCATGGCATCCCCAATGCGGAGCTTGGTATCCCCAGAAAAGGCGGTGCGGCCGGGGGATGGCAGCTCCGGCAGGCGGAGCTCCCCGCAATCGCACAGCTCCAGGTAGCCCCCGTTTTCCACCACTGGCTCCTCTGTCAAGAAAACCAGGCGGCCGCGCAGGTAGCACCGGCCGGAGTTGCGGATACCGCCCACGGCAAGCTCCGCCTTGGAGCCGCGCAGGGAGAACTGGGCGCCGGGCTCCACATCCAGGTAGCCGCGCAGGTTCAGCTTGTCCTCCACGCGCAGCACGGTGAAGCCCTTCCTGGGGGACGCCGCCACGCGCAGGTCTCCCTTGTAAGCGGCCTTGGCGGTGAGCAGGGTGTTGCGCTCCACGGCGCCCTTGTCCGGCAGCTTGGCGGCGGGTCCCTTCTTCCTGGCCGTGCCCTCCGGGGTGTTGATGTAGGTGAGGGAGACTAGGAACACGTGCATATCCGGCCCGGTGTGGAAACTGCTGGCGGGGTCGCTGGTGCGGCAGGTCACGCCGTCCCGGTGGTCCTCCACGTCCACACGGAACACGGTGGAGGCCGCATCATCAGAATCCGTGAAGTACAGGGCATCCGGCAGGCCGTCCCCACCCTTCTCATAGCCCCAGCAGCACAGGCAGTGGCCCTCCTGGGGCTCGCCCTTGCCGTCCTGGCCGTAGCGGAACATCTGCAAGCCCATCAGCACGGCCTGCCCGCCCTTGGAAAAAGCGGCATCCAGAATCTTCTTCAGCTCCTTGCGCGTGCGGGGGGAGACATCTGTCATGGCGTAATCCGTGGAGCCGTGGTCCACCACGCAGCCGCAGGGGCCGTTCTGCCCCTCCTTCCACCGGGTGGCCTCCGGGAACAGGGACTTGAAAAAACCGCCGCCGGACTGCGGCGCGGCCAGTTTCAGGCGCTCCGCACGCTCCTGCGCGGGCGGGTTGGCCAGCTCACCGCGCAGCCACCAGGTAAGCACGTTCATATTGAACCCGGGGCCGTGGCTCCAGTGCTTGAGCAGGTAGTTGTACGGCTTCAGGCAGCCGGTGGAGGGGATGGCGGTGGACACGGGCTTCTCCACGCCGGAGGGCACCTCCTGCCCCTCATCCTTGGCAGACAGGTAGAAATCCTGCCAGTGCTGGATGATGCAGGCACCGGCAGCGGCCCAGCACAGGTCGGCATCCCGCTGCCAGTCCTCCTGCACCCGGAAATCATCCCGGTTGGATTCATACTTGTCTACATCATAAATGCGGCCGCCCACCAGGCTGGAGGCGTACAGGGGTGCAAGGCCGAGGGCGAGCGCGGCAAGGAGGGAGGCTGTCTTGGTCATAGATGGGGAGGGGGTCAGGCCTTGCCGGGCGCGGTGGTGGAGGGCTTGTGGAACTCCTGCGGGCCGGGCTTGGGGTGGGAGGGCTGGTTGGGGCGCTTGGCCTTGGAGTCCTGCCCTGCGGGGCGGGCGGGGCGACGCACCTGGCGGCGGTTCTCACGCATGCGCTGCATGTTGCGGCGCAGGTCCTGCAGGCGCTTGTCTGTGGAGCTCTGCAGGAGCGTGGCCAGCTCTGATTCCTGCTGGCTGCGGTCCCCGGCGTTTCCGGGCATGGAAACCAGGAAGGCCAGGCGCTCCCGCTGCTCCTTGGTAAAGTCCTCACGGCTGGTCATGAGGGCCAGCACGCCCAGGGTCTGCTCGTTGATGCGCTTGGCCTCGTCTGCCTTGCCCTTGGCGGTCAGGGCGGAGGCGTAGCGGTCACACACGGTGATGAAGCGAATCAGGTGCTCGCTGCCGCCGGGGTGGTCTGCCAGTATGCTGCGCATATAGGCCACGGCCTTTGCCCAGGATTCCACGGGGATATCCTTGGCGGCGGGGCCGAACCCGGCGGAGCGCAGCAGGGCCTGCACGTATGCCTGGCGGTAGGCCTCATGCTCCGGGCTTTCCTTCAGCCAGTCCTCAATCTCCGCCAGCAGCTCCCTGCCCTCCGGCAGCAGGATACGCGCCACATCCCCGGACATGGTGCGCTGCAGCATGTCCGCCATCATCAGGCGCAGGGTGGCATTGGCCGGCTGCTCGTCCAGCAGGGTTCTCAGCAGGCGCGCGGCCTCCTGCCGCTCCGCCACTGATTGACGGAGAACGACATCACGGCGCGGGCGCGGTTCCTGCGGGGCGGCAGGCTTGGCATTCGGCGCGGCGGGGGCATTCCCGCGGGCGGGGTTGCCGCGGCCAAAGCCGGGGGGCATACCGTTGCGGGAAGAAAGGGTCATGAGGGAGCGCACCTTCTCCAGCCGCAGCTCAAAGGAGGCATCATCCCCCACGGCGGCCAGGGCATCGCGCAGGCGCTTTTCCGCCTGCTTGCGCTGCTCCGCGTTATTGCGGTTCATGGAGGCGGCCACCAGGCCGTTCACCACCTGCAGGTACTCCACGGTACCCGGCTCGTAGAAATTGGCGGCGCGCTTGAAATACTCCGCAGCCGTGGCATAGTCCCGCGTCTGCTGGGCCATGGAGGCCAGGATACGGCAGGCCTCGCCCATGCGCTCGTCCCCGGAATCCGCCTGCGCCACAATCTCCTCGTAATACGGCAGCAGGTCCTGCAGCAGGCGCGCATCAGACTTGGAGGGCTGGTCCGGCAGGCTGGTGCCGTCCCCGCTGCCGAGCATGCTGCGGAAAATGCGCTGCAGGGAGGCATCCGCAATCCCGGCATTGCGCTCCGCCAGCACGCGCTGCTCGCTCTCGCTGCGGTAGGCGGAGCGCACGCGGGCATAGCCTATGCTCACGGTGCCGAACAGCAGCAGCACCAGCAGGGCGGCGGCATGGCTCCACAACGCCACCGCCGGGCGGCGGCGGAACCACATCACATAGCGCCGCAGGAAGGAGGCCGGGCGTGCCTTCACGGGCTTGCCGTCCAGGTAGCGCTGCAGGTCCTCCTGCATGTCCGCCATGCTCTTGTAGCGGTCCGCGGGGTCAAAGCTGATGCTCTTGTTGATGATGGCACCCAGCTCGCCTTCCCCGCGCAGGGCCTTGATGGGGTCTGAGCAGATGCGGTGGATGAGGTTGCCGGGGTCCGTCTCCTGGAAAGCGGGGCGGTTGGTGAGCAGCTCGTACAGGGTCAGGCCCAGGGAATACTGGTCACCGGCAAAGGAGTTCTCACCGCGGGTCAGGCGCTCCGGGGCCATGTAGCGCAGGGTGCCGTCGTGGCTCTGGGTCACCAGCGGAGCCTGCTCCCCGCTGTTCAGCACGGTAGCCAGGCCAAAATCACCCACATGCAGCACGCCGTCGTCATCCAGCATCAGGTTGCCGGGCTTGATATCACGGTGCAGCACGCCCTGCTCATGGGCGTATGCCAGGGCGGCGGCGGCCTGCAGGCCCACGCGGGCCACGGCCTGCTCCGGCGGCATGCCGCGGAACACCTGGCGCATGCGGCTCACGGTCACGCCGCTGCCCTGCACCAGGCCCATCACATAATAGCGGTAGGAGCCCTCATGGCCGGCACCGTACACCTCCACAATGTTGGTGTGGCGCAGGCGGGCAATCACGCGGGATTCGTTCTCGAAGGCCTCGCTGTGGCGCGCATCCGCATTCCATGAGGGAGCCAGGATTTTCACCGCCACCTCACGGTGCAGGGATTCCTGGATAGCGCGGAACACGGTGCCCATGCCGCCGCTGCCGATGCGCTTGATAAGGTGGTAGCCGCCCAGGTACTCCGGGAAATCCAGCACCAGCCCGGCATTCGGGCGCGTGCTCTGGCTCAGCCCCTCCACCTCCACCATGGCGGGCAGCAGGTCGCGCAGCTCCTCCGCGCACTCCGGGTGCTCCGCGGCAAAGGATTCAGGGGAGACCTGCTGGCCGTTGCGCAGGCGGGTCAGGAACTCGTCCACCAGCGCCGCAAGCAGCTCCTCTGACTCGTCGTCATCCATGCGCAGGGGGGGGGGGGATTATTTGAAGAGGTCGGACTCCTCGTTCACCAGGGTCTGGAAACGCTTCAGGGCGCGCACATAGCGGATACTGGCGGCCTTGATATCAATACCGAGGATGGCGGCGCACTCGTTGTTGCCCAGCTCCTCGAAATGGCGCAGCTCCAGTATCTTGCGGTCGTTCTCGGAGAGCTTGGCAAGCACGCGGCGGATCATGGCCATGCGCTCCAGCTTCTCCATGTGGGTGCGGGGGCTGGAGATGGTATCCGCAAAATGCGCCCAGGCATCCATGCCGGAATCCTCGGAGGAGCAGTCGCTCTCCTTCATGGCATCAC
>JAUNQN010000019.1:17896-49839 GCA_030536145.1 Akkermansia sp.
GCCCAGGTGGCGGCGCTCCAGGTCCGTGACCGTCTGCAGGGCAATCATGCGCAGCTTCACGTACACGGGAATCTCCGGCTGCGCCTGCAGGAACTCCAGGCGGCGGCCGCAGGCCAGGTAGGCCTCCTGCAGCATGTCCTCCGGGCTCAGGCGCCGCGTGAGAGCCGGCGGCATCTTGAGCGTGAGCAGGTTGAGCAGCCTGGTGCGGTTCTGCATCCAGACTTCGGCCAGCCAAAGGTTGTCGGGGGTCTCCATACTTGTAGGAACGGAATGCCGCACGGGGTTCTACAGCACGGCGGCTCAGCTGCGCACGTCTTCCTCTCGCAGGTCGCGGTGCATGAGCGTGGAAAGCACATCCACGGGCGGCTGGCCGTTGTAGATGATGTCGTACATGGCATCGATGAGCGGCGTGCGGGCATTCAGCTTGCGCGCCAACTGGTAGGCGGAAAGGGTGTTCGGAATACCCTCCACCACCTGGCCCACCTGCCTCTTGCACTCCTCCAGCGGCACGTTCTTGGCCAGCAGGCGGCCTGCGGTCAGGTTGCGGCTCAGCTCGGAATAGCAGGTAACCACCAGGTCACCCATGCCGGAAAGGCCCATGAAGGTATCCATGCAGCCGCCGCGCGCCATGCCCACGCGGGACATCTCCGCCAGGCCGCGGGTCACCATGGCCGCGCGGGCGTTGTCCCCCAGGCCCAGGCCGGCGCAGATACCGCTGCCCAGGGCAAACACGTTCTTGAGCGCACCGCCAACCTGCATGCCCACCACATCCGTGGTGGTGTATATGCGGAAAAACTCCGTGGAAAGGCGCTGCTGCACGGCCTTTGCCACCCCGGCATCCTCAAATCCCACCAGGGTAAGGCTGGGCAGACCCAGCACGATATCCTCCGCGTGGTTGGGGCCGGAAAGCGCGCCCACGGGGCAATCCAGGTGCTCCGCCAGGATTTCGCTCATCAGCTTGTTGGTATCCTGCTCGATACCCTTGCTGCAGCTCACCACCGCAGCGCCATCCGCCAGTTTCACGGTGCCCAGGCTCTTGGCCACGCTGCGCACCACCACACTGGGCACCACCACCAGCACAATGCCGGAGCCGGCCACGTCATCCCAGCTGGAGGTCACGGTCACATTGGGCGGCAGGGGGCCGGCACCCTTCACCGGGCACAGGCTCATGCGCGTCTCGCGGATTTTGGCAGCCTCCTCCTCCAGGTAGGTCCACAGCACCACCTCTCCCCCCTTCTGGGCGGCGGTGAATGCCAGGGCCGTGCCCCAGGCTCCGGAGCCGATGACGGCTATCTTGGTATCATCAGAAAACATGGCAGGTCAGTAATGCGGTTTAAGATTTCTTGGAGAACGCCTTGGGCTCCGTGCCCCGGCAGAGGCGCACTATGTTGGAGCGGTGCTTGTACACCACCAGGATGAAGATAAGCGTGAGCAGGCCCAGCACCATGGCATCCGGCGTGCGCAGGGCGGCATCCGCCCACCAGAACTCGTACCCGCCGGCCAGCAGCATCACCACGCCCGCCAGCATGCTGGAGAGGGAGACATACCGCGTGAGCGCCATGAACAGCACCCAGGCCGCCAGCGCACAGCCGCCGATGAGCGGGGAGAGCGCCAGCAGGCAGCCCGCCGTGGTGGCCACGCCCTTGCCGCCCTTGAATCCCAGGTAGCAGGTGTACGTGTGCCCCATCACCAGCGCAAACATCACGCCCAGGAACCAGCCCATCTCCCCCGCGCCAAACTGCGTGGCATCCCCGCCCAGGTGCAGTTTCATGAGCAGCAGCGGCACATAGCCCTTGGCAAAATCCAGCAGGAACACCGGTATGCCCCACTTCTTGCCCAGCACGCGCACCGCATTGGTGGCGCCTATGTTGCAGGAGCCGTGCTCCCGCAGGTCTATGCCGTTCAGCCTGCCCGCCAGGTAACCGAAGGGGATGGCGCCTATCAGGTAGGCTGCGACGATGTAGAGGGTGTTCTCAAGCATGCAAGGCCAGTATACAACGAACGCATGCGCGTGTCAACACGCGCATGCGTTGCAACAGGTCTATTTATTGACAGCAGGGGGTGCGGCTTAGCGCTCCTCGATCTGCACGTCGTACACCTTGCCCATGATGCTGAGCTTCATCTGGCGGCCGGCTACGGCGGCACCCACGCCGATGGAGTTCACAGCCACGGGGGTGGCGGGGCCGGAGATGGTCACCGGCTTGGACTCTGCGGCGGGCTTGGCGGGAGCGGTGGGCGGCTCCGGGCGCTTGCCGGCATAGTAGTCCTCAAGCTGCTGCGGGAACATGGCGTAGATCACGCAGTTCTCGTCCGTGGCGGGAATGTTCTTGGCGGTCAGCTTGTCGCGCAGGTCCTGCATGCCGGGCTTGATAAGGTCGGCGGGGCGGCAGGTGATGGGATCCTTGCCCATCTTCTTGGCGCACATGGCCTGGAACTCCGGGTCCACGGGAGCCGGGGTGTGGCCGTAGTAGCCCAGGGCCACATCGGCGCACTGCGGGGTGATATTCTTCCAGCGGCCGAACTTCACGTTCAGGGCGGCCTGGGAACCCACAATCTGAGAGGTGGGGGTCACCAGCGGAATCCAGCCCAGCGCCTTGCGCACCACGGGAATCTCGGCAAACACCTCCTCGAACTTGTCGGCGATGTTCAGCTCCTTGAGCTGCGTGCGGAAGTTGGAAAGCATGCCGCCCGGCACCTGGTAGCGCAGCGTGCCGCTGTCCACCACCTCGTTGCGGTGGCTGGTGAAGCGGGAAAGGCTCTCGTACACCGGCTGCAACATGCCGGAAATCTTGGTCAGCTTCTCCTTGAAGTCGTCTGCTACCACGGGGCAGCGGTCATAGCCGTGCAGCAGGGCCAGCATGCGCATGCAGTCCGGCTGGCCGGTACCGTTGGCGAAGGGGGAGATGGACACGTCCACGGCGTCCGCACCGGCGTTGATACCGGCCACGTACGTGGCGGCGCCCAGGCCGGCGGTCTCATGCGTGTGGATCCACACGGGCAGGCCCACTTCCTTCTTCAGCGTCTCCACCAGGTAAGCGGTCTCGCTGGGGGGAATCAGGCCGGCCATGTCCTTGATCACGATGCCGTCGGCACCCATCTCGGCAATCTTGCGGCCCAGGTTGGCAAAATACTCCAGGTTGTGCACCGGGGAGGTGGTGTAGCAGATGGTGCCGTGGGCGGTGGCACCGGCCTCCTTGGCAGCGCGGATGGAGGTGCGCATGTTCTCCGGGTCGTTCAGGCAGTCGAAGATACGGAAGATGTTCATGCCGTGCTTGGCGCTCATCTTCACGAACGCCTCCACCACGTCATCGGCGTAGTTGGTGTAGCCCACCATGTTCTGGCCGCGCAGCAGCATCATGTGCGGGGTCTTGGGAGCCAGCTTCTTGAGCGTGTCCAGGCGGTCGAAGGGAAGCTCGCCCAGGAAACGGAGGCAGGCATCGATGGTGGCGCCGCCCCAGGTCTCCAGCGCGGAGAAGCCCATCGTGTCGAGGATGGGGGCGATTTCATGCATCTGTTCGGTGGACATGCGGGTGGCGGCCAGGGACTGGTGGCCGTCACGCAGTACGGTGCAGTTGAATGTTGCAGGTTTCATAATTTGAAGGATTCTGGAACGCGCACGTGCGCGGCGTCTCTGCGGAGAGTGTACAGCAGCGCGCCCACCGCGTCAAGGTTGAAATCTTGAAAGTGCTGATTATTTGCCAATGATACCATTTTCACGGCTCCTCGTACGGGGGCAGCTCCGTGGGCTTGTAGTCCTCCAGCGTGGGGACCTTGGCCAGGGGGATGGTGATTTCATCCTGCTCGATATAGCGGGATTTTGGGGAATGCTCCGTCCACCAGATGGTGCGCCACTTGCTGGTGCTGGTGGGCACGGTGGCCCCGGCCACCTCATACCCCTCCTTCTGCGCCAGGATACCCAGGCTCTTGTCCTGGTCCACCTTGCCCGTGGCGGGGCTGGTGCCGAACGGCTTGCCGTTGATGGTAATATCCGCCCCCTCCGGCACGGTATGCACGGTAAAATCCTTCGGCGGCATCACCTGGCACGCCGCCAGCGCCGCACAAGCTGCGGTAAGGAGGGGGAAACGATTCATCTGCCACACATTCTACATTACCTCCCCTGCCCCTGCAAGGGTAAACTCCGCCTGTTTACGCGGAGAGGCGGCTACCATGGAGGAGATACGCACGATTGGAGAAGTCAGCCACGGCGGCGGCGGGCCATGAGGGCAGCGAGAGCCAACAGGGAGAGTGTGCCCGTGGCTGGTTCCGGCACGCTGTCACCGGGGTCCACTATCTCCGGCAGGTTCATAGGGATAGTGGAGTTGATGGCGGCAAAATCCATAATCGCCATCTGGTCTCTGTACCACAGGTTATCTCCCGTATTCAGGCTGCGGAGAGAGTATGAATCATACCCCAGGCCGCTGTTTTTGGTGCACTGCAGAGTCAACAAGCCGTCCTGAACGTACTGCCAACCGTTCACATGGTCATCTGAATCCGTAACATACAGCTTGGTCAGCTCCATGGTTGCCGTGTCATACTCTATGCCCCACAGGGTGATGGCATGACCGCCCTTTCCCTCCAGGGACCCCAGGCCCAGCGCTATGCCGTACCCCTGCCCCAGGTAGTACACCATATCCGCCACGGCAGCAGCCAGGCTGGTATAGCGGTAGCTGCTCATATTGAAATGCTCCACGCTGTTCTTGATGGAACTTGTCAGGTACTCGCTGTAATAGCCGCCGGAGTTGTCACCGTCAAGCACGGACCACTTCGACGCATCCAGGCTGGGGTAACTGCCGGACATCCACCACTGCAAGCCGTAATAGGCATTGCCGCCGTTATTGGTAAAGGAATCCTGGAACGTATCCCAGATATCCTCGCCTTCCGGGTCATTGGCTGCCGCGTGCGCCTCCGGGTTGCGGTCCTGCCACCAGGCCAGCAAGTTGGATGTGGCGGCAGCCCAGCACATCAGGTCGTCCTCCCCGTCAAACGCCTTGTTGAAGTCGTACCAGCCGGATACGGTTCCGTCCTCTGCAACGGTGAGCCCCTCCGTCCACACGGTGCGGATTTCTGCACGGGAAGGCAGGGCAAACAGGGCAAGGGCAAGCAGGGGGAGAGCAGCAGTAGGTTTCATGTAGCAAAGCATGTACCAGAAAATTCCCCGCCGGTCAAGCGGAAAACAAGAACAAGTCCAAAAAACTCTGGTGCAGAAAAGAGTGGGCGGCGGGCGGAATAATCTGGTTTTCTTGAGAAATTAGGCTTGAAGCGGGGGCGGGAGTGTGGTACGTTCGGCCTGTTATGGAATCAGAAACGCCTCACCTAAGGGGATCCCTCGTGGTTTTCGAGGGAATAGACGGAACCGGTAAATCTACGCAGATTGACCTGCTGGCGCGCTATTTGCGGGCGCGCGGCCTGGAAGTGGAGACAGACTTTGAACCCACCCGCGGCCCTTGGGGCATGAAGGTGCGTGAGGCGGCCATGGCCGGCGAGCGCCTGGCGGTGGAGGATGAGATAGAGTGCCTGCTGCAGGACCGCCGGGAACACGTGCGTGATTTCATAGAACCCGCCTTGGCAGCGGGCAAGTGGGTGCTGCTGGACCGCTACTACCTCTCCATGATGGCCTACCAGGGAGCCAGCGGCGCCAATGTGGAGCAGCTGCGGGAGATGAACGAGGAGTTTGCCACCATTCCGGATGCCGCTTTCTGGCTGGATATACCCGTGGAGACGGCGCTGCAGCGCATGGACAGCCGCGGCAACGGGCAGGATGCCTTTGAGAAGGAGGATTTCCTGGCCGCCGTGGCACGCGTGTACTCCGGCATGGAGATACCCTGGCTGCACCGCATCGAGGCGGACGGCAGCATTGCCGAAGTGCAGCAGCGCGTGCGGGAGATTATTTTGCAGGAGCTGGGGGTGTAACAGCCCCCTGCCCTTCCCCCGCATCCTCCGCGGCGCGGATTTCCACACCACCCTCCGGGGCCGGGGCAATGGAGCCGGCCTTCTTGCCGTCCGGGCCCAGCAGCTGAATTTCCCCGCCCTGCCCTTCCGCAGGCATGGGCTCCCGCAGGCCGGCCCTCTCCCGGCGCGCGCGGGCGTAGGCCTCCATCACCTCGTCTGAAAGCGTGGGCACGGGCTGCGCGCCGGGGGTGAGGGCACGCTCCAGCCCGGCCATGAACTCGCCCTGCCGCAGGAACCCGGCGGGCAGCTCGTCCTCCATGTCCTTGAACTGCAGGGCGGCCACGGCGGTAATACCTTTGCGCAGGTGCTCCTGCTCTGCGGGGGTGAGCGGCGCGGGCTTGGCCGGCTCCACCCACTCCTCCAGCGGGCGCACGGGAATGGCGGAATCCGTGTAGGCATCCTGGCGGGCATAGCTCTCCACGGCTATATCCATGACCACGGTGGAATTGGCGGGCAGGCGCAGCATGGCAACCTCGTCCACAATCTCCTGCGCGCCGAAACAGAGCTGCGCCGGGATATACGCGCGGCACACGGAGCCTGCAGGCAGGTGCTGCAGCAGGGCATCCACACCGGGTATGCTGGGGCCGCAATCCGTGATATAGTCCACCGGCTCCGCCATGAAATCCGCCAGCTTGCGGCCATCGGTGGTGCCCACGCTGTAGCGCATCTTCACCAGGGCCTTGCCGCCATGCTTTGCGGGGCTGTACACCTCCCCCTTGCCCTGGCTGGTCAGCTCATAGCACACGCCGTTGGGCAGCCTTTTCACGGCGGGATTGGCCGCCCGGGCCTCCATGAACTTCCGGCCGTCCTCCAGCGCCTTCATGCCGCGCTCCCACTTTTCATGCTCCATCAGGGCGGTGAGCTTGTCTATCAGCTCGTCTGAAAAGGATTCCGGGTTCTCCACCACATTGGTCTCCAGCATGGTGCGCACGGTCCGGCAGAAATCCTGCGGAGACATGAGCCCGGCGGGCATGGCCTGTGCCAGGCGGAAACCCACCTCATACCCCCAGCGCAGGCTGAACGCGGCGTGCACGGCGGCCTGCGCATCCGCAGCCTGTTCCGCGGCAGCGGGGGATGCAGGGGGCTGCTGCGCCGCCAGCGGCGCGGCAAGGAGACAGAGGGCCAGAAAGGGGCAAAGGACTTTCTTCATACACCCTATTGTACGCCAATCCCCCGCAAAATCAAGAGCCATGACAAACAGTTATCCCCCGCAAATACGCATTTCCGCGCCGGATTGCGGTGTTCTTGCTTGTCAAACCCGCAGCCGTGCGGTATCATGCGGGCAGCACCAAGATATCGCCATGTCCCAGAAGATTTTGATTGTCATTCCTGCACGTTACGCCTCCACCCGCCTGCCGGGCAAGCCCCTGGTCAAGATTGCCGGGGTAGAGATGATCAAGCGCGTGGCGGATATTGCCGCCTCCATCTGCCGCCACAATGCAGACTGCTCCTACGTGGTGGCCACGGACGACTCCCGCATCACCGATTTCTGCGCCGGGGCCGGCATCCCCGCCGTGATGACCGCCGAGACCTGCCGCAGCGGCACGGAGCGCTGCCGGGATGCCGTGAGCCAGCAGGCGGAACAGCCAGATTTCATCATCAACCTGCAGGGAGACAATCCCCTCTGCCCCCCCTGGGTCATCCAGCAGCTCATCGATGAATGGAAGGCATGCCCCGGAGACGTGTTCACCCCCTTCATCCACCTGGACTGGGCAGAGTATGACCGCTTGGTGGAATCCAAGAAAACCACCCCGTACAGCGGCACCACCGTGCTGGTGGACAAGCACGGCTACGCCATGGCCTTCTCCAAGGGCACCATTCCCGCCATCCGCAAGCCGGAGAAGGCGCGCGAGACCATGGAGAAGAGCCCCGTGCGCCGCCACGTGGGCCTGTACGCCTACACCCGCAGCGCCCTGGAGGAGTATTTCTCCCTGCCGGAGTGCGACTACGAGAAAGGCTGCGTGGAGGGCCTGGAGCAGATGCGTTTCCTGTACAACGGACTGAAGGTGAAGATGGTGGAGGTGAACTACCGCGGCCGCAAGACCACCAGCGGCGTAGACTCCCCGGAGGACGTGGCCCGCGTGGAGGCCATCCTGGCCGAATACGGCGAATACGAGCTTTGATTCCCCCTGCCCCCCTCTTATGGACGAGAAACTCCCGGAACACATCGCCATCATCATGGATGGCAACGGCCGCTGGGCCAAACAGCACCTGCTGCCCCGTGCCAAGGGGCATGAGCAGGGCGGCAAGACCGTGCAGCGCGTCATAGACCTGTGCCGGGAACGCGGCATCAAATGGCTCACCCTGTACGCCTTCTCCACGGAAAACTGGGGCCGCTCCAAGCTGGAGGTGGCCGCGCTCATGAAAATGCTGGTGAAATACCTGCGGGAGCGCCTGCCGGAGATGATGGAGAAGAACGTGCGCATGCACGCCATCGGTGAGCTGTACATGCTGCCGGAGAACGCCCGCCAGGCTCTGCAGGAATCCATCGATGCCACCGCCGGAAACACCGGGCTGAACGTGGTGCTGGCCCTCTCCTACGGCTCCCGCCAGGAGATAACCGCCGCCGCCCGCGCCCTGGCGGAGGAAGTGAAGGCCGGCCGCCTGGAGCCCGCGGACATCACCCCGGAAATGCTGGAAAGCCGCCTGTACACCGCCGGCATGCCGGACCCGGACCTCCTCGTCCGCACCTCCGGTGAGATGCGCATCTCCAACTACCTGCTCTGGCAGATAAGCTACGCAGAAATCCATGTCACGGATGTACTGTGGCCGGATTTCGACCGCGCGGACTTTGATGCCGCCCTGGCGGAATACGCCGCGCGTGAGCGCCGCTACGGCAAGCGCTAGCCCCGTGCCCCCGGCCGCGTATGCCGCAGGGAATTGCCGAACAGGCTTGACACAAGGCTGCGCAGGAGATACGATTCCGCCACCTCATGATGACTGCATACGCCCAAGAAGCCATAGCCAGGGGAGGCCTGGACCGGGATGACGCCCGCGCCCTGCTGGAACTGGATGAAACCGCCCTTTTCGAGTCTGCCACCCGCGTGCGTGAGCACTTCTTCTCCAACCGCGTGGAGGCATGCTTCATCATCAACGCCAAGAGCGGCAACTGCAACATGAACTGCCGCTTCTGCTCCCAGAGCGGGTTCAACAGCACAGAGATTGAGCACTACCCCTTCAAGGACGCCGCAGAGCTGGAGCAAATTGTCTCCGGCTGGGAACCCTACCCGGTAGGCCGCTGCGGCATCGTCACCTCCGGCGGTGCCCTCACGGATGCAGATGTGGAAAAGCTCGCTCAGTTCATTGAGAGCCGCGTGGCCGCAGGCAAAAGGCAGCCCCAAATCTGCGGCTCCCTGGGCCGCCTGAAACACGCCGCCATCGAGCGCCTGAAACAAGCCGGCATGACCCGCCTGCACCACAACCTGGAAACCAGCGAGTCCTTCTACCCCAGCGTCTGCACCACCCAAAAATGGCGGGACCGCCTCGACACCGTCCACCAGGCCATGGAGCACGGCCTCTCCGTCTGCGTCGGCGGCCTCTTCGGCCTCGGTGAATCCTGGGAGGACCGCATCGACTTCGCATTCCAGCTCAAGGAGGAAGGCATACGGAACATCCCCATGAACTTCCTCTACCCCCACCCCGGAACCCCCATGGCAAACCAGCCCGTCATGAGCCCCGGGGAGGCCCTGCGCATCATCGCCCTCTTCCGCCACCTCATCCCGGATGCCACCCTGCGCATCTGCGGCGGCCGCACCTCCGTGCTCAAGGAGCGCCAGTATGAAATGTTCGCCGCAGGCGCAAACGCCTTCATGACCGGAAACTACCTCACCATCTCCGGCGCCGGCGTGGAAACGGACCTCGCCAAGCTCCAGGAACTCGGCCTGCAAATCGTGGAATAACCCCCGCCCCGCCATGGACTCGCGCGGCATCTTCTTCGTCAGCGGCATTGATACGGGCATCGGCAAAAGCTATGCCACCGGTTTCCTCGCGCGGGAATGGAACCGCGCCGGCATCCGCACCATCACCCAGAAATTCATCCAGACAGGAAACACCGCCGTCTCAGAGGATATCCTCGTACACCGCCGCATCATGGGCACAGGCCTCCTGCCCTGTGACGAGAACCGCGACACCATGCCGGAAATCTTCACCTACCCCGCCTCGCCCCTCCTCGCCTCCCGCATCGACGGCCGCCCCGTGGACCTCGCCAAGATAGAGGCCGCAGGGCAGCGCCTGCTGCAGCAGTATGATGCCGTGCTCCTGGAAGGCGCCGGCGGGCTCATGGTACCGCTCACGGACCACATGCTCACCATAGACTACGTGGCAACCCGCGCCCTACCCCTCATCCTCGTCACCTCCGGCCGCCTCGGCAGCATCAACCACACCCTCCTCAGCCTGGAGTCCATCCAATCCCGCCGCATTCCCCTGCACGCCCTGCTCTACAACACCACCGCAGAGAGCGAGGACGCCCTCATCTCCCGAGACACCCGCGACTACCTGACCGCCTACCTAGCCGCCCATTTCCCAGGCACACCCATCATCGAGGTCCCCGCTCTCTGAGCAGCGCAGCAGTAACACAAGCGACCAGGTACTGGTTCACGCCTTTCCCGTCCACTCCCCCTTGTTCCTCCGTAATACGCCCAAAATCTCAAAAAAATCTCGAAAATGAGATTGACATGGCGAGTTAGGAGTGCTAACCTGCCTATCGGCCCGATTTTCCGCATGAAAACTCAAAACTGGATAGCCCTCGCAATAGCCCTCGCCGCCTCCGTAAGCATGTTCCCCTCGCATGCAAACGCCCAGGAAACAACACTTTCAAACGCAGAGATAAAGGCTCTGATGGCAGAGGCAGAAAAGGGTGACGACCAAACCCAGCTCGGTCTCGGTGTTTTGTACTACTCGGGCAAAGGCGTCACTCAGGACTATGGCAAAGCCGCTGAATGGTTAAGGAAGGCAGCTGAGCAAGGAAATGCCGTCGCGCAGTGGTGTCTCGGTGAGTTGTACTACTCGGGTAAAGGCGTCACTCAGGATTATGGCATAGCCGCTGAATTGTACAGGAAGTCTGCCGAGCAGGGATTTGCCGTCGCCCCTCAGGATTATGGCATAGCCGCTGAATTGTACAGGAATCTCGGTGATTTGTACTACTCGGGTAAAGGCGTCACTCAGGATTATGGCATAGCCGCTGAATTGTACAGGAAGTCTGCCGAGCAGGGATTTGCCGTCGCCCCTCAGGATTATGGCATAGCCGCTGAATTGTACAGGAATCTCGGTGATTTGTACTACTCGGGTAAAGGCGTCACTCAGGATTATGGCATAGCCGCTGAATGGTACAGGAAGTCTGCCGAGGGATATGCCAAGCAGGGATATACCGTCGAGCAGTGGTGGCTCGGTGAGTTGTACTACTCGGGTCAAGGCGTAACGCAGGATGGCTACAAGGCCGCTGAATGGTACAGGAAGTCTGCCGAGCAGGGAAATGCCGACGCGCAGTTCGCCCTAGGCACGCTGTATTACTGGGGAAAGCTTGTTTCCAAGGACTATGGCAAAGCCGCCGAGTGGTTCAGGAAAGCGGCTGAACAGGGAAGTAAGGTAGCCGATGAGTACTTATCTACCATCCGCAGCCTTCAGGTAGAGGAACGCGGTGAGGACAAGCGAGCTATGTCCATCATGAGCGAAATCGTCGCTAATCACCCAACGAATAATATCTGCTGGATTTATGCCTACCAGATTTCTAGATGTTTGCAACGAGTTACTGATGATCTGCTCAGGGATGGTGGGCATTATACAAAGCTGGAGAAGCAGATTATTGTGGATAGGCTGGATCGCTTTGATGCAGTCAGGGATAATATCCAGTTCCTAGTGGATAAATTGGAGTCTCGTTTGGGTAATGAAGATTACGATATATCCGATACAAAGAAGATTCTCGATACTGCCAGGAAACTCAAGGAGCGAGCATGTCAGGACAGAACAAACTATGTAAGCTATTACGTTGCTTGGCCGTACTTGCAGGAGGCTCGGCTACTCTTCAATGAAGCCAAAAGGACATGGACAAAAAATGACAGAGATAAAATCAGGCAAGGTGTCCGTCTGCTAACAAGAGCCCTTAACAAGGAGCTACTGTTGCAAAGCGACGAAAAGGTGCGGGATTTTGTGCTGGAACTGAAAAAGCAGCTCAAGGACCTTGTCTCTGAATCCGAGTATAACGAGTTTATTTCCGAATCCACCCTTTGGGATTCCAACGACCCATATAAAAAGACTGGAGCCGAGGCGTGGTGGAGCAGCGGGAAGGGCGCAAGGTCGAATTCATGGTAAGGTTAATTCTAAAAACGAGTAAAGTATGCAATCTACGTTAATCATCTCTGCTGCCCTGGCATGTGCCGCGCTCGTCCATGCGGACGACGCAATCATTCAAGCTGCATCGAGGTATGAAACCAAGGGGGCACTGGATACTGCATTGGAATTATTGCAGGATAATCTGCAAAGTGACGACTCCATCGACGGAATCAGGCCGCTCATAGACTTTGTCGATAGGAATATCACTCGACTTTCCAGGGAGAATATCCGAGGTGAAATATCACATTTCGAGAAACCTGAATACGATCCATCAATATGGAACATAGCGGGAAGTGCGTTGGCAGAAATTCTTACTACGGGCAGTTGTATAGTCACAGGTTTTGCTACTGTGTATGATAAAGACAGAAAAGAACGGGAGATTGCCGCAAATATGCCTTCTCCCTCACGACCTTCCAAGGAAGAGGCTGCGAGGGTTCTGGAGCAATACGACATCCTGAAAAAAGCGGTATCTTGCATGGAAACTACTACCAAAGCAAAGATGCTCAGCATAGCAGGCGACGAGGAGGAAGAGGATAGATGGTTGGATGTTTGGCGACAGGTGAAACAACTAAAGGCCAAGATGAAGGAGGCCCGGACGCAGTACTTGTCCTACATGGTTGTTTCTCCCTGTTTTTGGGAAGTGGAACGGATGCTTTATCTGTCGGATGGCATTTTCTCCTCGGACAAGGAGAAAATTGAGGCTGCTGTCTCTGATTTATCCCATTCCAGCCACAAGGTGTGGCTGTGCGAATGTGAAGAATCCGTCCGCGCGCAGTTCTATGGGATAAAGCGGCAAATCAACAAACTCTGTTCAGAGGCAGTTCGGAAGGAGCTTGAGGTGCTTGGCACCCTGCTCGACAGCAACGATCCCTCCAAGAAGATGGGCGCGGATGCCTGGATGCCGTAATATGAAGACACTCCTGGCATATCTGCTCGTTGCCTTGCTGAGCTTCACCGGAATGAGTCTGGCTCATTCCGGTGCCGTGCACATCAGGGATATGGCCTGCGTGCTCAATGGATATGGTGATTGCTCCAAGTTCAAGAATTTGAGCCAGACAATCACATGTGCTATGGACTGGACTGCCCACAATATGGCCTCGGCAAGCACCAAACCAGCAGTAGAGGGTCTGCCTTCTATGTTTGAAAAGCGTTTTGGTATGGCAGTGCCGGGCAATCACCGCTTGCTGGGGCATGGATGGTCCCTGAATGCCGAGGTACCCAAGAAGACCCTGGATTTTCTTGAGCAAAAGTTTATCGAAAACGGCAAGCCGTATCGGCGACAGGATGTCATCAAGCTGTATAGAGAGTGGGCCAAGAGCGTCATTGACGAGACAGCAAAGGTTACCAATCTACCCCGGCGCAAGGCATCGGCCTTAGCCTCGCTCCTGCAGAACATCCACCTCCTTGGTGACGTGGAACCCGGCAACACGCTTATCGAGTATATTCTCAGCCCAGAGGAGATACAGAAGAACCTGGACAAGGATTTGGCGGAACTGCTCGGAAAAGATAATCCCACATACAAGAGAGTCAGCCGACAATTGAAGGCCGCAGTAAGAAACGCCAAGGCCGGGGCGAGGACCTTAACGCAAGAAGCCTCCCAGAAGCTGGCACAGGACATGCTGCAAAACGTCCTCCGCGAGTCGGGCATAGGTCCTGCCATGGAGAAGAGACTTGGGAAAACCCTCGGCTTCGAGTTTACCGGACACGCCCTCCATGAGGCAGAAGAGGCGACCGCCAGGAGTCTCGCCAACCAGGCGGTCAAGGCTGGCGAGGAAGCGGTGGTGCGCAAGGGGGAAGAGAAGCTGGTGCGCGGAGCTTTCGGGAAAGGCACGGCGTATGGGCGCAAGGTGGCCGAAGCGTCCATGAAAGCCGCATCAGCGGGCGGGAAAACCGTTGCCGTATCATCTGTCGTTACGGTGGCCGGCGTTGTGATTAAAGATGGCGTATGGATTCCTGCCCTCCAAACGGCTGCATGGGAAGGCGGTGCGGTATTTGTCATCGATGCAGGCATCGCGTGCTACCAATACTGCAGCGGCTCCATAAACACGCCGGAGTTTAACCGAAAGATACAAGACGCTGCAATCAAAGGAGTGTCTGTGGGAGGAGCGTCAGCTGTCGCCGTCGTGCTCGGGGCCACGCCGGGCGGCTGGGTAGTCTTGGGAGTAGGCTTTGGTGCATACGTTGTCACCGACATGGCCCTAACTTATATTCACAAGCTGCACGATAGCAAGTATCTTACTATTGATGACTTGGCCGACTTCGGCATCACCAGCAACACCATACTTGACATCAAAGAGGACTCGATACTGGCAGACCCGACGCCAAACACTATTCTGGCTGACCCTGAACCGAACACGATTCTGGCAGACCCCACGCCCAATACCATCCTGTGGTAAGCGAAGCGTTATGGTCAGGCACGCCATTCAAGCCTAGCAGCAATTCTTTTTGACACGCCGCACCTTGGTATATTCCCCTATCCACCACCACCCGCGAGGACATCAACAACTCCGCTTTCCGCCCCCGGTGACTAGACGGAAACTATGCTGCGGAAACGCCCGAAACATTGGTTGACATGAGCCGCGGCCATGTGCTAAAAGAAGACATGTCAGCCCGCTGGACATAAATCAGACATCGGGCGGTAGCGCACTCAACCGGCAGCAGAAAAAGCATATGTTATACAATAAGGAAAACAAGAAGGACGGGGAGGAAGTGTATTGGAAGGGAAAGCCATCTGTTCCTGCGTGTAATGTAAGAACTGTGATGCTCTATATTATCCCATCCGCCATCCTTCTCTGTATTTGGAGCGGAATATCAGGCATTGAAGAATATATACCACAAATCAAAGACGCGCTCGGCTTTCTCCAAGAAAATATTATTGTCAAATATCTTGTCCTTGTCCTGATTCTCGGCTTGATGCTGCAGCCCATATTGCGCTGGTTCCTCTATTACAAACGGATTGAGTATGTGTTCACCAATAGGCGCGCACTTGCGTATTATAGGGATTCCCAGGAAATCGAGTTTGAAATAGAAGCCTCTGCCATACCTGATATGAAAAAAACTCCTGCCCGGGCTGGTTTGATTAATTTACATGCAGTCATCGAGGAGCAAGGAGAATTGCAGAAAGCGCGTGGAGAGACCCAATATGTGAAGGTTGGCTTCGAGGGCGTTCCCGCAAATATCCTTGAGCGTTATACATGAGCCCCGGTGTCGGATATCGGCACGCTCCATTCGTTCGTCCCCACCCGTTGCGCCAGGCTGCGTACTTCCCCACCCCGGGGCGGGGTGGGGAAGTACGGGCGGTGTCAGTGGGATTCAATCCACTGCAGCATGTCCGGGGAGACCCTGGGCTTGCCGCCGGGTGATTCCTTGGCCCACTGCTTGAGCGGGGGAAGGTCCTTGGCGGAATCTGCCACGGAGGCGCCGTTCTTCACCAGGGCATCCATCAGCTGCAGCAGCGTGGCTTGGTTGGCCGCATTTGCGGGAAAGGCGGAACGCTCCGCCACCGCATACAGCAGGGGACGCCCGGCGGCATCCGTGCCATCCGCCCCGGCTCCGTACTCGAGCAGCAGCAGGGCAAAGTTCCACTGGTCACGGCCGATGCAGCCGGCCAGCACGGAAAGGGGCTTGCCCCCGGCAGAATCCACGGCGGCATCCGGGTCCGCCCCGTGCTTCAGGAAACTCTCCACAATCCGGAGGGACTTGGGGTCCTGGGCATAGCTGGGGCTGAACATTAGGACGTACAGGGGCTGTTCCTTGCGGCCGGCGGCACCGGTGGTTTCCCTGGCATTGGCGCCGTGGGCCAGCAGCCACTCCACCTTTTCCGCCTCCTTGTTCCGGGTCATTTGCCCCAGCATGGTGTCCCGGCCCATCACGCAGCGAGCATTCAGGTCCAGCTTGTCCCCGCACCTCTGCATAATGTAGTCGGCGGCATCCAGGTGGTTCCCGTTGAGGTTCAGGATGGAGAACAGGTCCTCCGGCGTCACCCTGGCCCCGTGCTCCACCAGCAGCCTGATGACCGGCAGCCTGCCCAGAGTGCTGTTGACAGGCTTCTCCGGGAACATGGAGGGAGCCATGGGCCCCTTGTCGGGGTCTGCGCCCTTCTCCAGCAGGTATTTCACGGAATCCGCGTTGCCCTGCAGGCAGGCGATGCAGAGCACGGGGTAGCCGCCCTTGTCCGTCTCGTTGGGGTTTGCCCCGGACTCCAGCAGGGCCTGCACCATGGCGGGCTTGCGCTGTTTCACGGCGTGAAAGAGCGGTGAGGAGGCGCCCCGGCTTCCGCAGGGGCGGCGGAGCAGCGCGGGGTCTGCCTTCACCAGGCGGCGCAGGGTATCGGCATCCCCCTTCTCTATGGCGGCGGCCAGGGCAGCCATGCCATCTGCGGAGGCCGCCCCGCCGGTGAACATATCCGGCTTCACGGAGATGGCAAGTTTCACCTGCCCGGCATTCTGGGCAAGCAAGTTGCCCGTCCTCTGCTCATAGGGAATCTCAATAACGCCGCCGCCCTTCATGAACGCGGCACGCTGCGGGGAATCCGGGGGCAGGAACTCGTCCAGGTACCCGCTCACCATGGAGAAGATGCCCTGTGCGGCCTCTGACCAGTTGCCGTCCTTGTCACAGAAGCAAAGCAGGTTGACAAAGCCCTTGCGCCAGGCGCGCACCTTGTCCGGGTTGGAGCAGATGTCCCGCTCAAAGGCCCTCTCATACTCGCTGCCGTGCTCACCGAGGAAGCAGACGCGCAGGGAGCATTTGCGGGCGTCTGCGGCGGCCAGGGCGGGGCCCAGCCGGTCAAAGCACTGCAGCACGGGGTTCTCATCCTTCTCCACGGGCAGCTTGTTCACCTCTGCCACGTTTTCGTTGGCCAATTTCCACACCGGGCAGGTCCTGCGCTCGCCGTAGGGTGTGAGCAGCTCCACATAGGTGTTTGCCACACCCGGCTTGCCGGAATCCGCGTACACGCGGCAGGCCTTGGCATTGAACCCGCCGGAGTCTGCGTCTGCGGTGCAGAAACGGATCACCTGAATCTTGTTGAGCTCCTTCCAGTCCATAATGTTCCTGAGGTCGTCCTTGGCCAGCTGGTTGAGGTAGAATTCCACGTAGCGGCCGCTTTCCAGCTTGATGATGACCCAGCAGCTCTCCGTGGCAGACTCATACCAGGCGCGCACGATGGCGCCCTTGATTTCCGTCACCCTGCCTGAGCTGTCCTTGGGGTGCCAGGTGTAGAACGGGGACTCGAAGCCGATTTCCAGGCCGCCGGCGGTGTTGAGGCGGTCCGGTTCCGGCTGCGCGGCCACGGTGCGACGCGGGGCGGCCTTGGCCGCGGCAGCCACCACCTTGGCGGCGGGCAGGCTGCCTTTCTGCGCGGCGGCGGCCAGCAGCCCGCGGAACTTCTCCTTGCGGGCGGGGTCCACCTCCTTGCAGCCCAGCACCACGGGAACCACGCGCCGGGCGGTGTCCGCATCACACAGCAGCAGGGGCAGAGCGGCCTCCATCAGCTTGTCCGCAGCGGCAGCATCCCCCGTCTTGTACAGGTACAGGGCGTGGCCTATATCCGCCATGGCGCGCCAGCAGACAATCTGCAGCTGGGTGCCGGTGGAGTTGTTGGGCGTGGCATCCCTGATACCCAGGTTGATAAGCCGTTCCGCCGCAAAGGCAGCAGACTCGAAATGCCCCTGCTCCAGCAGGGCCGGCACCGCACGGGCCATCAGGTCCCTGTTTACCCCGCGCAGGCAGATATGCTGGTACTTTGCCAAATCCGCTGCGGCGCCGAACTGCAGGAAGGAGAAGAAGGACTGCCAAACGGCGTAGTCCGGGGCATAGTGCTGCTCCGCAATGGAGAGGATGAGCGCATCCTTCTCCAGGCGGCGGGCATCCGCAGTCCTGCCCCGGCTGCGGGCGTGCATGGCGCATGCCAGGCGGGTGGCGGGGTAGCCGTAGTTCTGCTTGTCGGCGGTCATGGCGCGGATAACCTTCTCCTGGGCGGCGGTGTCGCCGTGCTCCATGGCATAGCGGTACAGAGCGCAGCCGCGCATGGCATTGCAGCCGGAGAATTCCGCCGGGTCTGCGGGAATGCTTTTCAGAATCTCCTCCGGCGCCCCCCAGGCGTAACAGTAGGCCGCCATGGCCGTGCCAGTGGTCCCGGGCATATCCTTGGCGGCTTGGAGCCAGCGGGCGGCCACCCTGGCGCGCTCCTCCCCGCTGCAGTACAGGTCACGCCGCAGCACCAGCATATCACGCATGTAGCCGGCAAGCACCCCGGGGTCCACCTTGCCCCTGCCCTCATGTTCCGCGGCGGAGAACGCGACGGTGGTGAGGGAGAGCTCCGTAAAGCCCCGGAGCAGGGCTTGGCCGCCGCTGCAGCGGGAAACCAGCTCCGTGAACACCAAGGGGCTGATGCCGCGCAGGCCGTACTCGTTGAACACCAGCGCCCAGGTCCCGGTGCGGTTCAGCAGCTTGGCCAGCGCCCCGCAGCCCTTCTTCAGGTCCTCCCGGCGGCCATCCCGCTCCATGAGCGCCAGGGCCACGATGCAGCGGTGCAGCGTGAGGTTCAGCTCACGGCAGGCAGCCTGCAGCTCCTTGTCGTCCTTGGAGAAATGCGGCCCCTTCTCATCAATAAGGACATCCACCAGGTTGGGGGTAAGCACAATATCAAACACGGCCCGGAACGTATCATACCCGTCCACGTTCATCCAGCTGCGGCGCGTGCCGTCCGGCAGGGCCAGGTCATCCTCTATCAGGGAGAAAGCCAGCATGGCGGGGAGCGTCTTGGAATCCGCCGCCTTCTGCAGCAGGGAATCCAGCCTGGCGGTGTCCGCCGCCAGCACCTCGGCGGGCGGCAGCGCCTCCCTGCTCAGCAGCTCCGGGTTCCAGCCCGGCAGGTACACGGCGGTGGTGTCCGGCATGTCGTACAGGGATGCCCGGTCATCCCACAGGGGCTTCCACGCCATGGCGCCGGGCGCGGCGGCCAGGATACTGCGCGGCACAAAGCCCAGCATGTCCGGCGAGAGGTCGTCCGTGAGCCGGCGGATGCGGGTGAACACCTCCTTGTCCGGGGTGATATCGCCGTTGTGGCGGGCGTCGATGTATTCCATGGCGGCATCCACGGCCTGCGGCAGATCCCTGCCCCAGGTATAGCGCCAGCGCTGCAGGCCGGAGCCCTTGGCCTCCCGGTGCAGGAAGGGGAAATCATTGCTCAGCAGGCTCACGGCATTCCGCTCAGACTTGTGGAGGCTCCCGGCAAACTGCATGCCGTATGCCACGGGGTCCCGCCACAGGCGGTTAAGCATGCCCATGCGGGAAATCCCGGACTGCATGGGGTACAGGCTTTCCAGCAGCCAGGGGTTGGTGTCGTTCACGGCATCGGACACGGCGATGAAGTCATCACAGACGCAGCCGGTGCGGCTGAGAATCTCCAGCATGTCGACCTGGTAGAACAGGCTCATGAGGTGGCGGCTGATGGCGGGCTCCGGGGAGGCGAAGGTGTGGCGGATATGCGCCATGAAGAGCCTGTGCTCCGGCTCCCCGTGGCTGGCAAACCAGATGTGCGCGGCCTGCCAGGCCAGGAACACCTGGGCATCCGTGGTACCGGGATCCGTCTCCAGCTCCTTCATCCAGCCGTGCAGGGCCTCCAGGCGGTCGGCATATCCCGTGCCGGAGTTCCACACCTGCTTCAGGCGGTCCTTGGTGGCCTGGCTGACCTCACCGGAGAAATGGAGGCGCAACAGGGCATCGTCGGCGCTGTTGTTCCGCATCTGGTGCTCGGTCAGTCCGCGCTGCATGGGGACAAACGAGGTCGGCATGACAGCCTCCTCCGCCCCCGGCAGGGGTATGGCCGCAAGGGCCAGCAGGATAAGATGGCGTGCTTTCATAGGCCTTTACTTGTTTCCCTGTGTACGTGTGGGGTGGTAGTACGGGCGGATGGGCGCATCTGCGGCATCCTGCCAAACGGTTACCTTCAGCAGGCGGGTGCGCGGCTCCGGGAAATCATCGTCCTCCTCCTTGTCACGGTTCTTCTCCTCCATAACGACCAGCGCGTCATCCAGGGATATGCCGCGCGGGCGGCCGGCCAGCTGGTCCATCAAATCCTCTCGCCCGGCCTGCTCCTCTGCGCTTTCCCTGCCCTCGGCGGCAATGGCATCGGTCACCTCTGCGGGAATCCAGAATATCCAGGCGGAGCCGGCGGGAACATGCTCCAGCATGCGCTGGATGCTCTCCGGCAGGTCATCCACGCAGCACTGGGTGGTGGTGCGCTCCGGGTCCGTCAGGTTCTCCTCCGTCATAATGCGGTTGATAGCGCGGATATTGCCGCTGCCGGGCTCCACCTCCATCTGCACGCCGTTCGGCAGCAGGGCCACGGAGGAACGGCGTGCATTCAGCTCCAGCACCTTGTGTTCCTTGGCAGCCTCCCTGGCATGCAGCACGGGGATGGTTCCGCGCACCACTTTCCTGCGCATGGCGGTCATGTGCTTGTCCAGCTCCTTTTCACTCATGCCGGGCAGGGTGTCCAGCATCGTGCGCATGTGCTTGAGCAGGTGGGCGCTGTCAATGTCGCGGGCCTCCAGGCCGGACTCCCGCATGGCGGCCACCATGCGCTCCGCCGCGGTCTTGGGCCGGGCAATGCTTTTCCGCTGCAGGGCGGTTTCCAGCTGGCGGATAAAGTCGTCCGGCAGGAAGGCGGAGCCTAGCTGCTCTTTCATGGAGTGGATATACAGGGCGGAGTTGAGGCCCTGGAACTCGCTGAGGTCCTGGCGGACCTGCTGAGGCATTTCCTGGGCATGCAGCAGGGAGCAAGCCAGCAGTATGGGTATAAGGTATGTTTTCATATTGGGTGGGAAAGGAAAGAATGTGGTTTGGTATCAGTGGCGGAAGCGCAGCAGGCGCTCCCGCAGGGGTTCCGGCAGCGGCAGGGTGGAGCGGTAGGTCTTGGGCGTGCCGGTGGCACGGCAGTCCTTGATGACAATGCTGCCGCCATCCCGGTACAGGCAGAGGGTACCCGTGGAATCCGCCAGGGTGAGCACACCGCCGTGGTCCAGCTGCCGCCAGGCGCGCAGGGCGGCCGCATTGTCCGGGTGGGCTGCGGCAAGTTCCCACAGTAGGGCGTTGCGCGCCTCGTCGCGGGCGGTTTCCGCCGCCTCCAGCGCATCCCAGTCCACCTTCAGCTCACGCACGGGGGCCCGGTAGTCCAGGGGAGCCAGCTCCAGCACCTCCGTATGGTCTATGCGGTACACCTCCACCAGGGAGCCGTCCGGCGCGGTATCCAGCAGGTGATTCAAGGTATCGTCGTCCGTGACCTCCGTACCGTTGATGCTCAGCACGGTATCTGCGGGGCGAATGCCGCTGCGCTCTGCGCGGCTGTAATGCTCCACGCTCACCAGGCTGCGGCAGCGGTCCAGCAGGTCCTGCGGCAAGGCGCGGCACTGGGCCGGGGTATCAATGGCGCAGCGGTGCTGCGGCGTGCCGTCCGCCGCGTAGGAGAGCAGCAGCAGGCTGCCCGCATGCTCCAGCAGCTCCAGGCTGCCGGCGGAATCCGCCATGCGCAGCACGCCGGTGCCGCTCACGGGGGATTCCTGCTCCGCCAGCTCCTGCATGCGGTGCAGTGCGCTGCGGAGTGCGGCGGTATCCCCCTGCCCCGGCAGGGCGGCCAGGGCGGCGCGTATCTCCGCCTTCAGCGGGCGCAGCTTCTCCACCAGGGCGGCAGAGGCGGCAGGAACAGGGCCCAGGGCGGTGGCGCGCAGGGCCGGCACCAGGGTAAGGGCAAGCTCCCGCCCGCCGCGGCGCAGGCGCAGCTCCACCGGGCACCCGGCCCGCAGGCCGCCCAGCGCGGCGCGCAGGTCGGCCTGCGTGGAGATACGCCGCCCGCCCAGGGCCAGCAGCACATCCCCGGGGCGCAGCCCGGCAGACTCCGCGGGGGTGCCGGGGGCCACGGTTTTCACCGCCACCTCCCCTGCCCCCTCCGCAGGCACGATCCCCGCCACCACACGGCCGGGGGAATCCGCGGCAGCGGCGGCATGCAGCACGGCAGCCAGCACCGGCAGCAGCAGCAGGCACAGGCGCGCCAGGGTTCTCTGTATATTACAGGACATCATCTGCTACAAAAACGACCGGGGTTTGAATGGTGAATACGGAGCCGTCCTGCGCATCCCGCACGCTGTAGGCGGTTTGCAGGAGCACGGCGGGCGGTTCTGCGACGGCAGCCGGGGTATCCGGCGGGTACAGCAGGACCCCGGCCAGCCCCCCGCACAGCAGGACCACGGCCGCACAGGCTGCCGCCAGGCGTCGGTACGGGCGGCGGTACGGCAGCGCAGCCGGGACAGCCAGGGATTGCAGGATGCGCTGCTGCGCCGCCTGCGGCAGCCCGGCAGGGCGGAAACGGCGCAAGTAGCGCTCCGTTTCCTCCTGGCGGGACTGTATGGGTTGCAACTCCTGCCCTATGGCTTCCAGCAGGCGTGCGTTCATTCCGGGTGGTGTGGCTATCTTTCTCATTCCGGTATATTCTTAAGGTGGTGGCGGATACTCTCCAGCGCCCTGCGATAGCGGGCGGATACGGTATTGCGGTTCAGGTCGAGCAGCCCGCCTATTTCTATAAAGCTCATGTTCTCCCACAGGTGCAGCACCACAATCTCCGCCTCCTGCGGCGGGAGCTGCGCCAGTGCGGCCTCCACGCGGCGGCACTCCTCCTCCGTGGAGTCCGTGGAGGTGAGCAGGACCTGCTCCCGCCCCCAGGCGGTCTCCCCGGCGCGGCGGTGCTCGCAGCGTTCATGGGCACGGTACAGGCGGGTGCGCAAGGCGGTGTAGGCATAGCGCAGGGCGGCGGTCTCGTCCGCCTCGCAGCGGCCCTCTGCCACGGCGCGCGCCGTCTGCACCACGGCATGCTGCAGGGCGTCCTCGGGGTCCTCCGCGTGCCAGTGTACGGCAAAGTAGAACAGCTTGCCGCCGTGGCGCTCCAGCCACCCCGCCCAATCCAGGGCGGGATCCGCGGTGCTGTGCTGTGTGGGTTCCGGTGTCATGTGTGCGTGTCTTCACCTACCCTTAATCACCCTGCTGCCACCCGTGCCTGCCTTTTTTTCAATATTTTTCCGCTTGCCAAAAAAAGGGGCGGCTGCATGCCTGCCATGCAGCCGCCGGGGAGGGTATGAAAAACAGGCTCCCGGAATCAGCGCACCAGGAGCTTGGCACCCGGCACGGAAAGGCGGCGGGATTCCGCTGCGTAGCCGAAAGAGCCCTCGTCTGCCTGGTTTTCATTGGCGCGCACGTGGTTCACGCGCTGCCCGCTGCGCAGGTAGGCCACAATGCCGCGGCCTATGGATTCCGCATACCTGCGGGCGTTGGCGTCATCCGCCAGGAACTCCGCGTGGCCGCGGTTGTTCAGGAAAGCGGCCTCAATCACCGCGGCGGGAATGCCGGAGTCGTCACACGCGTTCATCCAGGCGGCGGAGCGGTCTGCATCCACATAGCGGGCAATCACGCCGCACTCCCGGCCGCCGTTGGGCATGCCGTGGTTGAGGATTTCCCGGTTCAGGGTGGAGGCAATGGAGTTGGCCAAGGGGCGGCCGTTGTAGCGGTTGCAAATGATGATGCTGGGGGAGGCGCCGCCCGTCCAGCCGTTGCTGCTGCTGTTGTGGTGCAGGAACACCATGGCATCCGCCTTGCAGTAGATACCGTAATCCGCGCTCACCACGCCGCTGCCCACGCGGTCCGCATGGTAGCGGGAGGGATAGCGCGCGGCGTTGTGGTCCGGGTGTTTCAGGTGTACCACGCCGGCGCGGCGGGCATAGCTTGCCAGGGGCTCCGTGGCGGGGGCATTGCCGCGGTTGCACACCACGCAGCGGTAGCCCGCCTTCTCAATCTCCTTCTTGGCATAATAGCTGTACTGGTACCAGAAGGCGTTTTCCGCCAGCCGCTTGCCGTTCACGGGGCCGGGGGTCATGGCGCCTTCACCGCCCACAAAGTGGCCTATATCCAGCACCACCAGCTTGCCGCCGCCGGATACGCCCGCCACGGAGCCCACCTGGCTGCAGGAGCCCAACACCAGCGCGGCACAGGCCGCGCCCAGCAGATACTTGATTCTTTTCAACATATATGTGTATTCTGTGGAAAGCTGCAACGGGTTACTCCTCACCCTCGTCGGCATCCGGCTCACGGGGGATAAAGCGCATCAGCTCCGCTATGAAGCTGAGCGGCACATCACCCGTGGGGCCGTTTCGGTTCTTGGCCAGGGCCAGGTTTGCCCTGGAGCCCACGGCCTGGCGGTCCTCGTCGTCCTCCGCATAGTAGGCGGTGCGGTACAGCAGGCCGATCATATCCGCATCCTGCTCAATGGCGCCGGATTCACGCAGGTCGCTCATCATGGGCACGCCCTTGTTCTTGCCGGGGCGGTTTTCCGGGCCGCGGTTCAGCTGGGCCAGTACCACAATGGGCAGTTTCAGCTCCTTGGCCAGGCTCTTCAGGCCGCCGGAGATTTCGGCAATCTCACGTTCACGGCTGTTCTGCGCCTGCTTGGTGTGGGAGCGCATGAGCTGCAGGTAGTCGATGCCGATGCAGCAGAGGTCCGGGTGGTCCTTCTGCACGCGGCGGGCCTTGGCGCGCAGCTCAGCAATGGAGATGCCGGCTGTGTCGTCGATGACCAGGCGGCTGGCCTGCAGCTCCTTCACCGCATTGGTGATACGCTTCATCTCCTCCTTGTTGATGCTGCCCTGGTTGGTCAGCATGGCCTGCTTGCTCACGCCGCTGCGCGCGTACAGCAGGCGCTCCACCAGCTGCACGCTGGGCATTTCACAGGAGAAGACGAGCACGGGCTTCTTCACGTCCAGCGCCAGGTGCTCCATGATATTGAGCATGAAGGAGGTCTTGCCCATGGAGGGACGCGCGGCGATAACGAAGAGCTCACCGGCTTTCAGGCCGTTGATTTTCATGTCCAGCAGAGGGTAGCCCGTGCTCAGGCCCAGGATTTCACCCTTGCTCTTCATCATGCGCTCCATGTTCTCCAGGGCGGCGGCCACGTCCGCCTTCAGCGTCCACTTCTCGCCGCTGTCCGTGCTCTGGCGGATTTTCAGCACCTCCTGCTCCGTCTGGTCCAGCAGGGTTTCCACCTCCGCCTCGCTGGTGTAGGCGGCCTCTGCCGCCTGGGTGGAGGTCAGGATGATGGAGCGGCGGATGTATTTCTCCCGCAGCACCTCAAAATGCATGCTGTACAGGGCCGTGGTGGAGGCGTAGGAGAACACCTCCATCAGCCCCGGGTGGCCGCCCACCGCCTCCAGCTGGTTGCGGTCCGTCAGGCTCTGCGCCACAGAGGTCACATCCAGCGGCAGCCCCTTGTCATAGCGCTCCCGGAACAGCTCCCACAGGATGCGGTGCGCCGGTATGTAGAAGAATTCCCCCGTCATGCCGTCCGTAATGCACCGGGAGACAATGTCCGTGGGGTTCACGGTCATCATGGAGAGGATACTCTTTTCCACCGCCGGGGCCTGGGGCATAACCAGGTTCTCCCGCGCAGGGTTCAGCAGGGCGGCGGATTTCAGGTCGGGCTTCTCCTCTTTCTTGGCAGTACTACTCATGGCAAACGCGGCGGCTATGTTACCCAAGCCGCGCCCGCAAGGCAAGGCCTTTTTTTGCCAATTTCCGCGTGCGCCCGCTTTTTCTCCTTGAAACTTGGCCCGCGCGCGGGTAGGATAGCCGCAGGAAAGGGCCCAGCCCCGCCACATTCATACCATGAAGACACTCATCACGAACGCACACGTTATCTCTCCCGGCATTGATGTCACCGGCGCCTCCGTGCTTATCGACGGCACGAAGATTGCCGCCGTGCTCACCAACGGCGAGACCCCCGAGGCCGACAAGGTCATCGACGCCGCAGGCAACATGCTCCTGCCCGGCTTCATCGACATCCACTCCCACGGCGCCGGCGGGTGCGACACCTGCGACTGCAAGGTGGAAAGCATCCGCACCATTGCCGACTGCAAGATGAAGGAAGGCGTGACCACCTGGCTGCCCACCACCCTCACCCTGGGCACCAAGACCCTGATGGACGTGTGCACCTGCGTGAAGGAGTACGCCGCCGCCCCCACCGGCAGCAAGACCCCCGGCGTGCATCTGGAGGGCCCCTACATCAACCCCAAGCAGTGCGGCGCCCAGAACCCGGCCTTCGTGCGCCCCGCAGACATGGAGGAGGTGGACTCCATCAGCGCCATCTACCCCGTGCTCCTCATCTCCCTGGCCCCGGAAATGCCCGGCGCCATTGATTTCATCGCCCAGGCATCCGCAAAGGGCATCACCTGCTCCGCAGGACACTCCGCCGCCAAGTACAGCGACTTTGTGGCCGCCAAGGCCGCCGGCATGAAGCACCTCACCCACTTCTGCAACCAGATGAGCCCCCAGCACCACCGTGAAATCGGCCTCGTGGGCTCCGGCATGCTGGACAAGGAAATCAAGATTGAAATCATCTGCGACACCATCCACCTCTGCAAGGACATGCTCAACCTCACCTTCACCAACAAGTCCGCAGACCAGATGATCATGATCACGGACTCCCTGGCCTGCTCCTGGATGCCGGACGGCCCCGGCCAGCTGGGCGGACTGCCCATCATGGTGAAGGACGGCGTGGCCCGCCTGGAATCCGGCAACCTGGCCGGCTCCACCCTGCGCTATGCCAAGGGCCTCAAGAACGTGCATGAGATTACCGGCCTGCCCCTCAGCCAGCTGGTGAAAGCCACCTCCTGGAACCAGGCCCAGAGCCTGGGCCTGCATGACCTGGGCAAGATTGCCCCCGGCTACACCGCAGACCTGGTGCTGCTGGATGCCGAATACGGCACCCTCAAGACCATCATCGACGGCGAGGTGAAGTACGAGGCCTAAGCCCCGCTCCCACCCCGCACACCCCAGGCGCGCCTGCTCCCGCAGCAGGCGCGCCTGCCGCTTTTCACCCGCCCCGGCACAAAAAATGCCCTGCGGGGGCCTGCTGGCCAAAATTCAGCTTGCAAGCGGGCGTACTTGGGGGTACAATACCCGCGGACAGGTACGCGTCTGCGCCCCGTGTCCCAAAACTTCCAACCAAATACAAACCATGCCTGTACCTACTCAAGAACAGTACATCAAGATGCTCAACACGGCCAAGGAGAAGGGCTATGCCTATCCGGCCATCAACGTCACCACCATCGAGGTGATCAACGGCGCCCTCAAGGCTTTCGCCGAGGCCAAGTCCGACGGTATCATCCAGATCTCCCTGGGCGGCGGCCAGTTCGCCTCCGGTACCGCTGTCAAGAGCTCCGCCATCGGCGCCATCGTGCTTGCCGAGGCCGTGCATCGCCTTGCCGAGGAGTACAACGTGTTCGTGGCCCTGCACACCGACCACTGCCAGGCCGACAAGATCGACTCCTTCCTGCGTCCCCTCATCGCCGAATCCAAGAAGCGCATCGCCGAAGGCAAGGGCCCGCTGTTCAACTCCCACATGCTGGACGCCTCCGCCCTGCCCATGGCTGAGAACCTGGAGATCTCCAAGCAGGTGCTCAAGGAGTGCGCCGAGGTGGGTATCGTCCTCGAAATCGAAATCGGCGTCGTGGGCGGCGAGGAAGACGGCGTGGACAACAGCGGCCAGCACGCCGCCAAGCTCTACACCTCCCCGGAGGACATGCTGCTGACCTACGAGACCCTCAACGGCATCGGCGAGTTCATGCTTGCCGCCACCTTCGGCAACGTGCACGGCGTGTACAAGCCGGGTGCCGTGAAGCTGGAGCCCAAGATTCTCCGCGACGGCCAGAAGGCTGTGATGGACAAGCACGGCAAGGATATGCGCCTGGTGTTCCACGGCGGCTCCGGCTCCGACCTGTGCGATATCCGCGAGGCTATCTCCTACGGCGTGGTGAAGATGAACATCGACACCGACACCCAGTACGCCTTCTCCAAGCCCATCGTGATGCACATGTGCCAGAACATCGACGGCATGCTCAAGATCGACGGCGAAGTGGGCAACAAGAAGGTCTACGATCCCCGCTCCTACCTCAAGAAGGGCGAGCAGGGCATCTGCGAGCGCCTTCAGGTGGCCGCCTCCGACCTGCTGTCCGAGGGCAAGACCCTCTACGGCCAGATCTAAGCCCCTGCGCTTCAGCGCAACCATTCACAAAAATCCCTGCACCCCATGGTGCAGGGATTTTTTGTTCCGCGCGGCATACCGGGCGGGCTAGTGCTGCATTGTAGAAAGAGGAGGGGGCACGGGGCGTTTTCGCCCCGTGCCCTTTGCCTCGCCGCCTGAAAAATCGTACGCATCTGTCGATGACACGGAAATATTGGATTTCCCTTGTCAAACCGTTAGGTGGTCTGTTACACTACCCCTGGCGGGAGGTGTTCTCTCCCGGCACTTTGTGTCGTATCGACCGCATCGCAAACAATTTATGCAATTACATCTTTCCAAGCGCCTCCGCGCCGTTGTTATGGCCGGGTTTTCCGCTGTGGCGGCATTCTCCGCCACCCCCTGCGCATATGCCGAGCAGCTGTTCTGGAACGGCGGGGATGGTAACTTCATCTACCCGGTGTGGACAGATGCCTGGGGCAATGATGGCCATGACTTTGCGCCGGGCTCCGAGGTTTATTTCCAGGGAAGCGGTGGCACTATCGATGCGATAGATGACCCGGAGGTCGGCACCATGGAGGTGAATGGCAATTACAGCTTTATCTCTACAGGTCACCTGACTGTCTATGGCGCGCTGCGTGTGGGAGACGGAAAGACGGGTACGTTCGATGCCCTGCCGACGATTGATGACGGAGGCATTGAGGTGAACTATGATGCGACCCTCGACCTGACCCCCATCGCCGTCAATCAGGGACTCATGGAAACTGTCTCCCACAAGGTAGCCGATTACAGTGCCGGCACGGTGAAGTTCCAGGGTACTGCCGGCACGGTGACGCTTACCAACCACATCACCTTCAGGAACAATGTGCTCGTGGACGGTGGGCTGCGGTTCAATGGTGCCGGATACCTTGCCATCCAAGGCGAGGAATGGGATGAGCGCTCCTTTACGCTGACCGACAATCTTCAGCTGGAAGGCGGAGCCAAGTTCCTGGTGGACGGCGGCATACTTGACGCACAGGGCGGTATCGTCCTTGGCTGCAAGGAAGGCGGCAGCGGCGGCAAGATTGAAATGACAGGCGGAAAGTTCAGCGCCTCCTCCATCACCCTGGTGACCAACAATGAAAATACGGTGGAGGTGAAAGGCGGCGAGCTCACCTTTACGGGCGGCAATGCCTTTGCCTGCATGGGCGAAGGCACCGACAAAACCGCGGTGTCAATCAGCAACGCCACCCTCATAGCAGAGTATAACGACTATACATTCAACCATGGTGCCACGCTGACGGATGTGACCGTCGTAATGTACGATTGGTCGAAAGTCACCATCGGCGCAGAAGGGCAGGAGACCGTCATTGGCGGCACGTTGACCAATAAGAGCGATGACGTGGGGCTGGTTCTTTTGGGCAACATCACCATGAAAGAGGACTCCGCTATCAACTCCGACACGACCGTCACCATCGGCGCAGAGGGGCAGGAGTCTGTCATTGGCGGTACGTTGACCAATACCGGAGCCGGGGAGGTGGTGCTCCTCGGCAACATCACCATGAAAGAGGGCGCCTCCATCCAGGGAAACGTGTCGAGCAAGGGTGAAAACCTGACCCTGGCAGCGGGTGAAAACGTTTTCGAGAGCATCACGGCAGACTCGCTGTTCCTGACCGACGAAGGCACGGAACTGACCGTTACGGATGAACTGGCCGTGAACAGGGTGGTGATCGGGCATTTCGGCAACACCATCACCGCGCGCTCCCTTGCCAACGATGCCATCGTTTTCGACGGCGATGAAGTCACCTTCGCAGAGGGTGTCTTTACCCTGATGAAACTGGTGGAGGAAGAGGGAATCTCGGCCTTCTCCCTGGAAGAAGCCTCCCTCTCCGGCATCACCTTGAAAATAGCCGACCAGACATTCACGCCGGATGGCAATACCACCCTGGTGGAGGGCACCGGCTACAGCCTGGCCCTGTCCCTGGCGGATGAAGGCAAGACCCTGCTGGCCACCGTGTCGGCTACGCCGGAACCTTCCACTGCCACGCTCTCGCTGCTGGCCCTGGCAGGCCTGGCTTTCCGCCGCCGCAGGGGCAAGTAACCCTGCGGACGGGGGCCGGGGTGTCCAGGTCGCGGAGATACGCCGGGGAAATACACCTGTCGGTGCGGCACCACACCCGTGAACCCTGCCCTTGCAGGTGTATTTCTGCAACATGGCCCCCCTGGCACACCGGTATGCGGTTTTACGGGGCATCACGTCGAACTGGTCACGCGATGATTTAGGGGACACGCCGAACTGGTATGCGATGTATGCAGGGGACCACCCCGCTTTGCGGGGGGGGCCCTGCATTACCGCACTTCCCATGTAGCCCCACCCCCCACTCCAACCAATCCAACCCACCGCGCGAGTATGAGCTTGACGCAGCGGAAAAGGGGGAGTAGAATGTACCCGCTTTAGGATATTATGGCTAAGGGAGCAGGAAAGAAAAAGGGCAAGGTGACATGGAGCAGCGGCATGAGCGTGGTGCTGGCGGTGGCCGGCAGCGCCGTGGGTTTCGGCAATTTCCTGCGTTTCCCCGGCCTGGCCGCGCAGTACGGCGGCGGAGCGTTCATGATTGCGTACTTTGCCGCGTTCCTGCTCATGGGCGTGGCGCTCAGCTGGATGGAATGGGCCATCGGCCGGCGCGGCGGTGCCCTGGGCGGGCACACCACGGCATCCATCTTTGCCCTGCTGGCCCCCGGCGGCGCGCGCTACTGGAAATACCTGGGCCTGGTGGGCGTGGTGGCTCCGCTGGGCATTGCCATGTATTACATGAACCTGGAGGGCTGGTCCCTGGGCTATGCGTACCACACCCTGGTGGGGGACCTGAACCTGGCCGGGGCGGAGCAGTTCGGGGAGTTTTTCGGCCGCTTTTCCGGTGCTGGCGGCCATGGTGCCGCATACGATGGCGGGAGCACGGTGCTGCTGTTCATCCTGCTGGCGCTGGCGGCCAATTTCATGCTTATCTACCGCGGCGTGGTGCGGGGTATTGAATGGTTCTGCAAATGGAGCATGCCGGTGCTGCTGGTGCTGGCGCTGGCCATCATGGTGCGCGTGCTCACGCTGGGCACGCCGGATACCGCCCACCCGGAGCGCTGCGTGGGGGAGGGCCTGGGCTACATGTGGAACCCGGACAAGGTGATGCTGGTGGCAAACGATGCCGACGGCACCACCCGCACCATAAACATGGTGCCGGCGCACTACACCCCGCAGCAGCGTGAGCAGTTCATCCGGAACGTGCAGAAGGCCAACCCCGGCTCCTCCATCCGCATGCAGGATATCTCCATACTCCAGGGCCTGCTGAACCCGGACCTGTGGGTGGCAGCCGCCGGGCAAATCTTCTGGACCCTCTCCATCGGTTTCGGCGTGGTGTGCTGCTACAGCAGCTACGTGGACCCCCGGAAGGACATAGCCATGAGCTCCCTGACCGCCAACGTGACCAACGAGGCAGTGGAGGTGGGCCTGGCCGGCATGATTATCATCCCGGCGGCGGTCTCCTTCCTGGGCGTGGCTGCCGCCGCCGGCTGCAGCACCTTCGGCCTGGGGTTCAACGTGCTGCCGGAAGTGTTTGCCGCCATGCCGCTGGGGCAG
>JAUNQN010000002.1:0-25767 GCA_030536145.1 Akkermansia sp.
TGATGTTGGTAATGCGGTGGTGTTGCTAATGCGGCGGGGTGGTTCCCAGCATGTACCGCACTACACACCCCGCCGAACACACCACACCCTCACCATCCCCTCGCCCTGCGGGCGCGCAAATTTTCCACTTCTTACTTCTCACCTCATCCTCCGCACCACGGCGCACGCGCGCATTGCCTCAAAATAAAAATGCACCGAACAGGATGGCGGCGTGTGTACACGCGGGATTAACTGGTTGCAATCTGCGGGCGGGATGGTATAATGGGCGCGCAAAAGATATTTTACGATGAAGGAAGGAACCCCCATCAGCATGACGGAGCAGGGCCTGCAGGTGCCTGATTATCCCCTTGTCCCGCACATCATAGGCGACGGGTCCGGCCCGGATATCTGGGCGGCGGCGCAGCGGGTGATAGACGGAGCGGTGGCTGCCGCGTACGGAGATGCCCGCGCGATAGTGTGGAAGGAGGTGCTGGCCGGGCAGAAGGCGTTCGATACGGTGGGGACATGGCTGCCGGAGGAGACGATGGAGGCGTTCCGCACGCTGCTGGTGGGCATCAAGGGTCCGCTGACCACGCCGGTGGGCGGTGGCATACGCTCCCTGAACGTGGCGCTGCGGCAGGGTCTGGACCTGTACTGCTGCGTGCGCCCGGTGCGCTATTTCCAGGGGATAGAGACCCCGGTGAAGGCGCCGGAGAAGGTGGATATGGTCATTTTCCGTGAGAATACGGAGGATATCTACGCCGGGATAGAGTTCAAGTGCGGCACGGCGGAGGCGGAGGAGTTCTTCTCCTGGCTTTCTGCCACGCACCCGGAGCGCGCGGCGAAGGTGCGGTTCCCGCAGAGCAGCGGGTTCGGTATCAAGCCTGTTTCCCGCGAGGGCACGGAGCGCCTGGTGCGCTCTGCCATAGAGTACGCCATAGCCACCGGGCGCCCCAGCGTGACGCTGGTGCACAAGGGCAATATCATGAAGTTTACGGAGGGCGGTTTCCGCGACTGGGGCTATGAGCTGGCCCGCAAGGAGTTCGGCGCCGAGCCGATAGACGGCGGCCCCTGGTGCCGGCTGCCGAACGGCATTGTGGTCAAGGACTGCATTTGCGATGCGTTCCTGCAGGAAATCCTGATCCACCCGCATGAGCATTCCGTGGTGGCCACGCTGAACCTGAACGGCGACTACTGCTCCGATGCGCTGGCCGCGCAGGTGGGCGGAATCGGCATTGCGCCCGGCGGCAATATCAACTACAAGACGGGGCACGCGGTGTTCGAGGCCACGCACGGCACGGCGCCCAAGCTGGCCGGGCTGGACAAGGTGAACCCGTGCTCCTTCCTGCTCTCTGCGGAGATGATGCTGCGCTACATGGGCTGGACGGAGGCCGCGGACCGCATTGTGGCCGCCATTGAGAAGGCGGTGGCGGCCAAGACCGTGACGGCGGACCTGGCGGAGATGATACCCGGCAGCACGGCGCTGTCCACCTCCGCCTTTGGTGATGTGCTGGTAGCCAACCTGTAATCCCCCGCCCGCGCCCGCCATGCCGGATCCCTCCTACGTGCATTCCGTGTTCAGCGCCATTGCAGAGCGCTATGTGACCGCCAACCACGTGCTCTCCATGGGCACGGATATCATGTGGCGGCAGCGCGCCCTGCAAATCATCGGCGAGTGGCAGCCCCGCACCCTGCTGGATATAGCCACCGGCACGGGTGACCTGGCGCTGGCCATTATGGATGCCCTGCCGGAGACGGAGGTGCTGGGCACGGATTTCTGCCGCGCCATGCTGGATGTGGCGGAGCGCCGCGGCCTGCGCCGCGTGCTGGAGGCGGATGCCATGCACCTGCCGCTGGCGGATGCGTCCTTTGATGCGGCCACCGTGGCTTTCGGCCTGCGGAACATGGCGGACTACCCGGCCGCGCTCCGGGAGTTCCGCCGCGTGCTGCGCCCCGGCGGCCACCTGCTGGTGCTGGATTTCAGCATGCCGGAGGGTGTGCTGGCCGCGCCGTACCGCCTGTACCTGCACCATGTGCTGCCCCGCCTGGCAGGCTGGGTGACCGGCCAGCCCGGCGCCTATACCTACCTGGGGGACAGCATCGAGGCGTTCCCCCGCGGTGTCGCGTTCACAACGCTCTTGCATGAAGCGGGTTACAGGGATGCACGCTGCCTGCCGCTCAGCCTGGGCATTGCCTCCATCTACACCGCAGAGGCCTGACCCGCGCCTGAAAAATATCCGCCCTGACGAAATTTCGTATCGACAAGACAGCCTCTAAAGGATATCATGAAACCCGCGCCCGTGAGGGCAAAAAAATCTTCCACTTTATTTCCAATCCATTATGTTTAAGTATCCCAAACAAAACGATGACAAGTTCTCCGGCTCCTCCCCGTTCAGCGAGGTCCCGGACGATTGGGCCTCTCCTTCTTCCAGCAAGAAGGACGACTCTTCCTCCTCCATCTCCTCCTCTCCCTTCTCCTCCAAAAAAGAAACCATAGACAATACTCCCGTGAGCAGCTCTCCCTTCGACATGTCCTCCTCTCCCTCCCTTTCCTCCTCCTCCAGCCGCAACGTCCTGAACCAGGACGTGGAAGTGCGCGGTATCCTCCGTTTCACGGATGATCTGCTGGTGGACGGCTCCGTGGAGGGCCAGATTGTATCCGACGGTGTGCTGACGGTGGGCGGCAACGCCACCATCAAGGCCGGCGAGCCGGGCAAGAACGCCGTGCAGACCAAGAGCGCCATCGTACACGGCCGCGTGCACGGCGATGTGGAGGTCTCCGACCGCGTGGAGCTTGCCGCCACCGCAGAGGTCATCGGCGACATCACCGCCAACAAGATTTCCATCCAGGAGGGTGCCATCCTGGTGGGCCACTGCCGCATCGGCGCCCCGGCCAACATGCCGGCCCCCGTGCGCAAGGCTCCCGCCCAGGCTCCCAAGCAGGGCGCCTCCGTGGCTTCCAAGACCCCCAACCTGCTGGGCTAAGCCCCGGCCATAGCGCAACATGCTCGAATTCCGTCCAGAAGCGCTAGTCGTCTCGGAGGTGTCCGGGCTGTTGCCGGAAGGTGAGCGCAACCGCCGCGTTGCGCTCACTTCCTTTTCCAAGGGCTCTGAGAACCGCATTCCCATGCGCGAGGTGGTGTGCTACGAGTGCGGCAAGTCCTCCACCGTGCCGGCGGCGGCGCTCTCCGCGCACTGCCTGCACTGCCATGCCCACCTGAACATGGCGGACGAGGAGATACTGCCCGGCTCCGAGCGCCTGACCATCCGCACGCTGGGGGATGTGACCGTGCCGGCGGAAACCACGCTTTCCCACCTTTCCGTGGTGTGCCGGAACATGGAGATAAACGGCCACGTCTCCGGCAGTTTCCGCTGCACCCGCGCCATGATTATCAACGAGTCCATCCGCATAGACGGCACGCTGCGCGCGGAGCGCCTGATAGTGGCCAAGGATGCGGAGGTGCAGCTGGACAAGCCCGCCGTGGTGGGCGCGGCGAACATTTACGGCAAGGTGACGGGCGAGCTGCACTCCGACGGCGTGGTGAAGATATACAACGGCGGTGAGCTGCATGGCCTGTGCCGCGCGGCGGACCTGCTGGCAGAGCCCGGCGCCGTGTACGACCGCACGCTGCCGCCGCGCTGATTTTCCCCGTTCTTCCCTGTTTCACTCCGCCCGGCTCATGGATATCCGCATTACGGGGGCCAGCCAGAACACGCTGCGCCATATCAGCCTTACCCTGCCGGCGGGCAAGATGATTGCGCTGATGGGCCCCAGCGGCTCCGGCAAGAGCACGCTGGCGTATGATACGCTCTTTGCGGAGTCCCGCCGCCGTTTCCTGGATTGCCTTTCACCGGGGGCCCGCCGCCTGCTGGCACGCCCGGAAAAGCCGCAGGTGGAGTCCATAGACGGCCTGCCGCCCGCGCTCTGCCTGGAGCAGAACCTGCCCCCCGGCCGCTCCCGCACCGTGCTGGGGTCCCTTACGGAGGCGCTGGACTACCTGCGCATCATATATGCCGCCGCAGGCGTGCCGCATGACCCGCAGACGGGGGAGCGGCTCACCCGCCTGAGCCCGGAGGAGATAGTGGCCGCCCTGGCCGCCGCGCCGGAGGGCACGCGCCTTACCCTGCTGGCCCCGCTGGCACCCTCCTTCGGCCGTGAGCCGGAGTCTGATATCCTGCTGCTGCGCAAGAGCGGCTACCTGCGCGTGCGCGTGGAGGGGGAGATACGGGACCTGGAGGAGCTGGAGGCCGCGCCGCCCGCAGAGGGCACGCCCTGTGAGCTGGTGGTGGACCGCATTGTGCGCCGCGCCGGGGCGGAATCCCGCCTGGCGGACTCCGTGCAGGCCGCCCTGCGCATCTGCCCGGATGAGCTGCGCGCGCTGGTGCAGGAGCCCGGCGGGGAGCCCCGGCTGCACTGCCACCACACCCGCTACCGCAATGAGAGCACCGGGTTCACCCTGCCGGATTTGACCCCCGGCCTCTTCTCCCACTTCTCCCCGCGCGGCGCCTGCCCGCAGTGTGAGGGGCTGGGCACCGTGGAGGGGAAGGGCGGCGCCGTATCCCTGTGCCCCGCCTGCCGCGGCATGCGCCTGAACCCCACCGCCCTGGCCGTCACCCTGGATTTCGGCGGGCAGGAGTGGAACCTGGGCTCCTTCTGTGACCTGAGCGTGGAGCAGAACCGCGCCATGCTGGATTCTCTGGTACTCCCCCCCGCTTTCCGCCACAGCCTGCAGCAGGTCTGCCATGAGCTGCGCGTGCGCCTGGATTGCCTGCTGGAGCTGGGCCTGGGCTACCTCTCCCTCTCCCGCGCCGCCAACACGCTCTCCGGCGGTGAGCTGCAGCGCGCCCGCCTGGCCGGCCAGATCGGCGGCGGTCTTTCCGGCGTGCTCTATATCCTGGATGAACCCACCATCGGCCTCCACCCGCGTGAGACAGACCTGCTCATCGGCGCGCTCAAGCGCCTGCGTGACAAGGGGAACACCCTGCTGGTGGTGGAGCATGACCCCCAGCTGCTCCGGGCTGCAGACTGGCTGGTGGAGATGGGCCCCGGCTCCGGCGCGCAGGGCGGTGAGATTATGGCGGAGGGCACCTATGCGGATTTCCTGCAGAACGCGGATTCCCCCACCGGCGCCTGGCTCAGCGGGCGCCGCACCCTGCCGGAGCCGGAGCCGCGTGATGTGGAAACCTGCCCCTGGGCCACCCTGGAGCATGCCCGCGCCCGCAACCTGCGTGATGTGGAGTTCCGCTTCCCCCTGGGGGCCTTCACCTGCCTTGCCGGCCCCGGCGGCTCCGGCAAGAGTACCCTGGTGCATGAGTGCCTGCTGCCCGCCTTCAAGTCCGGGCAGCTCCGCGGCGCAGAATCCCTGGCGCGCGCCGTGGTGGTGGACCAGTCCCCCCTGGGCAGCTCCCCCCGTTCCACACCCGCCACCGCCGTGGGGCTGCTGGATGTGCTGCGCCCGCTGTACGCCGCTCTCCCGCTCTCCCGCCAGCGCGGGTACACGGCCGGCCGCTTTTCCCTGAATGTGCGCGGCGGCCGTTGTGAGCGCTGCGGCGGCACCGGCCTGCTGCAGGTGGACATGAATTTCCTGGCAGACCTGTACACGGAGTGTGATGCCTGCCGCGGCGCCCGCTACAACCGTGAGACGCTGGAGGTAACCTGGCGCGGCAAATCCATAGCGCAGGCCCTGGCGCAGACCGTGGACCAGGCGCTGGAGTTCTTTGCCCCCATTCCCGGGGCGGTGGCGCTGCTGCAGGCCATGCATGACCTGGGCCTGGGCTACCTGCCGCTGGACCGCTCCGTCACCACCCTCTCCGGGGGGGAGGCGCAGCGCATCAAGCTGGCCATGCATCTGGCCAAGGCCAACCCCAAGCGCGGCTCCAAGCCGGGGGAAAAGCTGCTCTTCATCCTGGACGAGCCGGGCACCGGCCTGCATTTCGGTGAGCTGGACCTGCTCATGCGCGCCGTCTTCCGCCTGCGCGCCGCCGGCCACACCATCATCTGCATAGAGCATAACCAGGCCATCCTCTCCTGCGCGGACTACCTGGTGGAAATGGGCCCCGGCTCCGGCGCAAACGGCGGCTCCATCACCCATGCCGGACCCCCGCCGCGGGCCTAGCGCCGCCCGCACATGCCGCGCAGCATAATCCTGCGCCACCGCATCACCAAGGCCACCCCCGGCCGGCACCCGAGACTCCGATAATTCGTGCGTCCGGGGAGCGTGGCACCCAGGGTCATGAAAAAAATCACACTTTTTTCATTTTTCCTTGTGCATCCTCCGTGCGGGCGTATTATAGGTGGGTAGGAACAGGCAGCGCACGGATGCCCCGCACCAATCCATAGACAGCCATGAGCAACCACACATCAACAACAAGTCTTTTATGAGGGAGTGTGATTTAACCATTATAATCGAATATACAGAAACCTTTCAAGAGGGTGATGTAAATTTTGATATATTGCTCTCTAGCTTTACAACATGAACATTTTATATGCGAAACCATCAGAGGCGTTATACCGACTTACATAAAAGATTCGGATTTAGCTCAAAAATTTGTTCGGGAAGAATTAAACTATCACATGCAACTGCTGAATGCGACGATGTGTACAGGATATACTTCAGTAGATTAAATGCGGTTAATTTATCGGCAATTTATCAAGGGAAACAATGAAATGAGATAATGGATATGGGATGGTATGGTGTTGACATCGTTGTGGGCATAGGTATATATGCTATTGTGTCGTCAATTGTTGAAGGGTGCAAGGAAAATTCCTAAAAACAGAATCACTGATATTTCATTGCGACAAAGGAGCCGCATGATATGGAGAACGCGCTCAAATCTAATCATCAATACAAGAGAGAATGCTATTTCTGCTCAAGAACATAAATTATTAAAATGAAAGAAGATTTTCCTTTAGAAATGTGGATCGGCAATGCTTTAGGTATATGTTCCCTGATTTGTTACTATGTCACCGGGAATCGTTTATATTTGTGCCTTTCTTTGATATTTATGCTGGGAGGAATTGTTCTTTACGTATTGATTCGTCTGATAATCGTCCTTATATTGAATACGAAAATGACGCTAACCGAATTATTGGGAGAGAAGGCAAACTTGCATCTACCAAACAACGTCATGAAATCTATAATGTTAGAATTACAGAATCCTGAAAACAAATGCACCTTTGATGCCGATACATACATAGAACCCATTTGCACACTGGAATACAAAGAGTACATTATTTATTTTTATCCAACCCATCAGGGATACACAAAATTAAATAATGGAGAATACGAGCATATAAAATATTTTCAATCTCCCAGTTTCAACAAGTTTATTAATGAAAATAAACTTCGAGAAGAGTTGTGGGGATATTGCACGTTCCCTAACCAAGACAAACAAATCAGAAATTATTTAAAACAATCTCTATTGCGTTTTTTACTCAAAAAAGAATAAGTATGTTATAAATATTGTTGGCTTCACCGCAGCCATCAATCTAAGGAAACGCTGAATATAAGGCTTTGACTTCGCGAACGTTGCCTTGCCATGCCGAGCGAGACGGCGTTTCCCTCTTCCCCTGCAACAGCGGCCAGGGAGCGGCCGGCACGGGCACACATCAGGAGGTTTGCGCTGGCAAAAAGCACCATGAAGCGGTTCATGTTCTTGGTCAGGCCCCGGTACACCACCGTTGCATAGCCGAACTGACGCTTGCCTATCTGGAAAGGATGTTCCACCTTGCAGCGCTGCCCCCCCTCCGGCGCACCGATGAACAGACAGTTCTTGCGGCCCGGCGTCACCACCCGCTCTCCACAGCGGGAGGCCAGCGTAGCTCTCACCTGCCTGGCCGTGTTCGATTCCCATTACCACCCCCTTCGTGGTAATCGTGAACCCACGACCATCGGAACGACAAACTAGCCGCCCCAGATGTGGGACAGGGGCAATTCGCAGGCTGGGCTGTCTGAAAAAACGACAAAATTCGTTTTTTCTGTGCATTCCGCGTGCGGACGTGTTATAAGGGTGTAGAGACTCCGATAATCGTGTGTCCGGGGAGCGTGGCACCCAGGGTCATGAAAAAATGTTCCCTTGCTTCCGCCCGGCCCTGTAGCCGGGCCGGGCGTGTCCTCCTTGGGATTTGCTGTTTGGTAGGGTGGGTGTTGAGCGGTTGACTTACGCAGTTGCGAAAAACTGCCGCTTGATGAGAGAAGGATAGCACAGGGAGGTGGGGTTGTCAATGGATTTTTTTGCAGTTTTGAAAAAATGCAGTGAAAGAACTTGACCAGGGAGAGGTCGGTGCCTATAATGGGGCAGACATGAAAACAAGAGAGACTACCCTGGGTGAGATAGCAGATATCAAGACAGGCTATGTGTTCCGCGGCCGCGTGCAGGAAGACCCTGCCGGCAATGTGCGGGTGATTCAGAACAAGGATATGGCAGCGGGGCAGGTGAACCTGGAGGGGGTGGCCACGGTGAGCGTGCCCGACAGGGGCACGCTGGGCCGCGTGCAGCGCGGCGATATCCTGCTGCGCTCCCGCGGCACTGCCCCGGATGTGGCGCTGGTGGGGCAGGAGCCGGAGAAGGATACGATACTTGCCTCTCCGCTGATGCGCATCCGTATCACGGACCCTGCCGTGGCAGACTCCGGCTATGTGGCATGGCTGCTCGGCCAGGAGGCGGCGCAGGAATACCTGCGGGGCTCGTCGCGCGGCAGCACGCTCCCTGTCATTACCAAGTCTGAGGTGGAGAAACTGCCGCTGGTCCTGCCGCCCGCGGCCTACCAGCAGCGGGTGGGGGAGATAGCCGCGCTCTCTGCGGAGGTGCAGCGCCTGACCCATGAACTGGCGGACAAGGAAGCCGCCTACGTATCCGCCCTGCTGAACAATCAACACTGACCCATCTATACCCATGAACCCTGACAAGAATACCCTGAAAGAGATACAGGCCATAGAGGAGAAAATAAGGCTCCTGTGCCGCACTGCGCAGAATCCCGCCGCCGTGAGCCTGGCCGTGCTGCTGGCATACTGCTCCGCGGCTGCAGAGGCGGGAGGGACCCCTACACACTTGCAGAAACCCGCCGGTGTGAGTGAAGGCAAGGTATGCCCCACGGCTACCTTTGAGCAAATCGAGGAAACCTGCCGTGCCTGGGAGGAGGCCAACCCTGCCATGCAGGATACGGCCGGTGCCCTGCTGCGCTCCATGCCGCGTGATGCGGTCGTGCAGAAAACGCTGGAAGATGCGCTGGTGCTGCTGAGGCAGTACGCCGGCAAGCAGGAGCCCTCTGCCGCCGCAAGTTTCCTGGCAGGCTGCCTGGATACCATGCCCGGCGGAGGCCGGGACCGCCTGGAGATGGATACACCGGACTATATATGCGAGCTGTTCCGCGCCCTGGGCGGGGAGCTGCCTGCCACCGGCGGCACCACCAGCCTGTACGACCCCTGCTGCGGCACGGGGCGCCTGCTGGCCACCATGGCGCAGGGGCGCAGCTGCACCCTGGCCGGGCAGGATATCAGCCACTCCGTGGAGCCGTATTTCCACCTGCGCCATCTGCTGGCCGGCACCGGGCGCGCCCGCTTGGCCCTGAAGGATGCCATTACAGAGCCGCCCTGCGGCCCGGAAGGGCAGCTGCAGCAGTTTGACGTGGTGGTGGCGCAGCCGCCGTTCGGGTTTGATCCGAAGATTCAGATGGATGACCAGTTCAAACGGTTCGAGCGCGGCCTGCCCAAGCGCAACAGCGGTGATTGGCTGCATATCCTGAACGCCCTGGCCCATGCGGACAAGGAACACGGGCTGGTGATGGTGCTTTCCACCAAGGCCACGCTGTTCCGCGTGGATATTTCACGGGACATCCGCGAGAGCTTGCTGGATGACAACCTGCCGGAGGCCGTGGTGGCGCTGCCCGCTGGCCTGCTGCCCGCCACGGGGGTGGCCCCCGTGCTGCTGGTTTTCCGCTATGGGCGCAAGAAACAGGGCATACGATTTGTGAATGCGGAGGGCATGGGCACGCGTGAGCGCCGCTATACCTCGCTTTCCAAGGAGGAGATAGGGCGTATTTGCGCCGCCTGTGCCGCAGATGGGGACATGCCCGGTTTTGCCCGCACAGTGCAGCCGGAGGAGATAAAGGAGAACGACTGCTGTTGGGATGTGGCCCGCTATGTGCAGCCGGAGCGTGATTCCGAGCATGTGGACCCGGAGGAACTGTACAGGCAGGTAACGGCCCTGCGCGCCCGGCTGGCAGAGAAGAAGGCCCGCCTGCAGGAGCTGCTGCAGGGGTTCGGCTCCATGCCGTAACCCCGCAGGGGGCAGGTGTGCCTTATTCCTTGGCACCCGCCGCCTTGAGCTGCTCTGCCACCTTGGAGTGGCCGTTGCCCGTGGCATAGCGCAGGGCTGACCAGCCCTCCTTGTCACGGGCGTTCGCGTTCGCCCCGGCATCCAGCAGGAGCTTCACGCATTCCGTGGAGCCGCCTGCGGCCGCGCTCATCACCGGGGTCATGCCCGCCGGATCCTCCGCGTTCACGTTGGCCTTGGCATCCAGCAGCAGCTTCACGCAGTCCGCATGCCCCGTGTGGGCGGCCCACATCAGCGGGGTGTGGCCCTCCGTGTCCTTGGCATCCACCCCGGCCCCGGCATCCAGCAGGCCGCGCGCGCAGTCAGTCTTGCCCATGGCCACGGCTTTCACCAGGGCGGTGTAGCCGGAGTTGTCCGTGGCGGTGTCCATATCCAGCCCGGCGGTGCAGAAGGCTTTCACGATGTCCCATTCCCCTTGGTCTGCGGCCTTGAAAAAGGCGGCGGTGCCGGCGGGCTCCTTGATATCCAGTACGGATTGCACCACGCCGTTGCGCAGCAGGAGCTGCCGGGCGTCATCCTTGGAGTCTCCGCAGGATGCCAGGGTGAGGACGGAAAGGGCGATAGCGAGGCAATGGAAGGTGTTCATGCCCCTTAGAACGGAAACGCGCGCGGAAAATGAACAGGCGGGGCGCAAAAAAGCGCTGCCGTGCCCGTGCTGCGGGTTATGGCAGCGCGCGGGTAAAATATATGGATAGCATTTTTGCATGATTCAGGGGAATGTATATGTATTTTCCCGCCGGTGTGCAGGCGTGTATACTGTGTGCCTGGGAAACAAAGGATTTTCCCGCTGTAAGAAGATATGATCAAGTTCCTGTTCTGTTTCAACGGCAAGTCCACCCGCAAGGAGTGGTGGATGGTGACACTGGCAACGCTGGCGGTAGAGGCCCTGCTGTACCTCCTGGTTCCTGCCTGCCCCTGGCTGTTAGCCGCCTGCGCGGCGGTGCTGGTACCGTGGCTGGCGGTGTCCTCTCGCCGGCTGGAGAGCACCGGCAACAGCCCTGAGAAGGGGCTGGCCGGGTTCCTGGTGCTGCTGCTGCCCTTCATGCTGCTGCCGCTCATGGACGGCATGGGGCGGGAGGCGGCGCAGCCCTTCCTGTTTGTGCTGGCCATGCTGGGCGGTATCGTGAGCGTGAGCTATGCGGTGATTTGCGGATTCTGCGCCGGCAAGGCGTGAGCGATAACACGGAGGATGGCTATGCACGCGCTTACCGGTTCACCTGCGTTCGTACTGTTCGCCATACTGGCGCTGGGGCTTACCCTGGGCAAGGTATCAGTGAAAGGAGTCACACTGGGAAGCTCCGGGGTACTGTTCTCCGCGCTGGCGGCAGGGCATTTCGGCCTGCAGGTGCCGCAGGGCATATCTGAGCTGGGCACCGCGCTGTTCGTGTACTGCGTGGGGCTAGGGGTGGGAAACCGCTTCTTCGGCTCCCTGTGCAGCAAGGGCAGCAAGCTGGTCATCCTCTCCATCCTGGTGGTGGGCCTTGCCTGGTGCATCACCCTGGCGGGCTGCCGCCTCTGCGGTATAGACTATGCCGTGGGGGCGGGGCTCTTTGCCGGGGCGTGCACCAGCACACCCGGCCTGGCCGCCGCGCTGGAGGCCCTGCAGGCCGCCGGGCATGATACCGCCGCCGTGAACATAGGCTACGGCGTGGCCTATCCCTTCGGCGTGGTGGGGGTGGTGCTCTTTGTGCAGCTGCTGCCGCGCCTGCTGAAGAAGAGCCTGGACGACACGCCGCGTGATGCCGCCGCGCAGCCGGAGAGCGGGCAGATAACACAGCGCGTGGTGGTGGTGAGCAATCCGCAGCTCATGGGGCAGCAGATAGCCGGGCCGCTGGTGTCCCGCATGCTGCAGTGCCGCATTACCCGCGTGCTGCACCGGGATATGCTGGTGCCCGTGACCCCGGAGGCAGAGTTCAGCGAGGGTGTGGAGGTGATGATGGTGGGCACGCGGGATCAGCTGGACAAGGATACGCTTATCCTGGGCAGCGCGGATGCGGAGGTGCCGGTGTCCCACCGCTGCGCGGATGAGAGCGCGGAGGTGATAGTGCTGGAGAAAAGCATGGGGAACCGCACCCTGCGTGAGCTGGATACCCTGGGGCGCCATGGCGTGGTGGTGTCCCGCATCTCCCGCCTGGGCGTGTCCTTTGTTCCCACGGATGATACGGAGGTGGTGCGCAACGACGTGCTCACCGTGGTGGGGCCGCCGGAGCGGATTGCGGAGTTCAAGCGCCATTGCCGCCACAGGCCCGCTGCCATCGGTGCCACGGATATCCTCTCCCTGGTGGCGGGCGTGGCCCTGGGTATCCTGGTGGGCAAGGTGTCCATAGGCGGCGGGCCGGATAGCGACGGCTTTTCCCTGGGCCTGGCCGGCGGGCCGCTGGTGGTGGCGCTCATCCTGGGGCATTTCGGCCACATAGGCCCTATCAAGGGCTACATGCCGCGCCCCGCGCGCATGCTGCTCACGGATTTTGCGCTCATGCTGTTCCTGGCCGGGGCAGGGGTGAGCGGCGGGCGCTCCCTGGTGGCCACGCTGCAGCAGCACGGGTTTTCCATGTTCCTGTTGGGAGCGGCCGTAACCGCCATTCCCCTGGGGTTCGGCTACCTGCTGGCCCGCAAGTGGCTGCACCTTCCCCTGCCGGAGGCCCTGGGCGGCATTTGCGGCAGCATGACCTCCACCCCCGCCCTGGGCGCCATCACCGGTAAGACGGACCGTCAATCCCCCGTGATTGCCTATGCCACGGCCTACCCCGCCGCCCTTATCCTGATGGCCGTGCTGGCCAAGTGCATGGTGGCGCTCCTGTGATGCCAAGGTATAGCCCCAGGTTATGGGATGGCGTGAAAAAGTTTAATGGGTAATGAATGGATTTCACTTGAACGGTTTATGCTTTGTAGTAGAATAGGGCCAGCCATGAATACGCTCACGCTGCAAAAGATGCGCTACCTGGTGACCGTGGCGGAGGTGGGTTCCGTGACCGGGGCGGCCAAGGCCCTGTTTGTCTCCCAGCCCAGCCTGACCAAGACCATCCATGAGATAGAGGACGAGGTGGGTTTCCTGGTGTTCAAGCGCACCGGGCGCGGCATAACCACCACGCAAAAGGGGGAGGAGCTGCTGGCCTACATCCGCCAGGTGCTGGACCAGGCCAACCTGCTGAGTGAGAAATTCCTGCAAAAGCGTTCCCGCAAGCGCCAGTTCTCCATCTCCTCCCAGCACTATTCCTTTGCCGTGCGCGCCTTTGCAGACCTGGTCAAGTCCCACGCGGATGCAGAGTATGATTTCTCATTCCGTGAGACGGAAACACAGGTTATCATCGATGACGTGGCGGAAATGCGCAGCGCCCTGGGCGTGCTGAGCATCAACGAGTTCAACGCCACCGTGCTGCAGCGCCTGTTCAAGGAGCGCGACTGCGTGTTCACGGAGATAGTGGAGGCCACGCCCCACGTGTTCCTGAGCCGGGAGCATCCGCTGGCAGGGCGGGAGTACGTGCGCATGAAAGACCTGCAGCCCTTCCCCTACCTGTTTTACGACCAGGGGCGCCAAACCTCCCTCTATTTCTCAGAGGAGCTGTTCAGCACGGCAGAGCACGCCCACAAGGTGCGCGTGAGCGACCGCGCCACCCTGTTCAACCTGCTGGTGGGTATCGACGGCTACACCATTTGCAGCGGCGTGCATGACTTTGAGCTTACCAACCCCAAGATTGTAGCCATTCCCCTGCGCCAGAAAGGCCGCATGCACATAGGCTATATCACCCACCGCAACCGCCGTTTCGGCCCCCTGAGCACCTTCTTCGTGGATGCCCTGAAACACTATGCCCTCCGTAAGCCTCGGGAGAACGACCCCTGCTGCGTGTAGCGTTTCCGCAGCGTAGCCCGGGCGCGGGAAAATATAGGTTGACAGCGGCCTTGCCTGTGTGCTAAAAGAGAGCATACCCGCCCGCCCGGGATAGGAATGGCTGTTCCGTGCCAACCGGCGGTCGGCGGCGTGTTTCCCGCGTGAGAAGATATGATCAAGTTCCGGTTTTGTTTCAAAGGATGGGCCACCCGCAAGGCGTGGCGGATAGTGCTTGCGGATGTTGCGCCGGCAAGGCATGAGTGACAACACGGAGGATGGCCATGCAAGAGCTTGTCGATTCACCTGCATTCGTTCTCTTTGCCATATTGGCGCTGGGACTCACCCTGGGCAAGGTATCAGTGAAAGGAATCTCCCTGGGCAGCTCCGGGGTGTTGTTCGTGGCGCTGGCGGCAGGGCATTTCGGCCTGCAGGTGCCGCAGGGCATCACGGAGCTGGGCACCGTGCTGTTTGTGTACTGCGTGGGGCTGGGGGTGGGAAACCGCTTCTTTTCCGCCCTGTGCAGCAAGGGCAGCAAGCTGGTCATCCTCTCCATCCTGGTGGTGGGGCTTGCCTGGTGCATCGCCCTGGCGGGCTGCCGACTTTGCGGCATAGACTATGCCGTGGGGGCGGGGCTCTTTGCCGGGGCGTGCACCAGCACCCCCGGCCTGGCCGCCGCGCTGGAGGCCCTGCAGGCCGCCGGGCATGATACCGCCGCCGTGAACATAGGCTACGGCGTGGCCTATCCCTTCGGCGTGGTGGGGGTGGTGCTCTTTGTGCAGCTGCTGCCGCGCCTGCTGAAGAAGAGCCTGGACGACACGCCGCGTGATGCCGCCGCGCAGCCGGAGAGCGGGCAGATAACACAGCGCGTGGTGGTGGTGAGCAATCCGCAGCTCATGGGGCAGCAGATAGCCGGGCCGCTGGTGTCCCGCATGCTGCAGTGCCGCATTACCCGCGTGCTGCACCGGGATATGCTGGTGCCCGTGACCCCGGAGGCAGAGTTCAGCGAGGGCCTGGAGGTGATGATGGTGGGTACCCCGGAGCAGCTGGACCGGGATACGCTTTTCCTGGGCACGGCGGCTGCCGCGGTGCCGGTGTCCCGCCGCTGCGTGGATGAGAGCGCGGAGGTGATAGTGCTGGAGAAAAGCATGGACAACCGCCCGCTGCGTGAGCTGGATACCCTGGGGCGCTACGGTGTGGTGGTGTCCCGCATCTCCCGCCTGGGCGTGGACTTTGTGCCCACGGAGGATACGGAGGTGGTGCGCAACGACGTGCTCACCGTGGTGGGGCCGCCGGGGTGCATAGCCGCCTTCAAGCGTGCCTGCCGCCACAGGAGCTCCGCCATCGGTGCCACGGATATCCTCTCCCTGGCTGCGGGCGTGGCCCTGGGTATCCTGGTGGGCAAGGTTTCCATAGGCGGAGGGCCGGACGGCGAGGGGTTCTCCCTGGGGCTGGCCGGCGGGCCGCTGCTGGTGGCGCTAGTTTTGGGCCACTTTGGCCACGTGGGGCCTATCCAGGGCTACATGCCGCGCCAAACGCGCGCGCTGCTCACGGATTTTGCGCTCATGCTGTTCCTGGCCGGGGCAGGGGTGAGCGGCGGCAGCTCCCTGGTGGCCACACTGCAGCAGCAGGGGCTTCCCATGCTGCTGGTGGGCATGGCTGTTACCGTGGTGCCCCTGCTGTTCGGCTACCTGCTGGCCCGCAAGTGGCTGCACCTGCCCCTGCCGGAGGTGCTGGGCGGCATTTGCGGCAGCATGACCTCTACCCCCGCCCTGGGCGCCATCACCGGCAAGACCGACCGCCAATCCCCCGTGATTGCCTACGCCACGGCTTACCCCGCCGCCCTGATCCTGATGGCCGTGCTGGCCAAGTGCATGGTCTCGCTCCTGTAGCGGGCCGGTACGGGCTATGGGGCAGGGCAGCCATTCCCCTGCGCCGGAAAGGCCGGGGGAAATCATGGCTCCGGCAACTGCCCGGGGAGCGGGAGGTTGAAGTGCCTGGCCAGCGTGGGCGCGTATGAATCCCCCGGCTGGATGGCCGTGCGGAGATAAGCCTCTGCACGGTCTTGCATGCCCAGCTCAGCGAGCCTGCGGAGGTTGTTCATGATGCCCTGCACGGCCTGGCGGCGTTCCTCGCAGTACAGGGGGTGGTTCAGGTTCAGGGAGTTGTGGATACAGAACTTGGCATCTGCCGCAGAATCCCGCCGCGCCGGGCGGAGCTTTCCGCTGCTGCTAATGAGCCGGAAATGCACGTTCGCCCCGGGGCGTGGCTGGATGGGCAGGCGGTGGTTGTGCTTGGTGCTGCCGCAAGATTGGGGATTGTTGCAGCTGAGCACCAGGTTGGAGCAGGTGAGGGTGAGGTGCTCCGTCTCCCGGTTGCCCCGGGGCTCCACGTGGTCCACATGGGACTTTCCCTCCTGCAGGCGGCGCTCACAGTAGGCACAGCAGCCGTGCTGCAGGGCATACAGGTACTCCATCAGCTCCCGGTGGGATTTGTTCTTGTCATGGTTTTTGAAGGCATCCCAGGAGGCGCCGGTGATGCTCTCCCCCGCTGCCGTGAGGGCGGCCCGGAAGGCGGCAAGCCCGGCGGGAGCCGCGCTATGCGTGATTTCCAGCATAATCAGTGCGCCTTGCTCTCTGCAATGAATTTCCAGAAACGCACGTCCGCCTCCGGGATTTCCACCCCGCGTGCGGCCAGTTGGTCGCGCAGTTCGTCCGCCTGGTCGTCCTCTCCAGCCATGTAGAGCGTTTCCAATTCCTCGATGTCCGCCGATTCTTTCAGGTCGGGAACGGAAGGGGTGTCCAGCACGCCGGAGAGTGCGGTTCCAGCCGCCTGGGCATAGGGGTTTACACCCGGTTCGCCCACGGTCCAATGGCCGTCCTCCGCCTGGCGGATACAGCGTATCTGCTCCCGGCGCAGGGTGCTGAGCACCTGGGGGGAGTGCGTGGAGATGACAAACTGCACCTTGGGGAAGATGTCGCCGAGGACCTGTGCAATTTGCTGCTGCCACTGGGGGTGCAGGTACATGTCTATCTCATCCACCATCACCAGGCCGCGGATATTTTTCAGCAGGTCGCCCTGCGCGCAGGGATTGAGCCGCACGGCACGGTGGGCCAGGTCTGCCACCATGTTGAATATGTTCTGGATGCCGTCTGAAAGCTGGCTGAAGCAGAGCGTGCCGGTTTCCGGGTGGTCCAGGGTAAGGTCGTTCATGATGAAATCCCACTTCAGGTTCTTCCATCCCACATGGCGGAGCGCCGTATCAACCGCACCGTTCACAATGCTGCGCTGCGTCTCCAGCAGCGTGTGGCGCGGGCTGCCCGGTGCCTCTTGCAGGAGCTGGGCGGATATATCCCTGTACCAGCTCTTGAACACGCGGATATAGGAGCCCAGGGCCAGGCAATCCGCATAGCCCTCGAACCGGTTGGCCATGGTGGGCTTGCGCTTTTCCGTGAGACGGCTCTCACGCGCCAGGCGGCGTGTATCATAGAACCCGATGAGAGGGGCAACGGGGTAGGTGTCCGAAATCCGGGAATCGACGCGGGCGGATTCCTCCTGCAGCCGGGCGGCAGCCTTCAGCAGTACGATAGCATTCCCGTAGCGTGTCTTGGCGTTCACCTTGTAGCTGCGTTCCCGGCTCCACGTTGTCTCATACTGACCGGGAATGGAACCCGTGCAGCGCACCACCAGGTCCCCGGCAGCGGGCACCATGCCCATTCCTTCCTGCTGTACCAGCATGTGGTCTGTGGCCTGGAACCCGTTCTGTATGCCCGGGTGTACGCCTAGGCCATAGATGAAATGGGCGCATGCCACGGACATGGCCTGGAGCAGGGCAGACTTGCCGCCTCCGTTCGGGGCGGTCAGTGCGGTGATTTGCGGATGGAGCCGGATGGCAATCTTGCCGAACTTGCGGTAGTTGGCCAGCTCCATCTCACGGATGGAGAAATCAAGGTACTGGTAGGAAAAGTGCCGCATGCCTCCGCGTCTGGGTTGTGTTTGTGGAATCCTTGTGCCGGATAGGGACGTATGGGAGACGTACCCTAAACAAAAAAGCACGCCCTGACCAGGTGTGCTTAGATAAGGAGTACGGGGGATAGGACTTGAACCTACGACCTCCACCATGTCAAGGTGTTGCTCTACCGACTGAGCTACCTCCGCATGTAATGGGCAGGGGTGGATTCGAACCACCGAAAGCATTAGCTAACTGATTTACAGTCAGTCCCCTTTGACCGCTCGGGAACCTACCCATGTTGTTTTGCAGGCTGCCGTGGGCAGCGTGCGGCGTCACTATACACGTTTTTGGCGGGCAATGCAAGCCCTTTTTTTAATTTTCTGCAATTTTTTCTGAATCAGGCTTGCTGCGGAGGGCGCCGATGAGGAAGGCGATGCCCATGGCGACGACGCCGAGGGAGAGGAGCTGGCCCTCTGTAATGCCGTGCCACACGGCGGCATCCGGCTGCTTGAAACACTCGCACGTGATGCGCGCGGCGGCGTACATGAAGCAGAAGATGGCGGAGAAGATGCCGGAGCGGGCGTTCTTGAGCGTGAGGCGCAGGGTGATGAGGACCAGGAAGATGGCCAGGCCTTCCCCGGCGGCCTCGAAAAGCTGGGAGGGGTAGCGGCCGTTCAGGTGGGCGCCCAGGGCTTCCCGTACGGCATCGTTCTCACGGCAGAGGCGGAGCAGGGTATCGAACCCGCCCTCGTTCTCCTGTGCAAAGGAGGCGATGGGGGCGCCGAGCTTCTGCTCCACGTCCGCCAGGGCCTGGATGCGGTCCTGCACCGGGAGCTCAAAGAGCTCCTGGGGGAACTTGACGGCCAGGGCGGAATCCGTGACGCGGCCGTAGAGCTCGCCGTTGATGAAATTGGCCACGCGGCCGAAGAACAGGCCGATGGGGGCCACGATGGCCAGGCCGTCGCACACGGCCAGCATGGGGTGCTTGTTTTTCCATGCGTACCACAGGGCCACCAGCAGCACGCCCAGGATGCCGCCGTGGGAGGCCATGCCGCCCTCCCATACTCGCAGCACCCACAGCGGGTCGCTGCACAGGCCGGAGAAGCCGTTCTCCGGCAGCCAGTAGAAGAAGAATTCACCCAGGCGGCCGCCCAGCAGCACGCCCAGGATGCATACGCTGGTGATGAAATCACCCAGCTTGTCCGGTTTCACGGTGTACAGCCCGCGCTTGGAGAGGGCCAGCAGCACCATGTACCCCAGGATAAAGCCAGCCACGTATGCCAGCCCGTACCAGCGCAGGGCCAGTGGTGTGCCGGGAATGTCTACGATGATGGGATCCAGGTCATGGATATAGGTGGCAAGCATGTTCATGGACATGGCTTATAGCACAGGGGCGGGGCGGAGACAAGCCAAAAGCCCGGCTGCACCCCCTGCGCTGGGGCGCTTTTGCAGGCCTTTTCGGCAAAAAAGTTGGGGGGCTGCAAGTTTATCCTCGCCAAGGCGGGGGCTATAGTGTATAAATATACCACACACCAAGATTTTTTGAGCTATGAAGAACTTAATCTGGCCTCTCGCTGTATCAGCAGTTTTCGGAACGTCCGTGGTCTCTGCCGCCGTGGCAGAGAAAGTGCAGGTCACGCTTGACCTGAAGCCCACGGATGCCAAGGTAGAACGCGTGTCCACGCCCGACCTGGGGCTGATGGGCGGCAAGGGTACCAAGGCCAAGGCAGGCGATGAATCCCACACCTGGTACATGGTGCGCGTGCCGCTGAAGGTGGAGGGCAAGAACAAGAACGCCGACGAGCCTGTGACCTTTGTGGACAGCCTGAAGGTGCGCGTGTACCTGGTGTTCACGGGTGAGAGCAAGGGAGAGATGATGCTGGTGGACAAGGAAATCACCTATGTGGAGATTCCGCTGACGGCATCCTCTGGCGACAAGGCATCCGAGGGCCGCATGAACGCCGTGGTGTTCATCTCCCCCGGCAATGCCGCCAAGATTTGCGGAACCAAGGGCAAGGTGGATCCCACCGGGCACCTGGGCGCCGTGGCCGTGGAGGCCACGTTCGGTGGTTCCAACTGCCTGAACACCAAGGTGGAGCCCTGCGTGGTGGTGGACCGCGGCCTGAAGAGCAAACTGACCGGCAGCTGGTGGAAGAAGAAGAACGGCAACAAGAAGGGCGTGGCGCTTTCCGCCATTTCAGAGACGCCGTTTGCCCCGTTCTATGCCTCCCTTTCCCCGGCCACCTCCCCCATGTACGCCACGGGAGAGACCGCCAAGTCCTCCTCCGGCAGCGGCTCCTCCTCTGCCACCACCACGGATGACAGCGACTCCGATACCACTTCCGACAAGAAGGGCAGCAAGGGCGACGAATAAGCGCGCGCCGGCTGCGACAAAACGACTCTAGAGAGTTTCAACTCAAAAACGCAATATGGCTGAATACAAGAAAACAGTAGCCCTGGAAATAGGCGCACAGAGTGTGGCTATGGGTGTGTTCACACCCGCCGGGCGGAGCTATGCGCTGAGCAGCTACGCCCGCCGCGACATTCTGCTGGACCCTGTGGAAGAGGGCATGAGAATGGATTATGTGAGCGAGGCTATCAAGGAAATGGTGGCCGAGCTCGGTTTGCGCGGTAGTGATATCCGCACCGTGGTCTCCGGGCAGCAGGTGTTCCTGCGCTTCATCAAGCTCCCCCCCATCGACGGCGACCTGGCAGAGCAGGTGGGCTTTGAGGCCCAGCAGCAGATTCCCTTCCCGCTGGATGACATCATCTACGCCTACCAGCCGCTTTCCGATACGCCGGAGGGTGACAAGGAGGTGCTGCTGGTGGCAGTGAAGAAGGACGTGCTGGACGGCCTGCACGGCCAGGTGGAGAGCAACGGGCTGAAGACCAAGGTGGTGGACTGCTCCATCACCTCCCTGTACAATGTCTTCCGCGCCAACTACCCGGAGGAGACGGAACCCGTGATGCTGCTGGACATCGGCGCCAAGACCACGGACATCATCTTCTCCGAGGGCGACCGCTTCTTCACGCGCTCCGTGACGGCAGCCGGCTCCTTTGTGACCAACGCCATTGCCCGTGACATGAAGCTTTCCTTCTGCCAGGCTGAGAAGCTGAAGCTGGAGAAGGGCGTGGTATCCCTGGGCAACGGCCACACGGATTCCATGGATGCGGAGACCGCCGCCCTGGCCACCTGCATCCGCACGGCCATGACCCGCCTGGTTTCCGAGGTGCAGCGCACCGTGATGCACTACCGCTCCCAGTACAAGGGCAGCGCACCCGCCAAGGTGTACATCTGCGGTGGCGGCGCCCGCCTGCCGTTTGCGCAGGAGTTCCTGCAGGCCGCCCTGAACCTGCCCGTGGGGTTCCTGAACACCCTGGGCGCTTTCAGCGTGGGTTCCAAGGTGGATCCCGCCGCGCTGGAGCAGGATGCCATTTGCCTGGGCCCGCTGGCCGGTTCCGCCGTTTCCGCCGCCAAGGCCGGCGTGTTCGATATTGACCTGGTGCCCACCAGTGTGGGCAAGGACCGTGCCGAGAAGGCCCAGCTGCCCGGTGTCGTTATCGGCGGCCTGCTGGCCGTGGCCGGTGCCGCCTTCTTCGCCTTCTCCGCCAGCAGCGCCGCCAGCGCCGCCAACAAGGAGCTGCAGCGCGTGCTGCCCAAGGACAAGAGCGTGGCTGCCGTGAACGACAAGCTGCAGAACGTGCAGACCAAGTACGACAAGGCCATGAAGGACATCGGCGTGCTCAACAACCTGTACAGCGCCCGTGCCGCCTATGCGGACGTGATGCAGCAGCTCTCCGAGCGCTGCGCCTCCGTGAAGTTCTGGGTGACGGATTTCACCCCGCTTGTCAACTACGACGTGGAGGCCAACACCCTGACGGAAGGCGGGGATATGAAGGGCGCCCGCCTCATCGACATGAACGCCAGCCGCAATGCGGCGGTGGCCTCTGCCATGGGCAAGGCGCCGGAGGACGGCTCCGCCCGCAAGAAGGCCCCGGCGGTTACCGCCATCTTTGTGACCGGCTACACCATCAAGCCCGTGGACGACGAGAAGACCACGGCCCAGCGCGAGGCGGTGATGAACATGGTGGCGGAGAACTTCTACGAGCACAAGGATGACTCCCTGTTTGCCATGGAATCCGCCAAGGTGCAGCGTGACCTGAACCGCTACTTCCAGTTTGTGAGCCCCAAGGCCTCCCGTGACAAGATTCCTCCCTACGTGGAGAAGTTCATGGTGGTCCTGCCGCTCAAGTCTCCCATAGCTATCCCGGAGATGGCAACCGGTACCGGCAAGTAAACCCAAGCATTTCCCACAACAATGAGCATTAGTGAAAACAAGAGAGTGGTGGGCCTGGCCTCCGTCATGGGCCTCGCCGTTGCCGGTCTCGTCTATTTCGGCTACAGCAAGAACCAGGAGTTTGAGGCCACGCAGCAGAAGCTCCAGGAAATCAACGACCGCTTTGAGGAGTATTCCTCCGCCGCGGTTACCCCCACCAAGCAGAACGTGGACAACCTGAGCGCTGCGTTCAAGCAGGTCTCCGCCGTAGGCAAGGAGATGGAGGACTCTTTCAAGAAGTACGCCTCCTTCTGCCAGGGTGAAGGCCAGGGCATGAGCGCCCAGGAGCTGCAGAAGACCCTGCTGGGCACCATCGACGCCACCAAGAAGCTGGCGGACGAGAAGGGTGTGACCGTGGCAGGCCCCGCCGCAGACCTGGGCATGGGTGCGTACAAGACCCAGAACCCCAAGACGAACGAGGTGCCCTACCGCCATTTCCTGCTCAAGGCGGTGCAGCGCGTGACGGAGGATGTCATCAACTCCGGCGCCGCATCCCTGGAGAAGGTGTACTGCGCGGAACTGCCCGCAGAGGCGGACCTGGACAACAAGAAGTCCCCGGCGTACTTCCCGCTGCGCTTCGAGGTTGCCTTCGAGGCCAGGCGCGGCACGCTGCCGCAGGTGCTGAACAAGATCATGGCCGACAAGGAATACTTCATCACCATTACCGGCCTGGCGGTGCAGGGCAAGGACAACCTGCCCCCCATGGCTGCCTACTCTGCACCCGGCACGGCAAGCGAGATGGTGGGCGACGACCTGGGCACCGACAGCGGGGAGGCAGGTTCCCCCTCCGCAGTCCGCATGCTGGCCACCCGGCTTACCGGCCGGGAGAATGAGACCGCCCGCGTGCACATGACCATGCAGGTGATGTATTTCAACCCCGATTCCAAGGCCAAGAAGAACAAGTAACCCTAACCCTTTTCCAAGACAATGGCAGAACAAACCAATCTCGGCAAGAAGGTTCTCATCACCGGTATCCTGGTGGGTATCGCCCTGGCCGGCTGGGGAATCGCTTCCCCCGGCACGGGCGATATCGTCAAGCCCTCCACCAGCGTGAAGTCCGGCAAGGAGAACAAGACCCTGGGCGATGCCGCCAAGAAGATGCGCGAGAGCATGCAGCAGAGCCGCAAGGTGGCTGACACGGCTCCCAAGGGCGCCACCATCAACGGCGAGCCCCGCCTGGCCCCGCTCTTCTTCTCCACGGAGCTGTGGCAGGTGGCTGTGGATGAGAAGAAGGCCAACATGGTCATCGACATCTACGACCCCGCCGCCACTCCCATCCACGCAGACGTGCCCAACACCTGGTTCATCACCAACGGCATCTCCGATGCCTTGGGCCGCGCCGACGGCCTGGACCTGGACAGCGACAACGACGGCTTTACCAACGGCGAGGAGTACAAGGCCCAGACCAAGCCGGCGGACCCCGCCAGCTATCCGGCCCTGCTGGCTCCCGGCCAAGCTCCCAAGATGGTGGCCACCAAGGTGAGCACCGCCAAGGCCGTCATCGGCACGGATTCCATGTACACGGACCCCTCCCAGAACCCCACGGAGGCCAACATCCGCATCTTCTCTGCCGATGGCAAGACCCAGGTGCACAAGGCTACCGTGAAGGTGGGCGAATCCTTCGGCCTCTCTCCCAAGGATGCCAAGCGCTTCACCCTGGTGGGCTATGAGAAGAAGCAGTTCCCCGGCTTCTCCGGCGACACCGTGGAGGAGAACGTCATCAAGGTGCGCGACAACGAGACCGCCGGTGCGGAGAAGGAATTCACCGTGCGTGCCGGTACGCCGAACGTGACCGACAAGGCAGACCCCGCCGCCAAGGGCCACCGCATCAGTGATACCACCGCCACCCTGCGCCTTACCGCAGGCAAGGCCATGGGTACCACGGTGAAGGCCCAGCTGCACGCCTCCTTCACCATTCCCGGCGGTGCCGCGGATGGCAAGGACTTGAAGGCCGTCTTCGAGGGTACCGACCCCGCCGGTGCCGTCCTGCTCAAGCCGGAGGGTGCCGAAAGTGCCGTCTCCGTGCCCAAGGTGAAGGAAAAAGCGGCCGACAAGAAGGCTGAAAAGGCTCCTGCAGAGTAAAAATTCACGGTTTTCGCGAAAAAAAACAAAAAAAACGAATTGCAGACTTTACATCCCGCTCAAAATCTGTCATAAATAAGACATTACCATGAACCACACACCTCTCATCATCGCTAAGCGAACAATGATACTCATGGCTGTGGCCGCTGCTTGCCCCTACGTGCAGGCCGCTCCTGCAGCTTCGGTTGCCATTCCCGCTCCCGAGCAGTCCGGCGCCGTGGCCATGCCCGCACAGAGCATGAACGCTGCCCGCCGTGGCGGTACCGACACGGGTTACCTGAACGACGGTTACATCTCCCCCACCACCGCTGCCGGTGTGAGCGAGGTCGGCCCCTCTGCCATGTACGCAGGCTCCTCCATCGAGCAGGCCGGCATCAATGACCGCGAATCCGCCCGCCGCGAGGCCCAGAAACAGGAAGCACTGCTGCTCCTGGAAGAAGGCCGCACCGCCTACCGCGACAAGAAGTACGCTGTTGCCCTTGAAAAGTACCAGGCTGCCTGGAAGCGCATTCCCAAGGCCCCCGCTACCGCCATGTGGCAGGACTTCATCGTGAAGAGCATCGGCGACGCCTCCATTGCAGTCGCCATCGAGTATTCCCGCGTGGGCCGCTATGATGATGCCGAGCAGCTTCTGCTCGACGTCCTTTCCCGCGACCCCAACAACAAGCGCGCACGCCAGGAGCTTTCCCTCCTTCGCGACCCCGTCCGCAACAACCCCGCCCTTACCCCGGAGCACGTGAAGAACGTGGACGAGGTGAACCGCCTGCTCTCCCTGGGCTACGGCTACTTTGACCTGGGCAAGTTCGACGAGGCCTACGCAGAGTTCGCCCGCGTGCTCCGCATCGACCCCTACAACACCGCCGCCCGCCGTGGCCAGGAGGCTGTCAGCAAGCGCAAGATGAAGTACCTTCAGAGCGCCCATGACGCCGTGCGTGCCAAGGCCCTTGAAGAGGTGGACAAGGTGTGGGACAACCTGGAGCCCAACACGGACACCCCGGTTGACCTGGCCTACGGTGTCTCCAGCGGCGGCGCCGTGATTTCTCCCGATGTGCTCCGCAACAACGAGGCGCTCAACGGCATGCACATTGCCAGCGTCAACTTTGAGGACACCCCCATGGAAGACGCCCTGGAGTTCCTCCGCACGGAGGCCCGCAAGCAGGGTGTGCATCTGAACTTCATCTTTGAGAAGGCCCAGCAGGCTGCTCCCGTGGCTGCCGCCACCACCTCCAAGGCTTCCTCCGATGACGACGAGGATG
>JAUNQN010000002.1:25777-120647 GCA_030536145.1 Akkermansia sp.
CAAGAAGCTGAATCCAGAAGCCCCAGACCCGGTAGAAGACGAGGATGAGGATGACGACGAGGAGGACTCCGGCTCCTCCGCCGCTCCGGTGGCTGTTGCCGCTCCCATCGCTCCCGCCGTTATCTCCTCCCTGAAGATGACCGACCTGACGGGTGCCGAGCTGCTGCGCCGCATGTGCTCCCAGGCCGCCTGTGATTTCCGCGTGGAAGACAGCGCCGTGGTGATTTTCCAGAAGGGTGCCGCCTCCCAGCGCATGTCCCGCCGCCAGTGGCAGGTGCGCTCCGCCTTCTTCCAGTCCAGCGGTGACGACGAGGACGCCGGCGATGAGGATGATGATTTCTCCTCCGGCGGTGGTCACAAGTCCCGCAAGATTGACCCGAAGGCCGCCCTCATCAACATGGGCGTGAACTTCCCGCAGGGTTCATCTGCCAAGTACTCCCCCGCCACCGGCATGCTCACCGTGTACAACACGGACGACGAGCTGGACACCGTGGAGGAAGCCGTGAACACCTACCGCCAGAACATGCCCAAGATGGTGAAGGTGAGCGCCAAGTTCGTGGAGATTTCCCAGACGAACGAGGAAGAGCTCAGCTTTGACTGGGTGGTCAATCCCTTCTCCGTGAACAACTCCGGCAGCACCTATGTGGGTGGTACCAACGGCACCAACTCCAGCCCGCTGCGCACCTGGAGCGACTTCGTCTCCTCCGGCGGCTCCGCCTTCGCCAACAACTACAATGGCGACGGTGCATGGCCCATCAACCGCCACGTGCCCGCCTCCACCAATGTCTTGAAGGACAATATCAACACCACCACCCTGGGTGATGGCCTGGTGACCGGCGGTAACCGCTCCGGCACGGGTGCCGTGACAGCCAACACGCTGACCAACCTGATCAAGGCCGGTTCCGCCGGCCAGTCCCAGAGCACCAGCGCTGCCCCCGGCATCCTGTCTCTCACGGGTATCTTCGATTCCGGCTCCTACCAGATGATTATGCGCGGCCTGTCCCAGAAGAAGGGCGTGGACGTGATGTCTGCCCCGAGCCTGGTCATCAACGGCGACGAGCCGATGGAGTTTGCTCCCGCTCCCGATGAGCGCATGCAGGCCCAGGATGATGAAGAAGGTTGCGCCAAGATCGAGGTTGTCCGCCGATTCGTATACCCGATCTCCTACGAAGCCCCGCAGATCAACAGCGGTGGTAACAACGGCAACAACAATAACAACAACAACGGCAATTGGGGCGGCGGCGGTCTTCCCGTGGCAGCTCCCGCCAACCCGGACGACTGGGCTGTGGAAGACGTCGGTATCATGATGCGCTTCCAGATCGACCCGCTGAAGGAAGGTGAAGGCGACATCATCCACTTCAAGCGCTTCGAGATTCGCGTGGTTGACTTCGAAGGTTTCGTGAACTACGGTTCCCCGATTACCGCCGGTATCACCAACGAGACGGAAATCGAGCACATCGTGCTGACCGAGAACCGCATCGACATGCCCGTGTTCAGCCGCCGCTACATCAACTCCAACCCCTGCGTGTATGATGGTCACACCATCGCCATCGGTGGTTTGATTCAGGACGAGGTGCAGAAGGTGGAAGACAAGGTGCCCGTGTTCGGTGACCTGCCCCTCATCGGCCGCCTGTTCCGCAGCAACGTGGAATCCCACGTCCGCAAGAACCTGATGGTCTTCGTGACCGCAGAGATTCTCGACCCGCTGGGCAAGCCGATCCGCCACCGCGACTCCGGCAATGCCGATGGCGCTCCTGCCGCCGCTACCCCGGGCCTGTTCCCGGATGACGGCCTGGTCAATCCCTGATTGACAAGCAAGGTTCATTGGTAATCTTACCCGCCTCCCTGCAAGGGGAGGCGGGATTTTGCATAGAGTGGAGAGAACCGATATGACGCGAAACAGGATACCCGGGACAAAGCAGGAGCAGCAGGCGGAGCTGCAACAGTGGCTAGAATGGTACGCCGGGTTCCGTGAGGAGATTTCCCAAGGCGCGCAGCTGCGTACCCTGGAGCTGCGGGAGGCGGAGCTGCTGGAGCGTATCTGCACGGCCTTTGCCCCGGTGCGGGGCGGGCAGGGGGTGCTCTACCTTTCCGGCCTGGCGTGCGACGACTACCTGCACCCGGAGAATGTGGAACGGGTGAAGGGGCAGGAGGTGCGGGGCGACTGGCGCAGCATTCCCTGGCAGGACCTGTTGGCGTGCCGTCACGGCCTGGGCTATGTGGATACTTCGGAAGGCGCCTGTTACCTGCTGCCTGCGTGCATGTGCCTGCTCATGGAACGGGAAGAGGATTACTCCCTTTTGGAAAGCACCCTGTCGCGTTGGGCGGAGCGTGGGTTCTTGGCCCGGTTGACTGCTGGCCAGTTGGCTTGCACTGCCGATTTTGTGAACGAGATGCGCTTGCGCAAATTCCTGGCGCAGGAAGAGTGCTCCTGCTATAACCCGGAGCATAATGCTTGGAACATACTGTTCCCATGGGAATCCTGCCCTGAAGGAATGTCTGTGGCACGCGCTGCCGAGGCGGAGATGATTGCCTACATGGAGCGGCACAACATTTACCCCGGTTTGTAAGGCGCGGCAGTGGCGTGCAGGGGTGCGCTTTCCTAGGGACTCCGGCGCAGGAGAAATGACAGGAAATTGTCTTCTCACCCGCCGGAACGGGGGTATGATTGGTCTGTAGAATGTTACGCTAAACCATGGATAGCTTGCCGCCTGTACCAGCCCGCACCCTGCCGGGCAAGGATGAGAACACCTTTTTCACCTCATGGTGGATACTGCCCCTGACCGCGCTTGTCTGCGCGTTTGTTCCGTCGTCCTTCGTGGAGGGCTTGGCCTGTGTGCCGGATTCCCATAGCGCGGATGCTGCGCGAGAGCTTGCCCTGTCAGCAGCCAGGCTGAGTGTGCTGGTGATTGTGCTGCTGCTGGTGTGGATGGCGGCCATGGTGCTGCGGCGCGTGAATGGAAAGCAGCTGCGGGTGTGGCCGCATCTGCTGGCCGGCAGCCTTGCGGTATGCGCGCATCTCTGTATGGGGGCCGTGTGGTTCTTTGCCAGCCTGCTGGTTCACGGGCAGGGGCCATGGGGTGTCTCCCGTGATGACGAATACATACGCCACGTGGGCGTGCCGGAGGATATCGACTTCCTGGTGCCGCAAGGGTATGTCCGCCGGGAGATAGGGAATCTTTACGTTCCCGGCAAGCCGGGGGAGGACTATGTGAAGCGCCTGCATGCAGAGGCCGAGGCCTCTGGCAAGCCCCTGGACATACCCGCCCCGGGCGTGCTGGTGGCCTGTCCCTACACGAGCCAGCCCGGCATCTACGACATGACCCTGCGCCTGCCGGCGGGTGCCCGCACGGATGGCACATACGAGGTGCAGGTGACAGAGGTGACCACTGGCAACGCAGTGGAACTGACCACGCCGCTCTCCTGCCGCGTGACACCGGCCCAGTCCGCATCCGGGCAACCTGTGGAGGTGTGTTTCCCGGCCAACAAGGTGTATACCGGCGACTGGTGCGAGTATTACGGCTCCGCCTGGATCATCAGCTTCAAGCCGGATGCCGGCGGCCCGTCGGAGGAAGTTTCCCGCCAGTATTACCTGATGGAGGGCTGGATGCGCTGAAAACTCAGGGCGCGGAACCACATATTTCCCAAAAAAAGCGCAAAAAATGATTTTCCGGCTTGACGCGGCGCGTAAAACTTGCTACCATGCGCTCGCACCTGTAGGGGGTGCAAGAAACATGTCTGGATCGTCTAGGGGTTAGGACTCAGGATTTTCATTCCTGCAACACGGGTTCGATTCCCGTTCCAGATGGCAAAAGGCGCCTGCTTCCGATAGGGAGCAGGCGTTTTTCTCTGACGATGGCAAAGGTACTGGACAGATTCTTTGACGCCGGGGAGCTGCGCAAGCTGCTCGCCCTCATCGGCCCCATGTACATAGCCAACCTGATGCACATGGGCATGGGCGTCATCGATACCATCGTGGCCGGCAAGGCCGGGGCGGTGGAGCTGGCGGGCGTGGGCCTGGGCAGCGCGGTGAGCGTGCCTATCCTGGTGGCGGTGGGGATGGTGTTCAGCATAATCTGCCCCACCATCTCCCGCATGCGCGGGGCAGGGCAGCACAGCCGCATCGGCACCGTGCTGCACAGCGGGTTCCGCCTTTCCTTCTGGCTGATGGCGGTGGAGCTGGCGGCGCTGTACGCCGGGTCTTTCCTCTTTGACTACGTGACGGATGATGCCGCCATGGCGCACACGGCACGGTGGTACGTGTATTTCATGATGGCCGGGGTGCCGGCCAGCGTGTGGCTGCGCCTGGTGGGCGGCAACTTCGAGGGGCACGGGCAGACGCGCCCGGGCATGTTCGCCGCGCTGGCGGGCTTGGCGCTGAATATACCGCTGAACCTCATGCTCGTGTTCGGCTGGGGGCCTGTGCCCGCGATGGGCGGCGCCGGCTGCGGCCTGGCCACAGCCGTTATCCACTGGTGCATGACCTTGGGGCTGGCCGCGCTCATGTTCAAATCCCGGCAGCACCGGCACGGGGCGCTCTGCATGGTTTCCCGCCGCCGGGTGAACCGCCGGCAGGTGCGGGAAATCCTGCGCCTGGGCATACCGCTGGGCATGGCCTCCCTGTGTGAGATGACCTTCTTCTGCGCGCTCACCCCCGTGATTGCCCCGCTGGGCAAGATGGCGGTCTCCGCCCACCAGGTGGCGCTGAACGTATCCGGCGTGGTGTTCATGCTGCCGCTCAGCCTGAGCATCGCCACCTCCATCCGCGCGGCGTACCATGCCGGGGCGCAGGACAAGGCCGGGTTCGATGCCCTGGTGCGCACGGCCTCCTGGGCCGGCGGCGTCATCATGGCCATGTTCATGGCCGTGCTGGTCGTCTTCCGCCACGGCATCATCTCCCTGTACACGGATGAGCCGGAAATCATGCAGATAGCCCTGCCGCTGCTGGTGCTCTGCGCCGTGTACCAGATATCCGATGCCACGCAGGCGTTCATGAGCGGGCTGCTGCGCGCCGTGCATGATACCAAGGCCATCACCTGGGTGAACATCATCTCCTACTGGGTGGTGGGGTTCCCGCTGGCGGTGGTGCTGGTGCGCACGGATTGGCTGTGCCCCGCCCTGGGTGCCGCAGGGGCCTGGGTGAGTTTCATTGTGAGCCTCACGCTCACCGCCGTGCTGCTGCTGCACCGCTTCTGCCGCACCTACCGCCGTACCTTTCCCCGGGGGTGAACGTGTGCTGGGGCGGTATCCGCGCAGTTTTTTGCAAAAAACTGCAAAATCTGAGGGATTTTGCTTGACGTGCAAACCAAACGCGGGTATATTACCGCACCCCCGCATTGCAGGTGCAGTGTGGAGATATAACTAAACACTAACACAAACACGATGAAGACCCACGTGAAGAAAGGCGACAATGTCGAAATTATCGCCGGCAAGAACAAGGGCAAGCGTGGTGTCGTTCTTTCCCTGAACGCCAAGAAGCAGACCGTGACCGTGGAGGGTGCCCGCATCCTCAAGAAGGCTACCAAGCCCAGCGAGTCCGACCCCGATGGCGGTATCAAGGAAATCAACGGCGCTATCCACATCTCCAATGTGAAGAAAGTGAGCTGAGGTCCCACCCTCGGTTCCGCGCTTAAGCCATAAACCACTAAACTATAACAAGAGCTGACCCGCTAAAATACTATGAGCACTCCTACTTTGCTTACATACTACAAGGAGAAGGTCGTTCCGGCCCTCCAGGCGAAGCATAACTACGCCAACGTGCACCAGATTCCCCGTCTGGAGAAGATCGTTGTCACCACCTGCATGGGCAAGCAGCCCGACCGCAAGCAGGCTGTTGAGGACGCCGTGGCTGAAATCGCCAAAATCACCGGCCAGAAGCCGGCCATGACCTACGCCCGCAAGAGCGTTGCCAACTTCAAACTCCGCGAGGGTGAAGTCCTCGGCGCCCGCGTGACGCTGCGCTCCACCCAGATGTGGGAGTTCCTTGATCGTTTCATCAACATCACGGCCCCCAACATCCGCGACTTCCGTGGCCTGCCCACCCGTTCCTTCGACGGCCGCGGCAACTACGCCATCGGTATCTCTGACCAGTCCATCTTCCCGGAGATTGAGCTGGATCAGATTAAGCGCACCATCGGTTTCGACATCATTTTCGTCACCTCCGCTCCCACGGACGACGAGGGTCGCGACCTGCTTGCCGAACTGGGTATCCCCTTCCGCAAGCCCAGCAAGAAGCAAGAAGAAACCGCTAACTAATATACGACCATGGCAGTATTAACCGATCCTATCGCAGACTTCCTCACCCGCGTGAAGAATGCCGGTAACGCACGTCTGGAGCAGTTTGCCGTTCCCTACTCTTCCATCAAGGCCGAGATTGCCCGCATCCTCCAGGAGGAAGGCTACATCTGGAGCTACGAGGTGACGGGCGAGGGCAAGGACAAGGCCATCAAGGTCAAGTCCAAGTTCACCAAGGATGGCAAGGCCATCATCCAGGATGTCAAGCGCTGCTCCAAGCCGGGCCGCCGCCAGTACGTCCATTCCGCCGATATCCCCACCGTGATGAACGGCCTGGGTATCTCCATCGTGTCCACCTCTGCCGGTGTGATGACGGGCGCCAAGGCCCGCAAGCAGCAGATTGGTGGTGAGCTCATCGCTCTCATCTGGTAACCCTTAATCCCGCTAGATATTATGTCTCGAGTAGGTAAGAAGGTAATTTCTATTCCCGCTGGTGTCACCGTGACCATCAATGGTCAGGACGTGGCAGTGAAAGGCGCCAAGGGCGAGCTCAAGTGGAGCCTGCCGGAGGGTATCTCCGCTTCCGTGGAGGGCGACGTGCTCTCCGTGAGCCGTGCGGATGATTCCCGCAAGCTGCGCGCCCTTCACGGCACCAACCGTTCCCTCCTCTCCAACATGGTGGAGGGCGTCTCCAAGGGCTTCGTCAAGGAGCTTGAAATCGTCGGCGTGGGCTTCAAGGCCGCTGTCAAGGGCACTGCCCTGGACCTCGCCCTCGGCAAGTCCCATCCCATCCTGCACCCCATCCCTGCCGGTCTCACCGTCACCGTGACGGAGAACACCAAGGTGAAGGTGGAGGGTATCGACAAGCAGGTCGTCGGCCAGTTTGCTGCTGAAGTGCGCGGCTACTATCCCCCGGAGCCCTACAAGGGCAAGGGTGTCCACTACGTGGGCGAGCACATCCGCCGCAAGGAAGGCAAGAGCGTTGGCAAGTAATCATTATTATAACAATCCATTAGAAAGTTTATACAGATATGAGCACTATCAATCGCAAAGCCATCCGCAACCGCGTCCATACGCGTATCCGCAAGAAGCTCTCCGGTACGCCTGAGCGTCCCCGCCTGGCTGTATTCTTCTCCAACCAGCACGTCTATGCCCAGGTCATCGATGACACGAAGGGCGTGACCCTGTGCTCTGCCTGCACCAAGCAGATTGAGCTGCAGAAGGCCAACAAGGAGACCGCCGCAAAGGTGGGTTCCCTGATTGCCGAGCGTGCCCTGGCCGCCGGTATCACCGAGGTTGTGTTCGACCGTGGTGGTTTCCTCTACACCGGCAAGGTGAAGTCCCTTGCCGACGCTGCCCGTGAAGGTGGTCTTAAGTTCTAAACAGAAAGGTTGCAAGCATGAATACTGAAGAAACGAAAGCTCCGGTTGAAGAAGCAACCGTGACCGCTCCCGCTGCCGAGGCTGCTCCCCAGCGCGGTTTCCGCGGCCCCCGCCGCGACAACAACGGCCGCCCCGGCCGCGGCCCGCGCCGTGAGAACGGCCGCCGCAACGAGGCTCCCGCCGAGGAAGGTCCCCAGCTGATGGAGAAGGTGGTTTATGTGAACCGCTGCGCCAAGGTTGTGAAGGGTGGCCGCCGCTTCTCCTTCTCCGCCCTCATCGTGGTGGGCGACCAGAAGGGCAAGGTCGGCTACGGCTTCGGCAAGGCCAACGAGGTTTCCGACGCTATCCGCAAGGGTACGGATGCCGCCAAGCGCGCCATGAAGAACGTGGTGGTGGTGAACGAGACGCTGCCGCACGAGACCTACAGCGAGTTCGGCGGCGCCAAGATCGTGCTGAAGCCCGCCGCTTCCGGTACCGGTCTGGTGGCCAGCGCCAAGGTCCGTTCCGTCCTTGAGGCTGCCGGCGTGAGCAACGTCATCGCCAAGTCCCTGGGTTCCTCCAACGCTGCCAACGTGGTGAAGGCCACGATGCAGGCCATGCTCTCCATGCGCACGGCCGACACCGTCCTCTCCGCCCGCGGCAAGAAGAAGAAGGACGCCTCCCTCTGAGTTATTAACATTCAACAACAGATTACACCATCATGTTGACTCTCAATACACTTCAGCCGAATCCGGGTGCCAAGCACCGCAAGAAGCGCCTCGGCAATGGTGAAAGCTCCGGCCTGGGCAAGACCTGCGGCAAGGGCAACAAGGGCCAGAAGGCCCGCTCCGGCGGTTCCATCCGCCCGGGCTTTGAAGGCGGCCAGATGCCCCTGCATCGCCGTCTGCCCAAGAAGGGCTTCAACAACGCCCGCTTCCAGAGCACCATCGCCATCGTGAACCTGTGCCAGCTGGAGGCCTTCTTCGAGGCCGGCGCCACTGTCACGGAGAACGAGCTGCGCGCTGCCGGTCTGGTGAAGGGCCAGGTGGACGCCGTGAAGCTGCTTGCCAACGGCAACATCTCCAAGGCTCTGAACGTGACCGTGGATTTCGCCAGCGCCTCCGCTGTCGAGAAGGTGCAGGCCGCCGGCGGTACCGTCACGGTGCTCAGCCAGGCCTAAGCCACTGCGGGGCAACCCGCAGTCTTGCAAATCACTACACAGGAGCCGGGCAGCGCAGCGCTGCCCGGCAACTGTGCAGGATAAGGGAAGGGGAAAACCGCCCGCGCCCGCATCCTGCAAACTGCGGCCAGGCCACCGCCACGCGCGGCCGCCGCACCCGCTGCCAAACCACTTAATAAACAGTACAGAATATGATATCTGCGTTTGCCAACACCATGAAGGTCCCTGAGCTGAGGGCCCGCATCTTGTTTACATTGGCCATGATTGTCATCGTGCGCCTGGGCGTGCATCTTCCCCTGCCGGGCGTGGATGTGCAAACCCTCTCCGACTTCATGCAGAAGCAGGCGGAATCCGGCGACAGCCCGCTGGGTGCCCTGGGTTCCATCCTCACCATTTTCTCCGGTGGCGGCCTGCAGCAGTGCGGTATCTTTGCCCTGGGTATCATGCCCTACATTTCCGCCTCCATTATGACCCAGCTCATGGGTGCCGTGCTGCCCAGCTGGCAGAAGATGCTGCGTGAGGAAGGCGGGCGCCAGAAGATGACCAAGTACACGCGTATCCTGGCCATCATCATTGCCATCATCCAGGGCTACTTCCTGACCCAGACCCTGCACAATCCCAGCTCCATTGGCCTGGATGTGCCTGACCTGGTGATGCCCACCGTGAACTCCTGGGTGTTTGCCTTCACCACCATCTTCATCATCGTCACCGGCACCATGTTCCTCATGTGGATTGGTGACCAGATTACGGAGCGCGGCGTGGGCAACGGTATCTCCCTCATCATCTCCGTGAACATCATCCACGCCCTGCCGGGTGCCTTCTCCATTGCATGGAAGACCTGCGTGATGGGCGGCAGCACGGAAATCAACCCCCTGGGCTCCCTGCTCATGGTGGCTCTCATCCTCTTCATGGTGCTTGTGGTAGCCTTCGTGGTGGTCATCACGCAGGCCCAGCGCCGCATCCCGGTGCAGTACGCCAAGCGCGTGCTGGGCCAGGGCAAGATGACCCAGGGCGGCACCCAGTACCTGCCGCTCAAGTTGAACTACTCCGGCGTGATGCCCGTTATCTTCGCCACCGCCATCATGGCCCTGCCGCAGATGCTCTCCCGCCAGGTATTCTCCCAGGACAGCTGGATCAACACCATCATCAACACATGGCTCTCCCCGAATGATATCTACTTCTATATCATCTCCGCAGTCATGATCTACTTCTTCTCCTACTTCTGGGTGGCCACCATGTTCCAGCCGCCGCAGATTGCAGAGGACCTGAAGCGCTCTGGCGGCTATATCCCCGGCGTGCGCCCCGGCCCCCCCACGGCTGCTTTCCTGGATGAGACCATGGGCCGCCTGACCTTCGCCGGTTCCCTGTTCCTGACGCTCATCTACTTCCTGCCGAACCTGCTCTCCGTCTTCGGCAACCTGCCCCAGCTGGTGACCCAGTTCTTCGGCGGCACCTCCCTGCTGATTCTTGTGGGCGTGCTGCTGGACATGATGCGCCAGATTGAGGCCACGCTGCTGCAGAAGAACTACGATGGCTTCATGAAGAAGGGCCGTATCCGCGGCAAGTACGCCCACCTGCAGGGCCTGGGCGACCCCGCTGAAGGCCGCGGCATCGTGATTCTCTGGATCATCATCGCCGTCCTCGTCCTCGGCGGCGCTGTGGCCCTGGCCAACTGATTCCGGCAGACAGGATTTCCCCAAATCCCCGCACCATTCCGGTGCGGGGATTTTTTATTCCGCGCCAGTCTGCGGCATGCATTGTGAAATGCCTTGATTCCTTGGCGGAAATTCGTATAATACGCGCGCAACAAATAACAACATACGAACCATGCCTGATGCCAGATTTCAGCCGCTGCCGGGATTCCGCGACTTCGCGCCGCAGGAATGCGCCCTCCGCAACTACCTTTTCAACACGTGGCGGCGTGTGGCTCACCGCTACGGTTTCGTAGAGTGGGAGGCCCCCACCATCGAGTCCACCGACCTCTACCTCAAGAAGTCCGGCGGTGAGCTGCCCACCCAGCTCTTCCGTTTCAAGGACCAGGGCGAGCGTGATATCACCGTGCGCCCGGAGCTTACCGCCTCCCTGGGTCGCATTGCCGCCGCATACCAGCGTGAGTATTCCAAGCCGCTCAAGTGGTTTGAAATCGGCTCCTGCTTCCGCTATGAGAAGCCGCAGAAGGGCCGCCTGCGCGAGTTCGTGCAGTTCAACGCCGACATCCTGGGCGAGGCAGGGGAGGGCTCCGATGCCGAGCTGATTTCCCTGGCCATCGACTGCATGCGCGAGTTCGGCTTCACCGCGGACGATTTCGTGGTGCGCGTGTCAGACCGCGAGGTGTGGCTCAAGTACGCCGCCGACCACGGCGTGGAGGATGAGCGCGTGGGCGATTTCCTGGCCGTGGTGGACAAGTTTGAGCGCGACCGCCCGGAGTACTGCCAGGAGAAGCTGGATGCCTTCGGCATGAAGCGTGAGGACCTGGTGGCCTTCATAGCCAACCCGCCCGCAGGCTGCTCCCCGCGCTATGATGCCGTGCTGGAGGAGCTGCGCGCCCGCGGTCTGGAGGACTACGTGCAGCTGGACCTCTCCGTGGTCCGCGGCCTGGCCTACTACACCGGCCTGGTGTTTGAGATTTTCGACAAGGGCCACACCCTGCGTGCCGTGGCCGGCGGCGGCCGCTACAACGGTCTCGTCTCCACCCTCTCCAACGGCGCGGTGGACATGCCCGCCACAGGCTTTGCCATGGGTGATGCCGTCATCGCCCACCTGATTGAGGCCTGCCCGGCCGCCAAGGCCCTGCGTGATGCCGCCATGAAGCCGAACGCCTGTGACGTGTGTATGGTGCTGGCCGCGCCGGAGATGCGCCCGCAAATGCTGGGCCTGGCCTCCGCCCTGCGTGATGCCGGCGTGCGCGTGGACCTGCCGCTTTCCCCGGCCAAGTTCGGCAACCGCCTCAAGCACGCAGAGAAAATCGGCGCCACGTACGCCCTCATCATCGGCACGGAATACCCGCAGATGGAGCTCAAGAATCTCTCCACCCGTGAATCCGTGCACACCACCCCGGAGACCCTGCTGGACGAGCTCCTGGGCGACGAGTAAGCTTTTTCACGTTCCCGCACAGGAACACAACCGGGCTTTTCCCATCAGGCGCACCCCTCCCCGGGGGTGCGCCTGAATACCGTTTCCGGCATGAAAACTCCGCTAGGGGGCTGATATTGCATATTTTCTCTTGATTCTCCGCGCCCATTGTGTATACTCACCCGCGTACGCGCGCAATCAACCGCGCCACATTTGACAAGAAAATGATCAAGAACCCCAGAGTCGCTATTGTGGGCGCCACCGGTGCGGTGGGCGTCGAAATCCTCTCCTGCCTGGAAAGCCGCAACTTCCCGCTGGCTTCCCTCAAGTTGCTGGCCTCTCGTCGCTCTGCGGGTAAACAGGTTGCCTTCCGCGGTGAAATGCTGACCGTGGAAGAGCTGACCAAGGATTCCTTCCAGGACGTGGACATCGCCCTGTTCTCCGCCGGCGGCAGCATCTCCCTGGAGTACGGCCCCATAGCCGCCGCGGCCGGTGCCGTGGTGGTGGACAACTCCTCCGCCTTCCGCCAGGATGCGGACGTGCCGCTGGTGGTGCCGGAGATTAACGGCGACGCCGCCTTCAACCACCCCCGCAACATCATTGCCAACCCGAACTGCACCACCATCATCACCCTGATGGCCCTGTACCCGCTGCACCTCAAGTTCGGCCTGAAGATGGTCGTTGCCAGCAGCTACCAGGCTGTCTCCGGCAGCGGGCAGCACGGCATCGCGGAGCTGGAGAGCCAGGTGCGCGCCATCGTGAACGGCCACCCCGTGGAGATGAGTACCTATCCCCGCCAGATTGCCTTCAACGTGCTGCCGCAGATTGACAAGTTCACGGACACCGGCTACACCAAGGAGGAGCTGAAGATGCTCAACGAGGGCCGCAAGATCATGGGCCTGCCGGAGCTGAAGGTGACCTGCACCTGCGTGCGCGTGCCCGTGTACCGCAGCCACTCCATCTCCTGTGTGGCGCAGTTTGAGAAGCCCGTGGACGTGGAGGCCGCCAAGGCCTGCTTTGCCGGTATGCCCGGCGTGAAGCTCATGGACGACCCTGCCGCCAACGTGTGGCCCACCCCGCTGGATTCCACCAACGGCGACGACTGCCTGGTGGGCCGTATCCGCAAGGACCTGGCCATCGACAACGCCCTGAACCTGTGGGTGGTGGGCGACCAGGTGCGCAAGGGCGCCGCCCTGAACGCCGTGCAGATTGCCGAGCTCCTGGTGAACGGCAAGTAAGCAGAAAGGTACGCAGCCATGCAAGACATCACCTCCCTTATCAAGGAAACGGCCGCCCGCGTGGAGGCCCGCCTGAACGAGCTGCTGCCGGATGAGACCGTGCAGCCCGCCTCCCTCCACAAGGCCATGCGCTACAGCATCTTTGCCGGTGGCAAGCGCATCCGCCCGCTGCTGTGCATAGAGTCCGCCAAGGCCTGCGGTGCCACGGAGGAGGATGCCCTGAACGCCGCCTGCGCCCTGGAGGTGCTGCACACCTACACCCTTATCCACGACGACCTGCCGTGCATGGACAACGACGACCTGCGCCGCGGCCGCCCCACCAACCACAAGGTGTTCGGCGAGGGCGTGGCCGTGCTGGCCGGTGATGCCCTGCTCACGGAGGCCTTCGCCATCCTGGCCCGCGTGCCGGCCAACGACCGCTACACCGTGGGCGACTACGTGGCGGAGTTTGCGTACCGCACCGGCAGCCTGAACCTGGTCGGCGGCCAGGTGCTGGACCTGGAGGGTGAGGGCCGCGCCCTCTCCGTGGAGGAGCTGCGCGCCATCCACCACGGCAAGACCTCCGCGCTCATCATGGCCTCCACCCGCCTGGGCGGCATGGTGGCAGGCTGCACGCAGGAGCAGCTGGATGCCCTTACCGCCTACGGCCGCGACCTGGGCTTGGCCTTCCAGATTATCGACGACATCCTGGATGTCACCTCCTCCCCGGAGGTGCTGGGCAAGAGCATCGGCAAGGATGCCGCCGTGCAGAAGGCCACCTATCCCTCCCTGGTGGGCCTGGAGCAGGCACGCGCAGAGGCGCGAGACCTCACCGCCTCCGCCCGCGCAGCGCTGGATGTGTTCTCCCCCAAGCGCCGGGAGACCCTGCTGGCCATCAACGATTTCCTGCTCAGCCGCGATTATTGATTCCGCTACGGGCAAATCCCGGCATAGAAAAAGGTGCGCCTGCATGTGCAGGCCGCGCCTTTTTTTCATGCGTGCAAAGCTGCCAAAGTAATTCTTTGCAATCTGCGGCGCATTGTTGTATCATGGCGGCATGGTATGTGAACAGGTTGTCATCACGGGAGCTTCATCGGGCATCGGTGCGGCGTTTGCGCGGCGTTTGGCCGGCGAATGCAAGCTGATGGTGCTGGTGGCGCGGCGCGGGGACGTGCTGGAAACCCTGGCGGCAGAGCTGCGCCGGCAGCACCCGCACATGGAGGTGGCCACCGCCCCATGCGACCTGGCGGACGAGTCCCAGCGCAAGGTGCTGATGGAGGCCTGCGCCGGGCTGGATTCCGGTGAAATCCTGCTCATCAACAACGCCGGGCTGGGCGACCACGGTGATTTCTGCTCCAGTGCCCCCGCCCGCAACCGAGACATGCTCCAGGTGAACGTGTGCGCGCTCACGGAGCTGACGCACGCCCTGCTGCCGCGGATAGTCAGGCAGGGCGGCGGTATCATCAACATAGCCTCCCTGGCGGCGGAGCTGCCCATCCCGGACTTTGCCGTGTACGCCGCTTCCAAGGCCTACGTGGCCTCTTTCAGCGAGGCCCTGCGCCTGGAGCTGCAGGAATTCGGCATACCCGTGCTGGCCGTGTGCCCCGGGCCGGTCCACACCGGGTTTGGTGATGTGGCGCGGCGCGCAGGGCAGGGCAGCGGTGACGTGCCGTTCAAGAAATGGTTCTACACCACTATCGACGAGGTGGTGGAGGGCTCCCTGGTCTCCCTGCTGAAGGGGCGGGCGCGCTACTACCCGTCGCTGAAAATCCGTTTGTCCGCCTGGCTGCTGCGCCTGGCACCGCTGGCGCTGCTGCGCCGCATCATGGCATACCGCCCCCGCCGTACCTCTAAGAAAACAGACTACTCATGAATACAGAAGAACACGATATGAACACCGGGGAATCCCCCAAGCCCGCCAAGACCTTCCACCCCTTCCGCTGGTGCCTGCTGGGCGTGCTGGCCGCCGGGGCCGGTTCCCTGTACACGCCCTACCCGGCCCGCCTGGTGGAAGCCGTGCGCGCCCTCGTGCAGCCCGAGCCCTGCGTGGTGGAAAAGGTGGTGGTGAAATACGTGCAGCCCCCGCTGCCGCCCGTGCCCGACACCCCCGCCGCCACTGCTGATAGCGGCAAGCCCTGGCACCCGCAGGACAGTTTCTCCATGCCGGAGGTGGTGCTGCCCCCGTTCCCGCCCGCCCTGCCGGAGCAGGCCATGGACGGCTCCTTCTCCCACTTCACCAAGCTGGGCGGCGGTATCAACATGAGTTCCCGCGTGAAATTCCAGCCCGGCACCACCGCTGCGCAGGACCGCAAGAAGAAGGATGCCTACCTGGTGGAACTGGGCATGAGCCTGTACCAGCCCCATGCCGCCAACGGGCAGGAGCTGCTGCTGGCCAATCCCAAGCTCTCCAAGGTGCTGGCCAAGTACACGGAGCTGATGGAGGCCGCCCAGGTATCCCACTGGTACGCGCCGCTCTACCTTCACAAGCAGAACGAGATACGCAAGAACGCCGGCACGCTCTCCAAGCTGATGGACCGCCACAATTTCTATGATACGGATACCATGCTGGAGATAGCCGCCCCCGGCTCCGGCAGGAAGGTGCTCTGGATCCAGGCGGATATGGACGTGGTTTCCGACGGCTCTGACGGCGACCGCCTGCCCACCATGCCGGACAAGGTGGTGAAGAGCGACCACTACCAGCCCTCCACCTCCTACCGCTGGAAGAAGCGCACCAAGACGCCCAACCCCCTGCTCAAGGCTTGGCAGGAGCGCCTGGAGAAGCGCGTGAAGGCCAAGGCCTCCGCCGCCTCCATTGCCAGTGCCCGCTCCGTGGTGAACGACCTGCTCACCTACAGTTACCTGCTGGCAGAGTACGATCCCTTTATCGTGGTGCCGCTGACGCTGAACGAGGGCAAGGCCTCTGCATACCGGCCCCAGCCCGGCGACTACGCCGTGGTGGTGGTGGGAGACCGCGTGTTCCCCGCCATCGTGGGTGATTTCGGCCCCAAGACCAAGACCGGGGAGGCCTCCCTGCGCCTGGCCAAGGCCGTGAACCCCGCCGCCACCCCGTACTCCCGCCCGCTTTCGGACCTCTCCGCCTCCTACATCATCTTCCCCGGCTCCAAGGAAGCCCAGAACGGCCCCATCGACTACGCCCGCCTGAACTCCCGCTGCATGGAGCTGCTGGATGAAATAGGCGGCCTGGGCCCGGCCGCGCGCTTTGTGCAGATGGACGACCTGCTGCCCCAGCCGGCCCCGGCGCCCGCTCCGGCACCCGCCCCGGCGGGCTGAGCCGCCCCGCGCGCGCAAGTCCCTGACCCTCATGGCATGCCCAAGCCGGGCATGCCGTTTTGTTATATGACGCAGATGCTCAATCCGGAGGGGATTTTATGCTGGAAACGCGGTTTCATTTGTGGTAGACTCTGCGCGCTATGTTATCGGATCGTACCAAGGCAGGAATAGAGCGTGCCCCACACCGCAGCCTTATGCGTGCCACGGGTATGACGGATGAAGACATCCGCAAGCCCTTTATCGCTATTTGCAACTCTTTCAACGAGGTAATCCCCGGCCACGTGCACCTGAACAAGGTGGCGGAGCTGATCAAGGAGGAGGTCCGCAAGGCGGGCGGCACCCCCATTGAATTCAACCTTATCGGCGTGTGCGACGGCATAGCCATGGCGCACCGGGGCATGAAGTTCTCCCTGGCCAGCCGCGAGCTGATAGCCGACAGCGTGGAGACCATGCTCTCCGCCCATGCGTTCGATGCCTGCATCTGCATCCCGAACTGTGACAAGATTGTCCCCGGCATGGTAATGGGCGCGCTGCGCTGCAACATTCCCACCATCTTCTGCAGCGGCGGTCCCATGGCCGTGGGCAAGGGCCGCAACGGCGAGGACCTGGACCTCAACAGCGTGTTCGAGGCCGTGGCCGCCTGCACCGCCGGCAAGATTACGGAGGAGGAGCTGCACTACGTGGAGTGCCATGCATGCCCCGGCGCGGGTTCCTGCTCCGGCATGTTCACCGCCAACTCCATGAACTGCCTGTGCGAGGTGCTGGGCCTAGCGCTGCCGGGCAACGGCACGCTGCTGGCGCTCTCCGACGAGCGCAAGGAGATGTGGCGCGCCGCCGCACGCCGTGCCGTGGAGATGGCCAGGCAGGGCGGTCCCCTGCCGCGAGACCTCATCACGGAGAAGAGCATCGACAACGTCTTCACCTGCGATATGGCCATGGGCGGCTCCTCCAACACGGTGCTGCACACCCTGGCCTTTGCCGCAGAGGCCGGGCTGGACTACGACCTGCGCCGCATCGACACCATTTCCAAGCGCACCCCGAACATCTGCAAGGTGGCCCCCAGCTCCCGCTACCACATGCATGACGTGCTGCGCGCAGGCGGTATCATGACCATCCTTGCAGAAATCAACACCATCCCCGGTGCGCTGAACACGGATGTGCCCACCGTGAGCGGCAAGACCCTGGGCGAGCAGATGGAGGGCCTGCACACGCAGGATCCCGCCGTTATCCGCACGGTGGAAAACGCCTACTCCAAGGACGGCGGCCTGGCCGTGCTCTTCGGCAACCTGGCAGAGCAGGGCGCCATCGTGAAAAAGGCCGGCGTGCTGCCGGAGATGATGGTACACCGCGGCCCGGCGGTCATCTTTGAGAGCCAGGAGGATGCCTGCGCCGGAATCCTGGCGGACAAGGTGAAACCCGGTGATGTGGTGGTGATCCGCAACGAGGGACCCAAGGGCGGCCCCGGCATGCAGGAGATGCTGGCCCCCACCAGCTACATCATGGGCAAGGGCCTGGGCAACTGCGTGGCCCTGATTACGGACGGCCGCTTCTCCGGCGCCACGCACGGCGCCTGCATCGGCCACGTGTCCCCGGAGGCCGCGGAGGGCGGCCTCATCGGCCTGCTGAAGGACGGCGATATCATCAGCATCGACATCCCGAACCGCAGCATCACCGCAGAGCTGAGCGAGGAGGAGATAGCCGCCCGCCGCGCCGTGTGGCAGCCCACCATGCAGGAGATAGACGGCAAGTGGCTCAAGCGCTACCGCAAGCTGGCCACCAATGCCAGCCGCGGCGCCGTGCTCCAGTAATCCAATTCTCAACACAGAAAACCAATGAGCGAACAAAACACAAGCAAAGGAAACCCCATCACGAGATATTTCTCGGAATTCGGCGTACTGAAAGAGTGCGGGCGCGACTTCTGGCTGACCAACTTCATCCAGTTTTTCGATGGTTTGGCGTATTTCACGCTGATTGCCATCTTTGTGCTGTACCTGGGCAAATACTGCGGGTTCAGTGATGCGGATGCCGCCTACTGGGTGGGCATGTACACGCTGTTCCTGTCCCTGTTTGCCTTTGCCGTGGGCACCATCTGTGACATCATCGGCCTGAAGCGCACGTACGCCATCGGCTTTGCGGTGCTTATCACGGGCCGACTGCTGCTGGGCTGCGGCGTGGATTTCGGTGACATGCTGGGGCTTTCCCAGGCCGCCTCCCGCATCTTCGTGATGGTGGGCATCGGCATCATGGCCTTCGGTTCCGCCTTCATGGGGCCGTGCATCACCACTTCCATCCGCCGTTTCACCACGCTGAAGGCCCGCCCCACAGGCTTCAACTTCTACTACATGTTCATGAACATCGGCGCGTGCCTGGCGGGTTTTGCCATTGTGGACCCGCTGCGCGAGCTGGGCGGAGACCCCGCCGGCTATGCCTGGATTGTGAACGTGGGTACCTGTTTCAGCGCCCTGGGCTTCATCTTCACCCGCTTTGTGAACGAGGACGCCTACGCGGTGCCTGAGGAGCGCGTGGACAAGGGCTCCCAGGTGATGCGCCGCCCGCTGGGCCTGATTGCACAGGTGGCCAGGGAGCGCGCCTTCCAGAAACTGGTGGTGTTCCTGGTGCTCACGCTGGGCGTGCGCCTGGTGTTCACCCTGCAGTTCCTGGTGATGCCGCAGTACTACACCCGCACCATCGGCAACGACTTCGACCTGGGCATGATGAACTCCCTGAACCCCTTCATCATCATCACGGGCCTCATCCTCATCATCCCCATTATCAACAAGTTCTCCACGGTCAAGCTCATGATTTCCGGCATGTCCATCTCCGCCGCCTCCCTCATCCTGATGGCGGTTCCGGCAGAGTGGTACTTCGTCATTCCGGGCATCCACACGCTGAACCAGGCGTACTTTGTGGCCATCGTGTTCCAGATTCTCATCTTCGCCTTCGGTGAGCTGCTGTTCAGTCCGCGCTTCTCGGAGTACGTGGCCCGCGTGGCTCCCAAGGACAAGGTGGCCTCCTACATGTCCCTCTCCGCGCTGCCCATGTTCATCGCCAAGCCCATCAACGGCGTCATCGGCGGCCTGCTGGTGTCCTACATGTGCTATGACGGCATCGCCGCCAAGATGGACACGGGCCACACCACCTTCTGGGGCTCCCCGGAGGGCATGTGGACCATCTACCTTATCATGGCCGTCATCTCCCCGCTGGCCATCATCCTGACCAAGGACATGTTCGTTTCCGACCACCCTGAGGAGGACGCCGCCGTGGACGAAAAGCGCGAGGAAGAAGAGGAAGCCGCCGAACAGAACGCATAACCGCCTAACCGTTTTTACCATCATGTCTGACACTGAACAGAACAACCAACCCCGGACAGAGTGGGGCCCCATTATCAAGGACATGCTCATCCTCATCATTGTGATGGGCGGCCTGGGTGCCCTCTGCAAGCTGGCCATGCTCCCCTTCCAGGAGGACAACCCCAGCGAGGACCTTATCTCCATTGCCTCCAAGGGCAACGTGAATGAAGCGACCGGCAAGGACGAGGCCTTCGAGAAGGAACTTGCGGTTTGCCTTGAGGAGGTGGAAAACTTCTCCACCTCTGCCGACAAGGACGGCCGCACCCCGCTGATGTGGGTGGTGTATGCCAACTACAACAGCCCGGACCGCGCCCTGGAGACCGAGCTCTCCCGCGAGTACTACATCAAGAAGTTCCTGGCCCTGCCGGGTACCAATGTGAACCAGGTGGACAAGGACGGTTTCACCGCCATGCACTGGGCCTCCTGGAGCGGCCTGCCGCTCTCCGTGGCCTTGCTGGCCGAGGCCGGTGCCGATGTGAACACCGCCGACAGCAACGGCTATACCCCGCTGATGCTGGCCGCCATGCGCGGCAATGCAGAGGTGGTGCGGGTACTGCTGGCGCTGGGTGCAGCCCCTGGCGCGACCCTGCCGGACGGCCGCAAGGCCGCAGACATGTCCGCGAGGAACGCCGCCAATTACGCCGACAGCAACACCGCCTTCTACTCCCTTATCTACAAGAAGGACCGTGAGAAGTCCTACCGGGAGACTATCACGCTGCTGGCTGAGGGTACTCCCGCTGCCAATGCTGCGGAGTTGGTGGACAGTCTGCGCTCCACGCTGAAAGCCAAGGCAGAGAAGGCCAAGGCCGCCGAAAAGGCCAAGGCTGCTGCCGATGACAAGGCCGTAGCGGAGCTTGAGGTCAAGGCCGAGGAGGAGGCCGCCGCGGACCCCGTGATTAACGGCCAGTCCGAAGAAAAGTAACAACATGAAATCCGCGGCGCAAGGTAAAGCCCCCCGCCTGCTGCGCGTCCTGCGCAGCGCAGGGCTTCCTTGCGCCGCGCTTGCTTTTTCCACCCTTGTCTCCTGTGATGGCGATTCCCCGGAATCACGCCAGCCGCAGACCCCGCAGGAGATGTACGCCCGCGCCCAGGAGCTGCTGCGCCCCAATGTGGAGCACCATGCCAGCGATTTTGCGGGCGCGCTGGAGTATTTGAAAAAGGCTGCAGAGGGGGGGCTGCTGCAAGCCCAGACTGATTTGGCCGCCCTGTACCTGGAGGGCGGCAAGGGCGTGGAGAAGAATCCCGCCCTGGCCTATGAATGGTTTGCCAAGGCTGCCGCCGCCGGCAGCAAGGAGGCCCACGTCTTCCTGGGTATCCTGGAGTATGAGGGCAGGGGTGTGGCCAAGGACCTGCCCGGCGCCGTGGCCCACTGGCGCATTGCCGCTGAGTCCGGCATTGCAGATGCCCAGTACCGCCTGGGCATGGCCCTGGTACAGAAGGCGGATTCCATGCAGGAGGGCGTGGAATGGCTGCAGAAGGCCGCCCGCCCCGGCAGCAGGGATGGCGAGCCCGCCGCCGCCACCGCCCTGGGCAATATCTATGCCAACGGCACCCACGGCGTGCAGAAGGACATGGCGCTGTCCGCCCAATGGTATGAGCGCGCCGCCGGCGCCGGTGATGCCCGCGCCCAGATGGTGTTTGCCGTGATGCTGCTTACCGGCGACCCCGTGGAGAAGGACGCGGAGCGCGGCATGGCCATGCTCCGCATGTCTGCCGGGCAGGACAACCCGCAGGCCATCGCCCTGCTGGTACGCCTGCTGCGCAACGCGGAAAACGCCGAGGACAACGAGCCGGAAGCCGCCGCTTGGTCCAAGCGCCTGGAGCAGCTCTCCAAGAAGAAATAAAGGCGATACGGCAAAATCGCAAAGCTCACCAGCCCGGTTTTGTTGGTGGTGCCTATCCTCATCTATCTGGCCATATTGGTGCTTGATATGTTTTTTCCGTCAGGCGGCCTTTCCGGGGCATGCGGATTTCCCTGTTCAAGGCATCGTACGCATCGGTCGTCCTGCTCTTTGTTGCCGTGAACGCCTTTTTATAGCCGCGTGTAATGAATATTCGCACGAGCAAGTGAAATTCATATTCTCTTGCACTCTGCGCGGCAAGGTGTATACTGGAGGCATGAGTGATGATTTTTCCGCCATCGAGGCCAAGATGAAGGGCGTGGGGCTTTCCCGCGCAGCCATAGATGCATTCCGCCACAGCGTGGGGGTGCTGGTGTCCAACCAGTCCATGCTGATAGGAGAGGAGAGTATAGAGCCCGCGGCCAACGTGGCGGAGTGGGATGAGCTGGTGGCGGCCACGGCACCTGCGGATGCGGCGCTGCTGGGGCAGACGGTGGTGGTGAAGCTCAACGGCGGGCTGGGTACCAGCATGGGCTTGCAGAAGGCCAAGAGCCTGCTGGAAATCAAGCCGGGGGTGACCTTCCTGGACCTGATTGTGCGGCAGGTGCAGAGCCTGCGCCGCCAAGCGGGTTGCCTGGTGAGCCTGCTGCTCATGGATTCCTTCTCCACCTCTGCGGATACCATGGCGTACCTGGCCCGGTATGCGGAGGACGGATTTGCGGACCCGGGGCAGGTGGAGATGCTGCAGAACCGCGTGCCCAAGCTGACGGTGGATGCGCTGCAGCCGGTGGAGTTCCCTGCCAACCCGGACTTGGAGTGGTGCCCGCCCGGTCATGGCGACATCTACCCGGCGCTGGTGGGTTCCGGCTGGCTGGACAAGCTGCTGGATTCCGGCGTGAAGTATGCGTTTGTGTCCAATTCCGACAACCTGGGCGCGCAGATGGATACGCGCTTCCTGCGCTGGTTTGCGGAGAGCGGCTCCCCCTTTGTGATGGAGGTGACCCGCCGCACGGAGGCCGACAAGAAGGGCGGCCACCTGGCCACGCGCAAGGCGGACGGCCAGCCTATCCTGCGCGAGGTGGCCCAGTGCCCGGCGGAGGATGTGCCTGCCTTCCAGGATATTGACAGGCACCGCTATTTCAACACGAACAACTTGTGGATACGCCTGGATTGCCTGAAGGAGTTCCTGGAGGGCCACGGGGGCGTGATGCCCCTGCCGGTGATCCGCAATGTGAAGACGGTGGACCCGCGTGATGCCGCCACGCCCAAGGTGTACCAGCTGGAGACTGCCATGGGTGCCGCCATCCAGTGCTTTGCCGGTGCGCGCGCCGTGTGTGTGCCGCGTTCCCGCTTTTTCCCGGTGAAGACCTGCTCCGACCTGCTCCTGCTGCGCTCTGATGCGGTGGTGATAGATGAGGACGGCTGCATGGGCCTGGCCCCGGAGTGCGGCGGCGTGGCCCCGGTGGTGCTGCTGGATACGGGCATCTACAAGCTGGTGGAATCCCTGGACAGCCTGGGTGTGCCGTCCCTGAAGAACGTGCAGAAGCTGGTGGTGAAAAAGCAGCACCGCTTTGCAGAGGGCGAGCCCCTGCAGGGAACGGTGGAAATAGCCTGATGTTCCGCCCGTGCCGGTCACTCCCGCCAAGCTCGCAGAGCTAGCCGCGCGCATGCAGGCGCTCGGCGTGCGGGAGTGTGACCTGCAGGAAAAGTTTGTCCGCGGCTCCGGCAAGGGCGGCCAGAAGGTGAACAAGACCAACAACTGTGTTTGCCTGACCCACATGCCCAGCGGTATTGTGGTGAAGTGCCACCGTGAGCGGGAACGGGAAACCAACCGTTTCCTGGCCCGCCGTACCCTGTGCGACGAGCTGGACCATCTGCTCAACGGCGCGCCCTCCGCCGTGCAGCGGGAGGCGGAGCGCGCCCGCAAGCGCGGCGGCAGCGCCCGCCCGCGCTCTGTCCATGTCGTCCACCGTAAAAATGCCCCCTAATCGGCTCTCTTTTCACTTTTTTCTCAAATCCTATTGACACGGTAGGTGAAAAGGTGTAGAGTGTGCGTGACACAATCTCTTTTCTTTATGTCAGAATACCGATTTGAAACCAAGCAGTTGCATGTGGGGCAGGAGAGCGCGGACCCGGCGAGCGATGCCCGCGCGGTGCCGATTTATGCCACGGCGTCCTATGTGTTCCATGATGCGGCCCACGCGGAGGCGCGTTTCGGCCTGCAGGACCCCGGCAATATCTACGGCCGCCTGACGAACAGCACGCAGGATGTGTTCGAGAAGCGCATGGCGGCGCTGGAGGGCGGCACGGCTGCCCTGGCTGTGGCCAGCGGTGCGGCTGCCATTGCCTACACGGTGCAGGCGCTGGCTGCCAACGGCGGCCACATTGTGGCGCAGCGCACCATGTACGGTGGCACGTACAACCTGCTGGAGCATACCCTGCCGCAGTTCGGTATCACGGCCACGTTTGTGGATATCCACAACCCGGCGGAGGTGGAGGCTGCCATCCGCCCGGAAACCCGTGCCCTGTTTGCAGAGACGATGGGCAACCCCAACTGCGATATCCCGGACCTGGATGCGCTGGCGGAGCTGGCGCACCGCCATGGCCTGCCGCTGGTGGTGGACAACACCTTTGCCACGCCTTTCCTGCTGCGCCCCATTGAGCACGGCGCGGATATCGTGGTGCATTCCGCCACCAAATTCATCGGCGGGCACGGCACCACGCTGGGCGGCGTGGTGGTGGATTCCGGCAAGTTCGACTGGAAGGCAAGCGGGAACTATCCCGGCATTTCTGCGCCGAATCCCAGCTACCACGGGGCGGTGTTTGCGGATGTGGCGGGCCAGGCGGCCTTTGTGACCTATATCCGCGCCATCCTGCTGCGCGACATGGGGGCGTGCATTTCCCCCTTTGCTGCGTTCATGCTGCTGCAGGGGGTGGAGACGCTCTCCCTGCGCCTGGAGCGGCATGCGGCCAATGCGGCGCGCGTGGTGGAGTTCCTGACCAAGCACCCCAAGGTGGCCCGCGTGAACCACCCCAGCCTGCCCGGCCACCCGCAGCATGGGCTGTACAGGCGCTATTTCCCGAACGGGGGCGGCTCCATCTTCACCTTCGACGTGAAGGGCGGCAAGGAGGAGGCCCACCGCTTTATCGACAACCTGGACATCTTCTCCCTGCTGGCCAACGTGGCGGATGTGAAGAGCCTGGTCATCCACCCGGCCACCACCACCCACAGCCAGCTGACGGAAGCCGAGCTGGCGGAACAGGGAATCACCCCCGGCACCATCCGCCTCTCCATCGGCACGGAGCATATAGACGATATCCTGGCCGACCTGGAGAAGGGCCTGGCCGCCATCTGAAGAAAGGAGAAACGCTTATGGTGGTATCTACGAGAGGACGCTACGCCCTGCGCGTGCTGATAGACCTGGCGGAGCGCGGCGACGATGCCCTGGTGCCCATGAAACATGTGGCGGAGAAGCACAATATCTCCCTGAAATACCTGGAGCAGATACTGCCGCTCCTGACCCGCAACGGGCTGGTGGAGGGGGTGCAGGGCAAGGGCGGCGGCTACCGCCTGAACCGCGCCCCGGCGGATATTTCCGTGTATGATATCCTGCAGCTTACGGAGGTGGACCTGACGCCCGTGGCCTGCCTGGCGGAGGACGCGGACGACTGCCCCCTGCGCCCGGAATGCCGCACGTTCCCCATGTGGAATGAGCTGAACACCCTGCTGGTGGATTTCTTTACGGGGGTGACGGTGGCGGACCTGATGCGCAAGCCGGGGCAGGGCTCCCCGGAAGGTGGCGGCAGCGGTGCCTAGCCCTTGTTCTCCGCTGCGCCGCCCGGTGCCCCGTCGTCGTCCTTGTTCAGGCTGGGCCAGACGTAGCGGACAAAGACTACCTTGATGCAGGCGGTGAGTGGTACGGCGAGCAGGGCACCTACCACGCCGCCCAGCACATAGCTCCAGAAGAGTACGGAGAACATGACCGTGAGGTCATGCATTTTCACGCGGCTGCCCACCACCTTGGGCTGGATGACCCAGCTGTCCAGGAAGCTGACGCTGCCGAAGATGGCGGTGACGGCGATGACGAGCGTGGTATCATGCGAGGAGAACCAGGCGATGAGCACGGCGGGAATCCAGGTGCTGATCATGCCCAGGTAGGGGATGATGCCCAGGCAGGCGGCGGCCATGCCGATGGTGATGGCGTACGGCAGGCCGGCAATGCGCAGGGCGATGGCCAGCAGCACGCCGTCGATAAGGCTGACGAGCATTTGGCCGCGGACAAAGGAAACGATGTTGCCGTTGATTTGCTGCAGGGTTTCCACTATCTCCTCACGGATGGCGGAGTGGCGCATGGGGATGATGCGGTGCCAGTTTTCCTTGATGCTCTCGCTCTCCACCAGGAAGTAGAACAGGAACACCGGCACCATGATGGTGCCCACCACGGCCAGGCCTATGCCGGAAAGCGCCTTGGTGCCGGCGGTGAGCCAGCGCACGGCTTGGGTGACCAGGTAGCCGGAATAGTGGCTGAACGTGGCGGTGAGCTTGTCCGGGTAGGTGCTGCCTGCGGCTTTCAGCTTGGCGTAGTCTTCCTCCGGCAGGTCCTCTGCGCGGGCCTCGCTCAGTACCTTGTTGTACGCCATGTCCACGCAGTTTTGCAGCAGCTTGTTGGATTCCAGCATGGTATTGGCGGAGGTGACGGCGCTCTTGACGATGTTTTCCCGGTTGGCCACCAGCTGCCCGCTCTGGTGGACGATCTGCGGTACGATGGTGTACGCAAAGCCCGCTACAAAGATACCCGCCGCCATCATCACGATGACTGTGCCGCCGATGCGCGTGTGCACCCTGTTGCTCACCCAGGCCACGATGGGGGAGAGAAGGTACGCCAGGAAGCCCGCTATGACCACGGGCAGCAGGACAGGCTGCAGTACCATGAACAGCGTGCCCATGCCGAAGAGGAGCCCCACGATGAGGGAGACGATGACGACCAGGGCCAGCCCGGTGAGGGCTCCCCAGCAGATGGCGCGCTGCAGGTCGGTCGGGTATTGGTGCTCGTTGTCAGCCATGGCGGTGGGGTGGTTCAGAGTTTAGGGGCGGAGGAGGTGCCTGCCGCTATCTCCTGTCTCTGGTCATGCAGGATGGCGTTGCCGATTTGGCGCACGGTCTCGCAGAGGATGTTGAAGAGGTGGCTGCCCTCCCGGTAGTCTGCGGGGGCAAAGAAATCCACGCGGTGCTGGGTGGTCTTGAGCTTGTAGCACTTGCGGAAACTGCCCATGGTCTCGTCATCCGGGTTGTACACGGCCACGCTCTGCCCGCCCTGCTGGCGCATCACGGTAAAGCAGGGCACGTCGGTGGGGCCGTCGCCTATGTAGATCATGTTGCGGAAGGGGATGGGGCGCAGCGTGTCGTTCATGTGGTCGTTCACGTCTTCCGTGTACTGGAGCATGCCCTTGTTGATGCGGAAGAGGAACTGGGTCTTGGTGGTGTGGGAGATGACGCGCTTGGGGAAGTTGATGCAGCCGTTCGCCTCGCTGAATTCGCAGGCGAACACTTCCCGCATGTACGGGCGTATGGCGGAGCCGTCCAGGATGCTTTTCAGCCCGCTGGAGATGATGTAGAACTCTATGTGGATTCCGGCGTACACGTGCTCCTGGCGCAGGGCTTTCTGAGGGAACTCTTGGAAGAAATCTGGTATGCCGCGGTAGTAGGTGAGCTTTTGCCCCAGGTCTTTCAGTCGCGCGTTGCTCACGCCGTCTATGCTCAGGGTGTCCAGCAGCTCTTTCAGGTAGCTCAGCTCGCCGTCCCAGCCCTCTTCCCGGCTGCGGTCGTTGCACCTTTTCCAGAATTGCTCCGCATCTATCCCGAACTCCGGGAAGATGGTGTCCTCCTGCATGTTGTGCGGGCTGAGCGTCTGGTCAAAGTCAAAGATGAGGGCAATGGTGTTCTGCGGTACGGGCATGGCTATACTATACCGCGTGCGGGCGGCTTCGTCAATAGCAGAAAAACCGCCGCAGTACGCTGGTGCTGCGGCGCGCTGGGAGTGGATGGGTGGCTGTTGTCTACTCGTCCCAGTTGTCCTCCGGGTCGTCTGACTCCTGGTCGCTGTGCTTGGGGGCGCTCATGTCCGGCGTGGGGAGTTCCAGGTCAATGAGCCAGGGCTGGTATTCCGGGGGCAGGGGTGCTTTCAGCGCCACGCGTTCACCGGTGCGCGGGTGGTTGAAGGCAAGCTGCCAGGCGTGGAGCATGAGCCGGCCGGGCTTGGCTTTCTGGCGCTGGGGGTGGGCGTAGATGGGGTCCCCCACCAGGGGGTGGCCCAGGTGGAGCATGTGCACGCGGATCTGGTGGGTGCGGCCGGTGTGCAGGGTGCACATGACCAGGGTGGAATCCGTGGCGGCATCATAGCGCAGCACGCGCCAATCCGTGATGGCGGGTTTGCCGCTGCCAGGGTTCACCACGCACATTTTCATGCGGTTCACGGGGTGGCGGCCTATGTTGGTGAACACGGTGCCTTCATCCTGCCTGGGGCGGCCCTGTACGACGGCCAGATATATCTTGGAGGTGTCCCGGTGGGCGAACTGGGTGGTGAGGGAGAGGTGGGCGGCATCATTTTTTGCCACGACGATGCAGCCGCTGGTGTCCTTGTCCAGGCGGTGGACGATGCCGGGGCGCTCCACGCCGCCGATGCCGGAGAGGTCTCCACAGTGGAAGAGCAGGGCGTTTACCAAGGTGCCGTCCGGGTTGCCGGCGGCGGGGTGTACCACCATGCCGCTCTCCTTGTCGATGACGATGACATCGCTGTCCTCGTACAGCACGGAGACGGGTATATCTTGGGGCCGGGCCTCTGCGGCGGCCGGCTCCGGTATGTTCACATCAATGCGCATGCCTGCCTCCACGGGGGTCTTGGGCTTGGCGGGCTTGCCGTTCACGGTGATGTCGCCGCTTTTGAGCAGGGCCTGGATGCGTGCGCGTGAGAGCTCCGGGAGTTGGGCTGCCAGGTACTGGTCCAGCCGTGTGCCGGGGGTGGAGTCCGGGGTGATGGTCATGGCGGTGCGGTGCTTACATGCCGGTGGGGTGGTCTATGAACACGGTGGGCAGGCCGAACGTGCGCTCCAGCAGGGCTCCCAGGGCTTTCACGCCGAAGGTTTCCGTGGCGTAATGCCCGGCAAAGAGCATGTTCACGCCCATGTCCCGCGCGGCGTTGGAGACCCAGTGGTTTTCCTCCCCGGTCAGGAAGGTGCCGTAGCCCTTGGCGTGGGCCTGGTAGATTTCCTCTCCTCCGCCGCCGGAGCAGAGGGCCACGCGCCCGGCGGGTGCTGCGGCATCATGGATAACCCCGGTGACGGCTGCCCCGGTGAGCGCTGCGTACGCATCCCGCAGTTCTCCCACGGTGCTGGGGTAGGTGCCTGCCAGGCCGATGACGGTGCCGTGGTAGTCCAGCTCCGGGGTGATGTCCTGCAGCCCCAGGCCGCGGGCTATGCAGGCGTTGTTGCCCAGCTCCGGGTGCATGTCCAGGGGCAGGTGGGCGGAGTAGATGGCCAGGTTGGCATGCAGGGCGGTTTCCACCTTTTTCTTCCACCATCCGGTCAGGGGGCGCAGGCCGCTCCAGTAGATGCCGTGGTGCAGGATAAGCAGGTCCGCCCCGGCGGCCACGGCGGATTCCAGCGTCTGCTGGGAGCCGTCCACCGCCAGCGCCACCTTGGTCACGCAGCCGTTGTTTTCTATCTGCAGGCCGTTGAGCGCCACGGGGGCGTCCTTGATTTCGGAGATGCGCAGGGTGGTATCCAGCAGCTTGGTAATATCGGTAAGCGGGGTCATGATTGTGGGGGGCGTATGGAGTTGTTTTGAATCTGGCGGTGCAGGCGGCGGGTGAATTCGCTTGCCATGTCGAACCCGCTTTCCTTCAGGTAGCGGCCTAGGGCGGCCACCTCCACCAGGCGGGTCATGTCTCTGCCGGGGGTAACGGGCAGGTTCAGGGTCTCTATGTCCACACCCAGGATACTGGTGGACTTGTGTTCCATGCCGATGCGCTCCAGCTCGCTGAGCTGGCCGGTGAAGAGGTCGATGAGCAGGTCCACCTTCTTTTCCCTGCGGTAGGCATTCAGGCCGAAAAGGTTGGTCACGTTGATGATGCCGATGCCGCGGATTTCGATAAAGCCGCTGCTCAGGTTGGGGGAGGAGGCGATAAGCTCACCGCCGATGTTGCGGATGCGTACCATGTCATCCGCCACCAGGGAGGCACCGCGCTCCACCAGGCCCAGGGAAATCTCACTCTTGCCGATGCCGCTGGATCCGGTGAGCAGCACGCCCACGCCGCGTACATCCACCATGCAGGCGTGCAGCGTGGTGCTGTCTGCAAACTCGTTCTCCAGGATAACCGTGGCGCGGTTCACGAAATTCATCGTCACCAGGCTGGAGTGGAAGATGCACACCTGGTACTGGTCTGCCATCTCCAGCAGGTCCCCCGGAACCTGGCAGCCGCGGGAGAACACTATGCAGGGAACATCACACCCCAGGATGGCACGCAGGCGCTCCATGCGCTCGCCGGGCTGCATCTGCTCCCAGTAGGAACATTCCGCCGCGCCGAACACCTGCACGCGCTCATGCGCAAAATAGCCCAGGAACCCCGCCAGCGCCAGGCCGGGCCTGTTCAGGGCCGGCTGCAGGATATGCCGGGTCATGCCCAGCGGGCTGTTCAGCAGCTGCAGCTCCAGCGTACTGCGGTAGTTCTCGTAAAACCGCGCCACGCTGATGTGGTCCACTTTCTTCACTATCGGTTCCTTCATCATGGCTTTTGCTGTGCCTATTCTACATTATTTCCTCCGCCGCTGCAACCGCAGAATCATGCCGGGCGGAACTTGTACTTAAGTCAAGGAGAAAAACGGAAGAGATGCAAAAGGTAACAAAAACTGAAGATGAGACTTGAGGTTTTCTTTGCTTTTTGTTCCAACAGGTAAAACCCCAAAAAACGAAAAAAGTGAAAATACGAAGTAAAAAACAAGTGTAAAATTGCATTTTTGACCAAGCAAATAGAAAAAGTTGTTAAGAAGTGAACAAAAATGAAATTTTTCCTTTACTTTTTATTTCTATTTGTTAAAATATCCTCAGAAAACTAAAGAACCATGATAGAAGAAGAACTGCACGAACTCATCCGGAAAGTCCAGCGCCAAGGCTGCGAAGGACAAACCATGGAAATAAAGGCAGCTCGCAGGGGCTGCCCCGAAAAACTCTACGACACCATCTCCGCATTCTCCAACCAGGATCAAGGCGGCACACTCCTGTTCGGACTGGACGAAAGCAACGACTTTGCCAAGGTCGGCGTCTATGATGCCCAGGCACTCCAGAAGAAAATCATGGAATACTGCCTGCAAATGCCCCCCATCGTGCGTCCTGTCATGACCGTGTGCGACGAAGACGGCAAAGTCTTCGTCTCCGCGGAAATCCCTCCCATCGATGTGGCAGACCGCCCGTGCTTCAAGACATCCCAGGGGCGGCTCAAAGGCGCATACGTCCGTCTGGGCGACGCCGACACGCCCATGACCGAATACGAAGTATACAGCTACGAGGCCTTCCGCAAGAAATACCGCGACGACATCCGCCCCGTGGAAGGAGTGGGCATGAACATGCTGGATACCGACGCACTGGAGCAGTACATGGAAAAGGCCCGCAAGGACCGGCCGCACCTGGCCCGCGTGCCGGAAGCGCAGCAGTACGAGCTGATGGGAATCACCCAGGGAGAAAACATCACCCGGGCCGGACTGTTCATGTTCGGCCTGTTCCCCCAGGGCTATTACCCCTGCCTGTGCATCACCGCCACGCGCGTACCCGGCACGGAAATAGGCATGGTAGACGAATTCGGCCACCGCTTTCTCGACTCCAAGCGCATAGAAGGCACCATACCGGAAATGCTGGAGGCCACCCTGGAATTCGTGGAAAAGAACATGCGCATGGCCATGGGGCTGGACCCGCATACGGGCAGGCGTGTGGATGACCCGGAGTATCCCATGGAAGCCGTGCGCGAAGCCGTGCTGAATGCCCTGGTGCACCGCGACTACAGTATGCACACCGAAGGCATGCCCATAGAGGTGAACATGTACGAGGACCGGATGGAAATCCTCAACCCCGGCGGCCTGTACGGGCGGCTTACCGTGGACAAGCTGGGCCATGCCCAGCCGGATACGCGCAACCCCGCCCTAGTGAGAGCCATGGAACTGTTGGGGGCAACGGAAAACCGCCACTCCGGCATCCCCACCATTCGGCGCGCCATGGAGCAGCGCAGGCTGCGGCCGCCCGTGTTCATCAACAGGTACGGCGGGTTCAAGGTCGTTTTGTACAACGACTTCGACCCGCCGCCGATGGACTTCATGGCAGCGGAAGAGGAACATCCCTACGGTGAGGACACCCCCCCGTACCCCGCGGCCCCGGTGGCACCCGTCCGCAAGCCGGCACCGCCAGCCGTGGGGGATGAAAAGCAGCTGCTGGAGTTCTGCCGCACCCCGCGCACGCGTGCAGAAATCGTGGCCTACCTCAATATCGCCTCCGCCGCATACGCCCTGCGGCGGTACCTGGACCCGCTGCTGCAAAGCGGAGCCATCCGCATGACCATTCCGGAGCGCCCTCGCTGCCACAGCCAGCGCTTTGTCACGGTGGAGCGCTGGTAACAGCACCCCCGTTGCATCAAAGGCAGTACCACCCGCCCCGCGGGCATATCCCGGCAAAAGGGTTTGCCATGGGGCGGGGCGGGTGGTATACTGTGGAAAAAACAAGTTATGGCCAAGGCAATAGGAGTAGATTTCGGTGGCACGAGCATCAAGATTGGTGTGACGTGCGGGAGCGAGGTGGTGGAAAAGGCTGAACCGCTGCCCACGCAGGCGTTCGACAGCCCGCGCAGCATTATGGATGCCATGTGCGCCAGCATCCGCGGGCTGATGGAGCGCCACCCGGATGCGGTGGCGGTGGGGCTGGGCATGCCCGGCTGGGTGGATTTCTACCGCGGCGTGCTCTACCAGCTCACCAACGTACCCGTGTGGTCGCAGCAGGAACCCGTGCGTGAAATCATGGGAGAGGCCCTGGGCCTGCCCATTGTGCTGGACAATGATGCCAACTGCATGGCCTACGCAGAGTGGAAGCTGGGGGCAGGGCGCGGCATGGAGAACATCGTGTGCCTGACCCTGGGCACCGGCATCGGCGGCGGCATGGTGGTGAACAACCGCATGCTGCGCGCCAAGAACGTATCCTGCGCGGAGCTGGGGCAGACCAGCATCGACTACCGCGGCAAGGTGGGCACCTTCGGCAATATCGGCGCGGTGGAGGAATACATCGGCAACAACGAGATTGCCGCCTATGCCAGCGAGTGCTACAAGGCCGCCGGCATAGACAAGGCCCCTGCGGAGTGTACGCCCTACCTGCTGGATGTGGCAGCCCGCGCAGGGGACACGCTGGCGCGCGGCGTGTACCGCGATGTGGCGGAAAAGCTGGCCTGCTTGATGATGAACGTGATGTACGCCTTTGCGCCGGAAGCCTTTATCCTGGGTGGCGGCGTGGCAAAGGCCGGGGACCTGCTGTTCGGCCCGCTGGAGGAGATACTGCGCCGACAGCTGTTCCCTGTGCACGCAGCCAACCTGCGTATCATGCCGGCGCAGTTCGGCGCGGATTCCGGGCTGGTGGGGGCCGGGCTCATGGCTGCGGACTATGCCGCAGGCACGCTGGAATAACGGATATTTTTTGTCATACTCTGAACAGGCACCCCCTGAGCCGGGTTCTATGTAGGTAGGAACCCTTACCAAGAACGCTATGGAAGAAGAGCAAAACACAGCCGAGACCGCCGCAGGCCAGCCTGCTGCGGAGCCATCCCCTGCCGCCCCCAAGTTGTCCGCAGCAGTGCTGCCGAAGGAGCCCACCAAGCCCGGACTCAAGCCCACCGGCCCGGCGGAGGACCCCTCCTGGTGGCGCGCAGGCTGGATTCCGCTGGTGGTGCTGGTGCTGGTTGCTGTTTCCGCAGACCTGCTCTGGCCGCGCATCTGCACGGGCAGCGGTGATTTCCCGGCCCTGGGGTTGGGTGCCGCGCTGGGCGGCGTGCTGTACCTGGCCGCTATTCTGATACTGCGGCGGGACCTTTCCCGCGGGGAGCAGCTGCTGCTGGGCGGCATGGGCCTGGTGGGCATGGTGGCGCTGCTGTACTGTGGCAGCACCTTTGCCTGGATAGGGCTTATGCTGCTTCCCCTGCTGGTGATAGTCCTGGGCAACTCCGCCATACCGGTGGACAACACCAGGCGCTATCGCTCCTGGTGGGGATACTGGCTGGCGCGCCGCAATGCGGAAGACCCGGCCCGTGCGCGCTGGCGCGCCGTGCTGCCCACCCTGGTCAGCGTGGTGGTGGGCGTGGTGCTCTTTGCCGCTTTCCTGGGTATCTTTGCCAGCGGCAACCCGGTGGTGGAAAAGGTGTTTGATGCCGTACGCGATGCCTGGAACCGCCTGCTGGAGTACCTGAACCTGGACTGGGACCTGTGGCTGCACGTGCTGCGCTGGATAGCCGGTATCCTGGGTTTCGGCCTGCTCACCCTGCGCCGCAGCGGCATGTCTGCGCCTGCGGCTGCCCCCGCCGCCCCGGCCAAGCCTGCGGGTGTCTCCCTGCTGCCGCAGCTGCCGCTCATGTCCCTCATCGGCATCAACCTGGCTTTCCTGGTGGCCACCTCCACGGATATCGCCTTCCTGTGGTTCGGCAAGGTGCCGGAGGGAATCTCCCAGACCGCCTACCTGCATGACGGCGCAGATTCCATCACCTGGGCCTCCGTGCTGGCGGCGGGTATTCTGGTGTTCCTGTTCCGCAGCGGCGGCAGCTCCCGCACGCGGGGCTCCTGCCGTTTCCTGGGCTTTTTCCTAGTGCTGCAAACCTTCCTGCTGGCGCTGAGCGTGTACCTGCGCCTGTACCACCAGATCGCGGATTTGGGTTTCACGCAGCGCCGTATCCTGGCGGCGGAATTCATGCTGCTGGGCCTGGCTGGCCTGGTCATCCTGGTTACCTATATGATGCGCGGCGGTGCGTTCCGGCGCTATGTGGGCTACTGCGTGGGCATCATGGGGCTCATGTGCTTCTCCTTTGCCGTTAATCCCCCCGCCTCCCTGGCGGCGGACCTGAACATGGCTTTCATGGATTCCCACCGCCACTGGAAGTTTGAGCCGCGTGATTTCGCCAATGGGCGTTTCGACCCCGCAGACAACCTGGAATTCGCCCTCCGCGTGTATGATGATTCCGCCCGCCCGGGCCACCCGGTGGTGATGGCTGAGGATACGAAACCCGAGCGCGAATTCCTGGCGCGGAAGATGCACCTTGCCGCCCGTGAGGTGGAGTCCCGCCACAAAGAGGACCGCTGGACCCTGTGGAACTGGCGCATGCAGAAGAACCTGCCCGCCGCTGCCAAAATCAAGGCCCGTTTCGACTGGGATGAAAACGGCCGGGTGAAGGACAACCAGGCGGGTTCCCGCCCGGAGGCCCAGCAGACTGCCGAAGCGGCTCCCGCGCCCGCCGCTCAGCCCGCAGCCGAGCCTGCGCCGGAAGCAGCACCGGAAGTTGCAGTTCCTGCCGAAGCGGCTCCCGCGCCCGCCGCTCAGCCCGCAGCCGAGCCTGCACCGGAAGCGGCACCGGAAGGCGCGGCTCCTGCCGAGCCGGCCGCCGCGCAGGAATAGTCCCGGGTATCCGTCCCTCCTTTTGGCAAATCACGTCCGCCCCGCAGCAGGGGCGGACGCTTTTTATGGCCGCCGCAGGTGAAAACAAGTTGCCATGCCGCCGGGGAAGTGGTATAGTGCCGTGTATGAAGATAACCCCTTTACAGAGCAGCAAGGCGGTGGGCTACCCCGTGCGCGCGCTGGCGCTGGCCGCAGCGGCTGCAGCACTATCCTCTTGCGAGCAGCAGGTAGTGGGCAGCGAGCCCAACCAGGCGGCGGAGCCCACGCCACCCCCGCAGAAACTGCCCGGCAAGTATCCGGCCAAGGGGGATACTCCCGCCAAGCAGGAACCTAGGCAGGCCCCCAAGCCGCAGCCCCTGCCTGGCGCCCGGGCGGTACCGGGTGAAAGTTCCGTGCGGGAGCCGGAGCTCCCGCCCCAGCCCCTGCCGGGCGAGCCCCCTGAGCCGTCTCCCAAGGCCCCTGAGGGTTCCAATGCCATCCCGCCGGATGAGGTTCCCCAGGCCCTGGGCGGGGATGTGCCCATGCTGATCAAGGAGAAGGAGTGAGTTCCGCTCCCGTGCCTTTCCAAGCGCCGTGTCCCGCTGCGGGGCTCGGCCTTTTTTGCACCCCTGTGCCGCAGGAATGCAGAAAGGGCAGCAGCCGTTCGGCTGCTGCCCTTTGAGGTGTTGTGAAGCGCGTGCGGGGCTTAGGCCTCCGGGGAGGCAAGCACCTTGCGCAGGCGGGCAAAGCGGGGCAGGGCCTGCACGGTCTTCATGCCAGTGTCACCCTGGATAAGGGGCAGGGCGTAGTCGATGAAGGCCATCTCGATGCCGTTGCCGGCAGCGTTGATCCACTCGCGGGGAACCTTGCGCTCAAAGTTGGCCACGCTCTCCAGGGGCAGGAGCTTGGTGTTGCACACATACTGCCCGTACAGGGTGTTGCGCTCAAAGGCAACCATCTTGTCGGTGTCGCCCTCGATGGCGGCGGTCACAGCCGTCTTGCCGGCCAGGTAGGCCTCCATGGCATCCGTGGTGGAGGCCAGGTGGGTGGCGCAGCGCTGCAGCAGGGAGGGCTCGATGGCGCGGACCTTGGCGGACTTGATGCGCTCGCGCACCACCTCGGCCAGCTTGTTGGCCAGGCCGCCCAGCTGGGCGTGGCCGAAGCCGTCGTTGCCGTTGGTCTTGGCCTCGGAGATGAACTTGCCGTCCTTGTCGTGGATGCCCTCGGACACCACCACCATGCACTTGCTGGTGGCGTTGTAGATGCGCTCCACGTCATCCAGGAAGGCGTCCATGTCGAAGTCCACCTCCGGGAGGTAGATCAGGTCCGGACCCTCACCGGCGTAGTTGGCCAGGGCGGCGGCGGCGGTGAGCCAGCCGGCGTGGCGGCCCATCACCTCGATGATGGTGACCATGCCGGTGTCGTAGCAGCTGGCGTCATGCTTCACCTCCATGCAGGAGGTGGCGATGTACTTGGCGGCAGAGGCGTAGCCGGGGCAGTGGTCGGTGCCGAAAAGGTCGTTGTCGATGGTCTTGGGAATGCCCATCACGCGGCACTCGTAGCCGCTCTTCTGCATGAACTTGGAAATCTTGTTGCAGGTGTCCATGGAGTCGTTGCCGCCGTTGTAGAAGAAGTAGCGGACATCGAACTTCTTGAAGGTCTCCAGAATCTTCTCGTAATCGGTGGGGTCCACATCGGGGTCCTTCATCTTGTAGCGGCAGGTGCCCAGGGCGGAGGAGGGGGTGAACTTGAGCAGCTCCAGCTCCACGGGGTCTTCCATGCTCATATCATAGAGCTGCTGGTTGAGTACGCCGGTGATGCCGTGGGCGGCACCGAAGACGCGGGTAATCTGGGGAGCGTTGAGGGCGGTCTGGATAGCGCCCAGGATGCTGGCGTTGATCACGGCGGTGGGGCCGCCGGACTGGCCGATGATACATGCACCTTTGAGTTCTTTGTTCATAATCGAGAAAACGAGAGATTGTTTTTTCCTTTCTGTTGCGCCGGTAGGGCAGGGGTGCCCGCTGCGCGCGGGCGATTCTACCTGAAAAGCGGCCGCATGGCAAGCCCAAAATCTGCTATGTGCAGCGTTTTTGGCGCAGCGGTGAATGAAATGTTGACAACGCGCGACGGGTGGTGTTCAATGGGGGCATGCGTATTTGCCTCTCCCTGCTTGGCCTGACCTGCCTGCTTGCCGCGTGCACCCAGGTGCGCACCACCCGTATCACGGATGTGACGGACCTGCCGCTCAAGACCACGGAGGTGCCGGACTGGAGCTGGGAGAAAAGCCCCCTGCGCGCCAATGCGCGCTATGCCATGTACCGCGCCCACACCGCCACCCAGAAAAAGGCTCGCCTGGGGGACTACTACTACCTGGACTGGTATGACGCGGAGCCGGACAAGCCCGTGCGCGTGGTCATGAGCTACACGCAGGCTGCCACCGGCTCCCGCGTGCTTACCCGCACCGTGGAGTACGCCCAGCCGCGCCCCAAGCCCGGCAAGCGCAGCAACCACTTCTTCTTTGACGGAGAGGACCGCGCCAAGGGCGGCGATATCATGACCTGGCGCATGGACCTGTACTGCGACGGCCGCCCGGTGGACCACCGCCAGTCCTACCTCTGGCAGTAAAGCGCGGGGAAATCCTGGGAATGTTCTTGACTTGCGGCCCGTTTGCCTGTATCCTCCCCGCGCACTATGGCTACGGATATCAGGCTCAAGCGTAATTTCTCCATCATCGCGCACATCGACCACGGCAAGACGACCCTCTCCGACCGCTTGCTGGAGTTCACCCATACCATCGGTGAGCGTGACAAGCAGGACCAGCTGCTGGATGCCATGGACCTGGAGAGGGAGAAGGGCATCACCATCAAGTCCCACCCGGTCACCATGCGCTACAAGGCCAAGGACGGCCAGGTGTATGAGCTGAACCTGCTGGATACGCCCGGGCACGTGGATTTCTCCTATGAGGTATCCCGCTCCCTGGCCGCGTGCGACGGCGCCCTGCTGATTGTGGATGCCGCGCAGGGTGTGGAGGCCCAGACCCTGGCCAACATGCACCTGGCGCTGGACCAGCAGCTTGCCATCGTGCCCGTGGTGAACAAGATTGACCTGCCCAGCGCCAACCTGCCCAGCGTGTACCACCAGCTGGAGGATGTGGTGTGCATTCCGCGGGAGGAGGCCATCCTCTGCTCCGCGAAGGCCGGCATCGGCATCGAGGAGGTGCTGGAGGCCGTGGTGACCCGCATGCCCGCCCCCAAGCCGGCGGAGGACGACCGCCTGCGCGCGCTGGTGTTCGATTCCGTGTACGATGCCTACCGCGGCGTGGTCTCCTACGTGCGCCTGGTGAGCGGCACCGTCTCCCGCGGCATGAAGGTGAAACTCTTTGCCACGGATGACACGTACGAGGTGAAGGAAGTGGGCATCTTTACCCCCAAGATGCAGGCCGTGGATTCCCTGGAGACGGGAGACGTGGGCTACATCATCGCCAACATGAAAACGGCCGCCGATGTGAAGATTGGCGACACGTACACCAACCTGATGAACCCGTGCGACGAGCCGCTGCCCGGTTTCAAGGAAATCCGCCCCATGGTGTTCTCCGGCATCTACCCCGTGGATTCCGCGGACTATGAGGCACTGAAAGCCGCCATGGCCAAGCTGCAGATCAATGATGCGGCTTTCACCTACATGGGTGAGAGCTCCGTGGCGCTGGGATTCGGTTTCCGCTGCGGTTTCCTGGGCCTGCTCCACATGGAGATTATCCAGGAGCGCTTGCGCCGCGAGTTCAACATGGACGTGATTTCCACCTATCCCTCCGTGATTTACGAGGTGACCAAGACCGACGGCACGGACCTGACGGTGGACAACCCCAGCATCCTGCCGGACCCGCAGGAAATCCAGGAAATCCGTGAGCCCATGGTGAAGGTGTTCATCATGATTCCCAGCACGTACATCGGGGATATCATGCGCATTGTCATGGAGAAGCGCGGAGAGGTCAACCACACGGAAACCATCGACGACACCCGCGTGATGCTCACCTGCCGCATCCCCATGGCGGAAATCCTGGTGGATTTCAACGACAAGCTCAAGAGCACCACCCGCGGCTACGGCTCCATGGATTACGAGTACGACGGCTACCAGGCCGCCAAGCTGGTGAAGATGGACATGATGATTGCCGGAGAGCCGGTGGATGCCTTCTCCATGATTGTGCACCGTGACCGCGCGGAATCCCAGGGCCGTGAGCTGGCGCAGAAGCTCAAGGAGGTGATACCCCGCCAGCTTTTCACCGTGGCCATCCAGGCCTGCATCGGCGGCAAGATTATTGCCCGTGAGAGCATTTCCCCCATGCGCAAGAACGTGACCGCCAAGTGCTACGGAGGCGACGTGACCCGCAAGCGCAAGCTGCTGGAGAAGCAGAAGGAGGGCAAGAAGCGCATGAAGGCCATCGGCAAGGTGAACATCCCGCAGGAGGCGTTCATCAACGTGCTCAAGAGCGGGGATTGATTCCCCTGCACAGGACTTTTCCACAGGGGGCGCGGCCGCAGCGGCTGCGCCCCTTTTGCGTCATCACGCGCGCGCAGGGCACTATGCGCTTGCATGCGCGGGGAAAAAGCCTATAATTCCCGCCGAACATTCCGCGTATAGAAAAATGAGTACGAATCTGGAAGAAAAAGCATTGCAATACCATGAGACCCCGCGCCCCGGCAAGCTGGAGGTGCTGCCCTGCAAGTCCTGCTTCACCATAGACGACCTTACCGTGGCCTATTCCCCCGGCGTGGCTGTTCCCTGCCTGGAGATTGAGAAGGACAAGGCCAATTCCGCCCGCTATACCAACCGCAGCAACCTGGTGGGTGTCATCAGCAACGGTACCGCCGTGCTCGGCCTGGGCAACATCGGCGCGTATGCCTCCAAGCCCGTGATGGAGGGCAAGGGCCTGCTGTTCAAGATTTATGCAGACGTGGACGTGTTCGACATCGAGCTGGACATCTCCAAGCCGGAAACCCTTATCGAGGTCATCAAGACCATGGAACCCACCTTCGGCGCCATCAACCTGGAGGATATCAAGGCCCCGGAATGTTTCTACGTGGAGCAGCGCCTGCGTGAGGAAATGAACATCCCCGTGTTCCATGACGACCAGCACGGCACCGCCGTGATTACCGGCGCCGCCCTGCTGAACGCCGCCCACCTGACCGGCCGCATGCTGCAGGACATGAAGTGCGTGGTGAGCGGCGCCGGTGCCGCCGGCATTGCTTGCGCCAAATTCTACATGGCCCTGGGTGTGCGCCGTGAGAATATCTACATGTTTGATTCCAAGGGTCTTATCCATGTGGGCCGCCTGGACCTGCACCCCACCAAGGCCATGTTTGCCCAGAGCGAGGACTGCACCATGGAGGTGGCCTTGCAGGGCGCGGATATCTTCCTGGGCCTTTCCAAGAAGGGCCTGCTCAAGCAGGATATGGTGCGCAGCATGGCTCCCAATCCCATCATCTTTGCCTGTGCCAACCCGGACCCGGAAATCACCTACACGGAGGCCAAGGAGGCCCGCCCGGACTGCATCATGGGTTCCGGCCGCAGCGATTGGCCCAACCAGGTCAACAACGTGAGCTGCTTCCCGTACATCTTCCGCGCCGCGCTGGATATGCAGGCCACCACCATCAATGAGGCCATGAAGATTGCCGCCGCCCGCGCCTTGGCAGACCTGGCCCGCGAATCCGTGCCCGCAGAGGTGGTGCAGGCCAACGGCGGCGTGCCCCTGGAGTTCGGCCTGGACTACATCATCCCCAAGCCCTTCGACCCGCGCATGATCGAGTACCTGTGCCCCGCCATTGCAGAGGCCGCCGTAATCTCCGGCGTGGCCCGCCGCCCCATGCCGGACAAGGCAGAATACATTGCCCACCTCAAGCAGCGCGTGGAGTCCGTGCACCAGCGCACCCACGCCCTGGTGGACAGCTACAAGGCCAACTGATTCGCCACGCGCTCTCGGTAAATGCCAAAAATCCCCGCACCTGGCCAGTGCGGGGATTTTTTTGTCTCTTGATAGGGAAGGGGGTTACTTGAGATACTTGGACATGGATTCCTCCACGGCCTTTTCCACCTCCTTCTGGCCCTCCGGGCCATGCAGGTACTCCAGGAACTCCGTGTCGCTCATCTCCGGGTGGTTGGCGCGCACGGACGTCTGGATCTCGTTCAGGGAACTGCCGATAAAGACACCGTACGCCACGCCGGCGGCGAGAATCAGGCCGCTGATGGCCAGGCCGATGATGCTCAGGAGCTTGCCGGTGCTCTTGGCGGGATAGGTGCAAAGGCCGATGATGCCAAGGATCAGGCCCACGGGCAGGCAGAATACGGAGCAAACGATGGACAGGATACCCAGGACAACGCCGGACTGTTTCTGCGGGGCGGGAACGGCGGCGGGAACGGCAGCCGTGGCGTTTTCAGGAATGGGGGGCAATTCTTCAGACATGGTTCTTGTGTTTCAATGGTTGGTGCGCCCATTCTACGCTACGCCGCAGGGCTGGTCAAGCGCAAAAGGCGCGGCAGCTCCCGGCTGTGCGCGAACTGTTAGGATTGCCGCCGGTTCAGGGGCGCAGGCAATCGAAGGCGGGCAGGGGGATGTTCCTCAGCACCATGTAGAGCAGCAGCACCCCCATGCCGACGTACAGCATGGCGTTGAACCGCTGGGGGTGGCGGATGAAGCACAGGGCCGGCAGCCAGGCCAGGCTGGGCAGCAGCAGCAGGTTGCACTGCAGCGAGTACGCCCATTCTCCGCGCATGAGTGCGTATACCGCCCGCGTGCTGCCGCAGCCGTAGCACAGCAGCCCCGTGTGCTCATGCAGCAGGCACTTGGGCAGCCACGGCGTATGCACGTCTGTGCAGAGGGCCACCAGTATAACCAGCAGGACCAGGCCGCAAAGGATGGATGCAGGGTGGAACAGGTTTCTCATGTCAGAACCAAAATACCGGCACTGCGCCCGGGCGGGGCGGTGCCGGTATGGTAGGGAACGTGCGGTGGAATCCCGCAATTACAGGAGTTGCAGCATAATGGAGCCGACAACGCCGATGGCACCCAGCACGAGACCGATGATGCTCATGGTGCGCCCGGAGGAACCGGCGGGGTACTTGTTGATGCCGATAATGCCGAGAACCACGCCGACAATGCCGCAAAAGAGGCCGGTAATCAGGGCCCAGATGGCCAAGGCATTGGACTGGGGCTGCTGGGGCTGCTGCTGAATCTGTTCGTTTTCCATAAAAATACAGGTTATTGAGTTTTATCGGACAAAAAAGAGTCCACCGCCATGATAGCACGGATTCGGATACTGTACAATCCCAAATTGCCTCAGGCTCGCGTTTGTGAAAAAATACCCTAATGCAGGCGCGTTCAGTCCTCTCCCTTGTCCGTGTAGATGAACAGTGCAATGGCGGCGCTGGAGACGGCCAGGATGGCGCACTGCCACTGGGGGAGGATTCCGGCGCTCTTCATGGCTCCCTGGATGACCACGGCCAGCATGCCCACAAAGCAGTCCATCAGGTTTCCGGCGGCAATGACATCGCCGCGCTTGTCGTCGTCCGCGCGGTCTTGCAGGCGGGCGTTCAGGGGCACCAGGTAGCCGGAGGCCGTGAACCCGGTGAAGGTGAGTGCCAGGTAGAACACGGGGGTGCCGTAATCCACCAGTGCCATGGCGGTGCAGCCTGCCACCATGCCCATGCCGCCCGCGTGCGCCACCCACATGCGGATTTTGGAGGCGCAGATGATGGAGGCCGCCAGGCCGCCCAGGATGGCGCCGCCGCTCAGCCAGGCAAAGAGCACGGCGGAATCCTTCTGCTGGCCCAGCACCTGCATGAAGTCGGCGGTGCTTTCCACGGGGTTGGCCTCTGCCGCCATTTGCAGCACAATGAGCATCATGATGCCCGCTATGAACCAGAAGTAGGAGACGCCGATGGCGCTGTTGCGCAGCACGCGCGTGCCCCACAGCATGCGCAGCTGGGTGAAGTGCTGCCAGAGCAGGCTCCACTGGAAGGGGCGCGTGCCCTGCGGCTTGAAGCGCGGCATCCACAGCCCCAGCAGGAATACCAGCACGGCGCCTGCGGTGCATACCGCGCAGGGCAGGGCGGCGGCCTCCCACCCGTGGGAGGGACCCCACTCCCGCAGCAGCATGTACACCACGGAGAGCGCGCCGATCTGCCCGCCCAGCAGCGCCAGCATGGAGGTGATTTCCAGTATGCCGCTGGCAAAGCCGATGTTTTCCGAACCCACGATGTCCTTTACCAGCCCCTTCTTGGCAGGGCTGAAGAACATGGCCTGGATGCAGAAGCCCGTGAAGCAGCCCAGCGCCAGCCACAGGTTGTGCAGGTACAGGCCTGCGGTCATGCCCGCCAGCACCACCACCTGCAGCAGCACCATGTACTGCAGCAGGCGCGTCTTGCAGTAGCGGTCCGCCAGCCACCCGCCCAGGGGGGAAAAGAGCACGAAGGGCAGCACCACCAGGATGGAGAGCGGGTACTGCAGCTCCTGCGCCATCCATATTCCCAGCGCTATCAGCAGGAACTGCACCCCTTTCTCATTCAGGGAATTCATGCACTGGATCACCACCAGGCTCCAGAAAGCCCCCCATGGTGATTTGTTATGAGTCTGCTCCAAATCGGCCATGCCTGCCATCATACCCTACTCACCCTGCCGTGAAAAGCCAAAAGCGCGGCACGCACGGGCAAAAAAAGCGCGCCCCGCTTGGGGCGCGCTGAAAGGGGGGATGCGGGGGAGGGTTAGTTCCAGCCCTGGTCCTGCATGAAGAGGGCGGCGTTCTTGTGGCCGCCGGCAGCGGCCTTGCTCACCCACATGCGGGCGGTTTCTGCGTTCTGCGGCACGCCTGTGCCGTGGAAGTAGCAGCGGCCCAGGTTGTACATGCCGTTGGTGTTGCCGCCCTTGGCTGCGGCCTGGAAATACTGGGCGGCCTTGGCTTCGTCCTGTGCCACGCCCTCGCCGTTCTGGTAGCAGAGCCCCACGTTGTTCTGGGCCTTGGCGTTGCCCTGTTCAGCGGAGCGGTTGTACCAGTAGAAGGCGGTCTGGAGGTTGCGGGGCACGCCGGCGCCGTCCAGGTAGCAGCCGCCCAGGTTGTTCTGGGCATCGGCGTTGCCGTTCTCTGCGGCCTTGGCGTACCACTGGGCGGCCTTGGCGGTGTCCTGGGGCACGCCGTGGCCAAAGTCGCAGCACTTGGCAAGCATGAGCTGGGATTCTGCGTTGCCGGCCTGGGCCTCCTTCAGGAACAGGGGGATGGCCTGTGCGTACTGGCCTGCGTTGTACAGGGCCTGGGCTTCCCGCACGGCGGCGGACTGGGTGGTGCAGGATGCCAGCAGGCCGGCGGCGGCCATGGAGAGGATGATGGCGTATGTTTTCATAGTGCGGTGTTGTGTGGGGAAAGGAGGGGTCAGTCCAGGGTGTTCAGGTAGCGCTCTGCATCCAGCGCGGCGCGGCAGCCCATGCCGGCGGCGGAGATGGCCTGGCGGTACACGGGGTCGCCCACGTCGCCGGCCACAAAGAGGCCGGGGGTCTTGGTGGCCGTGGAGCCGGGGTTGGAGATGATGAATCCGGCGGCATCCACATCCACCAGGTTGCCGAGGAACTTGCTGTTGGGCACGTGGCCGATGGCCATGAAGACGCACTTGAGCTCCAGCTCCTTCTGCTCACCGGTGACGGTGTCCTGCAGGGTGATGGAGCTTACCTCGCCGGCATCGTCCGTATGGTAGGCGGCGATGGTGCTGTTCCACACGGGCTGGATCTTGGGGGCGTTCAGCACGCGCTGCTGCATGGCCTTGCTGGCGCGCAGCTGGTCACGGCGGTGGATGAGGTAGACCTTGGAGGCGAAACGGGTGAGGAAGGATGCCTCCTCACAGGCGCTGTCGCCGCCGCCTACCACGCACACGGGAACATCACGGTAGAAGGCACCGTCACACGTGGCGCAGGCGGTCAGGCCGTGGCCGATGAGCTCCTTCTCCCCCTCTATGCCCAGGTAGCGGGCGGTGGCGCCGGTGGCCACGATGACGGCCTGTGCTTGGTAGGCACCGCCGGAGGTGGTGACGGTGAAGAGTCCGCTGCAGGCTTCCTGCGTGACGGAGAGCACCTCCTCAAAGGCGTAGCGGGTACCGAATTTCTCCGCCTGCTGGTACATGTTGTACATCAGGTCCGGGCCGTTGATACCCTCCGGGAAACCGGGGAAGTTCTCAATCTCCGTGGTGGTGGTGAGCTGGCCGCCAATCTGGCCGCCGGTGAACACCAGGGGCTTCAGGTCCGCGCGTGCGGCATAGATGGCAGCCGTGTACCCGGCAGGGCCGGTGCCGATGATGATAAGCTTTTCTGCACTGTTCATGGCAGGAGTATAGCATACCGCGCGCGCGGTGGAAAGCCCAAAATCCGTGCCTTTTCCCGTGGTCGCGCGAGGGACTGCGGGTTCAGAAGCTGATGGCGACCTGCATGCCGCCAATGAATTCCGCCGGGGTGGCGGCCCCGGAGGGACGGAAGATGTATTCCGCATGGGGAAGGAGCGTCATGTGGGGGGCCACGGCCCAGGAGTACATGAGCTCCACCGCGCATTCGCGCCGGTGGTCCTGCCCGCCGGCGGGGGCACCGTCTGCGGAGGTGCGCCCGTACGGCGGGCAGCCCTTGGCCAGGGAGGCGGCCAGTCCCAGGAAGTCCGCATCACTATCGGCAAACGGGTAGAATTTGAACCCCAGGGAAATTTCTGCGGTGGGGGCATCCTGCTGCCGCAGGCAGTACCCGGCGCGGGCGAACATGCTGAGCTCATGGCTGAGGTCGCAGTCCACGCTGCATTCAATGCCGAAGGCATCCCGGTTCAGCCCGCCGGAGTGGGCGGCGGAGAGGTGGCGGTAGAACGGGGCAATGCGGTATTCCGTGGAATCCCCGTGCCACAGGCCGTATTCCGCCACCACGCAAAAGCCGTCCAGCTCCCGGTTGCGGAAGGGGTTGTCCTGCCGCAGGTAGCTGCTGCCCGTGTAGGAGGCGGCAATCTGGATGAAATCGTTGTGCCCCAGCTCCTGCTGGATGATGATGCCGACGTTGCCGTCCGGCATGGGGAGTACGGATGAGGCGTTGAGGGCGCCGTTTGCAAAGCCGGCGGAGGTGCAGAGCAGGTCCAGGTAGTTGCTGGTATCCAGCACGCCGGCAATGATGCCGGAGCGCCTGTGGTTCAGGAACTGGATGACGGAGCATTCCGGTATGCCGTAGTTGGGCTTTTTCTCCCGCTTCCACTGCGGGGTGGCGATGCAAGCTGCCCCTTCTCCCAGCGCGTGGCCGTGGCGCGTGCGGTGGCTCAGCGGGGCGCGTCCGCTGAACTGGGCGCGCAGCCAGGTGCCGCCGTGGCCGGTGTCTGCCAGCACCCGCTGGGTGAGCTGCAGGTCTGCCAGCAGGTATTCCCGCCCGGTTGTTCCCGTATCCGTGTGGTCCGCATGCCAGGCGGAGAGCTTGAGGCAGGCCCCCCACTGCAGGCCCAGGTTCCTGTATGCCGCCTGCTTGTACGCAGGAAGGTTTTCCGGGGGGGCGCAGGCGTCCAGCTGGTCCAGCCACTCGCCGGGTTTCATGTCTGCCAGGGTGCAGGGGCTTCCTGTCAGCAGCGCAGCTGCCAGGAACAGGGGGCGGATGGTGTGGTGTTTCATGGCGGGGCGGCGGGGGCAATCAGTACGCGCTGCGCGGGGTGCGGGGCAGGATACGCCGCAGGGCTGCGGCACGGCGGGCCTTGGGCTGCGGGCGGTGGTGCTTGTGCCGCGCGTGGCCGGGGCTGCCATCGGGCCGGGCTGCGGTGCCTGCGGCACCGGGCGCTTCCGGGGGCGGCGCGGCGCTGTGCCGGCAGGAGCCCAGCCCGCCGGATACCAGGAGACAGGCGCAGAGGAGCAGGAGGTTTCCCATGCTTACCGGTCTACGCCCGCTGTGCCCCTGTGAGGAGATTTTTTTCATGGTTGCTGTGCTGGAAAATCATGCGCGCTCCGCCTCCCGGGAGAGGCCGCGTATCCATGCACTCTGGGGCATCTGCACCGCCTGGGCCGCCGTGAACGGCATGCGGGGGCGCCAGTTGGTGCCGCCCTCTGTGCCGGGGGTGTTCAGGCGCACGGGCAGGTCGAACAGCTCTGTCCACATCAGGCAGGCGAAGGCGGAGCGGCAGCGGAGCAGGGCGCGGATGAGCGCGTCCTTGATGTCCGCATCCCACGCGCGCAGGCTCTGCATGCGGTCCAGCCCGGCGTAGTCCCCCAGCCAGCAGAGCACGCGGGCGCAGTCACGCCCCACCAGAATGCGGCGGCGCAGCTCCTGCGGATCCAGCGTGGTGTCGTGCACGGCCTCCTCCGCCGCCTTCACGTTGGCGTACCAGTCGTTCCAGTCGTTGCACAGGGGCGGGAAATCATGTGTGGCGTATGTGGCAAAGGAGCAGGGGGAGTAGGTGTGGCCTTTCACAATCTGCTGCTTGGCATCTATCTCCCAGTGGGGAATCTTGAACCCGGCGATGCGCAGGAAGGAGAGGTCCGGGCGCACATAGTCCGGCACGCAGCCCAGGTCCTCGCCGATGACGATTTGCTCCGGCGCGGCCTTGAGAATCTGGCGCAGCAGGTGGTCCCCCTGCATCAGGTTGGCCTTGCGGTCCGCGGCTTCCCAGTCCGGGCGGGGGCGGAACCCGGGGCGGCGCCCGCCGCAGCGCGCGGCGGCCTCGTCCGGGGAGAGGTTCAGGAATTCCGGGTTGCGGTCCGGCATCCAGGGGAAGGCGTAGATGCGGTAGAAGCCCAGGATATGGTCTATGCGGTACATTCGGAAGATTTCCGCCAGCTTGCGCACGCGGCGGTTCCACCAGGAGAACCCGTCGCGCTCCATCACATCCCAGCGGTACAGGGGTATGCCCCAGTTCTGCCCCCACTTGGCGGTGAAGGGGTCCTCCGCAAAGTTGCCCTCCGCAGGGGCGCCGCCGCTCCAGTCCATGTCAAACAGGTAGCGCTGGAAGAACACGTCCGCGCTGGCCACGGAGATGCCGATGGGGATATCACCCATGAGCAGCACGCCGGCGGCATCCGCATGGGCGCGCACCATGGCCCATTCCCGCGCGCAGAGCCACTGCAGCCACTGCTGGTAGCGCTTCTGGTCGCGGGCATCCTCCGTGTCGTTTGCCATGCGGCGGATGATATCCGGGTTCTGCTCCGGCCAGGTCCACCAGGCTGCGGAGCCGAAGGCGATGCAGGCCACGCGGAAGCAGGCGTAGTCGTCCAGCCAGTCCTGCCCGGCGCACCAGGCATCAAACTCCGCGCGGGCGGCGGCGTGCTCCTCCCCGTCCCGGAAACGGCGCCAGGCCTGGGCAAACAGGTGGCGCTTGTAGGTGCGCACGCGTGCGTAGTCCACATAGTCCCGCCCGCCGGGCAGCTGCTGCGGGGGCAGGTCATGCGGGTAGGGCGGTATTTCCCCCATGCCGGGAATGCGCTCCAGGGTAAGGTAGAGCGGCTCCAGCGCCACGGAGCTGATGGCGGAGTAGGGGGAGGGGGCGTCATCCTCTCCCACGGCGTTCACGGGCAGCAGTTGCAGGAATCCCACCCCGCTCTGCGCCGCCCAGTCTATCCACTCCTCCAGGGCCGCCAGGTCGCCTATGCCGCCGTCATGGGCGCGGCGCAGGGAAAACAGCGGTATCAATACTCCGGTTTTGCGTTCCAGCTTCATGGTGGACTATACTACCACACCCACCCCCGCCTGACAAACGGAAAAAGCGCATTCTGCCCCCTGTGGCGAGGGATGCGCGGGCGGCGGGGCAAAAATCTATAGCATACATGCAAAATGTGCTTGAAAAAGCACGGCTCCTGTGGTATTTGAGGGGACGGCCTGACGCAGGCGGTGCCAGAACCGCCGGGCCGGAACCTTAACACAATAGCTAGTCATGACCAAGAAGGAAAGCGCTCCCGCCAAGAAAGCCGAGCCTGCCAAGAAGGCCTCCCCGGCCAAGAAAGCCTGTGCCGCCAAGAAAAAGCCTGCCGCCGCCGATGCCGTGAAAGAGGAGGCTCCTGCCATGAAGGCCGCCGCCGCCAAGCCTGCCGCTCCCAAGGCCAAGGCAGAGCCCAAAAATACCAAGGCTGCTGACAAGAAGCCCAAGCCCGCGGGCGAAAAGCCGGCAGCCGGCAAGCCTGCGGCTGAGAAAGCCAAGCCGGCCGATGCCAGGAAGCCCAAGCCGGAGGCTCCTGCCAAGGAGCAGCTCTCCGAGGTGGAGAAGGCCAGGATTGTCAAGCTCCGCGCCACTATGGACCTGCTGAAGGCAGATCCGGAGTGGCCCGCCTTCCTGCAGGAGCAGAAAGCCGCCCTGCTCAAGCTGCGCGACAGCATCCTGCCCAACATGCAGAACGTGACCCGCGACCACCTGCGCAGCGGCAACTCCAATGTCTCCTCCTCCTCCGGCCAGCACATCGGCGATGCCGGCAGCGAGGCCGAGGTGCGCGACCTCACCATCCGCCTGCTGGACAAGGACCGCGAGCAGCTTTTCGAGATTGACGCCGCCCTGGAGCGCATACGCTTAGGGTTTTACGGCATCTGCGAGGTCTCCCTGGAGCCCATTCCCAAGAAACGCCTGCAGGTCCGCCCCTTCTGCCGCCTGACCGTGAAATGCCAGGAGGAGTACGAGAAGAAATACGGCTCCTACGCCAACTACAAGGCCAAGAACAGGGATGACGTCGGCTTCGGGAATATACAAAATAGCATGGAAAATGCAATTTCTCTTGACGACGACGAATAATCGTGTAAAATAGGCGCCCCGCAAGTCAACAATCGTTATTTATGCCAAGAGATATCATCATCCTCGAATGCACCGAAGCCAAGGCGGAAGGCAAGACGCCCTCCCGCTACGTCACCACGCGTAACAAGAAGAGCCTCCGTACCCCCGGCCGTCTTGAGAAGGTCAAGTTCAACCCCTACCTCAAGCGCCGCACTCTTCACCGCGAGATGCGCTAAACCCCTACCATAGAAAACAAGCAAGCTATGATGACCGAATTCAAGAGCGTTGAGCGTCGTATCCGTTTCCGCACCTGCAACAAGTCCATGCCGCACCGCCGCATCGACATCCCCGCCGGTGCCGTGGATATGTGCAACCCCGAATTCCTCTCCAAGTTCACCTCTGAGACGGGTAAGATCCTGCCCCGCCGCGTCACTGGCGTGTCCGCCAAGATGCACCGCAAGATCACGCGTGAGATTCGCCGCGCCCGTGCCGTGAACCTTCTTCCCTGATTTTAGCAGCTCAGGGCTGTCTCGACGCGCATAGGGCCGTCGTTGACTGAGCGCGAAACGGAGCTTGTGCGCCTAGGCATGCAAGCTCCGCTGCTTTTTTTCCAAGGAAGGAAACACCGCAGTAGCATGAAGGAACTCAAGGACACGCAGAACGAGCCGGATACCCGTCAGGTCTCCATAGACCGCGTGGGTGTACGCGGTATCCGCTTTCCCATAGTGGTGAGCGACAAGGAGCACCGCACGCAATCCACGGTGGCCACCGTATCCCTGATGGTGGACCTGCCGGAGGAGTACAAGGGCACGCACATGAGCCGCTTTGTGGAGGCCCTGCATGAGCACAAGCGCTACCTGGACGTGCACACGGCCGTGCGCCTGCCGAACCGCCTGCTGGACAAGCTGGCCGCGCAGCGCGCGCACGTGGAGATAGAGTTCCCCTTCTTCCGCACCAAGAAAGCCCCCGTGACCGGCATGGAGGGCATGATGGACTATGACGTACGCTTCGTCATCGATGCCGACCGCGACGGCGGCAACCAGTTCACGCTGACCATCAAGGTGCCGGTGACCACGCTGTGCCCGTGCTCCAAGGCCATGAGCGAGCGCGGCGCGCACAACCAGCGCGGCATAGTGACCTATTCCGTGCGGTTCAGCGGTTCCGCGGTGTGGATTGAGGACCTGATAGACCTGATAGAGGGCTGCGCCAGCTGCCAGCTGTATAGCCTGCTCAAGCGCCCCGATGAGAAGTACGTGACGGACCGCGCGTATGAGAACCCGGTGTTTGTGGAGGACCTGGTGCGCAACGTGGCGGTGGCCACGGAGCACTACAAGGCCTTCAGCTGGTACCGCGTGGAGGCGGAGAACTTCGAGTCCATCCACAACCACAGCGCCTACGCCATGGTGGAGCGCAAGCTGGACCGGGAGCCGTGAACGTTTTCTCCACCTGCTGGAACAGCTCCCGCCACAAGGACGGCGGGGCCATGTGCGACGAAATCCGCGAGCTGGGGTTCGACCGCATAGAGGCATCCCACGGCCTGGCCCTTTCCATGATGCCGGGCATAATCAAGGCCGTGGAGGAGAAGCGCATACGCGTGGAAGGCGTGCACAATTTCTGCCCGGCACCCATTGATGTGCCCGGTGATGCGCCGGATGCGTACCAGTTCACCTCCTACCGCGCAGAGCGGCGTGAGCGCGCCATGCGGCTCACGCAGGAGACGCTGATGGTGGCCGCGCGCCTGGAGGCGCGCTATGTGGTGCTGCACATGGGCTCCATAGACCTGTTCAAGCGCCGCCATGCCACGCGCCCGCTGGAGCGCATGGCGCGCAACGGCGAGGTGGGCACCAGGGAGTACGCCCGTATCAAGGGCGAGCTGGTGCGCAAGCGCTACAAGCTGGCCCCGCTGTATTACGAGCGCGCCAGGGAGACCCTGCACCAGCTGGCGGAGCAGGCTGCCAAGTACAACCTGGTGCTGGGGGTGGAGGGCCGCAGCCATTTCGAGCAGGTGCCGGGGGAGCTGGAAATGCCCCGCTTGATGGAGGAGTTTGCAGACAATCCTCACGTGATGTACTGGCATGATTTCGGTCACATACAGCGCAAGCACAACCTGCTGCTGCTCAACCATGACCAGTATTTGAAAAAGCTCAGCCCGTACATGTACGGCGGGCATGTGAATGATGTGCAGTGGCCCAGCCGTGACCACCGCGCCCCCTTCTACGGCGGGGATGTGGATTTCCGCAGCCTGCTGCCGCGCTATTTCCGCCGCTCCATGCCGCTCACTTGGGAGCTTTCATCCTCCGTGAAGCGGGAGGATATCCTGCATGCTAAGGTGCTGTGGGACGAGCTGATGCAGCAGGTGCCGGAGTAGGGTGCTCCCTCTTACTTGCGGTTAATCCTGATTTGCAGGATGGGGAGGAAACTGAAGAGATAGACCCCCATCCGGTTGCGGCTTTTCTTGATTTTCAGGCAGGGAAGCCCGAAAATGTAGACGCGTGTGGCATCCTCCTTTGCCTTGATGGTCAGCAGCGGAAGCAGGTAGAACAGATTCCAGGTGGTGCGTGTGTGCCAATATTTTGCAGAATTTTCATCCAGCCCCCATTGGGGGGTCTTGGCCGGCCTGCCGGAGGCGATGTGTGTCTTGCCCTGCCACGGCCCCAGTGCATAACCGTGCAGCTGGGCGGCTACCACGGGATGGACCAGCCCCTCTATGGTGCGCAGGAGCTCCACGGGCACGGCGGGATAGGGCTCCCATATCCACTTCATATCGTCTGTGGATCCCATGTAGGCACCGAAGTGCTCCCGGATAATCGACTCCACCTCCCTGTGGCTGATGTTCACGCTCTCGTCATCCGTGGAGAACCCGCCCAGGCGGAAACTGGTGAAATTGTGCGGCACGTACACCGGCTTGGCCCCACTGAGCAGCAGGCGCACCACCAGGTCGTAATCTGCGGCGCTGCGGTATTGTGGAAAGCGGAAACCGCCGTGCCGGCGCAGCAGGTCCGTGCGCGTGAACATGGTCTGGTGGCAGAACGGCATGGTGTATGGGAATGATCCTATCTGCGGGTACTCCACATACTGGGGTTTCCCTTCCAGGCTGATGCAGGTGCGGGGGGCGTAGGAGAAATCCGCCTGGGCACGCTCCAGCATTTCCACGCTGCGCGCCACGCCCTCCGCATCATGCCAGAAGTCGTCCGAGTTCAGGAAGGCCACATACTTTCCCCTGGCCAGGCGGATGCCCTTGTTCATGGCATCGTAGATTCCCTTGTCCGGCTCTGAAATGCAGGTCAGCCGGCCGTTGCCCTCATACTCGCGGATGAGCTCTACGGTGCCGTCTTGCGAGCCTCCGTCTATCACCAGGTGCTCGATATTCGGGTAAGTCTGACCCTGCACGGATTCCACGCTGGTGCGGAACTGGGATTCGCGCTGCCCTTTGACGAGCTGGTAGGTTACGGTAATGACAGTTACCAGGGGATTGCTAGGGTCACTCATGGAGGCGGGGCTGCTTTAGTGTCTGGGAGAACGGCGCCATACGGGGATGCCGAGGAATTTCCACACGCTGGTGCCGGAAACGCGGTGGTTGATATCCAGGAAGGGAATCAGGCCGAAAAGGTACCAGCGCATGCGCTTGCGGGCAAACTGCATGGTGAAGCCGAGCATGGGCAGGAAGCCGAAGACCTGGTAGAGGCGCATGCCGGACTTGAGGGTGCGGGTGCGGAGAACCGGCAAACCCAGGAGGGAGGAATAGCGCCACCCGTGCCCCATGTGCGGCACGTTGTTGAGGATGCAGTCCTGGCTCACGATGCGCTCCATGCGCTGCAGGCGGCGCAGGCCGTCCATGTTGGCAGGGCCGTATGCATCTGCCAGACTGCGTATGGCGGCAGGGTGGAGCAGGCCGGTGAGCGTACGGAAAAGCTCCTCCGGCATGTAGCCGCATTCCAGCTCGTCCAGAATGGGAGAAGGCATGAGCGGCTGCAGCTGGCGCTCCCGCGCCTTGCGGGATTCCCGGATGGTGGTTTCCGGCTGGGTGAAGGATGCACCGCCCCTGCGGAACGTGGTGAAAGTCAGGGGGACGTACACGGGCTTTGCCCCGTTCACCAGCAGGTGCAGGATCATGTCGTAATCCGCTGCAATGCGGAACTCCCCATCCGCAAATCCTCCTGCGGCGCGCATGGCGTCCACCCGCGTAAGCATGGTCTGGTGGCAGAACGGCATGGCACTGCACACGCTGCCCAGCTCCGCCATGGCATAGCCGGCCTCCCGGCCGTTGTCATACAGGTTGCGGCAGGGGGCGTAGGAGAACACGGCCTGCGCGCGCTCCAGGCACTCCACGGAGTAGGCGGCGCCGCGCGGGTCGTGCCAGTAGTCGTCTGAATTCAGGAAGGCGATGTACTTTCCTGTGGCAGCCCTCAGGCCCTTGTTCATGGCATCGTATATGCCGGAATCCGGCTCAGAGATGATGCGTATGCCGCGCTTGCCCTCATACTCCTTCAGGATATCCAGGGTTCCGTCGGTGGAGGCACCGTCCACGATGATGTGCTCAATGTCCGGGTGGGTTTGCTGCAGGACGGAATCGATGCACTGGCGGAGGTATTCCACGCGCCGGCCGTGCACGATGTTGAACACCACCGTGACTACCGTGAGCCTAGGCAGGGGCTGGTTGGCGTTTGTCATCTGCTCCATCGTTTGAGAAGGCGGGTAAGGCGTTTCCAGTAGTACCACGGCCCCAGGGCGGCGCTGCCGCAGAGTACCTTTTGCAGCAGTCGGCGGTTCTTGTCGGACAATGTATCCGGCAGGGTTTCCGGGGTGAGGGAGAGCTTTCGCAGGGCAGCCCTCACCTTGGCGGCACAGGTGCGCTGGGCACGGTGGGGCGCCATGGAGCGTATGCGGCGCAGGGCGTGGGCGGCAAAGTCAGTCAGGTATGACTCCCGCTGAGCCGCTGCGGGGTGGGCTGCCAGGTGGCACGCCAGGTGCCTGGTGGCATTTGCCAGGTCAGCGCAAAGCATGCAGCCGCGGGAGGAGAGGGAATCCGGGCATGCGTGGTAGGAGTAGCCGCAAGAGGGGCTGAGTATGATTTCCCGGCACAGGGGGAATGCCATGTGGGTGAACAGGGTGTCCTCCCCGTAGCTCACGTCCTCTGCGAAGCGTATGCCGTGTTCCCGCAGCATGGCGGTGCGGTACAGCTTGCCCCAGGCATACAGGCGCAGCTGCATGCCCGGCCGGGAGCTGGCCTTGGCCTCTCCGGTGCAGGCGGGGCGCGGTGTGCTTGCCTCTCCGCTGCACCTGCAGTGCCCGCCTATGATACAGTCCGCCAGCGGGTGGTTCTGCGTCTCGGCCAGCAGTTCCGGCAGGAAATCCGGTTCCACGCTGTCATCCCCGTCCACAAAACAGATGTAGTCTCCCGTGGCCGCGTCCATCCCGGCGTTGCGCGCAGCGGAAACGCCGCTGTTCTCCTGGTGGATGACCCGTATGCGCGGGTCTTCTGCGGCCATCTTGTCCAGCAGCTTGGCAGAGTCGTCGGACGAGCCGTCGTTCACGCATATAATCTCCATGTCCTGCACGGGGGAGGCGCACACGCTCCCCAGGCTCCTGTGCAGGAAAGGAGCTGAATTGTACACGGGGATGATGACGGAAAGTTGCATGTCTACCGGGGAAGCCCTCCTAAGGGCCGGTGCGGCGCGGGGCTTGCCCCCGCGCTGCAATTGCCAGTATAGGATTAGTGGGGAAACTAGTCAAGCCCGAAAGGAATGCTTGTCATGCAACGATGTATCTGATACAATAGCGGTGTTGGCTGAAACTGTACAGGGCAAGAAGCAAGGCATGGGCGCGGTGATGCTCCCTGTCATCCGGCGCTATGTGTTCAGTACTGCCCGGGTGAGGCGCATGGTAGTGGGTGGAGTGGTGGCGGGTGTCTTTGCAGCTGCCGCCTCCGGTTTCGGCCTGCCGGTCATGCTCCAGAAGGTGCTGCCGGTGGTGTTCGGCAAGGAACCCCCTCCGGAGCTGCTGCAGGGATGGCTGGTGCGGCATGTGGCCCCGGAGCAGATGGACTCTGTGCTGATGTGGGGCGCCGCCCTGTTTATACCGCTGGTGATGGCGGTGCGCGGCATATCCACCTACCTGAACACCTACCTGCTGACCCGTGGCGGCATGCTGGCGCTGTCGGATATGCGTACGGACCAGTTTGCGCGCCTGCAGTGGCTTTCCTTTTCCTTCCATGACCGCCGCAGCCGCGGTGACCTGATGACTGCGGTTATCCAATACACCCAGAATGTGCAGCAGGGCATGATAGGCGTGATGAATGACCTGGTGCTCCAGCCGCTCACCCTGGTGGCAGCCGCCGCGTACCTGGCATACGCGGCGCTCACCAGCCATGCCGGGGCCATGCTGCTGGGCAATATCGTTATCTCCGCCGCCTGCATCCCGGTCATCCACTTTGTGGGCAAGAAACTTATCAAGCACGTCCGCAAGGCCCTCGTCGGCATGAATGTCATCACCTCCATTGTGGAGGAAACCCTCTCCGCCCAGCGTGAGGTGCGTGCCTTTAACCTGGAGAGCCTGCGTGAGCAGATGCTGAAGGAGGCCATCCGCTATTTCAATCGCCTGCTGATACGCGTGGCGGCCTGGCAGCAGTCCCTTGCCCCGCTGGTGGAGATAGTGACGGCGCTGGCTCTCTCCTACGCCCTGTTCCACGGGGCGCATGACGGGCTGAGCCTGGAGCAGTTCAGCGCCATAGCCACGGCCTTCTATTTCTGCTATGATCCCGTGAAGCGCCTGGGTGCCACGGCCAACAGCTGCCAGATGATACGCGTGGGTGTGGAGGGGTTGAACGATATCCTGCTGGCGAAGGACGAGACCCCGGAGCCGGCAGAGCCGCTTTCCCTGCCGCAGCCCACACCGGGCGCGGTGGCGTTCCGCAACGTGCGGTTCAGCTATGAGCCGGATACCCCCGTGCTGAAGGATATCACCGTGAGCGTGCCGGCGGGGCAGGTGGTGGCCCTGGTGGGTCCCAGCGGTTCCGGCAAGACTACCTTTATCAACCTGATATGCCGCTTTTATGATGTGGACAGCGGCAGTGTGGAGATAGACGGTGTGGATGTGCGCCGCCTGACGCGTACGGAACGTACCGGGGCCATTGCCCTGGTATCCCAGTTTGCCGCCCTGTTCCGCGGCACCATCCGTGAGAACATAGGCGCGGGACGCCCCGCCGCCGCTGCGGATGAGGTGGAGCAGGCCGCCAGCCGCGCCCGGGTGGACGAGTTTGCCCTGCAGGACCCCGCCGGGTACGACCGCATGCTGGAGGAGGGCGGAGCCGGGCTTTCCGGCGGGCAGCGCCAGCGTGTCTCCATTGCCCGTGCATTCCTGAAGAATGCCCCCATCCTCATCCTGGATGAGGCTACCTCCGCCCTGGATATGAAGAGCGAGGCCGCCATCCAGGAATCCCTGGAGGAGCTGGCCAAGGGCCATACCACCTTCATCATCGCCCACCGTTTCAGCACCATCCGCATGGCGCAGCGCATCCTGGTGTTTGAGCACGGGCGCATAGTGGCAGACGGCACGCATGACACGCTGTACCGGGAGTGCATGCTCTACCGCCACCTGTATGATGAGCAGGTGCGGCAGGCGCAGGAAGGAAAGGAGGCGGCATGCTGAAGCGCTACCTGTATTTTGCGCGGCAGTTCCTGGTGCCGCACCTGGTGCTGCTGGGCGTGGTGTTTCTCACGGGTATCGTGGCGGCCTCTGCCAGCGGCCTGGGAGTGCCCATGATGGTGAAATACGTGTTCCCGCTGGTGTTCAACAGTGACACCGGGGCCACGCCGGAGCTGGTGCAGCGCGTGCCGCGCCTGGCGGAGCTGGACCGCTCCACGCTGCTGTGGTGCGCCTGTGCGCTGCTGCCGCTGGTGTTCCTGGTGCGCGGGTTTGCCCTGTGGGCAAATGCCGTGCTGGTGAACCTGCTGGGCCTGCGTATCCTGGAGAGCCTGCGCATGAAGGTGTTCCGCCGCGTGCAGGAACTGCCTGTGGCCTTTATGGAGAAGCGCCGCAAGGGAGATGTGATCAGCCGTATTGTGGCAGATACGCAGAACGTGCAGATGATTCTCTCCAACGTGGCCAACGACCTGATCAAGCAGCCCATTACCGCACTTTGCGGCATGGTGGCGTTTATCTCCCTGCTGGTGATGAGCGGGAACGGCCTGCTGTTCTTCGTGAACATCATCTTCATTGCCCTGGCAGCATGGCCCATTGTGTCCTTCGGCAAGCGCATCACCCGCAAGGCCCTGCTGGCCCAGCAGGGGCTGGGTGAGCTGAATACAACCCTGCAGCAGAACCTGGAAACCCAGCGTGAGGTGCGTGCCTACGCCATGGAGGAAAAGGAGATAGCTGCCTTCCGCGGTGCCTCCGACAACTATTGCAGCCAGTACGTGAAACTGGTGAAATACCAGAAGGCCCTGGTACCGGTCATGGAGATTGTGACCGCCGTGGCCCTGGCCGTGCTCATGGTGCGCGGGCGCCTGTGCAACATGAAGCTGGATGATTTCATGGCCATGGCGGGTGCCCTCTTCTTTGCCTTTGACGGCCTGAAGCGCGCCGGAAACGCCTTCAACCGCTTCAACGAGGCCCAGGGTTCCCTGCAGCGCCTTTCTGAAATCCTGCTGGAGCCCAACGATATGCCCGACCCGGAGCAGCCCGTGGAGCTGCCGGAGCGCGTGCAGGGTGAGATTGCCTTCCGCCATGTCACCTTTGCCTATGATGAGCAGCACACCGCGCTGCGGGATATAGACCTGGTGATTCCCCCCGGCCAGATTGTGGGGTTGGTGGGCCCCAGCGGCGCAGGAAAGACCACCTTTGCCAACCTGATCCCCCGTTTCTATGATGCCACCGCCGGCGCGGTGGAGGTGGACGGCGTGAACGTGAAGGATGTGCGCGCCGCAGACCTGCGCCGCCAGCTGGCCTATGTGGGGCAGCAGGCCCTGCTGTTCACCGGCAGCATACGGGAGAACATAGCCCTGGGCAAGCCCGGCGCCACGGAGCAGGAGGTGCTGGCTGCGGCGGATGCCGCCGCCGTTTCCAAGTTCCTGGATTCGCAGACGGAAGGTATTGATACTCAGCTGGGGCAGGGCGGCAACGGGCTTTCCGGCGGCCAGCGCCAGCGCGTGGCTATTGCCCGCGCCTTTGTGAAGGATGCCCCCATCCTTATCCTGGACGAGGCCACCGCCTCCCTGGATGCGGAGAGCGAGCGCGAGATCCAGCAGGAGCTGGACCGCCTGGCCCAGGGCAGGACCACGCTCATCGTGGCCCACCGGTTCAGCACCATCCGCCATGCCCACCGTATCCTGGTGTTTGATGCAGGCCGCATTGTTGCAGATGGTACGCACGCGGAGCTGTATGAATCCTGCCCGCTGTACAAGGAGCTGTACGACCGCCAGGGCCTGTGACGCGCGTGACAGGATGGGAGCTTGCAACGGTGGTGAAATCTGATATGATAGGGACGTGAAAGCGCTGTTGTGTGCAAGTTTGGCGATAGCTGCTGTGGTCCTGCAGGGCTGCAGCCTTCAGAAGCGTTTGTCCCGTGCCACGGCCAGGATGGAGGCGCGCTATGAGAAGCTGGAAACCTGGGAGAACCTGCCCGTGCGCACCATCTCTTGGAACCAGGCCGTGGCCATCATGCGCACCGGGAACCAGGAAATCATCTCTGCAAACAACTCTGTCACCAGGGCCCACCGGGAATCCATGCGTATTTACACGGATCTGATTCCCACTGTCTCCTACTATGCGTACATGAACCGCACCCTGGAGGACTTGACACGCTCATGGGACGGCTCATCGCTGTATTCCAACGTCAACGTCAATTTCTTCCTTCCCACGCTTACCCAGCTCCCTTACCGCGTGTATTCCAACAAGGTGACCGCCTTCAGCGCCGTGAAATCCGTGGAGGCAGCGGAGCGTGAGGCTGTATCCAAGCTTTACCAGATGGTGCGCAAGCGTGAGCTGGCGCTCCGGCTCCGTGAGCTGGAATCCGCCCAGCCTGTAGAGGAGGGTGCCAAGCAGGGCCTGGAGGCGGAATCCGTGAAAGGTGACCTGGAATACTACCAGGCGGTGGCCAAGGTGCTGGGCAATGCCTCTGCCCGCTGGAATATCCTGCCGGAGACCATGCCGCGCCTGCAGTGGAAGGACTACCGCCACCGCTTGGACAAGCTGGATTCCCTGGTGGTGCTCAAGTTTGTACTGGACCTGGAGCGCAGCCGCATGGAGCAGTACGGTATAGCCCTGCAGTACCTGCCCACGCTGAATACCAGCCTGTACAGCCCCTCCCTGTTCAGCTCCTCCGGCGGCACGTACCAGGGCACCTTCCTCAGTTCCAAGGATACCCGGCTCAACCTGAGTTTGAGCTACTCCCTGGATACGCGCATGGATATCTGGACGCGTTTCCGCGATTCCCAGGACCGCTACCGCCTGGCGCAAAGGAAGGTGGAGCTGGACATGCGGGAGCACAAGAGTAAGATAGATGCCCTGAAGCGCAGTGTGGACGAGTATGAAAACTGGAAGGGCTACATGGCCAAGCGCATGGAGTTCATCCGCACTACCCCGGCGGAGGATGCGGATTCCTTCCTGGAGCGCAACAAGGCGCTGGCGGATATGAGGCGTGAGCTCATCAAGCAGGAGCAGCAGGCCGTAGATACGGAGGCCGCGCTCATCCTGGAGTACGGCATGCCCGGGCTCACCCCCATGAAGTTTGAGTAACCCGCGCCCTCACCCGAACAGGGGGGTGGAGTAGTAGCGGTCTGCGGAATCCGGCAACAGGGCCACCACGGTCTTGCCCGCCATGTCCTCCCGGCAGGCCACCTGTGTGGCCGCGTACAGCGCTGCCCCGCCGGAGATGCCCACCAGCACGCCGTCCAGCCGCCCCAGTTCCCGCGCCGTGGCAAAGGGCGCCTCGTCATCCACCGCCACCAGCTCGTCATACGCGGTGCGGTCCAGCGTGGCGGGTACAAAGTTGGCACCTATGCCCTGGATTTTGTGCGGGCCGGCCTGGCCGCTCCCCAGCAGGGGGGAGGATGCCGGCTCCACGCCGATGATGCGCACGCCCGGCTTCTGCTCCCGCAGGTAGCGGGCCACTCCGGTAATGGTGCCGCCGGTGCCTATTCCGGCCACAAAGGCATCCACCGTGCCATCCGTATCCCGCCAAATCTCCGGCCCCGTGGTGGCATAGTGCGCGGCGGGGTTCACGGGGTTCTCAAACTGCCCGGCAATCAAGGAGCCGGGCAGGGCGGCCTGCAGCTCCTGCGCCTTGGCCACGGAGCCTGCCATGCCCTGCGCCCCGGGGGTGAGCACTATCTCCGCTCCGTATGCCTTCAGGATATTGCGGCGCTCCACGCTCATGGTGTCGGGCATGACCAAGATGGCCCGGTACCCGCGCGCGGCCGCCACCATGGCCAGGCCAATGCCCGTGTTGCCGCTGGTGGGCTCTATGATGGTGCCGCCCTTCTGCAGGCGCCCGCTGCGCTCCGCCTCATCTATGATGGCCAGCCCCACGCGGTCCTTCACGGAACCGGCCGGATTCAGGTACTCCAGCTTGACCAGCAGGCGCGCCTTCACACCGTGCGCGGCGTTGTAGTTCACCGGTTCCAGCAGCGGCGTGCCGCCTATCAGCTCCTCTATCCTGGTGTAGATTCTCATGGCGTTGTTCTCCTATCCGCCCATGCTACCACATCTGCCCCGCCTTGGCAAGCACGCGCTTGAAGCCATGCCAAACAGGCGGGCGGAGCCTGTGCGGCCCCGCCCGTCCCATCGCTGTCCTTCCTGCTTGCCCCGGCCTTTAGCGGCGGTGGTGATGGTGGTGCTGCGGAGCCGGCGCGTGGTGGTGGTACCCGCCATTGTACCCCATGTGGGCTACATGCCCTGCATGGTGGTGGTGCCAGCAGCAGGAGGAGGAAACGGCGGCAAGCACGGCAATGGCCGCGCACTTGATGATGTTCTTCATATTCATGGTATGCAGGTTCTGATTTGATGGTTCATGCCGCCTTGCAGGCGGCCTTCATCTACTCGGCGCGCTAGGAACGGATTTTTGTTTTGTTTTTTATCTGTTTTGGAAATTAATTTGTTTTTCCGTGCCAGCCTGGCAAGCCTCCAATGCGCGCATGTTAGGCGAATTTTCTTGACTTCGGCGCGCTTGGAAGCTAGGATGGCGGCGGTATGGAAGTTGTTCTCCTTTTCCTCTGTCCGGCGGTCACCTTCGGCTTGCACGAGAGCGTGGATAAATCTTTCGCCGGTGCGCAGGCTTGCAGCTCCGTCCTCAGAGCGTACAGTATGCAGGGGGACGTAGCCTCCATAGGGAATGCCTCTGCCGGCGGTGGTGCCGAGGCCGGGTACAAGGCTCTGTAATTCATTCACTTCGATATGAAAGGTATTGTGTTGGCAGGCGGCTCCGGGACGCGCTTGTACCCCATCACCAAGGGGGTTAGCAAGCAGATGCTGCCTGTGTTTGACAAACCCATGATCTACTACCCGGTTTCCACGCTCATGTTGGCGGGAATCCGGGAAATCCTCATCATTTCCACCCCGCGTGACCTGCCCGCTTTCCGTGAGTTGCTGGGAGACGGGAGTGATTTCGGTGTGCAGTTTTCCTATGCGGAGCAGCCCTCGCCGGATGGCCTGGCGCAGGCCTTTATCATCGGCAAGGATTTCATCGGCGATGATTCTGCCTGCCTGGTGCTGGGTGACAACATCTTCTTCGGTGAAGGGCTGCGCGGCAAGCTGGTTACCGCTGTGCAGAATGCGGAACATGAGGACAAGGCCACCGTGTTCTGCTACTTTGTGGCAGACCCGGAGCGCTACGGCGTGGCGGAATTCGATAAGGACGGGAACTGCATCTCCATCGAGGAGAAGCCTGCCGAGCCCAAGAGCAACTATGCCGTTGTCGGCCTGTACTTCTACCCCAACGGGGTGGTGAAGGTGGCTGCCGGCATCAAGCCGTCCGCCCGCGGTGAGCTGGAAATCACCTCCGTCAACCAGGCCTTTCTGGAAAAGAACGCCCTGAAGGTGCAGACCATGGGGCGCGGCTACGCGTGGCTGGACACAGGCACGCATGATTCTCTGAGCGAGGCCTCCACCTTTGTGGAGGTTATAGAAAAGCGCCAGGGGCTCAAGATTGCCTGTCTGGAGGGTATTGCATACGAGCAGGGGTGGATTTCCGCCGACAAGCTCCGCGAGCTGGCGCAACCGATGCTCAAGAATCCCTACGGCCAATATCTCCTTTCCCTTTCCAAGAAACGCATCCGCAAATGAACGTTATCCCTACCGCTATTCCCGGCGTTGCCATCATCGAGCCCCGTGTGTTTGGTGATGAGCGTGGCTATTTCTTTGAATCTTTTTCTTCCGAGTCCTTCCGCAAGGAGGTGTGCGATACCGTGTTTGTGCAGGACAACGAGTCCAAGTCCTGCTACGGCGTGGTGCGTGGTTTGCACTACCAGAAAGCGCCGCATTGCCAGAGCAAGCTGGTGCGCGTGGTGAAGGGTGCTGTGCTGGACGTGGCGGTGGACATCCGCAAGGGCTCCCCCACCTACGGCCAGCACGTGGCCGTGGAGCTGACGGCGGAGAACCACCGCCAGCTCTTCATCCCCCGCGGTTTTGCCCATGGTTTTGCCGTATTGAGCGAGGAGGCCGTGTTCCAATACAAGTGTGACAACTACTACGCCCCGCAGAGCGAGGGCGGCATCGCGTGGGATGACCCCGCCCTGGGCATAGACTGGAAGCTGCCCAAGGGGGCTATCATCCTCTCCGCCAAGGACACCGGCCGCTGTGCGCTGGCCGATGCCCCCGCTGATTTCGATATCAACACCCCCCTCTACTGATAGCCATGAATGTTCTAGTGACAGGAGCAAACGGCCAGCTGGGCAACGAGATGCGCCGCATAGCCGCAAGCGGTGCCACGCCCCACCGCTACATCTTTACCGATGTGGCCGAGCTGGATATCACCGACCCCGCCGCCATCGGGGCGATGCTTGGCGCGGAACAGGTGGATGCTATCGTCAACTGTGCCGCCTACACCAACGTGGACAAGGCGGAGGAGGATGCCGCCACGGCCGACCTTATCAACAACAAGGCCGTGGCCAACCTGGCCGCCGCCGCCAAGGCGCGTAATGCGCTGCTGGTGCATGTCTCCACGGACTATGTGTTCGGCGGTGACGGCAACCTGCCCCGCCGGGAGGACGATGCCGTGAATCCCCTGGGCGTATACGGCGCAACCAAGCTGGCCGGTGAACAGGCAATCGCCGCAGCAGGCTGCCGCAGCGTAATCCTGCGCACGGCGTGGCTCTACTCTGTGCATGGCAAGAATTTTGTCAAGACCATGCTCAATCTCATGGCAACGCGCCCTGAGTTGAAGGTGGTGTTCGACCAGGTGGGTACACCCACCTACGCCGGTGACCTGGCGGATGCCATAGCTGTCATCCTCTGTGACCCGCAGGTGAACGGCAAGCTCGGCACCTACCACTTCTCCGACGAGGGGGTCTGCTCCTGGTTTGATTTTTCTACCGCTATTGCGGAGCTCTCCGGCTCCGCCTGCGTTGTGAAACCCTGCCACAGCGACGAGTTCCCCTCCAAGGTTACTCGCCCCGCTTTCTCCGTGCTGGACAAGACAAAGATCAAGCAGGCCTTCGGCCTCTGCATCCCCCATTGGCGTACCAGTCTCGTCCTGTGCCTGAACGCCCTGAAAAACGCCTGATTCCGTTAGATACACCATGAGCTTCTCACGCAATATCCTCATCACCGGCGGTGCCGGTTTCATCGGCTCCCACGTTGTCCGTCTCTTTGTCAACAAGTACCCGGACTACCATATCATCAACCTCGACAAGTTGACCTACGCCGGCAACCTGGCCAACCTCAAGGACATAGAGGACAAGCCGAACTACACCTTCGTACGTGCCGATATCTGTGATTTCGACACCATGTGCGCCCTCTTTGCCGGGCATCGTATCGACGGCGTGATTCACCTTGCCGCCGAGTCGCATGTCGACCGCTCCATCAAGGACCCCTTCACCTTTGCCCGCACGAATGTGATGGGCACGCTCTCCCTGTTGCAGGCAGCCAAGCGGGCGTGGAATGGTGACTGGGAGGGAAAGCTCTTCTACCACATCTCCACGGACGAGGTGTACGGCGCGTTGCAGTTTGACGATACCCTGTTCACGGAGACAACCAAGTACGACCCCCACAGCCCCTACAGTGCATCCAAGGCCTCTTCCGACCACTTTGTGCGCGCCTACCATGATACCTACGGTATGCCCACGCTGGTCACGAACTGCTCCAACAACTACGGCCCCTACCAGTTCCCCGAGAAGCTGATACCCCTCTTCATCAACAATATCCGCCACGGCAAGCCGCTGCCTGTCTACGGCAAGGGAGAGAATGTGCGCGACTGGCTCTACGTGGTGGACCACGCCCGCGCCATTGATGTCATCTTCCACCGTGGCAAGGTGGGTGATACCTACAACATCGGCGGCTTCAACGAGTGGAAGAATATCGACATCATCAAGGTCATCATCAGTACGGTGGACCGCCTGCTGGGCAATGCTCCCGGCACGAGCGACCACCTCATCACCTACGTCACCGACCGTGCCGGACACGACTTGCGCTACGCCATCGACTCCCGCAAGCTCAAGGCAGAGCTGGGCTGGGGGCCCAGCCTGCAATTTGAGGAAGGTATCGAAAAGACGGTGAAGTGGTACCTTGACCATCAGGATTGGATGGACAACATTACTTCCGGTGAATACGAGAAGTACTACGAGGAGATGTACCGAAACCGCTGATATTCCCTTTGCTCCTGCATGTTGCCCTATCTCGTTCACATCCATCTCTACCACACGGAGTTTTGGCCGGAACTGCGGGATGCCTTGTCAGTCCTGGAGGGGACCCCGTATGACCTGTATATCACTTTCAACGCATCTGCCGATGGGTTGAAGGAAAGGTTGGAGCGCGAAGTCCCGAATGCCCGCCTTCTGCCCGTCAGCAACAGGGGCTACGATGTCTATCCCTTTCTTTGTGTCCTGAAGGAGGTGGAGCTTTCCCGCTACAGTTACTGCATCAAGCTGCATACCAAGCGTAACATGCCTCTGGAAGCCGCTCCCTGGAACGGGGCTCGCTGGCGCAATCTCCTGCTTGCCTTCATGCGTCCGTCTCATTTTTCCCGTTGTGTTCGCGAGATGGGGAAAAACAGGAAAATAGGCATGACAGGGCATCAGGATCTGATTCTTGACTGGGAGCCCACATCGTACGATTTCCGCTCCCGGGTCGGGAATCTCTTAAACCGCACAGGGCTGTCGCTGAAAGAATATCGCTTCATAGCGGGGACCATGTTCCTGTGCCGTGCCCATCTGCTGGAGCCGCTGAAGAAGCTGGGATTTCGGGAAGACGACTTTATGGTTCCTGATAGAAAGGTGGATGATGAACGTTCCCTGCCGCATGTGTTGGAACGTTATTTGGGCTGTCTGGTAATCGCGCAGGGCTATACCGTGGAAGACTGTTTCACGACACAGCCTACGCGTAGGGTATCGAAGATTGAATGCTGCGCCAGAACGTGTGCCTATCAACTCGTCCGCTTCCTTTATCAGAACAAGATAACGAAAAGGGGGGACCATATTATCAAAGTCTGTAAAATTCCTGTCTTTGTAAGACGGAGAAAAAAGGATACTACTGCCGAAGAATGAAAAAACGCCTGCTACTGTACGTGTTATGGGAGAAAAACGGGGAGGTGCGTGATTTTGTCGCCTATTCGTTGGAGCAGTATCGTGCCTTCGCCGGGGATGTGCTGGTCATTGCCAACGGCGGCTTGTCTGCGCGCGGGCGCAGCCGCCTGGAATCCTTGGGCGTACGGTACATCGAGCGTGAAAACACAGGGCTGGATTTTGCGGCGTGGAAAGCCGCTATCGAGCAGGAGGGGTGGGAAAAGCTTGCCGGGTTGGATGAGCTGATCCTGGCAAATTGCTCATGCTACGGCCCCTTCTTTCCCCTGCAAGGGGTGTTTGGGCGGATGGAAACCGATGCCTGTGATTTTTGGGGGATGACGCGGCATCCCGATTCTGCCAACTGCGTGATACCGGAGGAGCCTGCCACCCGCATTATTTCCCACTTGCAGTCGTATTTCCTGGTGTTCCGCCAGTCTGCAATCTGCTCGGCGTGCTTCCGCCGCTGGTGGGAAACGCTGGTGCCTGCGGCAAGCTACCTGGAAGAAGTGGGGTATCATGAGGTGCAGTTTACCCGCTACCTGGAACAGGGCGGTTTGCGGGCGGCCTCCTATTATGAGGATGCGAGCTCCCTTGCAGAGAACCCGACGGTGTTCTCGGATATGGAGGAGGTGCTGGAACATCAGATGCCCTTGATCAAGGTCAAGATGTTCAGCGATTTCCTGCCTTATTACCAATGGGCGGGCGTAAGCGGTTTCCCGTGGCGGTTCCTGGAGAGGCTGGGGGAGTATACCGCCTATCCCATGGACAACATATGGAGAAACATAGCGGATGACATGGGCTATACTTCCCTCCCGCAGCCCGAACTGGAGTGGGGAAATGCGGCTGCCGTGGTGCAGCTGGCATGCAGCGGGGACCGCATGAAGTTCCTGCTGGAAGCTCCTTCCGGGAAAGCTGTGACCGCCAGTTGTGGCGGAGAAACGTATGAACCCTGCCAGGTTGCCGGAGCGGGTGGCGGACGTCAACTGTTGACCTTTGCTCTGCCGTTGGCGGTGAATACATGGGTGGAGCTCCGGCAGGCCGCGGAGCCTTTGCCCCTGCGCATGGCGGCGCCGTGGAATATGGCGCTGCGCTATATGCTGCTGCGGCGCAACCGCCTGAAGGTGCTGAACCGCGCGGCCTATATGCGGGCATTGGGCCTGTCTCCGTCAGCCCCTGCCATGTGGCGCCTGCGGCACCGTGTGGCTCATGCTCCGCAGAATACCATGTTGTTTGTGGAGACGGGGATTCCCAACAAGGCACTGCGGCTGCTGGCTCTTTCTGCCGCAGCCCTGGGTGCGCGCGTGCGCTTCATGTCGCAATGGTCGGTGCAGGAATCGCTGCCCCGGAATTTGCATGCGCACGTGGAGGAGTATGCTCCCGGTACTTTTGCCAAATGGGCGTATAGGGCCTCACTCGTGGTGTGTGACGGTGTCCTGCCGCCGTGCAGAGTCAAGGAATGTCTCTACCCCATGCTGCGTGCCCGCGTGGTGCTGGCCTACCCGCAGGCGGCGGAGCTGCTGGGAGATGCCCATAAGAGGCTGCTGAGGTATCAGATGCCGGTGGAAGTGTTTGCTGCCTCTTCCGAAGAAGCCCGATGGTACGGGGAGTTCCTTGCTTGCCCCTATCAGGCTGCTCCCCCTGCGGGAGCCGCTGCCCGACTGCTGATGCACGGGCAGCAAGGCGCCACTCCCGCAGCGCAGGAAGCATGGCGGCGGTTGACGGAAATTTCCGATGCGGCACAGGTGGTGGGCTTCCATGGGACCAGCCATGCCGGACAGCCGCCTGTCGAGCCCTCGGCCCTCCTCGTTTCCCACCTTTTGGATTATACCGGAGCTCCCATTGCCCTGCTGGGTTTGGTGGAGCCCCTGCGGCGTATGGGGCTGGCGGTGGTGGTGCTTTCCCCTGTGGATGGACCCTTGCGGCAGGCGTTTGAGCAGAAGGGGTGCCGCGTGCTGATTGCCCCACGCCCGCAGGATATTGATCCGCAATGCTTCCGCCTGATGGGGGTGGAGCTGTGCATCTGCAATACCGTGGTGATGGGGATGTGTTTCGCCGCCTATTCCTCCGCCCTGCCCTCCCTGCTGTGGATTCATGAGAACATGACACCGCCTGATACGGAGCGGGATGGGGAAATCCCTTTCACTGACGATGAGTCCATGTACGGCTGGGAATCCGCATCATACGGGGTGATGAACCCCCGCCTGTTGCAGGCCTTGCAGCCCCTGCAGAAGCGGGTGGCTTTCTGTTCTGAACTTGCCGGAACCCCCTTCCGCAAGCTGCTTCCCGAAGCGTCCCGGATGCCGTACGTCATCCGCAATCAGGCGGAGGCAGATGAAGCTGCGCTGCCCTCTCCTCGCGGCGGGGATTTCGTTCACTTCGCCTTTGTCGGCTCGTTTAACCGGCGCAAGTCGCCGCACCTGATTCTGGAAGCCTTGGCCATGATACCACCGGCCCTGCGCCGCCGTTGCCGTATCAGTCTGGTGGGGCGTCCTGCGGAACCGGATGAATATGCCCTGCAGCTGGAAACGCAGGCGGCTCCCTTTGCAGAGGTGCAAATCCTGCCGATGATGGAGCCGCAGGATGTGCAGCGGTTCTACAAGACGGTGGATGTGCTGCTGTGCCCCTCCCAGTCGGACCCCATGCCCCTGGTGGTGACCGAGGCGTGGATGCACGGCTGCCCCGTTGTGATGACCGGGAACGTGGGGCAGCGGAGCATGGCGGAGGCGGGGGATTCACGCAACGCCTATGTGATACCCGTGGGGGATGCCGCCGCGCTTGCCGCTGCCATGCAGCACCTGGCGGAGCACCCGGAGGAGTTGCCGCTGCTCTCCCGAAATGCCCGCCGCACGTATTGCCGCTATTTTGATGAGGAGAACGCTGCCCGCCGTTGGATGGAATTGGCGGCACAGTTGCGTGTGCAGGCGGTGGATATGCCCGCACAGCCCGTTGTAACGGCGGAGGATGTGCAGGCTGCCATGCCGGCTGCGCCCTTGCTTGTCCACCTGCACGGGCAGCGCGGGTGCCGCTATTTGCCGTGTTATTTGCCGGCCTTGGCTCCATATCCCTATGAATTGGTGGTAACGCTTCCCGCCGGTTGCACTGCAGAGCGTGCCCGGATAGCGGCACTTTGTCCGCAGGCTGTAATCGTGGAGCTTCCGGAGGGGGGCACGGCGTGCGCCAATCCCCTGTCTCATGTGCTGCAGCAGGTGGAGCGTTCCAAGTACAGTCTTTACATTTCGTTGAATGCCGAGACCTGGGAGGATGCGGAGCGGTCCGCCGCCTTGTTGCGCCCGCGCTACCTGGCGGCCGTGCTGTCTGCGTTCCTCAACCTCCCCGCACTGGTGGTGGTGGGCCACCGCGCCGATGTGTGCCTTTGCGAGCCCGGCGGAGCGCCTGCTGCGCAGGTTGTTGCCGCAGAGCGGAGAGACCTTGACCATGCCCTGCCGGGATGTCTTGAGTCTGCCCGCAACGTGTTTATCTGCCGTGCTTTCTTGTTGGCGTCGGTGGCGGAATTGACGATGCCGGACACGCCTCCTCTCCAGCCCCCGCCCAAGGCCTGCGCACCCCTCTCCAAGTGGCGCCGTATAGTCCGCTTCCTGTATCAGGACAAAACCACCGCCAAGAGACACCGTATCATCAAAATCTGCAAGGTTCCCGTCTACATCAGCAAGCGCAAGCAGTATGACTGATTGCAGAACCGTGGCTTGTCTTTCGGGCCAATGTGTGCTAGTGTTTCTGGGAGAACACAAGTCCTATGCCTAAAGTTTCCGTTCTCATGCCGCTTTACAACACGCAGGAAGAGCACCTGCGTGCAGCTATCGACAGTGTCCTGGCTCAAACCTACGCGGATTTTGAGCTCCTGCTCCTCAATGATTCCCCGCAGAATACCCGCTTGGCGGAAATTGTGGCAGAATACAAGGATGAGCGTATCCGCTTCAGCTGCAATGAGCGCAATATCGGTATCACGGATTCCCGCAACAGGCTTATCGAGATGGCGCAGGGAGAATATCTGGCCGTGATGGACCATGATGACATCTCCCTGCCGGAGCGCCTGGCAAAGCAGGTGGCCTATCTGGAGACCCACCCGGAGGTGGGAGTGGTGGGTGCCCGGGTGCGGAACATGGGTGAGCGCAACAACCTCAGCACTTATCCTGAGGATGCGCACCAAGTGAAGCTGGGACTAATGTGCGGCTGCGTGGTGCCTCACTCCTGCGCCATGATTCGCCGCAGTGTGTTGATGGAGACCGGTATCCAGTACGAGTCCGTGTTTTCCCCTGCGGAGGACTACGCACTCTGGTGCCGCCTGATTCCGCACACGGAACTGGTGAACCTGCCGGATGTGTTGCTGCATTACCGGTTGCATGACAGCAACGTTTCCAAAAAACAAGCCGACCGCATGATTGCGGCCACGGCGGCTGTCCGCGCCTATGCCCAGACGGAGTATCCCGCCCTCTTCTGCGAGTACCGCCAGTACGCCACGCATGACACCCGCATTACCTTCCTGGGTATTCCCCTGCTTAAAATCACGGGCACTCAGCATGAGCGCCGCTACCTCCTCTTCAACCATATTCCCGTTGCGCGCGTTCGCCATACCTGCAAGATTTACGGCAAAAGGTGAATTTTTTCCGCACATCGCGGAGCATGACCGCGCGTGAGCTTGCATGCGGCGGGTGATTGGTGTAGGATAGGGGGGAACCCCATTTTGAACCGATGATGAAGAAAGTAACCGTAATCAGTACCAGCCTGCGGGCCGGGAGCAATTCAGAGACACTGGCGCAGGAGTTTGCACGCGGCGCGGCAGAGGCCGGGCACAGCGTGACCACCATCACCCTGGCGGGCAAGCGGCTGGAGTTCTGCCGCGGCTGCCTGGCATGCCAGAAACTGGGCCGCTGTGTGGTGGATGATGATGCCAATGCCATAGCGGAGCAGGTGCTGGGGAGTGATGTGGTGGTGTTTGCCACGCCCGTGTACTACTATGGCATGAGCGGGCAGATGAAGACCCTGCTGGACCGCATGAACAGCCTGTACCCCAAGGATTACCGCTTCCGCGACGTGTACCTGGTGGCCAGTGCGGCGGAGGATACGCCGGATGCGCTGGAGCGCACCGTGGGCGGGCTCACGGGCTGGGTGGAATGCTTTGAGAAGGCCCGCCTGGCGGGTGTGGTGCAGGGCCACGGCAACAGCAACCCCGGCGATGTGAAATCCAACCCCGCCCAGCTGGAGGCTGCCTACCGCGCCGGTGCGGCGGTGTAATTCCCCTTTTTGCCTGCTCCCGTGCGGGTTACTCCCCGATGGGGAGGGTGAGGATGAAGGTGGTGCCCTGGGGGGTGGATTTCTCCAGCGCCAGGTCACCGCCTATGGAGCGGGCGATATCACGGGAGAGCGCCAGGCCCAGGCCCACGCCGGGCTTGCGGTTCAGGTCCGCCTGGGAGGAGCGGGAGAAGGGGCGGAACAGGCGCTTGCGGATTTCCTCCTGCATGCCGGGGCCGTTGTCTGCCAGGCGGATGACCAGGTTGCGGGTGTTTCTGACGGTGGAGATGGCCATGGAGGGGGAATCCACCGTGCCTGCGTACTTGATGGCGTTGTCCACCAGGTTGGTGAGAATCTGGTCCAGGGAGACCAGGTCCGTGCGCAGGGAGACGAGAGCGGTGCGGGTGTCCTGTGTGACGGTGACCTTGAACCCGGCCTCGCGCAGGCGGTCTGCGTGCTTGGCAAAGGCGGAATCCAGCAGCTGGCGGCAGGGGCCGGAATCCTGGCGGCCGCGCTCCTTGCCGCGGGTCAGGCGTGCAAAGGCCAGCACATTCTCCACCAGGTGGGAAAGGCGCTTGCTTTCCCGGAACAGGTTCTCATGGTATTCCGGTATCTTCTCCTCTGCCACCAGGCCGTTGTGCAGCATCTCCGTCATCAGCTGGAAGGAGGTGAGCGGCGTGCGCAGCTCATGGGTCACGGCGGAGACAAAGTCGCTGCGGCGGCGCTCCAGGCGGGCATAGAAGGCCAGCAGGGCAAAGAGGATGGCAATGGTGAGCAGGGCAATGAGCCAGGCGGAGACCACCATGCCGCGCGCGGCATCATGGCGGGCATCCGTGGCCGGTATGTCCACGGCCTTTCCGGGGCGCAGCACCAGGGGCAGGGGGTGCAGGTTGGCGGCCTCCCCGCGCTGCACGCGGGAGATGCTGGCCTGCTTGAGCCCCGGCTCCACCAGGGGCATGAGCTCTGCGGCCAGTTTCCTGGCATCCATCACAAACCCCTCTGCGGCCATGCCGTGGGTGGTGGGCACGCTGCGCATGTACACAATGTCGTCCAGGTAGTTCCAGGCAAAGAAGGGGCCGGGCTCTCCCTTCAGGGCCAGGGGGGCCTCCAGGTCCGCATCATTCACATCATACACGTGCATCACGCCCTGCTGGCCGGCGGCCACCTTGGTGGTGTCGTTCGGGTTCAGCACGGGTGCGGCGGGGTTGAAGGCCTTCCTGCGGGCGGTATCCAGCAGGGTGGCGTTCTCCGTGAGCTCCTTCATGAACTCCTGCTGTTCCTGCGGCACGCGCAGGCCGTCCGGCAGGACCAGGAAAAAGCCCTTGTTGAAATCTGCGGCGCCGCCACCGGGCAGGGGGTAGTCCATGCCGGAAAGGTCCGGTGCCTTGCCCAGCTTGGTGCGCTCTGCGGTGAGCATGGCGGAGAGCAGCTCCTGCATGCGGGGCAGGGAGAGCTCCGTCAGGCGGTCGATCTGGCACTGCTCGTCGATGGCGCGCAGGCGGGCATCCAGCGTGGCGGCCTCATGCGCCTGCCAGAAGGCGCCGAACAGGGTGAGCAGGGCAAAGAGCCCCAGGATGATGGAAAGCTTGGATTTCATGGAAAGCGGGTGGTTCAGGTGGGGGAGTTCCAGCGGTAGCCGCGGCCGCGCACGTTCTCAAAGCAGCCGGCGGCCTCTTCTCCCAGCTTCTCTTTCAGGCGTGCCAGGGTCACGGCCACGGTGCGGGTCTTGTCCTTCTTGTCCCGCTTCTCCTCCATGCCCCACACGCGCATCAGCAGCTCTGCCTGGGTAATCAGGCGGTCCGGGTGGGTCAGGAAGTAGCGGAACAGCTTGAACTCCATATCCGTGAGCGCGGTTTCCCCCCCCGCCGTGAACACGGCGCAGCGGCGCTGGCTGTCCAGGCTGCCGCCGGGGAAGGCAAGGTCCTGCACGGCCATGGGCGCGCGGGTGGGGTAGCGGCGCAGCACCGCGCTGATGCGGGCCAGCAGCTCCGCCACGCTGAACGGTTTCACCACGTAGTCGTCCGCCCCCAGCTCCAGGCCCTTCACGCGGTCCTTCTCCTCCCCGTGGGCGGTGAGTACAATGCTGGGTATGCCGGGGCATTCCTTGGCCATAATCTTGAGCAGCTTGAACCCGGTGACCACGGGCATGTTCACATCCAGCAGGGCCAGGTCCACCGGCTGGGAGAGCAGGGTGGCCAGGGCCTTCTCGCCATCGGAGGCGGTCAGCACGGCATAGCCTGCACCCTCCAGTGCATCCGTGAGCCCGCGGCGGATGCTGGAGTCGTCTTCTGCTACCAGGATTGTACGCATACGCGCGTATTCTATACGGAAACGGGGCGTGCCTCAACCCAAAAAATGCCCGCATGCGCGGAAAAACGCAAAATAACGCAGAAAAAGCTGTACAAGGCGGCACCGGTGAGAGTAGACTCCACCCCGGCAGGATACGCTGCCCGTAGATATGTCACAAAAAACCCAGCGAATCTACAGCATTGATGCCGTGCGCGCTACGGCCCTGCTGCTTATACTCATGGCGCACTCCTTTGTAGCATTCGGTTCCCACACCATGAGCTGGGCCTGTACCACGCAGGCGGATACCGTGAGCCGCTTCCTCTTTGATTACCTGTTCCTGGGCAACGGGTTCATGATGTTCTCCTTCCTGTTCGGCCTGAGTTTCTTTTTCCAGATGGACCATGCGGACGCCAAGGGGATAGACTTCCGCGGGCGCTTTTGCTGGCGCCTGGCGCTGCTGCTGGTGTTCGGCATCATCCACAATGCGTTCTATGCCTCAGATATCCTGATGATATTTGCCCTGGCCGGTTTTATGCTGGTGCTGGTGCACAAGGTGGGGACCCGGTGGCTGGTGGCGCTCCTGGCGGTGATGCTGGCGCAGCCCCTGGTGCTGGACGGGGCCATAGCGCACTACAACGGCACCTGGGTGCCCGGTACGCCGCTGGTGCAGACCCCGCCTGCGGATCCGGCCACGCTGTGGGAGGCCATCAAGCTGAACTCCACGGACCTGCTGCTGTGGAAGGCGCAGTACCAGTGGGAATCCGGCCGCTTGTTCTATACGCTGGGCATGTTCCTGCTGGGTACCATCACCGGGCGCCTGCGCCTGTTTGAGCAGCCGCGCGCCAAGTACCTGCCGCGGGTGGCGGCGGGCGGGCTGGTGTTCCTGCTGGCCATGGTGGCGGTGGAGAATGCGGTGCCGCAAGATTTCAAGTACTACATGGAGGGCTGGCGCCAGGTGGCCACGGTGGCCACGCTCATTCCCTTCCTGGCCTGGTTCTACGGGCTGCCCTGCCTGCAGAAGTTCCTGCAGCCGCTCTATTCCATTGGCCGCAGCACGCTTACGGCCTATATTATGCAGGGCGTGGTGCTCACGCTGGTGTTCTATGCGTACGGCCTGGGCTGGGGCGGCACCACCACCATGGGGGAGCGCCTGCTGATTGCCCTGGGCTTCTACGTGCTCCAGATGCTCTTCTTCACCCTGTGGCTGAAGTACAACAAGTTCGGCCCGCTGGAGGGCGTGTGGCGCAGGCTCACCCGCATCGGCATGAAATAGTGCAGCCTGCCGGAAAATCAAAAGCTCCCTCCTGTCCGCAGGCGGGCGCTTTTGATTTTTGGGGAAAGGGGGATTACCGGAGCAGACCCTGCTGCCAGTCCATGAGGGCGGCCAGGCCTTCCTCCTCGTTGTTGGCAATGTGCTCCAGCTGCACGCGGGAGGCAATGAGCATGGGCTCTATGTCCAGCTCTGCGGCGATGCGGTCCCGCTTGGCGGACCAGTGCTCCATGTGCTGCTCAAAGAGCGGGTGCTGCGTGTGGCGCTCAAACTTGGGGAGCTTGGGGTAGTCGTGCTCGTCCATGAGCTGGAACTGTGTCACGGCCTTGCGGAAACGGGCGGCGCGCTGGGCGTGCATGCGGATGCGGGGCTCCACCACGCGGAATTCCTGCAGGGCCTGGGCCCAGCGGAGCAAGTCGTTGTTCCCGCATACCATGAAGGCGGGGCGGTCCACTGCGTCTGCCTCATGGTAGCGCCAGGTCCACAGGGCGCGCAGGGCGGCCAGGCCGCGGCGGTTGAACTTGCCGCAGCCCTTGATGCGCCACGGCTCGTCGTTCACGGTGGCAAAGCGCTGGCGACCGTGCTCCAGGTTGCAGGCGCAGCTCTCCAGGAACCAGTCGTACCGGCCCAGCTCCTTCAGGCTGGCGGAGAGCTTGTCCGCCATCTCCATCATGTACTTCACATCCCCGGAGGCGTATTCCTGCAGGGCAGGGGGTATGGGGCGCTTGCCCCAGTCCGCCTTCTGGTTCTTCTTGCTCAGCACAATGCCGTAGTAGTGCTCCACCAGGGCGGCCAGGCCGAACTGGCGGAATCCCAGCAGGCGCGCGGCTATCTGCGTATCCAGAATCATGTGCGGCAGCACGCCGTATGCGCCCTGGAACAGGCTCATGTCATAGTCCGCACCGTGCATCCACACGTCTGCGCCCTGCAGCCAGCGGGTAAAGTCTCCCATGTCGTCCACGGCCAGCGGGTCGATGATGCACACGCCGTCCTCATCCGCATACTGGATAAGGCAGAGCTTTTCACGGTGGCGGTGCAGGCTGTCAGCCTCCAGGTCCAGCACGGTGCGGCCCTGCGGCTGCCTGTCGGCGCGCAGTTTCCAATCGTGCAGCTGCTCACGGGTCTCAATCATGGGAACGCGCGTATGCTACCACAGGAACGGGCGGATGGCAAGGACAAAGGGGGGCTTTTGGCGATATGTGCGGCATTTGAACTTGCACCGCGTGCCTGTATGGGCTATACTGGCGGCGGTAACACTTGTATCCGCACGCCTGATGGAATACAGCAGAAAGGAAGGCTCCGGGGAAATCCTGGTGAAAGTCATCACGCCCAGTTGCGATGATGCGTACGACTATGTCTTCAAGCTGGGGGCCTGCGTGTTCATCTCCTCCGCCTCCTGCCGGGATTACGACTGGGTGGTGGTGTATGACGATTTTCCGCGCAAGGACATGGGGAGCGTGGTGGGGGAGCTGGAGAAGCTGGCCTGCCCGCAGAGCCACACCATCCTGGTGACCCAGGAGCCGCCCAGCATCAAGCTGTACCCCGCCTGCTATGTGCGGCAGTTTGAGTACGTGCTGACCACGCACAGCCCGGAGGTGATGCCGCACCCGCGCCACCTGTACGGGGAGGGCAGCCTGCACTGGCAGGCCGGCTATTCCCTGGAGGAGGCGTTCAGCATGCCGGACTACGCCAAGACGAAGGAAATCTCCACCGTGTGTTCCGCCAAGCAGATGCGCCACACGGAGCACCACAACCGTTTCAGCCTGGTGAGCTACTTGGCCAAGCACCTGCCGGAGATGGACTGGTACGGCCGCGGCGTGAAGGAGATTGCCTGCAAGGCAGAGGCCCTGGGCCCCTACAAGTACCATGTGGCGGTGGAGAACTGCATAGCCCCCTACCACTGGACGGACAAGATTTCAGACCCGCTGCTGGCGCATTGCCTGACCTTCTATGCGGGGGACCCGCGCCTGGGTGAAATCCTGCCGCCGGAGAGCTTTATCCCCATTCCCCTGCATGACCCGGAGGAAGCCCTGCGCATCATCCGCGAGGCCGTGGCCAACAACGAGTACGAGAAGCGCGAGCCCTATATCAAGGAGGCGCGCCGGCTCATGATTGGGCGCTACAACTTCTACCGCCAGGTGGAGCGGGTAATCCTGGGGCATGACGAGACCAAGGCCTGGCACCGCAGGGAGCACGGAGAGCTGGCCGGGCGCCACCGCCTGCGCCGGAACCCGCTGAACATGCTGCGCCAGTCCTATGATTTCAGCTGCTACCGTCTCCGCACCCGCTTGTTCGGGGAGAAGACGGTTCACGGCGGGGAGAAGGTGGTGAAGCTGTCCGACGGCCTGGGCAACCAGATGTTCCAGTACGCCTTTGCCAAACTGCTGGAGAAATACTGCCCCGGGCAGGTGAAGCTGGATGTGGGCTGGTTCCCGGAGTTTGGCGGCAGGCTGCGGTGCGCCACGCCGCGCAGCTATGCGCTGGGTCAGTTCCGGCTGAGCCTGCCGGTGGTGGAGCCCGCCCATACCACGCGCCTGGTGTACGGCTCCCTGCTGCCGGGGCTGTGGCGCAGTCTGCACCTGCGCCGCAACCTGTACAAGGAGCGTGACCTGTACCTTACGGAGCAGAGCCTTACCTCGCTCCCCCGCGTGAGCGTGCTGCGCGGCTTTTTCCAGAAGGCCGCGTTTGCAGAACCGGTGCGCGCAGAGCTGCTGCGTGATTTTGTGGTGGACAACAGCACGCTGGATGAGGCCAACCGCGCCATGCTGGAGCGCATAGCCGCCGCGGGGGACGGTGCCGTGGCCGTGCACGTGCGCCGCGGGGATTACCTGAACCCCAAGAACAGCGCCGTGTTCGGCGTATGCCCGCCGGAGTACTATGCGGAGGCGGAGCGCCGCCTGCAGGAGCGCGTGGATGCCCCGCTGCACCTCTTCATCTTCTCCGACGACCCGGACTGGGTGGAGCAGAACTACGCCACGGACCTGCCTTTCACCTGCGTGCGGGTGAACACGGTGGAGAATCCCGTGCAGGACCTGAACCTGATGCGCCACTGCCGCCACGCCATCATAGCCAACAGCACGTTCAGCTGGTGGGGTGCCTGGCTCATGGAGCACCCGCAGCGCGTGGTGGTGGCTCCCCGCCTGTGGGCGGAGCGCAACCCGGAGGCCCGGGGTATCCTGCCGCAGGATTGGCTGCGGGTTTAATCCCTGTTCCCTTGTAGCCTATGGAGCATGTATCTGACAGCCTCTGGGAGTTTGTTGACGGGGTGGTCCTCATCAACATGGACAGCCGCCCGGACCGCCTGGAATCCTTTATGGCGAATGTGGGTTGCCATATCCCGGCGCACCTGCTGCACCGCATGAGCGCCGTGGTGGGGCGGGAGATTCCCGGCTACGGGGAACCGCCCTGGTTTACGGCCCGCACCGGGGAGCGCGCCGGCTACTGGGCCGGGGCCGCCGGCTGCACCCTGTCCCACCGCAAGGCTATTCTCATGGCCAGGGAGGCCGGCTGGCGTCGTGTGCTGATATTGGAGGATGATGTGGTGTACACCCCGCAGCAGGGCGCGGCAGGGCTGCTTGCGCGTGCCGTGCAGCAGCTGGGCGGGCCGTATATGCTCTACTGGGGGTTCAACCGCCCGGCCCCGCGTGGGCACCGCTGCCTGGGGGGCGGCGGGCTTGACCTGTGGCAGGTGGACGGGGTGCTGGCCACGCATGCCTATGTGCTTTCCGCAGAGGCGTATGATGCCGTGCTGGCCGCCCTGCCGGAGGGGCGGGACGTGTGGGGCTGGCTGGCCCGCTACCGCGCGGTGGATACATTTTACCGCAATTACCTGGGGGATGCCCTGGGGGTGGAGGTGTATGCCCTGTACCCCACGCTGTTTTCCCAGGGCGGCACCGTTTCAGACATAACGGGCGGCACGGAGGATGCCGCCTGCACGGAGCCCCCGCGCGGGCGCGGCCCTGCTGGGCGGGTGCTGCATGCCGCGCTCAAGCCGCTGCGGCGGCTGAAGGTGTGGCTCAATTCTGTGCGGACAAGCCGCCGTGCCGCACGCGGCGGGCTGCCGGGCGGCCGCCGGTCCCCCCCCCGGGCGGCGGCCCGGCGCGAGAAGGTGGGGTTGCGGTTAGAGAGCCTGGAGGGCGGCGGTGCGGAGAAGGTGCTTGCCACCCTGGTGCATTTTCTGGACAAGGCGCGTTACGAGGTGACGGTGTGCTGCATCCAGGATATCGGCGTGTACGTTCCGCAGGTGCGGGAGTATGCGGACCATTATGTGGCGCTGGTGGGGGATGTGGCCCGCATGCGCGGCTGGCGGCGCTGGTGGCAGAAAAAGAAGCGCAACCTCATCCACAAGTGGCTGCCGGGCAGCTGGGCGTACCGCCTGTTTGTGCCCAAGGGGCATGATGTGGAGGTGGCGTTCCTGGAGGGCTGCCCCACCCGCCTGCTGGGCACGGCTCCCGCACGCCCCGGCGTGCGCCGCCTGGCATGGGTGCATACGGATTTGGAGAAGATGCCCTCGCTGGAGCACTGGTTCCGCAGCCGCGCCAAGGAAAAGGCGGCGCTGGAAGGCTTTGCCGCCCTGGTCTGCGTGTCCAACAGTGCCGCCGCCGGCCTGCGCCGCCGCTACAATCCCGCAGCCAGGGTGGTGACGGTGTACAATCCCATTGATGTGGATGAAATACTGGGCAAGGCAGCGTCACCGGTGGAGCTGCCGCCGCGCCGTGCCGCCGTGCGCCTGGTGAGCTCCGGCCGCTTTACGCCGCAGAAAGGGTTCCTGCGGTTGCTGGAGTGTGTGTGCCGCCTGCGGGAGGAAGGGTGTTCCGTGGAGCTGTGGCTGCTGGGGGATGGCGCAGAGCGCCCCCTGTACGAGCAGTACGTGGCTGCCCACAATATGCAGGATTATGTGTGGCTGGCCGGTTTCCGGCAGAACCCGTACGCCTACATGGCGGCTTGTGACCTTTTTGTCTGCTCCTCCTTGCTGGAGGGGTTCAGCACCGTGGTTACGGAATCCCTGGTGCTGGGGCTTCCTGTGGTATCCACCCGCGTGTTGGCTGAGCCTGAGCGGTACCAGGATGACCTGTGCGTGGTGACGGAGAACAGTACGCAGGCCCTGCTGCAGGGCTTGCGTGGACTGCTGGCCGGGCCAGAGCGCCTGCAGGAGCTGCGCGCCCGCATAGCTGCCGCTGCCCCGCAGTTCCTGCCGGAGACGCGCATGCCGGCCATTGAGTCTGTGCTGGATGGCCGCGACTGATTTTCCTGCCCCCTATTCCTGGCCGCGGAGCCAGGCGTGGCCGCCCAGGCGGCGCTTGTCCCGCGGGCCGGCAAAGATACGCCACCGGTTGTACCAGCGCACGGCTTCCTCCGGCCATACAAAGGTGGGCGGCAGCACTTTCACCGGGCGGTCCAGCAGGTAGCGGTTCAGGTGGGACTCGTCATGCCACACTGCGGTGATTCCCCGTGCCGCATCCGTATCAATCTGCTCCCGCAGGGCGCGTGCCATCTCCATGAAGGCGGCAGTGGTACCGCCGTTGAACCCGCCGGCAAAATAGTGCCGCCCGTTGCCCAGGGGAATGCAGGCGGTGGATTCCGGGCGCCGCTCGTAGGTAAAGCGGTCCGGCTTGCGCTTTACGGATACGCGGTGCAGGGCCGCCACCAGGCCGCCGTCCTGCGGTCCGGGCAGGATTTCCTGCCCTATGCGGCGGTAGAAGCGGTAGTTTGCATTGATAAAGAACACATAGTCATACCCCTGCCACAGCCCTGCATGCTCCAGGAACAGGTGGTAGCGCATGAGCGTGGCGTGCGGCCAGGGTTTCTGCTCTGCCGGAACCACCGTCACGTCGTCCCGCTGCAGGGCGGGGTCCGTGCTGTCTGTGAATAGGATGATGTGCCGCCGGCAGTCCGGCAGGAAATAGCGCCCCGCCGTCTCGTAGAATTCCTGGAAATAGGTGATATAGCGGCCTGTGGCAATGTACAGGATAGCCACGGCCGGTGCCGGTTCTGTGCTGCATGCGGGGGTCATGGTGCTGTGTGCAGTCTATCCCAAAATCCCTGCAGCGTCAAGCCGCTTGCGGAAGGGTGCCCGCGTTTTTCACGGCGCGCGTACTGCGCGTGTTGTTGGCTTTTGCCTATTGACAACGGGCAGGGGTGTGCTATAGTGGACGAGTTATGGCAAAAGTGCGCTTATGTGGGGAGGGGAACATAACCTCCCAGCCGTCACTGTATGTACCGTGCCGTATGGACATGGGAACGCTGCACGTCCTGGTGGAAGCGCTGGGCGGGCTGCGGAGCGTGACATTCCTGGTGGAGAAGAACCTGGCCCCGGAGCGGCGCATGATGCGCTACATGGAGCGCAGCGGCAATATGCTGTGCTTTGATTTCCGCACGAGCGACAGCCGTGAGATGCGCGTGCGGATACTGGAGGAGCACCAGCGCGGGCATGACGTGCTGTTTGTGCCGGGCACGCCGAACCGTGACATGTCATGCCTGAGTGATGTGCCGCTGCCCTTCATGGCGCAGCTGGCGGCGCTGCACCTGGCCCCGGTGCCCGTGTTTGTGGGATTTTACCGCAACAGTATCCACCATGCGTACACGGAGCGCACCAGCTATGATTCCGCCGTGGTGGAGATTATGCCCAAGCTGGCGCCCGGCCCGCTGGCGGCGGACCGCTGCCTGGAGTCATGGATGGAGGCAGGCTCCCGGCACTATGCGGTGCTGCCGCAGCTTCAGACTTCCATGGCGCGCCTGCTGGTGGAGGGGCTGCGCAAGTATTCCGGCGTGCGGCTGGAGGACGGGCTGGATGACACCGGGCTGGAGTACGGCAAGCTGCTGGGCGTGGCCATTGCCTTTTCCCGCTGGCTGAAGGAGAATGTGCATGAGCCGCGCGTGGGTATCCTGCTGCCGCCCGGCAAGGGTGGCGTGATTGCCAATTTTGCCTGTATCATCGTCGGGCTGGTGCCGGTGAACATCAACTATACCTCGTCGGAGGCCGCCTTTGAGAGCATCAAGCGCCAGAGCGGCATCAAGCGCTTTATCACCGCCCGGCCCTTTATGGCCAAGCTGCCGCATTTCCCCTGGCCGCCCGCCGCGGAGCTGATCCTGATTGAGCGTGAGCTCAAGAACCTGGGCATGGCCAAGATAGGCTCCTGGGTGGCCTTTGCCAGGTTTGCCCCCATGGGCCTGGTGACCAGTGTGCTGGACCTGGACAAGCGCCGCGGCGCGGATGAGCTGGCCCTGCTGTTCACCAGCGGCTCCTCCGGTGAGCCGAAGGGCGTGAGCATGACCCACACCATGCTGGTGGCGCAGGTGATGCAGATGAACTGCAAGCTGGATATGACGCACGGCAGCGCCATCCTGGCCAGCCTGCCGTTCTTCCACAGCTTTGGCTTGAGCGTGAGCATGCTGCTGCCCGCCGTGTACGGCATCTCCATGGTCACCTATCCCAGCCCGCTGGATGCCAAGAAGCTCAATGAGCTGATAGTGAGGCACAAGTGCCGCCTGGTGGTCAGTACGCCCACCTTTGCCCGCAGCATGCTGCGCCGCGCGGATGCGGATACCTACAAGAGCGTGAGCTATTTTGTGGTGGGTGCGGAGAAGCTGCAGAAGAGCCTGGCGGAGGAGTTCCGCGACCGCTGCGGCGTGAAGCTCAAGGAGGGCTACGGGCTCACGGAGTGCTCCCCCGTGGTCTCCTGCAGCCTTACGGAAACAGGCCCCACCCCGGAGCAGCCGTTCTATGTGCAGGCCTACGGGCTGGGCACCGTGGGCCAGCTCATGCCCGGCATGGCCGCCCGTATCACGGACCCGGATGATGATGATGTGCCCCTGCCGCTTTCAGAGCAGGGCATGCTGTGGGTGAAGGGTGCCAACGTGTTCGACGGCTACGTGGGGCGGGATGACCTGAATGCCCGCGTGCTGCGCGACGGCTGGTTCAAGACCGGGGACCTGGCCAGCATGGACCTGAACGGCATGCTGACCCTGGGCGGACGCCGCTCCCGCTTCTCCAAGATAGGCGGCGAGATGGTGCCGCATGAGGTGGTGGAGCATGCCGTGGATTCCCGCCTGGTGCTGCCGGAGGGATTCACCGGCCGCCCCGTGGCGGTGATGGGTGCCCCGGATGCGCAGAAGGGAGAGGCGCTGGTGCTGCTCTCTGCCGTGCACCGCGCCAACCTGGACCAGGGGCTGGAGGTCATCCGCGAGCAGCTGGTGGCCGCCGGAATCCCCCGCCTGTGGTGCCCGCGGGAGATTATTCCCGTGGAAAACATACCCGTGCTGCCCACCGGAAAGCTGGACCTGAAAGGCTGCCACCTGCTGGTGTGCGAGGCCCTGAACCTTCCCCGCTGATTCACTGATACAACATACACACACAGAACCATGAACGACAAGAAGCCCCGCCGCCCCGTAAACGTACGCCGCCCGGAAATCCGCGAGCAGGTGGAAAAGGACGTGGGCCGCTACTCCAGCGAGCTGGTGGACCGCATACGTGCCAACGGAAACTGCCTGCGCATGGAGAACCTGGAGCTCTACCTGGCGGATGCCTTCGGCTTTTGCGACGGCGTGAAGCGCGCCATCGAGATTGCCTATTCCGCCTGCCGCCTTTTCCCGGACAAGCGCATCTGGCTCATCGGTGAAATCATCCACAACCCGGAGGTGAACGCGCAGCTGGATGCCCTGGGAATGCTGCACCTGCCGTGGAATTTCAAGGACCCGCTGTATGATGCCCTGGGGGAGGATGACGTGGTCATCATGCCCGCCTTCGGCGTGCCGGTTCCCCTGCGGGAACTGTTGGAGGAGCGCGGCGTGCAGCTGGTGGACAGCACCTGCGGCAATGTCATCAAGGTGTGGCAGCGCGTGCGCACCTACGCCGCCGCAGGGGTGACCAGCGTCATCCACGGCAAGGCCAGGCACGAGGAGAGCATGGCCACCGCCTCCCAGTCCCGCGGCAAGGACGGCAAGGGCAACTACATTGTCATCTACAATGAGAAGGAGGCCAGCCTGGTGGCGGATTTCATCTGCGGCAAGCTGGACAAGGCCACTTTCATGGAGCATTTCTCCGCCTGCGTCTCCCCGGGGTTCGACCCGGAGCTGCACCTGCAGGAGATAGGTCTGGCCAACCAGACTACCATGCTGAAGAGCGAGACTGCGCGGATTCAGGAAATGCTGCGCGCCGCCGTGGTGGCGCGCGACGGGAGCGATGCCCGTTTCCACGTGTTCGACACCATTTGCGATGCCACCCAGGACCGCCAGGATGCCCTGTTCAAGCTGCTGGAGCAGGACCTGGACGCCATGATGATCATAGGCGGCTACAACAGCTCCAACACCACCCACCTGGCCCAGATTGCCCACAGCAGGGTGCATACCTACTTTGTGAAATCCGCAGATTGCCTGGAGAGCGTGCAGCGCATACGCTGCTATGACTTTGAGGCCAGGGAGGAGACGGAACAGCCGCTGCCCGCCGGGGCGGCGGACATGCAGCGCGTGCTGAAAGTGGGTATCACGGCGGGGGCATCCTGCCCGGCAAATGTCATAGGGCAGGTGATACGCCGGCTGGCGGAGTTGCGCGGCTGCAATCTGCCCTGATTCATGGTGCCGGAAAACGCGTTTTTGGCGGCTCTCTCGCGTACGCGCGAGAGAGCCGCACGCTATGTGCTGATTCTGCGGCGCATACGGCGCGGCGGGGCAGGGGTGGCCTGCGGGGGGCTCCCCCTGTTCGGTGTTCTGGATGAAAAAGCAGTTGACATAAAAGCTAGAGCATGCTATAGCATACCCCGACATGGGCAAAGTTCATTTATACGGAGAGAATAGGCTGAGCCGCACCCCGGCTCTGTACATCCCCAGCCGCATGGATATGGATACGCTGCTCGTCCTGGTGGAGGCCATGGGCGGCACCGGCTCTGTGACTTTCCTGGTGGGCCACCATTTCCTGCCTGAGGTGGCCATGGTAGACTACATGGAGCGGGAGAGCTCCCTGATACGCTTTGATTTTGCCGGCAAGGACAGCCGCGGCCTGCGTGAGCGCATCCGCGGGGAATTTGCCGCGGGCAGGTCCGTGCTGTTCGTACCGGGCACGCCGGTCCGCCACGCCTCCTGCGTGAGTGATGTGCCGGAACCCGTCATGGAGTTTTTCTCCGCGCTGCATATTGCCCCGGTGCCCGTGTTCGTGGGCTTTTACCGGGATGGATTCGAGCGCGTGATGGCGGATGAGCCGGAGTACGACCGCGCCGTGGTGGAGGTGTGCGCCAAGCTGGCCCCCGGCCCCATGGCGGCAGAGGGCGTGCTGGATGCCTGGCTGCAGGCATCCTCCTACTATTTCTCCCACCAGCCGCAGGTGGAGACCTCCCTGGCGCGCATGCTGGTGGAGAGCATGCGCAAGTACTCCCATGTGCGCCTGGAGGAAGGCGCGGACGATACGTCCATGGAGTACGGCAAGCTGCTGGGTGTGGCCATGGCCATGGCCCGCTGGATTTCCAAGAACGTGAAGGAGCGCCGCGTGGGCGTGCTCATGCCCCCCAGCAAGGGCGGCATCATCGCAGACCTGGCCTGTTTCCTGGCCGGTGTGGTGCCGGTGAACATCAACTACACCTCATCCGAATCCGGCTTTGAGAGCATCCGCCGCCAGAGCGGTATCAAGCGCTTTATCACCACCCGCCCCTTCAAGGAGAAGATGAGCCTGTTCCCCTGGCCGGAGAACAAGAAGATGATTTACATGGAGGACGTGTTCAACCAGATTGGCACGGCCAGGCTGGCCACCTGGGTGGCCTTTGCCAAGTTTGCGCCCATGTCCATGGTCAGCCGCGTGTTTGCGCTGGACAAGTACCACGGGCATGACGAGGCGGTGCTGCTGTTCACCAGCGGCTCCTCCGGCGTGCCGAAGGGCGTGAGCCTGAGCCACCGCATGCTGGTGGGCCAGCTCATGCAGCTGCAGTGCAAGATGTTCATGCCCGTGGGCTCCGCCGTGCTGGCCTGCCTGCCTATCTTCCACAGCTTTGGCCTGGCGGTGTGCGCCCTCATGCCCCTGGCATACGGCCTTACCATGGTCACCTACCCCAGCCCGCTGGATGCCAAGCGCCTGAATGAGCTGGTGGTGAAGCACAAGTGCCGCATGATTGCCACCACCCCCACCTTTGCCCGCAGCATGATGCGCCGTGCCAACAAGGACACCTTCAAGTCCGTGGGCCATTTCATGGTGGGTGCGGAGAAGCTCCAGAAGCCCGTGGAGGATGAGTTTTTCGAGAAGTGCGGTATCCACCTCATGGAAGGGTATGGGCTCACGGAGGCCTCTCCCGTGGTGGCCTGTTGCATGCGCGTCATCGGCCCCAAGCCCGGCATGCCCTATTTCATGCCGGAGTACAAGTTTGGCTCCGTGGGGCAGCTGCTGCCCGGCCATGCCGTGCGTATCACGGACCCGGACGACGACAACGTGCGCCTGCCCATTACCAAGCCCGGCATGCTCTGGATCAAGGGCGTGAACATTTTCCAGGGCTACATTGGCCGAGAGGACCTGAACAAGGAAATCCTGAAGGACGGCTGGCTGAAGACCGGCGACCTGGCCAGCGTGGACCTGAACGGCATCCTGAGCATCGGCGGCCGCCGCTCCCGCTTCTCCAAGATTGGCGGAGAGATGGTGCCGCACGAGGTGGTGGAGCAGTCCATCGAGTCCTGCATCACCAAGCCGGAGGGCTTTTCCGGCCGCCCGGTCATCATCATGGGCGTGGTGGATGCAAAGAAGGGCGAGGCGCTGGTGCTGCTCTCCGCCGTGCACCACTCCAAGCTTACCGATGCGCTGGCCAAGATCAAGGAGGACCTGGTGGCCCAGGGGCTGCCGCGCCTGTGGTGCCCGCGTGAGATTGTGCCCGTGGAGCGCATTCCCATGCTGCCCACCGGCAAGACGGACCTCAAGAGCTGCCAGATGCTGGCGAACGAGGCCCTGGGCCTGCCGGTCTAACTGCTAGCCCGCGCGCCCTTTTCCCAAACCACGGGCCCGCCGCTCCCCCTCACGGGAGCGGCGGGCTTTTTCTGCGCATGCCCTCCGCCCGGGCCTTGGCGGGGGAGGGCACGGAAAAAAGCCGCAGTCCCTTGCGGAACTGCGGCTGTTTGTGAATCTGTTCGGTGCAGGGGGGTGCTTTACAGGTCCGGGGTGAGCACGTAGTAGTCACCGGCAATGTCGCGGCCCTTCTTGGTGGCCGGGAACACGTCCTTGCCCTTCTGCAGGGTGCCCTTGGCCTCGTCGGCGTCGTCCTCCTCCAGGCTGTCCTTCAGGTTCTTCACGGAACCGTCGCTGAACAGCACCAGGGCCTGGCCGTCGTAGGAGCTCATGTCGAACACCATGTTGTCACCGGAGTAGGGGGTGTCGGAGGGGTACAGGCTGCAGAAAGCCAGGGGGGCGTTCAGGCGTGTGACAGCCTCCTTGCGGTTGGGGTCGTCGGTGCTCTTGCGCAGCACGTAGGACATGCCGTTCTCACCCTTGGACAGGGCGGCACCGTTGGCCACGCGCTCGTCGGCCTCCTTGGTGGCCTTGCCGGCCACGGCCAGTTTGGCGAAGAAGGGCTTCTCAGACTCGTTGGCAGCGCTGTAGAACACCTGGCGGAAGTAGTTGTTGGAGTACTCGCCGGTCAGCTCGCCGAAGTTCAGGTCAGGCTTCTCCTCCTGCAGCTTTTCAGCTGTGCTGTCGCAGGGGTAGCAGGTCTGGTCTGCCTTGAACTGGCCGAGAATCTTGTGGACGGACTGGAGGTTGGACTGAGCCACCTGGCGGTCGCCATCCTTCATGTGGCTGAGGTAGGCGTTGCCGCCGATAACAGCCATGCTGGCCAGAATGGCAATCACCACCATAAGCTCGATGAGAGTGAAACCGGCCTTTACGTTTTTCTTAAGCGCAGATACTTTCATGTGTGTAAAAGTTAAGTTTACCCTGCTACTCTACCACGCCTGCCCCGCCGTGGCAAGCAGCAAAAAGCAAAAATGCAAAAAAAGTTTGCTGCGGGGCGGAATCAGCGGCTCAGGTAGGCCGCTATCTCCTGCGCGTACAGCTCCGGCTCCAGCAGGAAGGAGTCATGCCCCTTCATGGATTGGATGCATTTGTACTCTGCCTCCACGCCGTTTTCCACCAGGCGGCGGTGGAACTGCTCCGCGGATTCCGGGGAGAAGCAGCAATCCGTGCTGATGGAGAAAATCATGAACGGGATGCCGTGCCGGGCAAAGCGGCGGAAGGCGGCGTCTATGTCCCCCTCTGCGCTGAATCGGGCAAAGTCGAACCCGGTCCAGAGGTTGATGATGCGGATGTAGGCGTTGGCGTCAAACCGCAGGGCGAACTTGGTGCCCTGGTGGAGCATGTAGCTTTCCGTGTTGCGGGTGGGCTCATACCAGGTAAGCATGCCCTTGCGGTCGCACACGCCCTTGCGGGCGCGCTCCGCCAGGCCTTTCTGGTATACGAAGAGCTTGTGGCAGATGATGCGTGCCAGGGCCAGGCCGCGGTTGGGCGGGGTGTCCAGCGGGTAGCGGCCGGCGCGGTAGTCCGGGTCCAGCTCTATGGCCAGCACCTGCTCAAACCCGCAGAGCTGGTGGTCTATCTGCGGCTCATAGCCGGAGCCTATGCTGATGACGCTCTTGACGCGCTGCGGGCACAGGTCTGCCACGCACAGGGAGAGCATGCCGCCCAGGCTGGGGCCCACCACGTAGAAGCGGTCTATGCCGAAGCTGTCCAGCAGCATGACCTGGGCGCGCGCCTGGTCCTTGGCGTTCACCATGGGGAACCGGCTGCCCCAGGGCTCGCCGTCCGGCGCTATGGAGGCGGGGCCGGAGCTGCCGTAGCAGCTGCCCAGGTAGTTGGCACAGATGATGAAATACTTGTCCGTATCCAGCGGCTTGCCCGGGCCTATCATGGTATCCCACCAGCCGCTGTGGTTCTCCGGCCGCCAGAAGGAGCCGGCCTCCGGCAGGTCGGCGTTGTACCCGTGGGCGTGGTGGCTGCCCGTGAGCGCATGGAAGAGCAGCAGCGCGTTCCCCTTGTCCGGCGCCAGGGTGCCGTATGTTTCATAGGCCAGCTGGATGCCGGGGAGCGTTTCACCGGAATCAAAGGTGAAATCCCCTATGGGAAAGATGCGGGTGCGGACGGTGTTCTGCTGCATGGCGGAAAAGAAAAAGACCGGAACAGGGTAACTGCCGGTCTTGTTTTTCACCCTGCGCGGGGCAGGGATGGAAAGATGAGCTTACTTGACGCCCTTCTTGCTCAGGCGGGTGCCGGCGGTAGCGCCCTGGCGAGCCTTGAACTTGGGGTTGCTCTTGCAGATGACGTAGAGCGTACCCTTGCGCTTCACGATCTGGCAGTCAGCGTGGCGGCGCTTCATGGAGGCGAGTGAGGAAAGAACTTTCATGATGTCTGTGTCTGGTTAATGGTTGATTGATGGAGAAGCTTTACGTATCGGGACGCAGATTATAGCGTGAAATTCTTGTTTGTAAAGACAAATTTTGCAAAACGGGGCAAAAAAATCAGTAGGGCCTGAGCTTGCCGTAAAAGCCGTTGTGCAGGGCGCGGAGCAGGGTGTATACATGGCGCAGGCGGAAATCACCGCCGGCGAGCATGCCGTTGCAGCAGAGGACCAGGTAGGCCATGCAGGCGGCAAAGCGCAGGGCATAGCGGTGGGGGCGCTGCAGGCGCTGGAGCCAGGCCCAGTTGCGCACCTTGTAGTAGACGCGGGAGATGGGCAGCCCCGGCTCATAGAAGAAGTGCTTGCCGCCCACGCGGTAGTGGATGAGCGGGCGGGCGGAGGAGGGGTGCTCCAGCTCAGAATCCCGCACGGTGACAAAGCGGAATCCGGCGTTGCGCACCTTCCATGGGTATTCCTCGTCCTCGCCGCGGATGAAAAGCGCCTCTGTGGGCAGGCCTGCCTTCTGCCAGGCGGCGCGGGGGTACAGGGCACCCAGCCAGCCGCCGCGGCTGGGTATCAGGTTGCCTTCCGGCAGTTCCGCACGCACGGTGGCGTTGTCCCACGGGCGGGCGGCGGAGGAGCCGGGGATGGTGAGCGGCCAGCTCAGCTCGTCTCCCTTGGCGGGATCCACCACCAGGCTCATGCGTACCAGGTCCTCCTCCTCCGGGGCGGCCAGCAGCCTCTCCAGCGTGTGCGGGCGCGGCCAGGAGTCATCGTCCAGTATCCACACGTAGTCCGCGCCTTCCGTTTCAAAGGCATACTGTATGCCACGGGCGCAGCCGCCGGCATTGCCCAGGTTGGCCTCCATCTGCAGGATACGCACAAATCCCGCGCCGAACAGCTCGTCTGCCAGGGCGCGTATCTCCGCCAGGTCGGGGTTGTCCGCGGCGGAGTTGTTGATGACGACGATGCCATCCGCCGGGCGGGTTTGCTGTGCCAGGCGGCGCAGGCACGTCAGCGTGCGCTGCAGGCCGCAGAAATGGGTGAAGATGGCACAGGTTTTGGACATAGGTTGCGGGCCGCATTATGCGCTTTTCAAGCAGGCATTGCAAGTGAAAAACACGACTGTTCAGCTATTGTTTTGCAGGGCGCGCACGCAGCGCTGCGCCACCTCCCGCCAGGTGGGGTAGGCCGGGGTGTCGTCTGTGCGCGGGTTGTCGTACGCTGCGTTCATGGTGCGGATGAAGGATTGTTCCGATGAAGAATCAAAGAGGTAGCGTGCGGGAATGTTCTCCCGGATGGGCGGCAGGTCGGAGGCCACGCAGGGCAGGCCGGCGCGCAGGCATTCCACCGGGGGCATGCCGAATCCCTCATACGCGGAGAAGTAGGCGGCGGTGCGGCAGGTTTCCCGCATCAGGCGGTCCAGTTCCTCCCCCGGCATGCGGCCGTGCTGCACCCACTGGGCAGAGGGCAGGGCGGTGCCCTGCGGCAGGCGCCCCACCAGGTGGATGCGGATATCCTGCGCATCCGGCCGCTGTGCCAGCCAGGCGCTGAGGCGCTCTATGCCCAGCGCGGTGAGCTTGTGCGGGTAGGGGGATACGTAGAACAGGACATCACGCCCGGGCTGTGCCGGGGCGGGGCGGGCGGGGGTGTCGAACCCTATGCCTGCCACGGCCACGTTTGCCTGCGGGTTGTAGGCGTGGTAGCGGGCCTTGTTGAACCGGGTGGAGGTGAGCACCACGTCCGCCACCTCCAGCGCGCGCAGGCCTAGGGTGCGGAAATAGAGCAGCTCATGTGCCGGGAAGGGGGAATCCCCCGGTGCGGTGGGGCCTGTGTAGTATTCCCAGTTCACGTCATGCAGGTAGCATGCCAGGCGCGTGTGCCCCAGTGCGGGGAAGAACGGCGGGAATCCCTTCGGCAGGATGGCCCAGTCCGCCCCAATGCGGCGGATGGCGTTGCACACGCCCGCCTGGTCCCACCAGATGCGGCTGAACTTGCCCGGCACGGGCTTGTCCGCCAGGTGGATATGCACGTGCGGCGGCACATCCCGGAAATGGGAGCTGCATTCCGCATTGCCCAGTATGTGGAGCTCCTCCACCTCCGGGCACTGCATCAGCCCCTTGGCCAGGCCCATGCTCACGTTGAAGATACCCACGGACTTGGTGGCGGCAAAACTCTGGTCTGTCAGGGAAAGCACAAGCTTCATACCGCCCAAGACTCTGGCACACTTTCCCTGCCGCGTCAAGCGTATACTGAATACCGGGTGCGTGCGGGTCCGCTGCGGCACGGCCTTTTTGCTCGCCTTGGCATGCCCCCTGTGCTAACATGGCGGGCATGAACGGCAGAGAGAATCCCATCCCCGGACTGCGGCGCGCAGTGGCCGCCGTATCCCGCAACCTGGCTGTGCTGGCTGCCCTGGCGGGCGGCCTGTGTGCCGCCGGGGAACCGCGGGAGAACTTTGACAGCGGCTGGCATTTCAAGTATTTCGGCCCCGTGGACCCCGCCTCCCTGCCGGATGCCGAGCGCTGCGCCCCCGCCATGCCGGGGTATGACGAGACTGCCGCCCCCGCCGTGCAGCCCCCCGCCGGGGTGGATGCCGCGCACTCCCCGCTGTGGGCGGCGGGGTTCCGCCCGGTGCAGGTGCCGCATGATTGGGCCGTGGAGAGCCCCGTGCTGCCCGCAGAGCCGAACGAGACGGGCAAGCTGCCCTGGAACGGCTGCGGCTGGTACCGCAAGGAGTTTGACGTGCCGGCGGATTTCTCCGCAGGCAGCGGCCGCTGGTACCTGGATTTCGACGGCGTGATGTCCCACCCCCGCGTGTTCGTGAACGGGCGCCTGGCGGGGGAATGGGCATACGGCTACAGCTCCTTCCGCGTGGATATCACCCCCTACCTGGAGCCGGGCCGGCGCAACCTGGTGGCGGTGGAGGTGAGCAACCTGCCGCTCTCCTCCCGCTGGTACCCCGGTGCGGGTATCTACCGCCATGTGTGGCTGGTGAAGAAGAAGCCCGTGCACCTGGCCCAGTGGGGCGTGCGCGTCACCACGCCGCAGGTGGGGCGGGATTCCGCCACCGTGTGCGTGGAAACCACGGTGGAGAACCACGGTGCCGCCGCCGCCACGGTGCGCGTGCAGCAGCGGCTGGGGGAGGCTGCCGACCTTTCCGCGCCCGTAACCGTGCCCGCCGGGGGCAGTTGCACCGTCACGCAGCAGCTGGCGGTGCAGGCCCCCAGGCTTTGGAGCCCCGCCGCGCCGGAGCTGTACTCCCTGCATACCGCCCTGCTGGATGATGCCGCCGGGCTGGACTCTGCGGAGACCTCCTTCGGCATCCGCCGGATAGAGTGGCGCAAGGAGGGCTTTTTCCTGAACGGGGAGCGCGTGATGATCAACGGCGTGTGCGAGCACCATGACTTCGGCGGCCTGGGGGCAGCCTTCCATGAGCAGGCCTATGAGCGCAAGATTCTGAAACTGAAGGAAATGGGATGCAATGCCATCCGCATGTCCCACAACCCGCCCGCACCCCAGGTGCTGGACCTGTGCGACCGCCACGGCATGCTGGTGGTAGATGAGCTGTTCGATATCTGGCAGGAGCAGAAGTACGACCGCGCCAACGGCTACAGCGTGGACTGGCCCCGCTGGTGGCGCCGGGACGTGCGCCAGCTGGTGATGCGTGACCGCAACCACCCCTGCGTGATCATGTGGACCGGCGGCAACGAGGTGAGCGAATGCGCCACCCCCGGCGGCGTGGCTGTCTCCGCCGCCCTGCGTGAGGAGTTCCGCAAGTATGATACCACCCGCCCGTACAGCGTGGCCTGCCACACCCACGGCGTGGTGGACAACGGCTTTGCCCGCACCCTGGATGTGGTGGGATTCAACTACCGCCCCTGGTTCTACCCGGAGTTCCGCCGCCGTTTCCCGGATACCCCCTTCTTCGGCTCGGAAACCACCTCCTGCATCGGCACGCGTGACCACTACATCTTCCCCCTGAGCTGGAACCAGACAGAGGGCAACGATGCCGGCTACCAGGTCTGCGCCTACGGCACCGCAGCCCCCGCCTGGGCCGCCTGCCCGGATGTGGAGTACAAGGCCCAGGATACCACCCCGGACGTGGCCGGCATGTTCGTGTGGACCGGGTTTGACTACTACGGGGAACCCACCCCCTACAACCGGGACCAGACCATCGCCAACAACTTCGGCGACATGCCCCAGGGGGAGCGCAAGGCGCTCATCGACGCCATGCTGGCGCGCGGGGAAGGTGCCCCCAGCCGCAGCTCCTACTTCGGTATCATGGACCTGGCGGGATTCCCCAAGGATATCTACTACCTGTACCAGGCCCGCTGGCGCCCGGAGCTGCCCCAGGCCCACATCCTGCCCCACTGGAACTGGCCCGGGCGGGAGGGCCAGGCCACACCCGTGATGGTGTTCACCAGCGGGGATGAGGCAGAGCTGTTCCTGAACGGCAAGAGCCTGGGCGTGCGCCGCAAGGGGCAGGGGGCGGGCTCCTTCACCCAGGGCAAGGTCACCCTCCGCAAGAACGACTACCGCTTTGTCTGGGAGAACGTGGCCTATGAGCCCGGCACCCTGCAGGTGGTGGTGAAAAAGGGCGGCAAGCCCTGGTGCACCGCCACCCGCCGCACCACCGGCCCCGCCACCGCCATGCAGCTGCAGGCGGACCGCACCACCCTCCGCCCCGGTGAGCTCGCCTTCGTGGAAATCTCTGCCGCGGATGCAGCCGGCCAGGTGGTGCCCACGGATGAAAGCTCCGCCTCCTTCTCCGTTTCCGGCCCCGCGGAGCTGCTGGGCTTCTGCAACGGGGACCCCACAGACCCCGTCTGCGCCCGGAACCCGCACCAGCGCTTCTTCCACGGCCGCCTCCTGGCCATCATCCGCGCCACCGCCCCCGGCCCCGCCACCCTCACCATCCAATCCCCCACCCTGGGTGAACACACCCTGCCGCTGGAGGTGGTTGACCCCGGATAACCCAAAAAGTGTGGCAGCACATGCCGCTCTTGTGTTCATTGCAAGGTTAAATGCGACAGATGACATAGAGAATTGCCTTCACGCCT